>NZ_JBWKYR010000022.1:0-80012 GCF_059423865.1 Acidovorax sp. GW458-11-26-14-TSB4
CGGCAATGCGCTCGATGCGGAAGCCGAGTTCGGCCAGGGCGGCCGAGCCGGCGGTGGTGGTGGTCAGGCCCTCGGCCTGCAGGCCCACGCCCGTGGGCACGCTGACCGAGACGATGGGGGTACCGCTGGGCGAGGTGACCAGGGGGATGTCGGCCAGCGGGGTGCTGGTGCCGGGGGTGTCGGGGCGGGTGGGGGTGACCACCGGGATGGTGACGACGGTGGAGCCGCCGGGGCCGGGCTCGGTGGTCACGGGCACGCCGTCGATGGGGGTGCCCGGTGGGGTGGGCGGCGTGCCGGGATCGGGCGCCGGGGTGTTGTTGGTGACCGCCGTGGCAGCCAGGCTGGCGGCATCGTTGCCGGCCGCGTCCTGGATGGCATTGGCATCGTTGGCACCGCTGGGGTCGTTGTAGGCCACGGTCACCGCATCGCCATGGGCCACTGCGGTGGTCAGGGTCAGGGTGACGGTCTTGGCGGTGGGGTTGACCGCCACGGCCGTGACCACGTTGGCCACGGCCCCCACCATCACGGCAAAGCCCCCCGGCGCCGCGGTGTTGACGGCATCGAGCGTGCCCGCATCGGTGTAGGTGAGCACCAGCGCACTGCCGTTGACGCTGGCCGAAGCGAAGGCCGGTGCATTCGGATCGATGGTCACGGCAAGGCCCAGCGATGCGGTGCTGAAGTTGCCCGCCGCGTCCGAGGATTTGGTGGTCAGCGTATGGGCGCCGGCGGCCAGGGCGATGCTGGTGATGGTCCAGTTGCCTGCGCCATCGGCGGTGGTGCTGCCCAGTACGGTGGTGCCATCGGTGTCGTACAGGGTGACGTTGGCGTTCAGGCCGGCCGTGCCCGAGAAGGCAGGGGTGGTTGCTGCAGTGATGTTGTCGGTGCTGGAGGCGCCGGTATCGCTGCCTGCATCCAGGTTCGGCGGGGAAGAAGCCGCGGGCGCGGTGGTGTCGATGGTGACGGCCAGGCTGCTGGAAGCCACGCTGGTATTGCCCGCCAGGTCCGTGGCCTTGGTGGTCAGGGTGTGCGCGCCGGCCGCCAGGGTGGTGCTGGTGATGGACCAGTTGCCGCCGGTGGCCGTGGCCGTGCCCAGCACGGTGGTGCCATCGGTGTCGTACAGGGTGACGGTGCTGCCGGCCTCGGCCGTGCCGGTGATCACCGGCGTGGCGACGTTGGTGATGTTGTCCGTCGAAGACGTGCCCGAGTCGCTGGCCGGTGCCAGATCCGGGGCGGAGGGCTGGGCAATGCTGGTGTCGATGGTGACCACCAGCCCCGTGGAGGCAGAGCTCACGTTGCCTGCCGCATCCCTGGCCTTGGTGGTCAGGGTGTGCGCGCCGGGCGCCAGGGTGTTGCTGGTGATGGACCAGTTGCCGCCGGTGGCCGTGGCCGTGCCCAGCACGGTGGTGCCGTCGGTGTCGTACAGGGTGACGGTGGCGCCGGCTTCGGCGGTGCCGGTGAGCACCGGTGTGGTGACGCTGGTGATGTTGTCGGTGGCGGAGGCGCCTGAATCGCTGCCAGCCGCCAGGACGGCGACCGAGGGAGCGGGAGGGGCTGCCGTGTCGATGGTGACGGTCAGCGGGCTGGAGGCCGGGCCGGTGTTGCCGGCGGCATCGGTGGCCTTGGCGGTCAGGGTGTGCGCGCCGGGCGCCAGGGTGTTGCTGGTGATGGACCAGTTGCCGCCGGTGGCTGTGGCCGTGCCCAGCACGGTGGTGCCGTCGGTGTCGTACAGGGTGACGGTGGCGCCTGCCTCGGCCGTGCCGGTGATGACGGGGGTGGTGTTGGCGGTGAGGTTGTCGGTGCTGGAGCTGCCGGTGTCGCTGGCGGTCGCCAGGTCGGGGGTGCTGGGGGCGACGGGGGCGACGGTGTCGATCACAATACCCTTGTTGGCGCCCAGCGAATTGGCCGCACCAGGCGCCGCCAGCGTGAGGATGGCATCCTGGCCTGTGGCCACGCTCTTGATGGTGCCGCCATTGAAAGCGAGGGCTGCCGTGGACAGGTAGTCCAGATCGGGGCTGGCATCGCCGGCCTGCACGGTATAGACAAAGGTCAGGGTGGCGGTGCCGCCGCCAGAGACGTAGTTGACGATCTGGTCGGTCGTACCGGTTTCCAGCGTCAGCTGCGGCGTGCCCGTCACGTTGACGGCTTCGTTGAACGTCACCTGCACGGAGACGGTGCCCGCGGCCTTGTAGGCGCCATCGGGGGTGATGGAGGTGACGCCCGTGACGGTCGGCGGCGGAACCACTGCCGAGGTGAAGGTCCAGGCGCTGGTGCTGGAAATGCCGTTGAAGGCGTTGCCCGAGCCATCCTGGAAGGCACCGCTGTCGACCAGCACGTAGTAGGCTGTCAGACCGTCGAGGTTGGCCGTGGGATTGATGGTGACCTTGCTGTTGGCCCCGCCGGTTCCGCTGCTGAACGTGACCTTGGTGCTGTCATTGGCTGCAATGGTTTCCAGCACCGCGTTGTCCGACTGCCGGTAGATCGTGATGTTCTTCGCCGCGACGGCTGAAACGCCATGGCCGAACTCGATGAACAGGTCATAGCCCACGGGCACATCGACGACGCCGTTGGCGGGAGAGGTGACGCCGGTGAAGTGAAAGGTGTCGTTCTCGCTGAACTCGAAGGCGCCGATGTCGGTGGTGCCCCCGCGGCCGAAGCCGCGCGCATCCAGCGTCGGCACGCCCGTGGTGATGCCGGCCGATATGGCGTTGCTGCCCGCCGTGAGGGCGATGGTCTGGACCGCCCCGGCGTTGTGCGACAGCGTGCCCAGCGCACTGCCCAGCGTGGTGATGGTGCCGGTGAGGGAGTTGGTGGCCGTGCTGTAGGCCCCCGTGCTCAGCAGCAGGTTGTTGCTGCCCGTGCCCGTGGTGTTCTGGCCCAGCACCAGGTTCTGGTGGGCGGCCACGTTCGTGGCACTGGTGTTGTTGGCCACCAGGGTGTTCTTGAACGCGATGTTGGCGTTGTTGGTCGCGATGCCGCCCCCGTCGAACGCCGCAGCGAGCGTCGAGGCATTGACGTGGTTTCCGACAACGGTCGAATTGGTGATGGAACCGCTTCCGCCGCCCGCCATGATCAACAGGCCGCCACCCCCCAGCGTGTTGCTGCCCGTCGAATTGCTGGTGTTGTTGGCCACCGTGGTGTTGACGATGCTGAACGTGCCGCCATTGGTCGAGATGTGGCCGCCCCCGCCCCCGCGGTAGCTGGTGTTGCCCGACAGGGTGCTGCTGTCGATGGCAATGTTGCCGGAGCCCGTGAATGCGGACAGACCGCCACCGTAGGCATTGGTCCCCGTCGCCGTGTTGCCGGACATGGTGGAGTTGGTGATGGAGAGGTTGGCACTGGAGTCCGAGAACGTGACACCGCCGCCGTTGCCCACCGAGGTACTGCCGGTGATGCGCACGTGGTCCAGCGTCAATGCGCCGGAATAGTAGGACAGGATGGCGCCGCCACCGAAGTCCTGCCGGGCACTGCCGGCGTTGTTGGCATTGGTCAGCGTCATGCCTGATATCGAGAGGCTCGACGTGTTCGGAGTGTAGGCGCCGCCACCAACCGCGCTATCGGCCACGAAGATCCGCGAACTGTTGTTGCCGCTGATGGTCAGCAGGCCCTCGCCCGGGCCCACAATGTTGAAGGCATCGAGGTCCGAGGTGCCGTGCACATCCAGCGCGCCCGAAGTCAGCGTGATGGTGGCCATGCCGCTGGCGAACAGGGCAGGGTCGAAGACGATGGTGTCGACCGCACCATTGCCGGTGGCAGACGCCACGGCGGCCCGCAGGGAACCGGCGCCACTGTCATTGAGATTGGTCACCTTGATGGTGGCCAGGTCGAACTGGTAGCTGTCGGCCGACAGGGATGGCTCTTCGACCTCGCCACTCTGGTACTCGAGCACCCAGTCCCCGCCTGCGCCGGTGCCGTTGGTAGACGCCGCCACATCGGCCCCTGTGAGCTGGGACAGCTGGTTGACGAAGTCCACGCCGACCTGGCTCTGGGCGACATCGCAGCCGTACAGAAAGATGTCGCCGCCTGGAGCCAGGGCATGGCTGATGGTGGCCAGCTTTCCCTGGTAGTCGTCGATGTTGTGCGACGACAGCATGGTGTTGCCCAGCAGCAGGTAGCCATCGCCCCCGTGGGACAGGATGTGGACCGAACCGACGTTGGCCTTGTCCTTGAGGTAGTCGGCCATCTGGCCCACGCCGTTCTTCGCCGCATCCAGCACCACGACCTCGGCCCCGGCGGGCACATCCTTGAGCAGGTCGCGCCATTGCGGCAGGGTCGAATCCACGAACACCACCTGCAGGGGTGCCAGGGTGGGGTCGGCCACGGGAGAGCTCAGGGTGTCGGGGATCATGCTTGGGCTCCAGCGGCCTCGGGGGCCAGTTTGGCAGTGATGACGTTGGCACGGCTGCCCGCAGAATCGATCCAGAAGGACAGCTTGGCGTACTGCTGGAACAGGTCGGGCGGCAAGATGGTCTTGCGGGACTGGAAGCCCACCACCTGGCGCACCTTGTGCAGCCCGCGCATGCCCAGGGGCACGTCGAAATCGGGCGCGTCATAGCGCACATTCTGAAAATCGTGCTCGAACGGCTCGGCGCCGATGAACTGGTAGATCAGCGGGATGACCTTCTGCGGGGCCTGGGCCAGCAGGTCGTAGTCCACCAGCAGCAGCGAGGCGCCATGCTCCCCATAGAAGGCCTCCTTGAGCGCGGTCCACGGATAGCCCACCATGCGGTTGCGCTGGGCCAGGGTGTCGACGCGGCTGTAGATGGTGGCGCGCTCGTTGTCGTCGTTGAACAGGCGGGTGATCTCGTAGGGGTCGGCCGCATACTGGCGCTCGATGCTGTCCATGACCCAGGCCACATTGCGCACGCAGGCGATGAGCTTGGACCCCGGGAACTGGTCCATCAGCATGGGCATGTGCGCCGACCACATGCGGTTGGTGTCGAATACCACCGCCTTGTCGGCATGCACCGCGTAGTAGGAATCGAACAGCCCACGCACCAGGCGCCGACGTTCCTCCTTGGTGATGATGGGCCCGAACTCGGTGCCCGCGCCGAACTGGTGCAGCATGCCCGAGTACAGCGCCCCCACGGGGCTGGTCATGCCCGCATGGAAGCGGGGGTTTTGCAGCAGCAGTGCCGACAGCAGTGTGGAGCCAGCCCGTGGCAGGCCCGTGATGAAGTGGTATTGGGGGGCACTGCTGGCAGAGGTGGGCATGTAGGGTTCGGTCATGAAAAGGCGGGACCAAGGCAAATGACCCGCATGGCACCGGCCCAGGCCCGGCCAGCGTACATGCGGCCCAACGACCAGGGACTTCCAGAAAGAAACAGCGCGCGACAATGTCGCCCGAAGGTCAAGCAGACCTCCAGGCCATTGGCTGAAAATAGGGGAAATTGCGCTGCCGGTCAATCTTTAGATGACCACGATGCACCAGGAAAGCCGTTACGCAGGGCTGGCATGGCAGCCCTGCCCCAGTGGGCGGGCGGGAAGAGCACCTGCACACGCGCGGCAGCGCACACCGCCCGCCCCTTCCTCTTCAGGGCGGCAGTGCGCGCAGCCGGCGGATGCCGCCGGTATCAGGCGACCTTCAACGCCACCTGGCGGTCGCGCTCGGCCACCCTGGCGCGCACCAGGGGCAGCAGCTCGCGGCCATAGTCGATCGCGTCCACCAGCGGGTCGAAGCCGCGGATCAGGAAAGTGGTGATGCCCAGGTCGTAGTACTTGAGCAAGGCATCGGCCACCTGTTCGGGCGTGCCCACGAGCGAAGTGGAATTGGAGCGCCCGCCGATCTCGCGCGCAATGGCCGTCCACAGGCGCTCGTCCACGCGGTCGCCCTTGGCGGCGTCGGCCAGCAGGCGCTGGGCGCCCTCGCTCTGCTGCGGGCCTGTGCCGCGCGAGTAGCCCTGCTGCACACGCAGGCGGCGCGTGTCCTCGAGGATCTGGTCGGCGCGCGCCCACGCCTCTTCCTCGGTCTTGCCCAGGATGGGGCGGAACGAGATGCTGAACTGCACTTCGCGGCCGTGCAGCGTGGCCTCGGCGCGCACGCGGCGCACCAGGTCGCCGGCCTGGGCCAGCGACTCGCCCCACAGGGCATACACGTCGGCATGCTTGCCGGCCACCTGCAGCGCGGGCGCCGAGGCGCCGCCGAAGTAGATGGGCACATAGGGCTGCTGCAGCGGCTTGACCTCGGACCACACGCCCTTGGCGCGGTAGTGGGCACCCTCGTGGTCGAAGGGCTTGTCGGCCGTCCACACGCGGCGCAGCAGATCCAGGTACTCATCGGTACGGGCGTAGCGCTGGTCATGGTCCAGGAAGTCGCCGTCGCGCTGCTGGTCCTCGTCGGAGCCGCCGCTGATGTAGTGCACGGCCAGTCGGCCACCGGTGTAGTGGTCCAGCGTGGCCAACTGGCGCGCGGCCAGCGTGGGCGCGACAAAGCCCGGGCGGTGCGCCAGCAGGAAGCCGATCGTCTCGGTGACCGAGGCCGCGTAGGCCACCGTGAGCAGCGTGTCAGGGCTCGACGAGCTGGCCGGCACCAGGATGCGGTCGAAGCCCGCATGCTCATGCGCCTGGGCGAACACGCGCACATAGGCGGAGTCCACGGCGGGGCCTTTGCGGGCAATGGTTTCAGAGACTTCGTGCGGCTGGATCATGCCGATGAACTGGACGGGCATAGCGGGCTCCTGGATGAGGGAATGGGGACTTCGGCCATCATCAGGAGACTGCCCCGCCCTGCCAACGAAGAAAACCGCGTTTGCAAACTCGGTGGACGCATACATGGCCTGCGCCGCCTGCCACCGAGGTAGAGTCATGCCATGGATCTGCGCACCCTCCGCTACTTCATCACCGTGCTCGAAGCGGGCAGCCTGTCGCGCGCAGCCGGTTCGCTCTATGTGGCCCAGCCGGCGCTCACCGCGCAGATCAAGAAGCTCGAGGCCGAGCTGGGCACGCAGCTGTTCGACCGCTCGCATGCCGGGGTGACGCCCACGCCCGCCGGCATGCAGCTGTACGAGGACGCACGGCGTCTGCTCTCGGACGCCGAGGCCGTGCGCGAGCGCATCCAGCGCCTGCCGCAGGGGCCCGAGGGCTCGGTGACGGTGGCGGCGCCCTTTCTACTGGCCTCGCTGTTGCTCGGGCCGGTGCTCGCGGCGCTCAAGCGCAGCCACCCGCGCATCCGCGTGTTCGTGCTGGACGATTTGAGCCTGGTGGTGCGCAAGGCCATGCTGGACCGTCGCGCCGACGTGGGCATCCTGGTGGACACGCCCCAGGTCGACGGGCTGCGCTGCGCTCCGCTGGTGCGCGAATCGATCTACATCTGCGGCCAGGACACCGATGGCATGGTGGCACCGCTGCTGCGCCGCCCCGCACGCCGGCGCGGCGCGGGGGCAGAGCATCCAGAAATCGACTTCGCCCAGGCGGCGCAATTGCCGCTGGTGCTGCAGTCCCGGCGCTTTTCGATCCGCCAGAACGTGGAGGAAGCTGCCGCCAGCCTGGGCGTGGCCCTGAACGTGGTGCACGAACACGACTCGGCCCGGGTCATCCGCTCGCTCTACCAGTGCGGTGCCGGCTTCACCTTCACGCCCGCCTGTTCCCTCGCCGACAGCCCGCACCCGAACCGCGAGGGCTGGGTGGTGGCACGCGTAGTGCGCCCCCAGCTGCAGCGCAGCTACCACCTGGCCACCGCGGCCGACCGGCCGGTGGATGCGGTGACGCAGGTGGTCATCGATGCGCTCAGGCAGGAAACCACACGCATGGTGCGCGAAGGCATCTGGCGGGCCGAGCTGCAGGCCTGACAGGCGCTACCCGCGGGCCAGGCCATCAATCTTTTTGATGGGCTGGCATCAACAAACGGTATTTCCCGCAAGGCCCCGACTTCTGGAACAGTGGCTCCACGCCATGCCGCCACGGACATGGCGAGCCCAGGAGACACATGCCACAGCCTGCACCCCACCCCGCCTTCATCGCCAACGTCGGCGAACTCGTCTCGCGCAGCACGCGGGCCTTTGCCCGGCAACTCGCCGTCACCAGCGCCACGCGCAGCCTCACCTATGCCGAGCTGGAGCAACGCTCCAACCGCCTGGCCAACGCCCTGCGCGGCATGGGGCTGGCGCGCGGCGACCGTGTGGGCATCTACCTGCCCAACTGCACCGAGATCGTCGAGATCGAGCTGGCCTGCTACAAGGGCGCCTTCATCAAGGCCCCCTTCAACGCCCGCCTGTCGCCTGCCGAAGTGGGTGCGATCACGGCCAACAGCGATGCCGCAGTGATCGTGACCACGGCGGAGCGCGCCGAGTCCTTCCGCTCTCACATCGCAGGCCCCATGCCGCGCCTGCTGCTGCTCGACGGGCCGGCCGGCACATCCTACGAAGCCGCACTGGCCGCCGCCAGCGACATCTTCACGGCCGAGCGCGTCACGGCCGACGAGGTGGCAGTGCTGCACTACACCTCGGGCTCCTCCGGCGTGCTCAAGGCGGCCATGCAGACCTTCGGCAACCGCCTGGCGCAGCTGCGCAAGTTCCTCATGCGCTCGGACGGCATGCGCGCAGGCCACCTGCTCGGCCTGGTGGGGCCGGTCACCCATGCCTCGGGCATGCAGTTGGTGCCGGCGCTGTGCAGCGGCACCACCATCCGCCTGTTCTCGGGCTTCGAGCCCGGCCGCTTCATCGCCGAGATGCGTGCCGAGCGCGTGACCCATACCTTCATGGTGCCCACCATGATCAACATGCTGCTGGCCGAGCTGGAGGGCCAGTACCGTCCCCTGCCCGACCTGCTGCGCCTGGGTTACGGGGCAGCGCCCATGGCGCCCGCGCGCATCCTGCGCGCCATGGACGTGTTCGGCCCCGTGCTGTCGCAGGGCTACGGGGCCGGTGAGACGACCTCGGGCGTGTGCGGCCTGTCGGTGGAAGACCACCTGTTCGCCCGCGCCGCCCTGCCCGAGCGCCTGGCCTCGTGCGGCCGGCCCTTCCTCGAATCGCTGGTGGAGATCGTGGACGACGAGGGCCAGCCCGTGGCCCAGGGCGAGATCGGCGAGATCGTGGTCAGCGGGCCCGATGTCTTCGCCGGCTACTGGCGCGCGCCCGAGCTCACGGCCGAGGTGCTCAAGGACGGCCGCTACCACACGGGCGACCTGGCACGGGCCGACGACGAGGGCTATGTCTACATCGTGGACCGCAAGAAGGACATGGTGATCAGCGGCGGCTTCAACGTCTACCCCTCGGAAGTGGAGGCCGTGCTCTACCAGCACGAAGCCGTGGCCGATGCCTGCGTGTTCGCCATCCCTGACGACAAATGGGGCGAGGCAGTGGCCGCGCACGTGGTGCTCAAGCCCGGCCGCCATGCGGACGCCGAGGCCATCGCCCGCTTCTGCGCACCGCTGCTGGGTGGCTTCAAGCGGCCCCGGCACATCGAGTTCGTGCCCTCGCTGCCCAAGAACCCCAATGGCAAGGTGATGCGCAAGGCGATCCAGGCCAACTACTGGACCGGCCACACCCGCATGGTGAACTGAATACGAGGACGACAGGCATGAAAACCGATTCCATCAACCCCATTCCCGCCCCGCTGTTCAACGTGCCCTTCGAAGGCTCGGAGCGCGCAGCCGAGCTCATCGGCCGCATCAACGAGTTCCTGTACGGCGAACTGACCGCACTGGCGCGCGAGCATGGCATCGACCATGAGCAGGGCGCCGACCGCGCCCTGCTGCAGCAGGTGTGGAAGCGCTCGCACGAACTGGGTTTCTATGGCATGACCCTACCCACGGCCATGGGCGGCCTGGGCCTTTCGGTGCTGGACCATGTGCTCATCAAGGAGGCCATCTACGCCAGCGGCTCGCCCTTTGCGCCCCATGTGTTCGGCGAACTGAGCGGCCCGCCCCGCGTGGGGGCATTGGCGCGCCAGGCCACCCGTTACCAGCTGCAGCAGTTCATCGTGCCGGTGGCCCGGGCCGACAAGGCCATCTGTTTTGCACTGACCGAGGCCGAGGCCGGATCGGACGCGGGCGCGGTGCAGACGCGCGCGGTGCGCGATGGCGACAGCTTCGTGATCGATGGGCGCAAGCGCTTCATCTCGGGCTCGCCGTTCGCCGACTATGCGGTGCTGATGGCTTCCACGGCCAGCGCCCCGGCCGAGCGCGAGGTCACCGCCTTCTTCGTGGATCTCCACGCCCCGGGCGTGCGCGTGGAGACCGGCTACAAGACCATGGCCGGCCAATCGTCCACCGGCGATATCGTGCTCGAAGGCTGCCGCGTACCGGCCGCCAACCAGATCGGCGAGCCCGGCCGGGGCCTGGCGCTGGCGCTGGGGCGCATCACCGTGAACCGGCTGCTGCACTGCCCGGCCATGCTGGGCCTGGCCCAGGTGGCCTTGCGCGATGCACGTGACTACGCGCTGCAGCGCCGTCAGTTCGGCCGCGCCATCGGCGACTTCCAGGCCATCCAGCATCTGCTGGCCGACATGGCGACCGAGCTGTGCGCGGCCCGCGCGCTGATGCTGGGCACGGCACGCCAGATCGACGCGGGCAGCCAGGCGCGGGCCGAGGCCTCGATGGCCAAGCTGTTCTGCTCCGAGACCGCATTTCGTGTGGCCGACCGGGCCGTGCAGATCCACGGCGGCGAGGGCATCGTGCAGGGGCGGCGTGTGGAGTTTCTGTTCCGCATGCTGCGCATGTACCGCGTGCTCACAGGCACCAGCGAGATCCAGCGCAACACCATTGCCAAGGAACTGCTGGCACCCCAGGCCTGAGCTTGCGAGCGCCCGGATTCGATTCCACTATAAAGAAGGAGACAAAGACCATGACAGCAAACACACTGCAGCGCCGGCAGTTCCTCGGCCAGAGCCTGGCCGCAGCCCTCGTTCCTGCACCCGCCCTGCTCTGCCTGGGCAACGCAGGGGCCGCGGAGCCTTGGCCTGCACGCCCCATCAAGTGGGTCGTGCCCTTCCTCGCGGGCACGGCGCCCGACACCACGGCGCGCATCGTCCACGAGGCCGTGGGCCGCGAGCTGGGCCAGCCCGTGGTGATCGAGAACCGGGGTGGCGTGGGCGGCAACCTGGGCGCGCGCCAGGTGGCCAAGGCCGCGCCCGACGGCTACACCTGGATCTACTCCAGCGCCCCCATGGCCGCCAGCATGCACATGTACAAGGCGCCGGGCTACGACGCGCTCAAGGACTTCCAGCACGTGATGGGCCTGACCAGCGCGGACATCGTGCTCATCGTCAACGCGGCGTCGGACATCCGCTCGCTGGACGACCTGCTGGCCAAGGCACGCTCGGCACCGGGCAAGCTCGACTACGCCTCGGGCGGCGTGGGCACGCCCTCGCACCTGGGGGTGGAGCTGCTGCTCAGCACCGTGGACGTGCAGGTCACGCATGTGCCCTACAAGGGCGCGTCAGAGATTGTCAATGCCGTGATGGGCCGGCAGGTCACCTTTGGCGCGCCCATCTTCTCGGTGGCGTACTCCAACATCCAGGCCGGCAAGCTGCGCGCCCTGGCGATTGCCGGCACGCGCCGCAACCCCAAGCTGCCCCAGGTGCCCACGCTGACCGAACTGGGCGTGCGCGGGGTGGAACTCACCTCATGGGGCGGCGTGTCGGTGCCTGCCGGCACGCCCGAGCCCATCGTGGCGCGCATGCGCGCCGCCTTCGAGAAGGCGCTGCGCCAGCCGGCCGTCATTGCCGCACTGGAGGAGCAAGGCGGCATGGTCACCCCCATGGACGCCGAAGCCTACAGGCGCAACTTCACCAAGGAGATGCTGCTGACCGAGGCGATGATGAAGAAGGCGCAGATCGAGCCCATGTAGGCAGATTACCCAGGCCGGTCGCCGCCGGCAGCGCGCAGCCGCTGGCGCAGGGCTGCCAGGGCTGGGCCATCTGCCAAGCCGGTGGTCAACAGGCCCAGCCCTTGCAGCGAGGACTCCAGCGCCTCCGGCAGCCTGACGTTCAGGGCCACGGCCACGCCCGTGTCCACCAGCGTCTGGGCAATGCTCTGCGGCATCAGGCTGACCGCGTCCGTGCTGCGCAGGGCCTCCAGCACCACCGGCAGTGCCGTGGTGGCCAGGGGGTACAGCGCAGGCTGCTGCGCATGGCCGGCCCACAGCCGGTCGTAATAGTCGCGCACGCCCATGCCCTGCGGCGGCAGCACCCAGGGCAGCCCCACCAGCCGGCCCAGCGCCACGCTGCGCAGGCGCGCCAGCGGATGCCCGGGTGCGGCGACCACCGCGGGTGCATCAGCCTGCAGCAGCTCGAACTGCCAGGGGGCGGGCACGTCCTGCGGGCGGCGGCAGACCACGGCATCGAGCCGGCCCGCGGCCAGCTCGGGCAGCAGGTGCACCATGTTCTCCTCGATCAGCTCCACCTGCAGCCCCGGCTGCGCCTGCAGCAGTGCCGGCAGCGCGCGGGCCAGCAGGCCCGAGGCCGCCGCCGGGATGCAGCCCAGGCGCAGAAAGGCCTGGGCGCCCGCCTGCAGGGCCGACAGGGTTTCGGTGGTGGCGCGCAAGGCCTGCAGCACATTGCGCGCCACGGGCACCACCGCCTCGCCGAACCGTGTGGGCCGCACACCGCGGTTGTGGCGCTCGAACAAGGGGGCCTGCAGCAGGTCTTCCAAATCTGCCAAGGCCTGGGTGGCGGCCGGCTGGCTCATGCCCACAGCCAAGGCCGCGCGCTGCACGCTGCCGGCGTCCGCCAGGGCGGCGAGCAGCTGCAGGTGCCGCAGGCGGCCGCGGGCGAGCAGGCGGTTGAACAATACGCCGGGGCCGGTTGCAGGCTGTTTCGTGTTTTCCATAAGCAATTCCAATAGATAACCGCTAAATTCTATTGGCCATGCCAATATCCAGCCAGCACAATCGGCCCATCATTCCTGGCAAGCCTTTGTGACCATGACCCACCTGATCTCCACCCGCCGCGCCGTGCTGCTGGCCAGCCTTTGCGCCACCGCCCTGCCGCTTTCCGCCGGGGCTCAGGCCTACCCCGACAAGCCCGTGAAGCTGATCGTGCCCTTCGCCCCCGGCGGCTCCACCGACATCGTGGCGCGCCTGGTGGCCGACCGCATGCAGAAGTCGCTGGGCCAGTCGGTGGTGGTGGACAACCGCGCCGGCGCGGGCGGTGCCATCGGCGCCGAGGCAGTGGCGCGCTCGGCCCCCGACGGTTACACCATCGGCGTGGGCACGGTGAGCACGCTGGCCGTGAACCCTGTGCTGCTCAAGGCCTCACGCACCGATCCGCTCAAGGATTTCGCGCCGATCACCGCGCTGGCCTCCATCCCCTCGGTGTTCTCGGTGCACCCCAGCCTCAAGGTGGATACGCTGCCCGCCGTGGTGGCCCTGGCGCGCAGCAAGCCCGACCAGCTCAACGCGGGCTCGCCCGGCACGGGCTCCATCGGCCACCTGATCATCGAGGCCATGAACGATGAGCTCAAGATCCAGGTGCGCCATGTGCCCTACAAGGGCATGGGCCCGGTGATCACGGGCGCATTGGGCGGTGAAACCCAGTTGCTGAGCGACCAGTACCCCTCGTCCGCCCCCTACATCAAGGCCGGCAAGCTGGTGCCTTTCGTCGTCGCGGCCGACAAGCGTCTGGCCGCCCTGCCCCACGTGCCCACCTTCAAGGAGCTGGGCCATGCCGACCTCAACGAGATCGCCATCACCTGGTTCGGCCTGGTGGCGCCGGCCAAGACGCCCCCGGCCATTGTGGCCAGGCTCAACGCCGCCGCGGCCGAAGCGCTGAAGGACCCGGCCCTGCAGGCACGCCTGAAAGAACTGGGCGCCGAGTCCATCGCCGGCACGCCAGAGCAGTTCGGCGCCCTGATCGGCAGCAGCCTCACGCGCGTGCGCAAGGTGGTGCAGGCCCGCAAGATCGAGATGGAGTGAGCCGCGCCATGTCCACCCAACAACTGATAGCCACCATCACCGAACAGGCGCGCGCCCAGCATCCCCAGGTCGTGGCCTGGCGCCGCCACATGCACCGCCATGCCGAGCTGTCGTTCCAGGAGCTCGACACGGCCGACTTCCTGGAGCGCGAGCTGCGCCAGATCGACGGCCTGGCCATCCACCGCCCTACCCCCACCAGCCTGGTCGCAGCACTGCGCGGAGCCCTGCCCGGCAAGGTGCTGGCCATCCGCGCCGACATCGACGCCCTGCCCATCCACGACCAGAAGACCTGCGACTACGCCTCGGCCCGGCCCGGCGCCATGCATGCCTGCGGGCACGACGGCCATGCCTCCATGCTGCTGGGCGCGGCGCGCCTGCTGGCCGGGCTGCGCCAGCAGCTGCCGGGCGAGGTGCGCTTCTTCTTTCAGCACGCAGAGGAACAACACCCCGGTGGCGCCCAGCAGATGGTGGATGCCGGCGTGATGCAGGGCGTGGACCGCATCGTCTCGGCCCATGTGATGTCCACCGTGGACACGGGCCGCATCGTGGTGCTCGACGGGCCCACGCTGGCCAGTTCCGACCGCTTCATCCTGCGCGTGCAGGGCAAGGGCGGCCATGCGGCCAACCCCGACAAGTGCATCGACCCGATCTGGATCGGCGCGCAGATCGTGGCCAACCTGCAGGCCGTGGTGGCGCGCAACACCGATGCGCACGAGGCGCTGATCCTCTCGGTCACCAGGTTCCAGGCCGGCTCGGCCTTCAACGTGATCCCGGACAGCGCGGAGCTGTCGGGCTCGGTGCGCTGCTACTCGCCCGAGGTGCGCGCGCGGGTTCCACAGGCCATCGAACGCATCGCACGCGGCGTGGCCCAGGCCCATGGCGCCACGGTGGAGCTGGACTACGTGCATGGCTACCGCCCGGTGGTCAACGACCCGGCCACCGCCGCCGCCCTGCGCGCCGCCGTGCGCGAGGCCCTGCCCGACGTGCCCCTGCACACCATGAACCCGCTGCCCAACAGCGAGGATTTCAGTGCCTTCACCGAGCACGCCCCCGGCGCCTACGCACTGATCGGTGCGCGCAGCGCGGCCAAGCACATCTGCCACCCACACCACCACCCCCTGTTCGATTTCGACGAGGATGCGCTGGAGCATGGCGTGCGCATGTTCACGGCGGCGCCGTTCACGCTGAACGCACTGGAGTCTTGAGCACGGCCCCGGCACAATGCATGGACAAGCCACCAAGAGAGGGGAATTCCATGCACTGCAATACAGGGGAAGCTGCCGGTCGCCTGCCCGGCCCAAGGAGCGTGCCATGAACCGCAAGACGCAGGCCGGAATCGCCGGCATGGCTGTCGGCGGGCTCTGGCTGCTGGCCAACCTGCGCCATGTCCAGGCACAGGGCTTCGTGGCCATCGGCATGCCACTCATCATCCTGGTGCTGGGCGGCATCTACTTCGCGCTGGGACGCAAGGAGTAAGCAGACATGCACATTCGACGCACCTTGGCGGGCATCGCCCTGCTGTCACTTGCCGGCAGCGCCCTGGCGCAGGAGGGAACCGGCTGGCTGGCCGGCACCTGGCAACTCGCGGAAGACCGCAAGAAGCCCGGCTTCACCGATGACTTCATGGACTTCGACGCGCAGGGCACGGTGGTGCTGCGCGACGGCCAGAAGGCCTATGCCAACTGCCGCTACCAACCCGGTGCCGGCGTACTGCTGCTGACCTGCATCGCGGGCGGCAAGGAACGGCCCATGACCATGCGCGTGGCGCCCGACAAGGCATCGCTGACCAACTCCGTGGGCGACGTGTACCGCAAGAGCCGCAGGTAGGGGTGGCGACACGCCTCAATGCGGGAATCCGCCGCGCGTGAGCCGCACCGGTTCGGCGTCCATGCGGCGGATCAGGGCCTCCAGCCCATCCCCTGGACCCACCCCGGCGGCCACCGGCCCGTCGGCAGGCGCCCGGGGTACCGTGGTGGAGCGGCAGACCAGGTCCTCCTCGGACCAGGCCGCCTTGCCCGGCTGGCCGCGGGCGCGCAGCCAGCCCGCGCGGTCCACGATCAGTTGGTAGCCCGGCAGCTCGGCGGCCGGGATGCCGAGGACCAGCGCCAGGGCCTGCTCCACGGCCTTCGCGTCGCCCTGCGGTGAGCATTCAGGATCAGCCCCTTGTGGCAACGTGCCGGCTACAAGGCTGACCAGTCGCGGGTCATCCGCCACCGACGCCACGCCGGGCCCTGCCACGGCCACGCGCACGCGCTGCCCCACCAGGTCGCTGGACTGCCGCGAGCGCCCCAGGCGGCAGTCCAGCGCCATGCCGGGCAGGCGCACGGGGCGGTCCCAGGTGCCCGATTCGCGCAGCATCTGCCCGGCCGCATGGGCCTGCAGATAATCCAGCACTTCCCAGATCTCCACCTCACTCAGCGCAGCGCCCGTGCCGGGCATGGTTCGCGCACCCGCGCGGTTGTGCATGCCTTCGCGCACGCGCCAGAACAGCTCGCCGTCGAGTCGCTTCCACAGCAGCGCGCCGTTCAGGTTGGGCGGCCACTGCACCAATTGCGGCGCGTCGGGGCCCTCACCCCGGCCGTCGGTGCCATGGCAGCGCAGGCAGTGCTGCTGGTAGGTGGCCTGGCCACGCACGATGCCTGCGGCACTGAAGCCGGTGGGCGACTGGTGCAGGCTGGTGGGCACTGCCGGGGCCAGCAGCAGATGGGCCTGCGGCCACGGGGCCAGCACCAGCACGGTGATGGCCAGGGCCGCCAACGGCCAGCGGGCACGGCGCCAGGACAACGCCACGGCCAGCAACACCAGCGCAGTGCCCGTGCAGGCCAGCGACCACAGCACCCTCCGCGCGTGGCCCGCGTCCACCAGCAGCATCTCGGCGGCAATGCGGTGGTCCAATGGCCAGCCGGGCTGGCCATGGATCTCGGGCGCCCAGCCCAGGGCGTGCAGCAGAGCGCGCAGGCCCTGCTGCGCGGCATGCAGGCCTTCGAGCAGGCCGTTCAACAGGTCCGGGGACAAGGCGCGCGGACTACCAGCTGGCGTCCAGCCCCAGCAGCGCCAGGGCCTCGCGGCGCAGTTCCGCCAGGCGCGGGTCGCCGCGGTGGCGCGGGTAGGGCAAATCGTTCACCAGCACCTGCCGGATGCGCGCCGGCCGGTCTGAGAACACCGCCACGCGCTGCGCCATGAACAGCGCCTCCTCCACGTCGTGCGTGACGAGCAGGGCCGAGAAGCCCGTGCGCTGCCACAGGTCCACCAGTTCGGTCTGCATGGACAGGCGCGTGAGCGAATCGAGCTTGCCCAGCGGTTCGTCGAGCACCAGGAGGCTCGGGTCATTGACCAGGGCCCGCGCCAGCGCCACGCGCTGGGCCATGCCGCCCGAGAGCTGGTGCGGGAAAGCCCGGGCGAAGTCCTGCAGGCCGACCAGGCGCAGGGCTTCGTCCACCCGGTGGCGCTGCTGGCGCAGAATGCCGCGTGCCTGCAGGCCCAGGGCGACGTTGTCCCACACGGTGCGCCAGGGGAACAGCGTCGGGTCCTGGAAGACCACGATGCGCGAGGGATCGGGGTCGGTGATGGGGCTGCCATCCTGCAACAGCTCACCCGTGGTCGCGGGCTCCAGCCCCACCACCAGGCGCAGCAGGGTGCTCTTGCCGCAGCCGCTGGGGCCCAGCAGGGCCACGAATTCACCAGGAACGATCGACAGGTCCAGCTCGTCGATGACGTGCAGCGGGCCGGCGGGCAGGTCGAACCAGTGGCTGACATTGCGCACGTCGATGCGTGCGCCGATGACCTTGTTGGAAGCGGTCGACTCCGCAGCGACAGTGCTCACCATTTCACCACCCCCTTCTGCCAGGACAGCACCCGGTCGCGCAGCACGAACAGCAAGGTGATCACGCCCGAGAACAGCAACGCCATCACGATCAGCGCCGCATACATGTTCGGATAGGCGGCCCAGCCCTGGGCCCAGGTCAGGTACCAGCCCAGGCCCGCCTTCACGCCCAGCATTTCGGCCACGACCAGGGTGGAAAACGCGGCTCCGAGGCCCATGAACAGGCCCACGAAGACCTGGGGCAGAGCTGCCGGTATGGCCACGCGCAGCACCAGGAACCAGGGCGATGCGCCCATGGTGCGCGCCACGTCGTAATAATTCTTGTGCACACCCGCCACGCCCGACCAGGTGAGGATGGCCACCGGGAAGGCCGTTCCCAATGCGATCAAAAAGATCGCCGTGGACCAGCTCGACGGAAAGAAATAGAAGCTCACCGGCAGCAGCGCCGTGGTGGGCACGGGCCCCAGGATGCGCAGCACCGGGTGGATCCAGTAGCTGGCCTGGCGCGACCAGCCGATCAGCACGCCGGTGACAAAGCCCGCCGCGGCGCCAATGGCAATGCCCAGGGCCAGCAGGCGCAGCGATGCGCCCGCGCTCTCCAGCAGGCGCGCCCAATCGGTGGCATAGACCTCCACCAGGCTTTGCGGCGGCGCGAAGAAAGGCGGCGGCAAGGTGCCCAGCTTGGCCGTGAAGACCTCCCAGACCGCAAAGCCCAGCGCCAGGGCCACGAGCCAGGGGCCCGCCTTGCGCACACGGAGCCCGGCCCGGCCCAGCGCGCCCGGCACGAAGGCCAGCACCGCCAGGACCAGCGCCACGGCGCCTGCACCGATGGCGAACTCCTCGGTGAAGGCCCAGTCGCTGAAGCCGACCGGCTTGTTGGGCCACAGGTAGGTGATGAGGCCCAGTGCGGCCCAGGCGACGGCGGCGGCCAGGCCGGTCCACCAGAACGCGGGGGCAGAGGCAGTGCGCAGCGGCGCAGCCACCGCCGCAGCCCGGGGCGCCGGTGCGGCCGACACGGCGGCCGGCGCGGGAAGGATGTGATCGGCAACGGTGCTCATGGCGGGCTCAGGCCAGGACGTCGGCGTGCACATGCGCGGCAAAGCGCGCCGGGTCGGTCGAGGGCTTGAGCACCCCCACCAGCTTGAAGTCGCGGGCGTAGAACTCGATCTCCTGGCGCAGGGCCGTGCCGACAGGGTGGCTGCGGTGCGTGAGCGTGCCCAGCACGGCGCGCAGGTCCTCCTGCGGCACCTTGGAGTAGGGGCTGAAGATGCGCGCCGTCTCGTTGGGGTTGTCGGCCACGAAGTCCGAGGCCTCGATGATGGCGCGCGTGAGCGCGGCCGCCGTGCCCTTGTCGTTGCGCACCAGCGCACCGCTCACGCCCAGCACGCAGCAGGTCTTGGCGGCATATTCGCCCGAGAGGTTGGACGCCAGGTCCACCAGGCCCTTGGTGCGCCGCTGGATCAAGAGCAGGTTGGGGTCGCCGTCGGCAATGGCCTGGGCCTCGCCCTTTTCCACGGCCAGGCCCAGCATGTCGCCGGGGAACTGGCGCCAGGCCACGTCCTTCTCGGGGTTGAGCCCGGCCTTGGCCAGCAGCACCGAGAAAAAATTCTTGCCCGGGCTGTTGAGGTCCGACACGGCGATGGTCTTGCCCTTGAGCTTTTGCAGGCTGGTCACACCCGCGGCCTCGTAGCCCACCAGGCGCGAGCAGCCGCCGTGCGAGCTGCCCACCAGCTTCACGTCGAAGCCCGACTCCAGCGGCTTGATCCAGCGGTGCACCATGCCCAGGCCGGCATCGGCCTTGGAGGTGGCGATGGTTTCGAGCAACTGGTCGGTGGAGCCAGCGAAGTTGACCAGCTCGACCTTGAGGCCGTGCCTTTCGAAGATGCCACGCTCGATGGCCACCGGGGCGGCCGACAGGCAGATGGCGTTGGCGTTCCACGCCAGCTTCACCTCGCGCAACTTGCCGGCGGCCAGCACCTGGCTGCCCACCACGCCCGATGCGCCCACCACCGTGGCCGCGCCGGTGGCGCGCAGCACCTGCCGGCGCGACCAGCGCGCTTGTCCTCCACTCCCCATTTGGCCCTTGTTGTTCATGCCCTGTACCTCGTGTGTAATAAGAAAAAGACAACGGTGGCAAGCACCGCACCAGCCGCATTGCAAACGCTGGGCATCGAAAAGAGAACGAAGAAAAACGGAGATGGATATGCAAAACTTTCCTCACCGCCCAGCGCACAACGCTGGTGCAATGCAGGGCATGAATGCCCTCGCCCCAGACGCTCTCGAACAAGAATCCCACTCCGTCCCCAACACAGCCCGCCTGCGCAGCTTTGTGCAGCAGCTCGCTGCCCTGGTGGAAAGCGCCCCGCCCGAGTCCGAACTGCTGGAGCGCGGCGGCACCCTGCTCGGCGCCCTGGTGGCGCATGACGACTGGCTGCCCGCCGCCTACGCCCAGCCCAGTCCCGAGCGCTACCAGCAGTTCCTGCTGCATGCCGACGCGCTGGGCCGCTTCTCGGTGGTGAGCTTTGTCTGGGGCCCAGGCCAGGCCACGCCCATCCATGACCACACGGTCTGGGGCCTGATCGGCATGCTGCGCGGCTCCGAGGACTCGCAGGCCTATGCCCGCACGGCGGACGGCCGCTGGGCACCGCAAGGCGCGCCGCACCGCCTGCAGCCAGGCCAGGTGGAGGCCGTGTCGCCCACCATCGGCGATGTGCACCGCGTGAGCAATGCCTGGGAGGGCCGCACTTCCATCAGCATCCACGTGTATGGCGCCAACATCGGCGCCGTGCAGCGCAGCGTGTACCTGGAGGACGGCACGCGCAAACCTTTCATCTCCGGCTACAGCAACAGCACCCTGCCCAATATCTGGGACCTCTCGAAGAACCAGGCTGCCTCGGCCTGACCCATTTTTCCCAAGACCCGTACGATTCCACCCATGACCGCTTCCGCCATCCCAGAAACATCCGTCCTTGAGGTCCGCGAGGCCCTGCTCGCCCGCCAGGAAATCGCCCTGCTCGACGTGCGCGAGGAAGACCCCTACGCCCAGGGCCACCCCCTGTTCGCG
Source organism: Acidovorax sp. GW458-11-26-14-TSB4 (assembly GCF_059423865.1). Classification (NCBI taxonomy): domain Bacteria; kingdom Pseudomonadati; phylum Pseudomonadota; class Betaproteobacteria; order Burkholderiales; family Comamonadaceae; genus Acidovorax; species Acidovorax sp. GW458-11-26-14-TSB4. The sequence goes on from NZ_JBWKYR010000022.1 coordinate 20,735, forward strand.
GCCAACCTGCCGGCCGGCAGGATCGAACTGGACGCCTGGACGCGCATCCCGCGCCGCGACACCCTGATCGTGGTCTACGACGACGGCGAGGGTCTGGCCGAGCCTGCGGCGCGCACCCTGCAGCGCCTGGGCTACACGCGCGTGACCCTGCTCGCACACGGCCTGCAGGGCTGGCGCGATGCGGGGGGCGAGCTGTTCATCGACGTGAACGTACCCAGCAAATCCTTCGGCGAGCTGGTGGAGGCCGAGCGCCACACGCCCTCGCTCGCAGCAGAAGAGGTGCAAGCGCTGATCGACGCCAAGGCCGACGTGGTGGTGCTGGACGCACGCCGCTACGACGAATACCACACCATGAACATCCCCACGGGTGTGAGCGTGCCCGGCGCAGAGCTGGTGCTGCGCGCAAAGGCGCTGGCGCCCAACCCGGCCACGCAGATCATCGTGAATTGCGCCGGGCGCACGCGCAGCATCATCGGCACGCAGTCGCTGGTCAACGCGGGGATCCCCAACCCCGTGGCCGCGCTGCGCAACGGCACCATCGGCTGGCTGCTGGCGGGGCAGACCCTGGAGCGCGGCGCCAGCCGCCGCTTCGACCCCGCCGTGCACATCGACCGCGCCCAGGCGCCAGCGCAGGCCCGCAACGTGGCCGACCGCGCCCACGTGCAGCGGGCCCAGGCCGGCGACCTGGCGCGCTTTGCGGCCGAGGCCGGCCGCACCACCTACCTGCTGGACGTGCGTACGCCCGAGGAATTCGCGGCCGGCCACCTGCCCGGCTTTCGCAACACCCCCGGCGGGCAGCTGGTGCAGGAGACCGACCACACGGCCGCCGTGCGCGGCGCGCGCCTGGTGCTGGTGGACGACGACGGCGTGCGCGCCAACATGAGCGCATCCTGGCTGGCCCAGATGGGCTGGGAGGCCTGGGTGCTCGATGGCGCGCAGCCATCGGACTTCAGCGAGACCGGCGCCGTGGCCAACACCGTGCCCGAGCCCGAAGGCCCCATTGCCTGGACCACGCCCGCGCAACTGGACGCCTGGCTGAAGGAGGAAGAACAGGCGCCCGGCCGCACCGCCGTGCTGGACCTGACCACCAGCGCCAACTACACCCAGCGCCACATTCCGGGCGCCTGGTTCGTGATCCGCGCACAGTTGGCGCAGGCCGTGGCGACGATCCCGCGCGCAGAGCGCTATGTGCTCACCTGCGGCAGCAGCCTGCTGGCGCGCTATGCGGCGCAGGACCTGGCACGCCTCACGGGCGCAGAAGTGCAGGTGCTCGAAGGCGGCACCCTGGCCTGGATCGCAGCCGGCCTGCCGCTGGAGCACGGCGAGACGCGCCTGGCCTCGCCGCGCACCGACCGCTATCGCCGCCCCTACGAAGGCACCGAGAGCCCGCGCGAAGCGATGCAGGCCTATCTGGACTGGGAATTCGGGCTGGTGGAACAGCTCGCGCGCGACGGTACGCACGGTTTTCGGGTCATCTGAACCCAGGCTGTCTGCGGCCCACAAGCCCGGCCTGCGCAGTGCGCCGGGCTGTCAACAATTGTTAAAGCAGGGCCATTACCCCCACAACGGGGCGCAAAAAGGCCCAATGGGCGAGCCACGCCCGGCATAGTCGCTGGTCTGCCCCTGGTACCGCACGGAGGGGGCAAGCCAGCGAGACCCGTTCATGATGCCCAGTTTCCGCGCGCGACTGCCCCGCGCAGCGTTCGCCCTGTCCGTTGTTCTGTCCAGCCTGTGGCTGCCATTGCCAGCCCATGCCAGCCTGGTGTGCCAGCCTTCGGGCGAGCGGCCTGTGCTCAAGCTGCAGGCCGCAAACCAGCCCGCGCTGGCCTGCGACCTGCAGGCCCTGGAGAGTCTGCCGGCACGCGAAATCGTCACCACCTTGCCGGAAGCCCTGGGGATGCCGGGCAAATCCCGCTGGCGCGGCGTGTCCCTGCGCCTGCTCGTGGAACAGCTGGGAGGCAATGAGCGGCACCAGATCGAGTTGACGGCCCTGAACGACTACTCGGTCCGCATTCCCTGGAGCGACCTGGTCCAGTACGACCCCATTCTGGCCTACCGGCGCGACCAGCAGCCGATCGGCATCCGCGACAAGGGGCCCCTGATCCTGATCTACCCCTTTGACCGGCACGCGCGCTTGCAAAAGCAGGACTATGTCAACCGCACCATCTGGCAGGTCCATGTCCTCTCCGTCCGATAAGCCGCGGCCGCCATCGCCAAAGGCCTGCCGCCTGCCGCCCTCGCGCAATGGAACCTATTGGCTGCTGGCCCTGGTGGCGGCCATGGTGCTGGTCACGTCCGCAGCCCTGTGGTGGACGCTGCACCAGGTGCGCGCGTTGGCGCAGCCCTTTCAGCAAAGCGATCTGTGGCACGTGTCGAGCGTGCACAGCGAACTGGCGCGGGTGGTTCTGCTGGCGCGCCAGGTCAAGGCGCTGGAGGCACCCGAGGTGGAGCTGCAGGAGCGCCTGGAGGTCCTCTTCAGCACGCTCGACCTGGTCGACGCCAGCCCGCGCCTGGGCACGCGCTTGCGGCAGGCGCTGCCCCAGACCGTGCTGGATCTGGAAGATCTGGGCCGGCATGTCGACCGCTGGTCGGCCCGCTTCGCATCGGCCCCCCTGGGGCGTGCGGAGGTGGCCAATGACATCAGCCTGCATGCTGACGAATTGCTGCAGCGCATCCGCAAGGCCGTCGTCGCGGTGCACCTGTTTTCCACGCAGGAATCCGACCGCATCCGCCAGGACCTGCACAACCAGTTCATGCTGCTCAGCGCCGTGCTCGGCGGCCTGCTGCTCGGCACGGCCCTGCTGATCCGCCGGCTGCTGCACGAAGCCCGGTCGGCCCAGGCCCTGTCGCAGCAGCTGGCACAGGCCAACCGCCACCTGGAGATGCGCGTGGCCAGCCGCACGCGCGAGATCGAAGAAAGCCGTGCGCTGCTGAGCTTCATCCTCGACTCCAGCCCGAGCGACGTGGTGCTGGTGGACGTCGAAAGCGGCTTTGTGCACTTCATCAACAACCAGATGGTCGAGCGCCTGGGGCTGCAGTGGCCGCCCATCAAGCTGACCCTGCCCGAGCTGCTGCACGAGCCCGGCGCCAGCCAGCAGTTGATGGCGGCGCTGGACAAGTACGGCCAGGTGGATGGGATGGAAGCGCTTATCGGTGCCAGGAATCCCCGCTGGAGTTCACTGTCAGCGCGCCTCATCGAGGTCGATGGCAGGCTGGCCCACCTGCTGTGGGGCTTCGACATCAGCACGCACAAGCAACTGGAATCGCAGCTGCGCGAGCTGGCCACGCGCGACTCGCTGACCGGCATGCTCAACCGGCGGGCCTTCCTGGAGCGTGGCACCGCCCTGCTCGACCATTGCCGCCGCCATGCCAAGCCCTGCACCGTGCTGATGATCGACATCGACCACTTCAAGCGCATCAACGACCGGCATGGGCACCAGACCGGCGACGACTCGCTGCGCGCCTGCGCCACCGCCATTGCCAACGTGCTGCGCGAGGCCGACATCCTGGGACGGCTGGGGGGCGAGGAATTTGCCGCACTGCTGCCCCATTCGTCCACCGAAAGCGCCTGGTCCGTGGCCGAACGCATCCGCGACGCCATCGCCGGGCTGCAGATCGTCTCCCTCGCCAGCCAGCCCCTGAAGATCACCGTGTCCATCGGCATGGCCGAGATGGCGCACCGCGATGCCGGCATCGAAACCATCCTCGCCTGGGCCGACCAGGCGTTGTACCGCGCCAAGGCCACGGGCCGCAACAAGGTGCTGGCCTACGAAGCCGCTTTCGCACACTCCCAATGACCCACGTACCGACACCCCATGAGCCTGCGACTCTTGATCGTTGATGACAGCCGCATGTCCCGGCTGATCCTGCAGGGCCTCGTCCTGCAAGCCCATCCCCAATGGGCCATCCTGCACGCCAGCAGTGGCGAAGAGGCCCTGTCCATGGTCGAGCAGCATGCCGTGGACCTCGTTTCCATGGACTTCAACATGCACGGCATGAATGGCCTGGAAGCCGCCCTGGCGCTGCGCAAGATCCGGCCCCGGCTGCCCATTGCCATCGTCACGGCCAATGTGCAGGGCGCGGTGCAGGAACGCATAGAGGAAGCCGGCCTGGCTTTCATAGCGAAACCCATCACGGCCGATGCAGCGAAGAAACTCGCAGCACTGGCGGGAGTCTGATATGCCTGTGCAGCTTGATGCGGAACAAGTAGACGCGCTCAGCGAGATCTTCAACATCGGGGTCGGCAAGGCGGCCGCCGCCATGGGCCGCCTGATGCACGACGAGGTGCTGCTCTCGGTACCGCACGTGAGCATCCTGACGGTGAGCGAGGCGGCCCAGCAGCTGGGGGCGGCCGGCAGCACCATGCACGGCATCCGCCAACCCTTTCGCGGGGTCTTCAATGGCGATGCGCTGCTGATCTTCCCGGGTGACAAGAGCCTGGAGATCGTGCGCATCGTCGCGGGCCAGAGCGTGCCCGGCGAAGACCTGAGCGCCATCGAGCAGGACGCGATGAGCGAGTTGGGCAACGTGATGCTCAGCGCCTGCCTGGCGGCCCTGGCCGACCTGCTGGGCCACGAATTCGAACTGAGCCCGCCACGCGTCGACGTGGGCGACAGCCGCACCATCCTGGGCACCCGCATCCAGAACCACTTGGTGGTGTTCCTGCACATCCGCTTCGAGCTGCTCAGCAGCCAGATCGAAGGATTCGTGGTCTTCGTGCTCAACACCACCTCGCTCGCGGCCCTGCGCGCGGCTGTGGACCGGCTGCTGGGCCGCGAGGTACCCGCGGACTGACCCTCTTTCTCTCTATGCAGTAGGGCCGAACCGCCATTGCACATGCAGGGCCATGGACTCGCCCTGCGCCAGCACCCGCAGTCCCGGCTGGCCCGGCAGGTGGAAGGCGTCGATGGGCTGGGTGATGGGCTCGAAGCAGAAGGCCGGGCCCTGCGGAGGGCGGTAGATCAGGCAGAAATGCTGTGCTGCCCCGCCATCCGACGCAAAGTCGGGCATGCGGGCCGTGAGCACCAGGCCGCGCTCGGGCCATTCGATGCGGGCAGCACCACCCCAGCCGGTGTAGCCATTGTCGATCAAGCCACCGTGGGCCGAGATGCCGGCGTTGAGGTTCCAGCCCTCGGGGAACTGCGTGGAGTGCCCAGTCGGCAACGGGTCGTCGCCACAGAGCCAGACCCCCTCGACCGGCGCGCTGATGCGCGTGCCGGGCGTGCGCGGAAACCAGGGGTGCACGCCGATGCCGTAGGGCAACGGCTCGGTGCCCAGGTGGCGCACCAGCACATGCTGGTCGAGCCCGCCTTCCACCAGGCGGAAGGTCTGCACCGATTCGTAATCGTACGGGTTGCCCTGGAAGCGCTCGGAGCGCAGGCGCATTTCCAGCGTATCGGGCCCGGACTGCGACAGGGCCCAGGGCTGCAGCCAGCCGTCACCATGGATGGGATACGGCTCGCCCGCCCGGTTGGGCTGCATGGGGTAGAACTTGCCTGCGTGCGTGAATCCCCCGCCGCTGATGCGGTTGGACCAGGGCACCATGGCGAAGGATGCCAGTTGGTAGAGGTCTGGCGTGGCTCCGTCCCAGGGGCGCCACAGGTCGATGCGGCCACCGGGCTGCGCCGGGTCGTCGATCTGCCACGCGGCCACACTGCCGCCCAGGGAGGGGACCAGGCTCAGGTGCTGGCCTGCATGGCTCAGCCAGGTGATGGGATGGGTTGCCTCGCTCATGCCTGTGCCTTCTTGAATATCAACCGCCAAACAGATGGGCGGGTAGGCCGGGCGCATCGACCTCAACGGTGAACACGCTGCCAGCCAGCGGTTCCAGGGCCAGCTGCTCCGGCGCGAGGCCGACGCGCGCGGTGGTGATGAACAGCGTACGGAAATCCGCGCCGCCGAAGGCGCAGGTGGTCACCTGGCTCGCGGGCAGCACCACGCGGCCCAGTTCCTCGGCGGTCTCGGGATCGTGGCAGGTCACGCAGTGGCCACCCCAGTGGGCGATCCAGAGGCGGCCCAGGGCGTCGGTGGTCATGCCATCGGGCAGGCCGTCCTCGGCACTGAAGCGTTTCCACATCTGCTTGTTGGACACGGTGCCGGCGGTGGCATCGAAGTCGTAGCGCCAGGTGATGGAACTGAGCGTATCGTTGAAGTACAGGCGCTGCCGGCCATTGGCCTCGGCCCAGGCGGGCCCGTTGGTCACGACGAAGCCCTCGTCGTGGCGCGAGCAACGGCCATCGGGGTCGTAACGGTAGAGCGCGCCCGTGGGCAGCTTGCAATCGAAGTCCATGCTGCCGCCCCAGAAGCGGCCCGCGGCATCGCACTTGCCATCGTTGAAGCGGTTGCCGGGCAGCTCGGCCACGGGTTGGTGCAGGTAGCGCGGGGCGCTGTCGGTGGCGGGGTCGAACAGGGCGAAGCCACGGCGCAGGGTGATGATGAGCCCGGGCGCCTCCTTGCGCTCGGCCAGGGCCGAGATCTCTTCATCGAAGCTCCACGCTGTCTGCACGCCCGTGGCCGGGTCCAGCCGGTACAGGCGGCAGCCCAGGATGTCCAGCCAGTAGAGCACCTGCTCACGCACCGACCAGACTAGCCCCTCCCCCAGTTGCGCATCGGCTTCGACCAGGCAGCGCAGGGGGCCGAGAAGCCTGGGTGCAGAAAATCGCGGCGCGGCGGCCGGGTTGCTCGGGTGGTTCAAGGCGTGTCTCCTCGTTCGGTTCGGGCATTCGTGTGCGATGCCTCTTGACGCCGGGCATCTTATCAATCCCAATTGATGCACGGAATAATTATTTTTGGAATTTTTTGATATACAAATTGCAATGACAGTATCTGCCCTTACCGCTTCCGAATCTGCCCAGCTGTCCCGCTTTCCCAGCCTGCAAGGCCGCTCCGTCTTCGTCACCGGCGGCGGCAGTGGCATCGGTGCGGCCATCGTGTCGGCCTTCGCCGAACAGGGCGCGCACGTGGCCTTCGTGGATGTGGCGCGCGAAGCCAGCGAGGCCCTGGCTCAGCAGATCGCCGACGCCGGCCATGCCCGACCCTGGTGGCAGGTATGCGACGTGCGCGACATCGCCGCACTGCAGGACGCCATCGCCCGTGCAGCGGCAGCGTTGGGCGATTTCTCGGTACTGGTGAACAACGTGGCCAGCGACGACCGCCACACACTGGAATCCGTGACGCCCGACTACTACGACGAACGCATGGCCATCAACGAGCGGCCCGCCTTCTTCGCCATCCAGGCCGTGGTGCCTGGCATGCGCCGCCTGGGCGCGGGATCGGTGGTCAATCTGGGCTCCACGGGCTGGCAGGGCAAGGGCGCGGGCTACCCCTGCTATGCGATTGCCAAGTCGTCGGTGAACGGGCTCACGCGCGGCCTGGCGCGCACGCTGGGCCAGGACCGCATCCGCATCAACACCGTGTCGCCCGGCTGGGTGATGACCGAGCGCCAGATCAAGCTCTGGCTCGACGCCGAGGGCGAGAAGGAGCTGGCGCGCAACCAGTGCCTGCCCGACAAGCTGCGCCCACACGACATCGCGCGCATGGTGCTGTTCCTGGCGTCCGACGATGCCGCGATGTGCACCGCGCAGGAATTCAAGGTCGACGCCGGTTGGGTGTGATTCGGACCATCCCCCTGAGTCGCTTCGCGCCTTCCCCCTTCTCTCGAATGGCTGCGCCATTCGGGAAGGGGGACACCGCCAGCGCGGCGGTCCTGGCCTATGCCGCGCCAGTATCGAGCGGCACTGACAAGCACAAGCTCCGACAGGGAAGCACGCTCAGTCTCCCGCTTCCAGCCGGCGCCCGTACTGCACCAGGCTGGTCTGCTTGAGCGCCTTCATCATCACCTTGGCCGCAGGCGATAGGAGGCGGTCGGTGCGGGTGATGATGCCGAAGGCGTCCATGTGGCAGGGCACGGCCAGCGGCAGGATCGCGACCATGCCGTGCGATGCGTAGTAGTGCGCCACATCGGCGCCGACCACGGCGATCATGTCGCTCTGCTGCAGCATGCGCGTCATGAACAGCAGGGCCGCGGTCTCCACCACGTTGACCGGCGGAGACAGGCCCTCCTGCTGGAACATCAGGTCGAAGCGGTGGCGCAGCACGCTGCCCGCGGGCGGCACGATCCAGCCGGCGGCCAGCACATCGCGCAGGGCCAGGCCCGGCACGCCCAGCAGCGGGTGGCCCGGCCGGGTCATGGCGCAGACCAACTCTTCGCTCAAGGGCTCGTAGCGCAGGTTGGTCTTGTCGTGCTCTTCGAACAGGCGGCCCACCAGGATGTCGAGCTTGCCCTGCTCCAGCCGGTCCATCAGCACGGGGCTGGTCTCGATGTCGAGCGAGATGCGCAGGCTGGGGTGCTCCTGCTTGACCAGGGCGACAGCGGCGGGCAGCAGGCTCAGCCCCGGCGAGGTGATGGCGCCGATGCCCACCTGGCCGAAGTGCCCGGTCTTGAGGGCTGCCATCTCCACATGCGCCTGGTTCAGGCTGGCCAGCGCCATGCGCGCATGGCGGATCATGGTCTCGCCGTACCAGGTGGGGCGCATGCCGCGCGGCAGGCGCTCGAACAGCGGCACCTCCAGCACGTCCTCCAGGTCCTTGAGCAGCTTGGACGCGGCCGGCTGCGTCATGCTGAGCACCTGGGCTGCGCGGTGGATGTTGCCCTCCTCGTCCAGCGCCACCAGCAGCAGCAGCTGGCGCGTCTTGAGCCGTGCGCGGATGAACCAGTGGTTGTAGGTGCTCATGGGGTTTTCCAGAATGCGTGGACGTATATGTATTTTGTCAAAAAAACTATTAGATTGATATCTAAATCGATCTTAGACTTTGCCGCAGTTCCGCACCAAGGGTTCTTCCTCCAAGGTTTCCATGAAGCTCGGCGACACACAGCAGCTCACCCCCCGGCACTTCATCAATGGGCGCTGGGAAATCGGTACCACCACCGGGGTGAGCACCAATCCGTCCGACACCCGTGAGGTGGTGGCCGAGTACGCCCGGGCTGACCGCAACCAGACCGAGCGCGCCGTCCGTGCCGCCGCCGACGCCCTGCCCCACTGGAGCCAGAGCAGCCCGCAGCGCCGCGCCGACGTGCTGGACCTGATCGGCACCGAACTGCTGGCACGCAAGGACGCCCTGGGCAAGCTGCTGGCGCGCGAGGAAGGCAAGACACTGCCCGAGGCCGTGGCCGAGGTGGCCCGCGCTGGTCAGATCTTCAAGTTCTTCGCCGGCGAGGCGCTGCGCATTCCCGGCGAGCTCATGGCCTCGGTGCGCCAGGGCGTGCAGGTGGACGTGACCCGCGAGCCCGTGGGCGTGGTGGGCATCGTCGCCCCCTGGAACTTCCCGTTCGCGATCCCGGCCTGGAAGATCGCGCCCGCCCTGGCCTACGGCAACACCGTGGTGTTCAAGCCCGCCGAACTGGTGGCCGCCTGCGGCTGGGCCCTGGCCGAAATCATCAGCCGCTGCGGCCTGCCGGCCGGCGTGTTCAACCTGCTCATGGGCAGCGGCCGCGAAGTGGGCCAGACCCTGGTGGACCACCCGCTGGTCAACGCCATCAGCTTCACGGGATCGGTGGACACCGGCGAGCGCATCCTCAAGGCGGCAACGGCACGGCGTGCCAAGGTGCAAATGGAGATGGGCGGCAAGAACCCGCTGGTGGTGCTGGCCGATGCCGACATGGACCAGGCCATCGACTGCGCGCTGCAGGGCTCGTACTTCTCCACCGGCCAGCGCTGCACGGCATCGAGCCGGCTGATCGTCGAGGCCAGCGTGCACGACGCCTTCGTGGAGCGGCTGCGCCAGCGGCTCGTGGCACTGAAGGTGGGCCACGCGCTCGAACGCGGCACCGAGATGGGGCCTGTGGTGGATGCCCACCAGTTGGAGCAGGATCTGTCGTACGTGGAGATCGCCCGCGCAGAAGGCGCGCAACATGTCTGGGGCGGCGAGCGGCTGGAACTGGCTGCCCCCGGCCACTACTTGAGCCCGGCCCTGTTCCTGGCCCGGCCCGAGCACCGCATCGCCCGCGAGGAGATCTTCGGCCCGGTGGCCTGCGTGCTGCGCGCTGATGACTACGAGCACGCGCTGGCCCTGGCCAACGACACACCCTATGGCCTGTGCGCGGGCATCTGCACCACCTCGCTCAAGCACGCCATGCATTTCAAGCGCAACGCCGTGGTCGGCATGACCATGGTCAACCTGCCCACGGCGGGGGTGGACTTCCACGTGCCCTTCGGCGGGCGCAAGGATTCGAGCCATGGCCCGCGCGAGCAGGGGCGCTACGCCGCCGAGTTCTACACCACGGTCAAGACCGGCTACATGCTGGCCTGACGACGGAGCGACCGATTCCATTTCCGCAGTGCATTTCTTTCTTCAACAACAGACAGGAGACAAATGATGAAACTGAACCGCCGGACCCTCGTCACCGCCCTCGCCTGCGCCCCCGCGGCCGGGCTGCTCCCGGGCGCTGCCTGGGCCCAGAAGCCCATCGTGCTGGGCTTCAGCCAGGTGGGTGCCGAAAGCGAGTGGCGCACCGCCAACACCGAGTCGATCAAATCGGCCGCCAAGGAGGCCGGCATCGAGCTCAAGTTCTCCGACGCCCAGCAAAAGCAGGAGAACCAGATCAAGGCCATCCGCTCCTTCATCGCCCAGAAGGTGGACGTGATCGCCTTCTCGCCCGTGGTGGAGTCGGGCTGGGAGAACGTGCTGCGCGAGGCCAAGGCCGCCAAGATCCCCGTGGTGCTGACCGACCGCGCGGTGAACACGAAGGACACCTCGCTGTATGTGACCTTCATGGGCTCGGACTTCGTGGAAGAAGGCCGCAAGGCCGGCCGCTGGCTGGTGGACAAGATGAAAGACCAGAAGGGCGAGATCAACATCGTGGAGCTGCAGGGCACCGTGGGCTCGGCCCCGGCCATCGACCGCAAGAAGGGCTTTGAGGAAATCATCAAGGCCGACGCCAAGTTCAAGATCCTGCGCTCGCAGACCGGCGACTTCACCCGCGCCAAGGGCAAGGAAGTGATGGAGGCCTTCCTCAAGGCCGAGGGCAAGAAGATCAACGTGCTGTATGCGCACAACGACGACATGGCCATCGGCGCCATCCAGGCCATCGAAGAGGCCGGCATGAAGCCCGCCAAGGACATCGTCATCATCTCCATCGACGCGGTCAAGGGCGCCTTCGAGGCCATGATCGCCGGCAAGCTCAACGTGAGCGTGGAATGCAGCCCTCTGCTGGGCCCGCAGCTGATGACCGCCGTGAAGGACATCAAGGCCGGCAAGGCAGTGCCCAAGCGCATCGTGACCGAGGAAGGCATCTTTCCAATGGAAGTGGCCGCCGCGGAGTTCCCGAAACGCAAGTACTGACCCCGGCGCCTGCCGGCAACCCGGCGGGAGGCCGGGAGCGCCCGCACCAGAAGGTGTGGGCGCGACATGAAAAACACGACAAAAGCAACCAGGAGACCAATCCATCATGAAACGCATCCTCTTCAAGACCGTGCTGGCCACAGTGGCCCTTGCCGCCATCGGCGCGGCCCCGCTGGCCCAGGCGCAGGACAAGGGCCTGATCGGCATCTCCATGCCCACCAAGTCCTCGTCGCGCTGGATCGCCGACGGCGACAACATGGTCAAGGTGCTCAAGGAGCGCGGCTACAGGACCGACCTGCAGTACGCCGAGGACGACATCCCCAACCAGCTCGCCCAGATCGAGAACATGGTCACCAAGGGCGCCAAGGTGCTGGTGATCGCATCCATCGACGGCACCACGCTGTCGCGCGTGCTGCAAAGCGCGGCGGACAAGGGTGTCAAGGTCATTGCCTACGACCGGCTCATCAAGGGCTCGAAGAACGTGGACTACTACGCCACGTTCGACAACTTCCAGGTGGGCGTATTGCAGGCCAGCTCCATCGTGGACAAGCTGGGCCTGAAGCAGGGCAAGGGCCCGTTCAACATCGAGCTGTTCGGCGGCTCGCCCGACGACAACAACGCCTTCTTCTTCTACGACGGCGCCATGAGCGTGCTCAAGCCCTACATCGACAGCGGCAAGCTGGTGGTGCGCAGCAAGCAGCTGGGCATGAACAAGGTGGGTACCTTGCGCTGGGACGGCGCGGTGGCCCAGTCGCGCATGGACAACCTGCTCTCGGCCTACTATGGCAAGGACAAGGTGCATGCCGTGCTCTCGCCCTACGACGGCCTGTCCATCGGCATCCTGTCTTCGCTCAAGGGCGTGGGCTACTGCACGGCGCAGCAGCCCTGCCCCGTGGTGAGCGGCCAGGACGCCGAGATCCCTTCGGTCAAGTCCATCCTCAAGGGCGAGCAGTACTCCACCGTATTCAAGGACACGCGCGAGCTGGCCAAGGTGGCCGCCGGCATGGTGGACGCCACGCTCTCGGGCAAGCAGCCCGAGATCAACGACACCAAGACCTACAACAACGGCGAGAAGGTCGTCCCCTCCTACCTGCTCAAGCCGGTGTCGGTGGATGCCGCCAACTGGAATGCGGTGCTGGTGGGCAGTGGCTACTACAAGGAATCGCAAGTGAAGTGACCCCAGCCTGGACCGGGGGCGGCAGCGTATCTCCCCCAGTGCCAGGGCAGCGTGAGACAACAGAGGACGCCCCGGCGGCGCCTCCTGCACGAGCCCAGTCCATGATTCTTGAAATGCGGAACATCCGCAAAACCTTTCCCGGCGTGGTCGCACTCAACCAGGTGAACCTGCACGTGCGCGCCGGCGAGATCCATGCCATCGTCGGCGAGAACGGCGCGGGCAAGTCCACGCTGATGAAGGTGCTCTCGGGCGTCTACCCGCACGGCAGCTACAGCGGCGAGATCGTCTTCGAAGGCCAGGAGCGCCAGTTCGGCGGCATCCGCGACAGCGAGCACCTGGGCGTGATCATCATCCACCAGGAGCTGGCCCTGGTGCCCCTGCTCTCCATCGCCGAGAACATCTTCCTGGGCAACGAGACCGCCCGCCACGGCGTGATCGACTGGATGGAAGCGCACAGCAAGGCGCGGGCCCTGCTGAAAAAGGTGGGCCTCAAGGAATCGCCCGAAACCCTGGTCACCCACCTGGGCGTGGGAAAGCAGCAGCTGGTGGAGATTGCCAAGGCGCTGTCGCGCCAAGTGCGCCTGTTGATCCTCGACGAACCCACGGCCAGCCTCAACGAGAACGACAGCCAGGCCCTGCTGGACCTGCTGCTGGAACTGAAGAAGCAGGGCATCACCTGCATCCTGATCTCGCACAAGCTCAACGAGATCTCGCGCGTGGCCGACGCCATCACCGTGCTGCGCGACGGCAGCACGGTCGAATCGCTGGACTGCCGCACCGGCCTGGTCAGCGAGGACCGCGTGATACAGGCCATGGTGGGCCGCGAGATGGCCGACCGCTACCCACCGCGCCAGCCCGACATCGGCGCCACCGTGTTCGAGGTGCGCAACTGGCGTGCCTTCCATCCACAGCACAGCGACCGCGAGGTGCTCAAAGGCATCGACCTCACGGTACGGCGCGGCGAGATCGTCGGCATCGCCGGCCTCATGGGCGCGGGCCGCACGGAGCTGGCCATGAGCATCTTCGGCCGCTCCTGGGGCCGGCGCATCAGCGGCCAGGTGCTGCTGCGCGGCCAGGAAATCGATGTCAGCACGGTGGAAAAGGCCGTGCGCCATGGCCTGGCCTATGTGACCGAGGACCGCAAGGGCAACGGACTGGTGCTCAATGAAGACATCCGGTTCAACATCTCGCTGGCCAACCTGGGCGGCATCTCCACCGCCACGGTGATGGACCCTGGCCGCGAGCACCAGGTCGCGCATGGCTACCGGCGCCAGCTGCGCATCCGCTGCTCGGGCGTGGACCAGAAGACGGTGAACCTCTCGGGCGGCAATCAGCAGAAGGTGGTGCTGGGCAAATGGCTGTTCACCAACCCCGAGGTGCTCATCCTCGATGAGCCCACACGCGGCATCGACGTGGGCGCCAAGTACGAGATCTACACCCTGATCGCCCAGATGGCGGCCGAGGGCAAGTGCGTGATCGTGATCTCCTCGGAGATGCCCGAACTGCTGGGCATCACGGACCGGATCTACGTGATGAACGAGGGCCGATTCGTCGCCGAAATGCCCACCTCTGAAGCAAGCCAGGAAAAGATCATGCGCGCCATCGTGAAAGCCAGTTGATATGACCCCCATGACCCCTTCCCCCACCGCCACACTAGCCAGCGCCTCCAATGAAGCGCAGGGCCACGACAAACCGCTGCTGGAGCACCTCAAGCACAACTTCCGCGAGTACGGCATGTTCATCACGCTGGTCGCCATCATGGGCTTCTTCCAGGTCATGACGGACGGCACGCTGCTGCAGCCGCTCAACCTCACCAACCTGCTGCTGCAGAACAGCTACATCGTCATCATGGCGCTGGGCATGCTGCTGGTGATCGTGGCGGGCCACATCGACCTGTCGGTAGGCTCGGTCTGCGGCTTCATCGGCGCGCTGGCGGCGGTGCTGATGGTGGAGTACCGCTGGCACTTCCTGCCGGCATCGCTGGTGTGCCTGCTGTGCGGCGGCCTCATCGGTGGGCTGCAGGGCTGGTTCGTGGCGTTCTCGCGCATCCCGTCCTTCATAGTCACGCTGGCGGGCATGCTGGTGTTCAAGGGCCTGGCGCTGGCGCTGCTGGCCGGGCAGTCGCTGGGGCCGTTCCCTGCGGAGTTCCAGATGCTGAGCTCGGGCTTCATCCCCGACCTGTTCAGCGTCGAAGGCCTCAAGCTCACCTCGCTGCTGCTGGGCGTGGTCGTGGCGGTCGCGCTGGCCGTGGCCGGCGTGCGGGCCCGTGCCAACCGTCTGCGCCACGGTGTGCAGGCCGAGCCGCTGGCCTTCTTCCTGGCGCGCACGGCGGTGTTCGCGGCGCTGCTGGTGTATTTCACGTACTTGCTGGCGTCCTACAAGGGCCTGCCCAACGTGCTGGTGGTCATGGCACTGCTGATCGTGCTGTTCGACTTCGTCACCAGCCGCACCACCATCGGGCGGCGCATCTATGCCATGGGCGGCAACGAGAAGGCGGCCAAGCTCTCTGGCATCAAGACCGAACGGCTGTCGTTCTACGCCTTCATCAACATGGGCGTACTGGCCGCCCTGGCCGGCCTGGTCTTCGCCGCGCGGCTGAACACGGCCACGCCCAAGGCGGGCCTGGGCTTCGAGCTCGACGTGATCGCCGCCTGTTTCATCGGCGGGGCCTCGGCCTCGGGCGGCGTGGGCAAGGTCATGGGCGCGGTGATCGGCGCCTTCGTGATGGGGGTGATGAACAACGGCATGTCCATCCTGGGCATCGGCATCGACTACCAGCAGGTCATCAAGGGCGTGGTGCTGCTGGCCGCCGTGCTGGTCGATGTCTACAACAAAAACAAGGCGTGACGGCCCATGGACATGGCCACTGCCCCCACCCCATTACCTGTGCTGCAGCTCACAGGCATTCACAAGCAGTTTGCCGGTATTCCGGTGCTGCGCGACGTGCAGCTGAATCTGTACCCGGGCGAGATCCATGCCCTCATGGGCCAGAACGGCGCGGGCAAGTCCACGCTGATCAAGGTGCTCACCGGCGTGCTGCCGGCCAGCAGCGGCCAGATGCGGCTGGCCGGCCAGGCCGCGTGGCCCGATTCGCCGCTGGCCGCGCAGCGCCTGGGCATCAGCACCGTGTACCAAGAGGTCAACCTCTGCCCCAACCTGTCGGTGGCCGAGAACATCTTTGCCGGACGCTACCCGCGCTGCGGCATCGCCCAGGGCTTTCGCATCGACTGGGCCACGCTGCACCAGCGCGCGCGCGAGCTGGTGGCGCGCATCGGCCTGTCCATCGACGTCACGCGCCTGCTCTCGGACTACCCGGTGGCCGTGCAGCAGTTGGTGGCCATCGCGCGGGCGCTGAGCATCGAGGCCAAGGTGCTGATCCTGGACGAGCCCACCTCCAGCCTCGACGACGACGAGGTGCAAAAGCTCTTCGAGGTGCTGCGCCGCCTGCGCGGCGAGGGCCTGGCCATCGTCTTCGTGACCCACTTCCTGAACCAGGTCTATGCCGTGTCGGACCGCATCACCGTGCTGCGCAACGGTGCCTGGGTGGGTGAATGGGCCGTCGCCGACCTGCCGCCCCAGGCGCTGATCAACGCCATGCTGGGGCGCGAGCTGGCCGCCCAGTCCACCGAACCGCCCGTGGTGCCCGACTTCGACGATGCCGCCCCCGCCCTGCTGCAGGCCGAGGGCCTGGGACAGAGCGGCCAGCTGCAGCCCATGGACCTGCGCGTGCGCGCCGGCGAGGTGGTGGGCCTGGCGGGCCTGCTCGGCTCGGGCCGCACCGAGCTGGCGCGCCTGCTCTTCGGCCTGCAGGCGCCCGACAAGGGCGTGCTGCGCGTGGATGGCCGCAGCGTGGCGTTCTCCAACCCCATGGACGCCATCCGCGAAGGCCTGGCCCTGTGCCCCGAGGAGCGCAAGACCGATGGCATCGTGGCCGAGCTGTCGGTGCGCGAGAACATCGCCCTGGCACTGCAGGCGCGCATGGGCATGGGCCGCTTCCTCTCGCGTGCCGAGCAAGCCGCCATTGCAGAGCGCTATGTGGAGATGCTGGGCATCAAGACCGCGAGCGTGGACACGCCCATCGGCCTGCTCTCGGGCGGCAACCAGCAAAAGGCCATCCTCGCGCGCTGGATGGCGACCGAGCCGCTCCTGTTGATCCTGGACGAGCCCACGCGCGGCATCGACGTGGCCGCCAAGCAGGAAATCATGGAGCAGATCCTGCGCCTGGCCCAGGCCGGCATGGCCGTGGTCTTCATTTCCTCCGAAATGAGCGAGGTGGTGCGCGTGGCGCACCGCATCGTGGTGCTGCGCGACCGCCGCAAGGTCGGCGAACTGCCCGCGGGCAGCAGCGAAGACGCTGTGTACGAACTGATTGCCGCCGAAAATGCCTGACGCATCCCGCCCCCCTACCCTCCTTGCCACTGCGTTGCAGCACCGGCTGACCTGGCCACTGGTCACCCTGGCCCTCCTGCTGGCCGTGAACACGGCCTTCAACCCCAGCTTTCTGCACATCGAGTGGCGCGATGGCCACCTCTACGGCAGCCTGATCGACATCCTCAACCGCGCCGCGCCGCTGGCCCTGGTCTCCCTGGGCATGACCCTGGTGATCGCCACGCGCGGCATCGACATCTCGGTGGGCGCCGTGGTCGCCATCGCGGCCGCCGTGGGCGCCTGGATGATCGGCGGCTCGGTCTCAGGCACCGAAAGCCGCTTTCCGATGCCTCTGGCCATCCTGGGCGCCCTGGGCGTGGCACTGGTGTGCGGGCTGTGGAACGGCCTCTTGGTGGCCAAGGTGGGCATGCAGCCCATCATCGCCACGCTGATCCTCATGGTGGCGGGCCGGGGCATCGCCCAGCTCATCACCGACGGGCAGATCATCACCATCTACTACGCGCCTTTCTTCTTTTTGGGCGGGGGCTACCTGCTGGGCCTGCCGTTCTCGCTCTTCGTGCTGGCCGCCGTGTTCATCCTGCTCTACCTGGCGGTCACGCGCACGGCGCTGGGCCTGTTCATCCAGGCCGTGGGCATCAACCCCACGGCGGCACGCGTGGCGGGCGTGCAGTCGCGCCGCCTGCTGCTGGCGGCCTACACCTTCTGCGGCGTGTGCGCGGGCATCGCGGGCCTGCTCATCAGCTCCAACGTGAAGAGCGCCGACGCCAACAACGCCGGACAGCTGATGGAGCTCGATGCCATCCTGGCCGTCACGCTGGGCGGCACGGCGCTGACCGGCGGGCGCTTCAGCCTGGTGGGCAGCGTGATCGGTGCGCTCATCATCCAGACGCTGACCTACGCCATCTACTCCATGGGCGTGCCGCCCGAGATCAACCTGGTGGTCAAGGCCGTGGTGGTGTTTGTGGTCATGCTGCTGCAGTCGCCCGACTTCCGCGCCCAGGTCGGCGCCCTGGTGCGCCGCCCCGCAGCGGGGGGAGCCCTGTCATGAGCCATGGACACAGCCCGGCCCTGGCCGCCGCGCCAACGGCGCCACCTGCAGAACAAGGCCCCGCCCCCGCCCGCATGCAACTGAACCCCAAGTACCTGCCGCTGGCGGCCACCGTCTCGCTGTTCCTGGCCATGGCCACCGCAGGCTCGGTGCTCTACACCGGCTTCTTCTCGGCCCAGGTGTTTCTCAACCTGCTGATCGACAACGCCTTTCTGATCATCGTCGCGGTGGGCATGACCTTCGTGATCCTGTCGGGCGGCATCGACCTCTCGGTGGGCTCGGTGGTGGCGCTGAGCACCATGGTGCTGGCCACGCTGGTCGAGCACCACCACTGGAGCCCCCTCGCGGCCATCCCGCTGGTGCTGCTCATGGGCACGGTGTTCGGCGCGCTCATGGGCTTTCTGATCGAGCGCTTTCGGCTGCAGCCCTTCATCGTGACCTTGGCGGGCATGTTCCTCGCGCGCGGCCTGTGCTACCTGATCAGCATCGACTCCATCAGCATTGCCGATGAAACCTATTCGGAGATGGCGCAGTGGCGGATGGAATTCTGGGAAGGCGCCTCGCTTTCGCTGGGCGCGCTGATCGCCCTGGCGGTGCTGCTGGCCGCCATCTTCATCGCGCACTGCACGCCCTTCGGGCGCAACGTCTACGCCGTGGGCGGCAGCGAGCATTCGGCCGTGCTCATGGGACTGCCGGTGCGGGCCACGCTGATCGGGGTGTACACGCTGTCGGGCTTCTGCTCGGCGCTGGCGGGGGTGGTGTTCACCCTCTACATGCTCTCGGGCTACGGCCTGCACGCCACGGGCATGGAACTGGACGCCATCGCCGCCGTGGTGATCGGCGGCACGCTGCTCACAGGCGGCGTGGGCTATGTGGCCGGCACGCTGTTCGGCGTGCTGATGCTCGGAATCATCCAGACCCTGATCTCCTTCGACGGCACGCTCAGCTCGTGGTGGACGCGCATCGTCGTCGGCGTGCTGCTCTTCGTCTTCTGCCTGCTGCAGCGCCTGCTCACGCACCGCAGCGGCAAGCCCTCCTGAATCCCACGAACCACCTCTCCCAAAACCACAACAGCATGACTTCCTCCCCGCGCAAGCTCCGCTCCGCCGAATGGTTCGGCACCGCCGACAAGAACGGCTTCATGTACCGCAGCTGGATGAAGAACCAGGGCATCCCGGACCACGAGTTCGATGGCCGCCCCATCATCGGCATCTGCAACACCTGGTCCGAGCTCACGCCCTGCAACGCCCACTTTCGCAAGATCGCCGAGCATGTCAAGCGCGGCATCTACGAGGCGGGCGGCTTTCCGGTCGAGTTCCCGGTGTTCTCCAACGGCGAATCCAACCTGCGCCCCACGGCCATGCTCACGCGCAACCTGGCCAGCATGGACGTGGAGGAAGCCATCCGCGGCAACCCCATCGATGCGGTGGTGCTGCTGGTCGGCTGCGACAAGACCACGCCCGCCCTGCTGATGGGCGCGGCCAGTTGCGACGTGCCGGCCATCGTGGTCACGGGCGGGCCCATGCTCAACGGCAAGCTCGACGGCAAGGACATCGGCTCGGGCACGGCCGTGTGGCGGCTGCATGAGTCGCTGAAGGCGGGCGAGATCAACGAGCACCAGTTCTTTGCCGCGGAAGCGGGCATGTCGCGCTCGGCCGGCACCTGCAACACCATGGGCACGGCCAGCACCATGGCCTGCATGGCCGAGTCGCTGGGCACCTCGCTGCCGCACAACGCAGCCATCCCGGCCGTGGACTCGCGCCGCTATGTGCTGGCCCACATGTCGGGCCGGCGCATCGTGGAGATGGCGCACGAAGGGCTCACGCTATCGAAGATCCTCACGCGCGAGGCCTTCGAGAACGCCATCCGCACCAATGCGGCCATCGGCGGCTCCACCAACGCCGTGATCCACCTGAAGGCCATCGCCGGCCGCATCGGCGTGCAACTGGACCTGGAGGACTGGACCCGCATCGGCCGCGGCACGCCCACCCTGGTGGACCTGCAGCCCTCGGGCCGCTTTCTGATGGAAGAGTTCTACTATGCGGGCGGCCTGCCCGCCGTGCTGCGCCGCCTGGGCGAGAACGGGCTGTTGCCGCACCCAGATGCGCTCACCGTCAACGGCAAGAGCCTGTGGGACAACGTGCGCGAGGCGCCGCAGTACAACGACGAGGTGATCCGCCCCATCGACAACCCGCTGATCGCCGATGGCGGCATCTGCATCCTGCGCGGCAACCTGTCGCCACGCGGCGCGGTGCTCAAGCCCTCGGCGGCATCACCCGAGCTGCTCAAGCACCGGGGCCGCGCCGTGGTGTTCGAGAACCTGGAACACTACAAGGAACGCATCGTCGATGAAGACCTGGACATCGACGCCAGTTGCGTGATGGTGATGAAGAACTGCGGCCCCAAGGGCTACCCCGGCATGGCCGAAGTGGGCAACATGGGCCTGCCGCCCAAGCTGCTGCGCCAGGGCGTGAAGGACATGGTGCGCATCTCCGACGCGCGCATGAGCGGCACGGCCTACGGCACCGTGGTGCTGCACGTGGCGCCCGAAGCTGCTGCGGGCGGTCCGCTGGCCGCCGTGCGCGACGGCGACTACATCGAGCTCGACTGCGAACAGGGCCGCCTGCACCTCGATATCAGCGACGAGGAACTGGCCGCGCGCCTGGCCGCACTTGCAGGCACCGACAACGGCGGGCGCGGCGGCTACCAGCGCCTGTACGTGGACCACGTGCTGCAGGCCGACGATGGCTGCGACTTCGACTTCCTGGTCGGTTGCCGAGGCGCCGCCGTACCACGCCACTCGCACTGAACCTTGACCCGTAGACCCATGCCAACAACGACATCCCCCCAGTCCCTCCGCTACCGCGGCATCTTTCCCGTGGTGCCGACCACCTTCCACGAAGACGGCACCCTCGACCTGGCCAGCCAGAAGCGCTGCCTCGACTTCATGATCGATGCCGGCGTGGACGGCCTGTGCATCCTGGCCAATTTCTCCGAGCAGTTTTCGCTCTCCGACGCCGAGCGCGAAATCCTCACCCGCGTGTCTTTGGAGCATGTGGCCGGCCGGGTGCCCGTGATCGTCACCACCACCCACTACGGCACGCGCGTGTGCGCCGAGCGCAGCCGCGCCGCACAGGACATGGGCGCCGCCATGGTGATGGTGATGCCGCCCTACCACGGCGCCACCTTCCGCGTGCCCGAGGCGCAGATTTACGAGTTCTACGCCCGCCTGTCCGACGCCATCGCCATTCCCATCATGGTGCAGGATGCGCCGGCCAGCGGCACCGTGCTGTCGGCACCGTTCCTGGCGCGCATGGCGCAGGAAATCGAGCACCTGGCCTACTTCAAGATCGAGGTGCCGGGCGCCGCCAGCAAGCTGCGCGAGCTGATCCGCCTGGGCGGCGCAGCCATCGAGGGCCCCTGGGATGGCGAGGAGGCCATCACCCTGCTGGCCGACCTCGATTCCGGCGCCACGGGCGCGATGACGGGCGGCGGCTTTCCCGATGGCATCCGCCCCATCCTCGAGGCGCACCGCCAGGGCGATGCCGACCAGGCCTTCGCGCTGTACCAGCGCTGGCTGCCGCTCATCAACCACGAAAACCGCCAGGGCGGCATCCTGACCGCCAAGGCGCTGATGAAGGAAGGCGGCGTGATCGCCTGTGAGGCCGGGCGCCACCCCTTCCCGGCCATGCACCCTGAGGTGCGACGCGGACTGATCGACATTGCGCGCCGGCTGGACCCGCTGGTGCTGCGCTGGGCACGGTGAGGGCGGCCGTGGCACACGACACCTCCGAGACCGCCGCCGCACTGATAGGGCTGGACTGGGGCACCAGCTCGTTGCGCGCCTTCCGCTTCGATACCGTGGGCCAGGTGCAGCAGATGCGCCACCGGCCCTGGGGCATCATGAATTTACCCGCCGCAGCGGACGGCCAGCCCCATGCGACCCATGCCGCCGCCTTCGAGCATGCTTTCGACGACGTCTGCGGCGACTGGCTGCGCGCAGAATCCCGGTTGCCCGTGCTGGCCTGCGGCATGGTGGGCAGCGCCCAGGGCTGGCGCGAGGCCGCCTACCTCGAATCGCCGGCCTCTCTGGACCACCTGGCCCGGGGCCTCACCGTGGTGGAGCATGCGGCCGGGCACCGCGTGCACATCGTTCCCGGGCTGATCCAGCGCGGCGACCTGCCCAATGTGATGCGCGGCGAAGAAACCCAGGTGCTGGGCGTGATGGCCAGATCGGACCGGCCCGACCAGGCGCCGGTGCTGATCGGCCTGCCCGGCACACACAGCAAGTGGGTGCTGGCACGGCGCCGCTCCATCGCGCAGTTCCATACCTTCATGACGGGCGAGGTGTTCGCGGCCCTGCGCGGCCACACCATCCTGGGACGCACCATGCAGCCGGCGGACGCGCCCGACGATGCCGCGTTTGCACGCGGCCTGCAGGTGGCGCGCTCGGCCGAGGCTTCGCTGGGCCTGCTCTCGCACATCTTCAGCACGCGCACGCTGGGTCTTACGGGCGCGCTGCCCGGCACGGCCCAGGCCGATTACCTGTCGGGCTTGCTCATCGGCCACGAGGTGGCTGCGCTCGCAGCCCAGCAGGCTCCCGATGCACTGCCCGCGCATGTAGTGCTCTGCGGCGAGCCCGACCTGTGCCGGCGCTATGCACTGGCGCTGGCGGCCTACGGGATGCCCGTCCCCGAAATGGCCGAGAACGCCACCGCGCGCGGGCTGTGGCAGATCGCCACAGCCGCCGGCCTGACCACCCCTTCAGAGACCCGCAGCACGGAGGCTGCACGATGACCTTTTCCTCTTCTTCTGAACTTCTCGCCAGTGCAATGCGCCATTGCGGTCTGGTCGCCATCCTGCGCGGCGTGCAGCCTGGCGAGGTGGTCGCTATCGGCCAGGCGCTGTACGGCGCGGGCTTTCGGGTCATCGAGGTACCGCTCAACTCGCCCGAGCCGCTGGCCAGCATCCGCGCCCTGCGCGACGCCCTGCCCGCCGATGCGCTGATCGGCGCCGGCACGGTGATCCTCCCCGAGGACTGCGCCGCCGTGCCCGCGGCCGGCGGGCAGATCGTGGTCATGCCCCATAGCGATGCGGCGGTGATCCGCGCCGCCAAGGCGGCCGGCATGGCCTGCGCACCGGGCGTGGCCACGCTGACCGAGGCCTATGCCGCGCTGGCGGCCGGGGCCGATGCGCTCAAGCTTTTTCCCGCCGAGGCGCTGGCACCCGCCGTGCTCAAGGCCTGGCGCGCCGTGCTGCGCCCTCCCGTGGCGTTGCTGCCCGTGGGCGGCATCACGCCCGAGAGCATCGCCGCCTACGCCCAGGCAGGTGCCAGCGGCTTCGGCCTGGGCTCGGCCCTGTACAAGCCCGGCGACAGCGCAGCCGACGTGGCGCTCCATGCGGCTGCGTTCATGCAGGCCTGGCGTGCGTCCTACCCCGCCGCCTGACCGATTCGACTGCCCCTCTCCCCTTTCCGACGAGCCGCTTCCCATGAAGATCACCCGACTGACCACATTCATCGTGCCACCGCGCTGGTGCTTTCTGAAGATCGAAACCGACGAGGGCATCGTCGGCTGGGGCGAGCCCGTGCTCGAAGGCCGCGCCCACACCGTGGCCGCCGCCATCGAGGAACTGGGCGACTACCTGATCGGCAAGGACCCGCGCCACATCGAGGACCATTGGACAGTGCTCTACCGCGGCGGCTTTTACCGCGGCGGCGGCATCCACATGAGCGCGCTGGCCGGCATCGACCAGGCGCTGTGGGACATCAAGGGCAAGGCGCTGGGCGTGCCGGTGTCCGAGCTGCTGGGCGGCTGCGTGCGCGACCGCATCAAGGTCTACAGCTGGATCGGCGGCGACCGGCCGAGCGAGACCGCAGCGGCGGCCAAGGCCGCCGTGGACCGCGGCTTCACCGCCGTGAAGATGAACGGGACTGAGGAACTGCAGTACGTGGACAGCTTCGAAAAGGTGGAAAAATGCCTGAAGAACGTGGCCGCCGTGCGCGAGGCGGTGGGGCCCAACGTGGGCATCGGCGTGGATTTCCACGGCCGGGTGCACAAGCCCATGGCCAAGGTGCTGTTCAAGGAGCTAGACCCGTACCGGCTGATGTTCATCGAGGAGCCGGTGCTCAGCGAGCACTACGAGGCGCTCAAGGAGCTGGCGCACCTGTCGTCCACCCCCATCGCGCTGGGCGAGCGGCTGTACTCGCGCTGGGACTTCAAGCGCGTGCTGTCCGAGGGCTATGTGGACATCATCCAGCCCGACCCTTCGCACTCGGGTGGCATTACCGAGACGCGCAAGATCGCCGCTATGGCCGAGGCCTACGACGTGGCGCTGGCCCTGCACTGCCCGCTGGGGCCGATCGCGCTGGCGGCCAACCTGCAGCTCGACGGCGTCTGCTACAACGCCTTCATCCAGGAGCAGAGCCTGGGCATCCACTACAACGCCAGCAACGACCTGCTGGACTATGTGTCCAACGGAGAGGTGTTTGCCTACCAGGACGGCATGGTCGCCATCCCCCAGGGCCCGGGCCTGGGCATCGAGGTCAACGAGGCCTATGTGCGCGAACGTGCCGCCGAAGGCCACCGCTGGCGCAACCCGGTGTGGCGCCACAAGGACGGCAGTTTCGCGGAGTGGTGAGCCTTGCGGCGGTGTAACAACGCCGTGAAGGGGTGACGGCGGGGGCGAAAGGGAGGAAAATACTGTAATTACAATCAGTGTTTTGACCAACCCCAAGCCTCCATGACGGCGCCGACCATCACCCGCTTCCACCGAACCCGCCTGATGCAGATCTGGCGCTCGGCCGGCTGGCCCTGCAAGGATGCGCTGGAGATCGACCTGCTGGCGGCAGAGCTCGTGGCCCTGCACACCTCGGCCGAGGGTTTCGAGACGCTGAAGCTCACCGAAGGCGGCATCCGCCTGCTGGCCGAGGCGCGCCAGCGCGGCGTGCGGGCGCTGAGCCCGCACGACCGCATGGGCCAGCGCTTCGCGGCGCAGCTGCTGGCATCGGGCCGCATCGTCTGGCGCGAGCTGTCGCTGCGCGCCGTGATCGAGGGCGCAGCCCCGGAAGCGGTGCCACCGCCCCCGGCAAGCAGCAACCCGCTGTGGAGCGAAAACACCCCCGCCAGCCGCAAGGCCGCCAACGTGTGGCGCATGGCGCGGCCGGACCTTTTCTCGGTGCGCAACACCACCGTGCCGGCCTACCTGCAGCCCATGGTGCACGAGATCAAGCACAGCCGCGCCGATCTGCTGTCGGACCTGCGCCACGACGCCAAACGCCAGGCCTACCAGTGGCTGTGCGAGGAGTGCTACTACGTGTTCCCGGCCGGCATCGCCGAACCCGAAGAAATCCCCGAGCATTTCGGCATCTGGGTGCTGCACGGCGGGGTGGACGATGGCCGCTTCGAGCTGCTGCGGCCTGCACGGCATGCGAGCTGCACCCTGCCCTTTGCGGTGTGGATGGCGCTGTGCAAGGCCACGCCGCTGCGCAGCGAGGACGAGTTGGCCCAGGCGCACCTGGGCGAGCCCGCTGTGGACGAACTGCCGCCCTGTACCGAGGCACCATGACCTACACCGTCGCGGTGCGCGAGTTGTGCGAGTTCACCGCCAAGCAGGGTGACCTGGACCTGCGCTTCACGCCCGCGCCTACCGCCCTGGAGGGCATGGCCGGCCATGCGATTGCCGCATCACGCCGCGCAGAGGCCTATCGCGCTGAGGTAAGCCTGGCGGGAGACTACAAGACCTTGCGCGTGCGCGGCCGTGCCGATGGCTTCGACCCGGAGCATGCCCGGCTCGACGAGGTCAAGACCTTCAAGGGCCGGCTCGACCGCCAGCCCGCCTCGCACCGTGCGCTGCACTGGGCCCAGGCGCGCATCTACGGCTGGCTGCTGTGCGAACAGGAAGGGCTCGAGCACATCGACCTGGCGCTGGTGTACTTCGACATCGGCAGCCAGAAGGAGACGGTGTTTACCGAGCGCCGCAGTGCCGACGATTTGCGGCAGCACTTCGAGGCGCAGTGCGAGCGCTTTCTGGCCTGGGCCGAGGCGCAGGTGGCGCACCGCGCGGCGCGCGATGCGGCGCTCACCGCGCTGGCTTTCCCCTTTGGCGGCTTTCGCACCGGCCAGCGCCCGCTGGCCGAGGCCGTGTACAAGGCCGCCAGCGCGGGCCGCTGCCTCATGGCGCAGGCGCCCACGGGCATCGGCAAGACCATGGGCACGCTGTTCCCGCTGCTCAAGGCGGCACCCGCGCAGCGGCTGGACAAGGTGTTCTTCCTCGCGGCCAAGACCTCGGGCCGGCAGATGGCGCTGGACGCCCTCACCCGCTTGGCCGACAGCGCGCCCGCCCTGCCGCTGCGCGTGCTGGAGATGGTGGCGCGCGACAAGTCCTGCGAGCACCCCGACAAGGCCTGCCACGGCGAATCCTGCCCGCTGGCCCAGGGCTTCTACGACCGCCTGCCCGCTGCGCGCGCGGCCGCCTTGCAGCCCCAGGCCGGCAGCGAACGCATCACCCTGCACCAGGCCGATGTGCGCAGCGCCGCGCTGGCGCACCAGGTCTGCCCCTACTACCTGAGCCAGGAACTGGCGCGCTGGGCCGACGTGGTGGTGGGCGACTACAACTACTACTTCGACATGGGCGGCCTGCTGCACGGCCTGGCCCAGGCCAACGGCTGGCGCACGGCGCTGCTGGTGGACGAGGCGCACAACCTGGTGGACCGGGGCCGCAAGATGTACACCGCCGAGCTGCGCCCGGACGGCCTGGCCCAGGCGCGCCAGTCCGCCAGCGCCGCCCGCTACCCTGCAGTCAAGAAGGCGCTGGACAAGGTGCGACGCGCCTGGGTGGCGCTGGACAAGCAGCAGACAAGCGCCTACGCCGTGCACGAGGCCTTCCCCGAGGACCTGCTGGCCGCCCTGCAGCTGTGCGGCAATACCCTCACCGACCACCTGGCCGAGCACCCGGCCGAGCCCGATGCGGCCCTGCAGGCCTTCTACTTCGACGCCCTGCACCTGGTGCGCATGGCCGGGCTGCTCGACGCACATTCGCTGGTGGACGTGACCCAGCCCACAGCCCCGGGCCTGCCCAAGGCGGCGCGCGCGCCCGGCAGCTCCACCCTGTGCATCCGCAACCTGGTGCCCGCGCCCTTCCTGGCCCAGCGCTGGGAGGCGGCGCACACCAGCACCCTGTTCTCGGCCACGCTGCAGCCACAGCGCTACTACACCGACCTGCTGGGCCTGCCCGAGGACCACCTGGCCATCGAGGTGGAGTCGCCGTTCCAGGCGGCACAGCTGTCGGTGCAGGTGGCGCGCCACATCTCCACCCGCTACCCGGACCGCAAGGCCTCGCTCGCCCCCATCGTGGCACTGATGGCGCGGCAGTTCGGCGAGCGGCCGGGCAACTACCTGGCCTTCTTCAGCAGCTACGAGTACCTGCAGCAGGCAGCCGCACTGCTGGCAGAACAGCACCCCGCGCTGCCGCACTGGAGCCAGTCGCGGCGCATGCTTGAATCGGAGCAGCGCGAGTTCCTGGCCCGCTTCACCGAGACCAGCGAGGGCATCGGCTTCGCGGTGCTGGGCGGCGCCTTTGCCGAAGGCATCGACCTGCCGGGCCGGCGCCTGATCGGCGCCTTCCTGGCCACGCTGGGCCTGCCCCAGGTCAACCCGGTCAACGAACAGGTCAAGGAGCGCATGCAGGCGCTGTTCGGCGAGGGCTACGACTACACCTACCTCTACCCCGGCCTGCAGAAGGTGGTGCAGGCCGCAGGCCGCGTGATCCGCACACCCAGCGACGAAGGCGTGGTGCACCTGATGGACGACCGCTTCGGCCGGCGCGAAATCCGGGACCTGCTGCCCAGGTGGTGGCAGCACTGAGCCTCAATTCGCCTTGATGTCGTTGTCTTTCACGACCTTGGACCAACGAGTGGTTTCTGTGTGCATCCACTCCGCGATCTGCTGGCGGTTCATGTCCGAGGGCTCCGAGCCCAGTTCCGCCAGCCGCTTGGCGATGTCGGGCCGGGCCACGATGCGCTGCACGGCGGCCTGCAGCTTGTCCAGCACGGCGGGCGGCGTGCCTGCGGGCGCCAGCAGGCCCTGCCAGGAGCCGGTGACGAAGTGGGGGATCTGCGAGGCCACGGTGGGCACGCCCGGCGTGGCCGCAAAGGGCTTGGCGCTGGTCACGGCGATGGCCTTGACCTTGCCGCCCTGCACCAGGGTGTTGGTGGCCACCACGCTGGCCATGGCCGAGTCGATCTGCCCGCCCGCCAGGTCGGCCAGCGCCTGGGCGCCGCCCTTGTAGCCGATGATGTTGAACTCGAAGCCCTTGGCCTGCGCCAGCTGGATGCCGGCGAGCTGGCTGATGGCCGCCAGCGGCGTGCCGAAGCTCACGGGCTTGCCCGTCTTCTTGGCGTAGGCGGCCAGTTCGTCGATGTTCTTCGCCGGCAGGTCGTTGCGCACCACCAGCAGGTGCGGCGAGTAGGCCGGGATGGCGATGGGCGCCAGGTCCTTGAGCGGCTGGTAGTTGAGTTGCATCACGCTGGGCCCGATGGTCAGCACGCTCATGTCCAGCAGCAGCAGGTTGTAGCCGTCAGGCGCCGACTTGGCGACGAAGGAGGCGCCGATCTGCCCATTGGCGCCGGCCTTGTTGTCGACGATGATGGGCTGTTTCAGGGCCTCGCCCAGCTCCTTGGCCAGCAGGCGCGCCAGCACGTCGGAGGTACCGCCTGCCGGGTTGGGCACGGTGATGCGGATCATCTTGCTCGGGTAGGCAGCGGGCGCCTCCTCGGCCCGGAGGGACAGGGCCGTGCCTGCCAGGAGCGCGGCGGCGGCAAGGCACGCGATGGCATGCCGACCGGGCAGTTTGTGGGGCAGGCAGTGCAGTATCGGGGCAGTCATGGCGGGCTCCGTTTCTTTGTCAGGGTGAGCGAAGGCCGACCCGGCCTTCCTGGGGGTATTGCACCGGCCGGAGCCGGAGGGGTTGGAAGATCGCCGCGTACTCAATTGCCCGCGGCGGTGGCGCTCAAGGCGCCCGGCAGATCAGGTTCTCGGGCGGCTCGCCACGCTGCAGCCGCCCGATGTTGCGGGCCATGAAGCCGTAGCGCCGATCCAGCAGCGCGGGCGTGATGGCCGAGATATGGGGCGTGCCGCGCACATTGGGCAGTTCGTGCAGTGGCCAGCGCGAGGGCGGCACGGGCGCCTGGCCTTTCTTCGGGTACTGGTACCAGACATCGAGCACCGCGCGGCCCAGCCGGCCCTGGGCCAGCGCTTCGTACAGGGCCTCTTCGTCCACCACCTCGGCACGGGCCACGTTGACCAGCAGGGCATCGGGCGGCAGCAGCGCGAACTGGCGCGCACCGATCAGGCCGCGCGTGCTGTCGTCCAGCGGGCAGCAGACGGCGAGCACCTGCACGCGGGGCAGCACCTCGTCCAGCGCCGCCACGGCGATGCTCTCCTGCGCCAGCTCGGCCGGCGCCGGGCGGCCGCTGCGGGTGACCGCCACCACGTGCATGCCGAAGGCCCGCGCGCGCCGCGCGATCTCCTGCCCGATGTGGCCTAAACCCACGATGGCGATGGTCCTCCCATGGGCCTCGCCGTGCTGGGAACGGGCTGCATACGCGCCGGCCCAGGCCTCGGCATCGAGCCGCGCGGGGTACTGCCACAGTGCCAGGCAGTGCTCCAGCACTGCATGCAGTGTGAACTCGGCAATCGGCACCTCGTGGCCGTGCACATTGCAGACCAGCGTGCCGGCAGGCAGCGCATCGCAGGCGATCTGCTCCCAGCCCGCGCCGGGCACGTGCAGCAGCCGGCATTGCAGGCGCGCGGCCTCGCCCGCCGCGATGCTGTTGGTGATGACCACGTCCGCAGCGATAGGGCCGGCAACGGGAAAGGCGTCCAGCGCCTGGACTTCGTGTTCCGGCCCCAGCAGTGCGCGCAGGCGGGGGGCATTGGGGGCATGCAGCCCGACGATCTTGATGAGCATGGAGAACAGATTCCGGTAGGTGGTTCAGCGGGTTTCCCGCACGATGAGGCCGGGCTGCTGCTTGAAGGCCTCGGTGAGCCGAGTGCCCAGCCCCGCCAATGCAGGCGGCTGGGCCATGCCGGCCGTGATCACGGGCAGGTCGGTCACGATGTCGCGGTACCAGGTGGCCAGCGTGGCGCGCACCACCTCCTGGTAGATGGCGGTGGGGGCATGCAAGGCCATGTGCAGGCCGCCCATCAAGGTCACGGGGCCCGTGCAGTCGTGCGGCGCCAGGGGCTTGTTGTAGGCCTGGGCCAGGGCGGCGATCTTGCGGCCCTCGGTGAAGCCGCCGCACCAGGCCAGGTCCAGCATCACCACGTCGAGCGCGTCCTGCGCCAGCAGGTCGCGGAAGGGGCGCAGGCCGCCCAGGGTCTCGCTGCCGCAGATGGGTACGCGGGTGCGGCGGCGCAGGTCGGCCAGGCTGGCCGCGTCGTCCATCTTGCACAGCGGGTCTTCGACCCAGAACACGTTGTACTCCTCCAGCGCCTGGCAGATGCGCAACGCCGAGTGGCCGCCGAACAGGCTGTGCAACTCGCACATCACCTCGATGCGGTTGCCCACGGCCTCGCGGATCTGGCGGAAGGGTTGCAGGCCCTTTTCCAGGTCGGGCAGGCTGATCAGGTGGCCACCGCTGGCGGGTGCATAGATGTCGAAGGGCCAGATCTTCATGGCCTTGTAGCCCTCGGCCAGCAGGCTCTCGGCCAGGGCTCCGGCATCGCGCATGAAGGCCACCTGGTCGTCGTAGGGCCCTTCGGACTCGTCCGCTGCCCCGATGTCGCGGCGCTTGCCGTTGGTGTTGAAGGCATAGCCCGCGCAGGTGTTGTAGACGGGCACGCTGTCGCGCGCGCCGCCGCCCAGCGCCTGGTAGAGGGGCACGCCCTGGCGCTGGCCGGCCAGGTCCCACAGGGCGATGTCCACCGCGCTGGCCGAGCGCACCTCCACGCCCGAGCTGTTGTAGCCCACATAGGGCGTGAGCAGGTGGCGCGAGATGCCCTCCATGTGCCGGGCATCGCGGCCCAGCAGCCAGGGGGCGAGCTCGCCGTGCAGGCAGGCCTCGACCGAGACGCCGCCCCGGAAGGTTTCGCCCAGGCCGACCAGGCCGTCGCGGGTTTCGATCTCCAGCCAGATCAGGCTGGGCCGGTCGGGCATGCGGTAGGTGCGCAGGCAGGTGATGGTTGACATGATTTACAGCTTTTTATATCTTTGCGATTCCAGGTACCGAAATACGCATTGAATCTCTGGATGCGATTGTCTTTTTGGCGACCTTCACCTGCAATCACAGGATTTCCCTGTAAATACCTGTCAACCATGAACACCCCGCAGTCCTCCGCCGACCTTCCGCAACCCAGCGCCGAGCGCCTGCTGGCGAACCGCGTCTACGACAGCTTGCTCAAGCTGTTGGGCACGCCGGGGTTCGGGCCTCAGGCACGCCTGCCCGGGGAAACGGCGCTGGCCCAGCGGCTGGGTGTGTCGCGGCCGGTGCTGCGCCAGGCGCTGGCGCGCATGCGCGATGAGGGGCGCATCAGCACGCGCAAGGGCTCGGGCAATTTCGTGACCGACGCCCTGCCCCAGACCCAGCCGCTCTCGCTGGGGGCGCTGCGCAACATTCCGGACATCCGCGCCTTCCTGGACTTTCGCTGCAGCATGGAGGGCGAGGCCGCAGCCCGTGCGGCCCTGGTGCGCACGGCCGACCAGATGCAGTACATCCGCGACTGCCGCGAACGCTTCGAGCGCGCACTGGCCGAGGGCCGCGATGCGGTGGATGAGGACATCGCCTTCCACGCAGCCATCGCCCAGGCCTGCGGCAACCGCTTCTTCAGCATGACCATGGCCGCGCTGGAGCCGCAGACACGCTTCAGCATCGGCCTGGTGCGCAGCCTGGTGGGGCGGCCGCGCGGCGAGCGCCTGGCCGACGTGTGCCGCGAGCATGCGGCCATCGAGGACGCCATCGGCCGCCAGGACGCCACGGCAGCGCGCCACGCCGCCGAGGCCCACCTGCAGGGCGGCATCGCGCGCCTGTTCGGCCAGTGATCCAGGCGCCCCGCCCCGCGCCGGGGCGGTGAATCCACGCGGGCCGGGCATTGCGTTGGGGGCGGCGCATTTTCAGTGAATCCGATCAGCTGCGCGGCTGGGTAATCAAAATACCCGAATGGATCAAATCACCATAATCACCAGCCCCATTTCTCGGGGCCAGATAATCGTGCTGCCAGCGCGGCAAGGTCTGACCGTTCGTCTGGCTTGCGGTGCCGCATGGCGTGCGAATAGAATGCCACACCCAAACAAATAATACCCTGAAAATCAAATGAAAAAGCAAATACATCAACAGCATTGCATGAACATTGCGCCCTTCCAATAATCCAAAAAAATACCCATTCATAAATCAACCATGCGCATACTATTGATCGAGGACGAGTACGAACTCGCGAATGCCGTGAGAATCGCCCTGGAGCGGGAGCGCTTCGTCGTCGACACCGCCGCGTCCCTTGCGCACGCCCGGGCATCGGCCGAGGGCGCAGCCCACGACCTGGTGCTGCTGGACCGCACGCTGCCGGACGGCGATGGCCTGGCCCTGCTGCCCGCCCTGCGTTCGCGCAACCGGGGGGTTCCCGTCATCGTGCTGAGCGCCCTGGGAAAACTGGCCGACCGCATCGAGGGACTGGACGAAGGCGCCGACGACTACCTGGCCAAACCCTTCGCGCTGGAGGAGCTGATGGCGCGCATCCGCGCGATCCGGCGCCGGCCCAGCGACCTGGCCAGCGAAACCATCACGCTGGGCCGACTCTGCTTCGATCCGGCCTGCGACGAGGCATCGGTGCAAGGCCAGCGGCTCGACCTGCCGCGGCGCGAGCTGCGCGTCATCGCCTGCCTGGTGCAGCGCAAGGGGCGCACCGTGATGCGCGAAACACTGGAACAGGCCGTGTTCGGCTATGACGACGAGATCCACTCGAACACGCTGGACTCCCATGTCTCGCGCCTGCGGCGCAAGCTCGCCGACGCCGATGCGGGGGTGGAGATCCACGCTGTGCGCGGCGTCGGCTACCTGCTGCGGGCGGCACCATGTTGAAGAAGAAAAAGGAGAAGAAGCCCAGC
Organism: Acidovorax sp. GW458-11-26-14-TSB4; assembly: GCF_059423865.1. Lineage (NCBI taxonomy): Bacteria > Pseudomonadati > Pseudomonadota > Betaproteobacteria > Burkholderiales > Comamonadaceae > Acidovorax > Acidovorax sp. GW458-11-26-14-TSB4. The sequence continues at coordinate 53,785 of NZ_JBWKYR010000022.1, forward strand.
CAGCCCTCTCTCAAGCGGCGGCTGATCGTGCAGCCGCTGGTGATCAACCTGATCACCCTGCTGCTGTCCTTCATCGTGCTGATCGCCATCGGTGCCCGCATGGACGCAGGCGGGCTCTACACGGATGAAAAGATCACCGACGTCATCGCCAAGGCCCTTGTGCGCACGAACGATGGCGGGCTGGCCATCACCGAGACACCAGACCTGGCCGAACTCCGGGCGGCCGCTCCGGACCTGTGGTTCGTGGCCAAGGACGATGCCGGCCACAAGGTCTCGTCGGGGCAGATGCCAGCCCAGTTCGACTCGGTCGTGAGCGCCCTGGGCGACCTGTCGTACGCCATCTTCCGCGACCGCTCACCGCCCTACAGCCTGTCGGCCGTGGTGCGCCGCGAGAGCAGCCCCGCGGGCAAGGTCACCATCCTGGCGCACGGCAAGCTCATCGGCCTGACCTTTGCCGTCGTCGTGGCGTCCAACCTGATCGTGCTCCCGATCATCCTGATCTTCGCGGTGGTCTCCCTCATCAACACCCCCTGGATCGTGCGGCGCACGCTCTCGGGCGTGGCGCGCATCGCCAAGGAGGCCGAGCAGATCGACGTCGACCAGCGCGGCATACGGCTGTCCGAGCACGAGGTGCCGCGCGAGATCGGGCCCCTGGTGCGCGCGGTGAACGAAGCCCTCGCCCGGCTGGACGAGGGCTACGAGCGGCAGCAGCGCTTCATTGCCTCGGCGGCACACGAACTGCGCACGCCGATCGCCATCCTGCGCGCCAAGATCGATGCCGCCCCGGGCAGCGATGGCCAGCACCTGTCGGGCGAGGTCGCGCGCCTGGCCACCCTGGCCGAGCAGCTGCTGGACCTGCAGCGCCTGGACCTCCAGCCTCCCCGGGTTCGCATCGACCTCGCCGGGCTGGTGCGCGGCGTGGCGGCGGACATGGCGCCGCTCATGATCGCGTCGGGCAAGACCATCGCCGTGCAGGTGGACGCGGGCGGCAGCGTGGCCGGCGATGCGGGGGCGCTGGAGCGCGTCGTGACCAACCTGGTCCAGAACGCCGCGGAGCACGGCGGCCAGCATGTGGCAGTGCGCGTGCACGGTACCACCATCGACATCGAGGACGACGGGCCCGGCATTCCCGTGCAGGAGCGCGAACGGGTGTTCGAGCCTTTTCACCGCCTGCGGCCCCGCCCTACCGGAACAGGGCTCGGCCTGAGCCTGGTGCTGCAGGCCGTGGAGCGGCATGGCGGCAGCGTGTCCATACTCGACGTGCCGGCGGGCGGCGCCGTCTTTCGGGTGGCGCTGCCGCCAGCGTAGCGCCTGGCGCAGAAAAGGCGCTGCGCCGCCGGCTACCGCCGTTGTCTACTTCGCGGTGGTCTCTGCGGTCTGCGCAGCCACTATGGCCTTTTGCATCTCGTCGCGGGACAGGAAGCCGTCCTTGTCGGTGTCCAGCCCGTCGAAATACTTGGCGATGTCGGGCACCACGGCGGCTTCGGTCTTGCTGATCTTGCCGTCCTTGTCCTTGTCCAGCTCGTCGAAGGCGGCATCGATGGACGCCGCCTGCTTCTTGAAACGCGCCTGCTGGAACTTGCTGAACTCCGCCTTGTCGACGCGGCCATCGCGGTTGGCGTCCATGGCGGCAAAGGTCTTGTCGATGTAGGCCTGCTTTTCCTGCTTCTGTTCGTCGGCTGCCGCGCTGGCCAGGAGCGGCGCTGCGCTTGCGAGCGCCAGGAGAACGATTTTTTTCTTCATGTTGAAACTTTCGGTGGTTGAGGGGGCCAAAGGATGGCTTTGGCCGCACGGGCAGCCATGGCCTGGCCACCGGAATGGCCAGGGCAGGACCCGGGATGGAGAACAGGGGATGGCGCCGGCTGCGCCGCGGGCCGGTCCGCGGCATGCAGCGCCACTACGGCACGGGACACCGTCACTGGCAGCGGTAGGAATAGCCGTTGGAGGCGCGGTAGGTGTCCGTCGCCCGGTCGTAGTTGCCGTACCGGCCCAGGCAGTAGTCCGCGCGGCCGCGCTCGCGCTCTTCCTTGTCACGGTTGGCGGCGGCCGCGATGATGCCGGCCACCAGCACGGTGCCGACGACACCCGCCACCACGCGGTCGTTGCGCGCCTCTTCCCGGCGGTTGCGCTCCCGTTCGCGCCGGTGGAATTCGGCGCGCTCGCGCTCGCGTTCCCAGCGGCCGTGGTGGCCATCACCCCATCCCTGGGCATGGGCGGGGCCGCAATACGGTGCGAGCAGCAGGAACGGGGCCATTGCGCCCAGCAGTACCAAGGATCGACCAGCTTTCAAAAACATCAGATGCACTCCTTCTTGCCAATTGCATGGCTGTCTGGAGTAGGCGCCCCGCAGGTTGCCCGAACATGGCGCCGCCGGGCAGGGGTGTTCGAGCGTGTACCAGATGCGAACCGACCCGCTACGGTCTGCCGGCTGCCCAGTCCGCAATCTGCTGCGCGACCCAGGCCGGATCATCCAGAGGCAGATCGTGCCCGGCCCAGGGGTGCAGCACCAGTGGGCAGCCCCAGGCGCGCGCGATCGCCGCGGAGCAGCGGCTGCTGACCAGGCCATCCTGCGCACTGCCCAGCAGCAGCATGCGCTCCAGCGGGCATGTGCGCGGAGCGCGGTAGCGCGCCGCCGCGGCCAGCTGGCGCACGGCGTTGGCACCCGAGACAGGCCGCGCCTGGCGCGCAGCCACCCACGGCTCCACCACGCCCTGGTGCTGCCCGGGCCGGTTGCTGGTGAGCCGCAGCACGGTGGACTCCGCCGCATGCGGCCCGCTGGCCAGCAGCACCCCGCGCACCAGGGGGCCGTAGTTGCGCGGCCGAAGCCGCCGGTAGAAGGGGCTGAAGTTGCCGAAGCTGGTGTTGATGAGCACGCAGCCCTGCACCTCGTCCGGGGCCGTGCGCGCCCACTCGGTGGCCACCATGGCCCCAAGCGACATGGCCAGCAGATGGTGCGGCCCGGCAATGCCGCGCTGCGCCAGCTCGGCACGGCACTGCGCCACCATGGCCGCCACCGACATCGGGCTCTGCCGCCGATGCCACTGGCCATTGCCCGGCAGGTCCAGCATCAGCACCTCGGCACCGGGCATGGCCGCCTGGAAGGCCGGCACAAAGCCCCCCCAGTGCACCGCCTCGCGCGTGAGGCCGCGCAGAAAGATCCAGCGGGTAGGTAGCTTCATCATCGTATGGGTCCCCCCATGGACGCAGGCACAGCCCGCAGCGGCGGATACCGCCACGCCCCAGGCCAGCGCCCCCGCGCAAAGGCCGCCCGGCCGCGCTGGGGGCGTCCCCCCTCAGGGGGGAAGGCGCGAAGCGACTCAGGGGGGAGCCTCATTCAGTACCAGGTAGCCAGCGCATCGGCCCGCCGCTGCACGCGCGCCTCGGGCGCGGGCACCCAGCGCTGGTGGCTGCCCGCGGCGCGCGTGAGAAAGTCCAGCAGCGGAAAGTGCCGGCGCAGCACGCGCTGCAGGCGGTGGTTGATCAGCGGGTTGAAGATGCCCTTGCGCGAGAACAGCTGGCGCGGGTTCTTCTTGATCCAGCGCCAGGACCCCATCTCCAGCGTCAGCGGCAAGAAGGTGCGCGAGGGGTCGTTGCAGGCCTGCATGTACAGGTGGTCCCACAGGTCGCCGTGGGTGAGGTACTGCGTGCTCTGCGGCTCGATGATGTAGGGGTGGTAGGCATGCGCCTGCAGAAAGATCTCGTGCAGCGCATGCAGCTCGGGCAGGTGCGCGATGGGCTTGCGTGTATGCGCGAAAGGGAACCACAGCCGGTCGGTGATGCCGAAGCCCGAGTGGCAGTCGAGGGCAAGGCTGAAGGGGCGTGACAGCAGTTCCTGGTGCACCACCTCGCACAGCGCGCGGCTTTCGGCCTCCATGGGCGCGCCCGGCTTGCCGCGGTACCAGGGCAGACCGGCGCTGATGCGCTGCCCGCCGATGAGAAAGGCCACCCGGTCCAGCGCATCGACCGGCGCGTTGCGCATCAGGTCCACGCCATTGGGGTTGGCGCGGGTCGCAGCCCACATGCCACCCGGGTTGACGATGGGCATGAACACCAGGCGCACCTGTTCGAGCTGCTGGTTCAGCGCCATATCCCATGGCAGGCGCATCACCACGTTCTGCAGGTAGGCGATCACCACTTCGGCGCCAATGCCTTCGAGCCCATGGACACCACCGAAGAAGCCCATGGCCGGAACGTCCGGGTCCGGGTTGCCCAGGCTGATGGCGTGGATGGGAAAGCGCTCGCCCGTGGCCATGTGCACGGTGTGCACCACGCGCGCATCCAGGCGCTGGCCACCCTGGTCGATGATCCTCTCCAGTGCCGCAAGCTCGGGCAGGACGATGTCGGGCACGGTGGTGTCTAAAGGCCTGTAAGAAAAGGAAAAAGGCAGTTGCCATGCAAGCATAGCGTTCAGCCCGGTCACTGCGAAGGCCCTTGTTTCAGCTGCGTTGCAATTTGCCGATCTGACGCGAAACCGTCACATGGCCGGGCTATCTTGGCGGGGCACCACACAACCACCAAAGGGGGGCCCATGCTCTGGAAACTACTCGGCTTGCAACGGCTGATCGACGAGCTGCTGGACGAAAGCTGGTTCTCGTTCGACCTTCCCGACAACGACGTTTTCTTCCATGAAGAACTGCTCCCGCTCCCGGCGCAGGATTGAGCCGCTGCGCACGGTGGCGCTGTTCGGGCTCGTGGGCTGCGCCATGGCCTTTGGCCTCGTTGAGCTGTTTGCACTGCAGCGCTCGCGCTACCAGGCCTGGCGTGGGCGCCACAACCACCACCCCGCCCTGCCCCGCTGAGGGCGGCCGACCCCGCCAGCGCCATGGCCCATCGCGACCAGAGCCCGGGTGAGGAACTCGCCAACAGCGCGAGCCACGCCGTGGCGCTGCTCGCCGCCATGGTGGCCGCCCCCTCCATCGTGGCCTCGGCCCAGTCCCATGGGGCGGCCAGCATGGCCGGCGCCATCGTCTTTGCCGCCACCATGGTGCTGCTGTACCTGGCCTCCACCGTGTACCACGCACTGCCCGACGGGCGCTTCAAGCAACTGGCGCTGAAGCTCGACCACGGCGCCATCTACCTCTTCATCGCGGGCAGCTACACCCCCTTTGCCCTGCTGCGGCCCGACGGCGGCTGGAACCTGGCGCTGCTGGCCCTGGTCTGGGCCATCGCCACGCTGGGGCTGGTGCTCAAGGCCGTCAACCGGCTGCGCAAGGCCTGGCTTTCCACGGGCATGTATGTGCTCCTGGGCTGGCTGGCCCTGGCGGGCGCCCTGCCCCTCATCGGCCACCTCACGCACGGAGGCGCGCACTGGCTCATCGCGGGCGGTGTGGCCTACACGGTCGGCGTGGCCTTCTTCGTGCTCGATTCACGCCTGCGCTACGCGCACGCCATATGGCACGGCTTCGTGGCCGCAGGCACCGGCTGCCATGCGGTGGCCGTGGCAGGCTGGGGCGGCTGAGCGGGCGCGCCGACCTACGCGGCCACGGCCTGTGGCGCCCGGTTCGGCACGGAGGCCCCGGCTGCAACGGGCAGCTGGAAGTGGCTGCGCAGCGACTCGCCCGCACACTTCGTACGCAACAGCCCGCGCGCCTGCAGCACCGGCACGGCCAGCTCGACGAACGCCTTGATAGAGGTGTTGGGCAGGGCCTGGAAGAAGTTGAAGCCTCGGTGGCGCCGCCTTCGAACCAGCGCTCCATCTCGTCGGCCAGTTGTTCGGCCGTGCCCACGAAGGTGCGGCGCGGCCGGGCGTGCCAAAGGACGACCTCGCGCAGCGTCAAACGATGTTCGCGCGCGTGCTGCTTGATGCGGTCGCTGGCGCTCTGCTGGCTGTTGCGGCCCAGCTGCCCAGATCCGGAAAGGGTTCGTCCAGCGGGTACTGCGAGAAATCGTGGTCATTGAAGGGCCGGGCCAGCGCGGCCAGCGAGGGCCAGTTGACACAATTTTGGGGGTGCTTTGCTTCGGAGCGTTGCCAGCGGTCATGCCATGGGACCTTGGATAGAAACCCGCAGGGTAGTCCGGCGTTGCGCAGCAGCCAACGAAGAAAAAACAGATATCGCTACTTGCCCCCACCTCAACGACAAAGGCCCTGCAGTGCAGGGCCTGGCAAGCAGCAGGGGCCGTGGGCGGCCCCGCCAGTCACAGCTTGGCGATGGACACTTCGGTCGACTTGACCAGCGCGACCACGTCGGATCCCACGACCAGGGCGAGGTCGTCCACCGAACGCGTGGTGATGACGGAAGTGACGATGCCCCAAGGGGTTTCGACATCGACCTCGGAGACGACGTCGCCGCGGATGATCTCGCGCACTTTGCCCTTGAACTGGTTGCGCACGTTGATGGCTTGGATGGACATGGTTTTCTCCTTGAAAAGTCCGGAAACGGTGTGAGTGGGTGGGTTGGTAGAAAGAAGGGAAGACGTTCAGACGGCCCAGCGCAGGCCGTGCGCCGGCACGCCGGGCCATTGCGCATCGTTGGCGCTGGGTTCGGCATCGGGCTTTTGCAGAACCCGGTCGAGGATGCGCTTCTCGATCGCGGCAAAGGCCGCGTCGCCGTGCGAGCGTGGTCGCGGCAGGTCGATGACCTGATCGAGCGCGATCTGCCCGTCCTCGATCAGGATCACGCGGTCCGCCAGGGCCACGGCCTCCTGCACGTCGTGGGTCACCAGCAGCGCGGTGAAGCCGCTGGCACGCCACAGGCCTTCGATCAGGCGGTGCATCTCGATGCGGGTGAGCGCATCGAGTGCGCCCAGGGGTTCGTCGAGCAGCAGCAGCCGCGGGTTGTGCACCAGGGCGCGCGCCAGGGCCACGCGCTGGCGCTGGCCGCCGGACAGGCGCGCCGGCCACTCGCCCAGCCGGTCGCCCAGGCCGACACGGGCCAGCACGTCGGCTGCGGCGCCGCGGCGCTCGGCCGGCAGGCCCAGGGCCACGTTCTCGGCCACGCGCTTCCAGGGCAGGAGGCGCGAGTCCTGGAACATGATGCGCGTGTCCTGGCTCAGGCCGTCCACGCCCTGGCCATCAATGCGGATGGAACCGCCCGAGACCGATTCGAGCCCCGCCACCAGGCGCAGCAAGGTGCTCTTGCCGCAGCCGCTGCGGCCCACGATGGCCACGAACTGGCCGGGCTCGATCACGAGTTCGGTCTTCTTGAGCACCTCGCGCGCGCCGTAGCGCTTGTCCACGCTGCGCACTTCCAGGCGCACGCCGGTGCCTCTCGGGGTCGAATTTGCAGAAGTCTGTGCCATGTCGTCAGGCTCCCGGCTTGAACAGGGCCACGTCCAGCGTGTTCACGCGCCGGGGCAGCAGTTTCTCGGACAGGAAGGCGTCGGCGATGCGCTGCTGCTCGGCGAGGGATCCTGGCACCACCGCACGCACCTCGTAGCTGCGCCGGCTGTTGGCCTGCTCCACGGTGGCGGCATCGAGCCCCCACACAGGCGCCAGAAGGGCTGCCGCATCCTTGGGCTGTGCCTTGACCCAGGCCCCGGCCTTCTGCAGTTCGGCGAACAGCACGCGCAACACGTCGGCCCGGGCCTGCGCAAACGGCGTGGCGGCCAGGTAGTAGCGCTGGTAGGAGGCCACATCGCGGCCATCGGCCAGCACGCGCACGCTGGACTGGCGCTGGACGGCGGCGAGGAAGGGGTCCCACACCACCCAGGCGTCAATGGCGCCGCGCTCGAAGGCTGCGCGCCCATCGGCCGGCGTGAGGTAGGCGGGCTCGATGTCCTTGAAGGACAGGCCGGCCTTCTCCAGCGCTGCGATCAAGAGGTAGTGGGCGCCGGCGGCCTTGGCAAAGCCGATCTTCTTGCCCTTGAGGTCGGCCACGGTCTTGAGCGGCGAATCGGCACGCACCACGATGGCCTGGGCCGAGGGGGACGGCGCCTCCTGCGCCACGAAGGTCAGGTTGGCGCCGGCCGCCTGGGCGAACACGGGCACGGTGTCGGCCACGTCGGCGCTCACGTCGATGTTGCCCAGGTTCAGGGCTTCCAGCAGCGGCAGGCCACTGGTGAATTCGTGCCATGTGACCTTGGTGCCCAGTGGGGCCAACAGCTTTTCGAGCGTGCCCTGGGTCTTGAGCACCACGATGAGGGTGGACGACTTCTGGTAGCCGATGCGCACGGTATCGGGCTTGCCGCCGCTTTGCGCGCTGGCCAGCCCGCTGGCCATGGCGGCCAGCAGCGCCAGCGCCGTGCGCCGGGAGAGGATGGAAGTAGAGGCAGACATGCGGGTCCTTGGAATCTTGGAATGCGGTGGTAGGGGTCCTACGGATTCGCGTTCGACCGTATGACTAGGCGGGAAGCCGCAGACAGTGCTGTAGCACGGCAAGGCGAACCAACGACGTCAGACGGTTGAAGGTGAATCCGTATCAGGTGCTTTGGTAGCCGGGGTGCCAGCGCAGCCAGTACCGCTCCAGCGTCTTGGCAAACACGTCGGCCAGCTTGCCCAGCAGCGCGTACAGCAAGATGCCCACAAGCACGATGTCGGTCTGCAGGAATTCGCGCGCGTTCATGGTCAGGTAGCCAATGCCCGCCTGCGCCGAGATGGTCTCGGCCACGATCAGGATCACCCACATCAGGCCCAGCGAGAAGCGCAGGCCCACCAGGATGCTGGACAGCGCGCCCGGCAGGATGATCTGGCGGTACAGCTGCCAGCGCGACAGGCCGTAGGTGCGCCCCATCTCGATCAGCCCGGGGTCCACGTTGCGGATGCCGTGAAAGGTGTTCAGGTAGATCGGGAAGAACACCGACACGCTGATCAGGAACAGCTTGGCCGATTCGTCGATGCCGAACCACAGGATGACCAGCGGGATCAGCGCCAGCGCCGGGATGTTGCGCACCATCTGGATGGTGGAGTCGAGCAGGGTCTCGAACACGCGCACCGAGCCGGTGAGCAGCCCCAGCGCCAGGCCCAGGCCGCCGCCGATGGCCAGGCCAGCGAGGGCGCGGCCGGCGCTGACCTTGACGTGGGCCCACAGCTCGCCCGATGCGGTCAGCGTCCAGGCGGCCTTGACCACCTCCAGCGGCGCGGGCAGCACCCGGGTCGAGAGCCAGCCCAGCGACGAGGCAATCTGCCACACCACGATCAGCGTGACGGGCACGGCCCAAGGGATGAGGCGCAGCAGCACGCCCTTGGCAAAGCGCAGCGCGGGCGAAGACGCCAGCGGCGCCAGGCTCGCGGCGTCGATGGAATCGGCCACGGGCGATGCCTGCAGCTCTCGGGTGGTTGTGTTCATGCGAACTCCTGTCGTTCGGTATCGGGTTCGAGGAACTCCAGCTGGTTGCCCGCCGGGTCCTTCACGTAAAAGCGCAGGTAGCCGGGCAGCGCCCGGTTCTCCACCAGTGGCAGTTGCGCCTGCAGCAGGCGCCCGCGCAGCGCGGGCAGGTCCTGCACCTCCAGCGCCAGGTGCGACACCGAGGGCGCGCCCTGCCAGTGCTCGGTGGGCACCAAGTCGATGCGCTGGGTGCCTGCCGCAAACTGCAGGGCACTGCCAGCAGCCACGCGCACCTCGGGCAGGCCCAGCAGGCGGTTGTAGAAGTTGCGGATGGGTTCCTCGGCACCGGCCGGGAAGGCCAGCTGCACGTGGTTGATGGAATGGATGGCCATGGGCGATCTCCTGTGCGGGTACTCAGCTTTGCGAGGCGCGCGGAGGCAGCTCGTTGGCCACGGCTTCGCCGAAGGGGCCGAGCGGGTTGCCGCCCGTGAGCTTTTCGCGCACACCGAGCGGCAGCAGCGGGAACACCAGTTCGGCAAAGCGGTAGGCCTCCTCCAGGTGCGGATAGCCCGAGAGCACGAAGGTATCGAGCCCCAGTGCCGCGTATTCAGTGATGCGCGCGGCCACGGTCGCCGGGTCGCCCACCAGGGCCGTGCCCGCACCGCCGCGCACCAGGCCCACGCCGGCCCACAGGTTGGGGCTTATCTCCAGGTCGGCACGCGAGCGCTTGGCCCCCCCGGCATGCAGGCGCGCCATGCGCCGCTGGCCTTCGGAGTCCATGCGCGCAAAGACTGCCTGGGCGCGCACCACGGTGGCATCGTCCACATGGCTAATAAGTTCCTCGGCCGCGGCCCAGGCCTGTGCGTCCGTCTCGCGCACGATGACGTGCAGGCGGATGCCGAACTTCACCGTGCGGCCGTGCTTTGCGGCACGCGCACGCACGTCGGCCACCTTTCTGGCCACCTCGGCCGGGGGTTCGCCCCAGGTCAGGTAGGTCTCGACCTGCTCGGCTGCCAGGTCGTGCGCCGCCTCGGACGAACCGCCGAAGTACACCGGTGGATGCGGCTGCTGCACGGGCGGGAACAGCAGCTTGGCGCCCTTGACCGTGAGGTGCTGGCCTTCGAAGTCATAGGTCTCGCCGGTGTGGCTGCGCGCCATGATCTCGCGCCAGATGCGGATGAACTCGGCCGACTGCTCGTAGCGCGTGGCGTGGTCCAGGAACACGCCGTCGCCTTCCAGCTCGGACTGGTCGCCACCAGTCACCAAGTTGATGAGCAGGCGCCCGCCCGAGAGGCGGTCGAAGGTGGCGGCCATGCGCGCCGCCAGCGCGGGCTGGTGCAGGCCGGGCCGCACGGCGACCAGGAACTTGAGCCGCTTGGTGGCGCCGATCAGGCTCGACGCGATGACCCAGGGGTCTTCGCACGAACGCCCGGTGGGGATGAGCACGCCCTCGTAGCCCAGGCTGTCGGCCGCCACCGCCACCTGCTGCAGGTAGTCGTGGCTGATCTGGCGTGCGCCCTTGGAGGTGCCCAGGTAGCGGCTGTCGCCGTGCGTGGGAATGAACCAGAAGATCTGCATGGAAACCTCTTTGTTATTGCTTCAGTAGGAGATGGCGAAACCGAACCGGGGAGCGCCCACACCCGCGCAGCGCGGCCGGTTGGGCAGGCCCCAGGCGCCAGCCGTCACGCACAGCACGCGGCGCAGTTGCTCGTGCAGGGGGAAAGGCATGGGGGTGTGCATGGAGGCACTCGGGGGATCAGGAAGCGCTGAGGTCCACGGGCGCGGCATGCAGCAGGTTGAGCTTCTTGGGGATGAGCTTGAGCTCGAAGAAGGTGTCGGCAAGCGACTGCTGCTCGGCGATGATCTCGCGTGTCACCGGCGCCGTGCCGAATTTGGCGCGGCTCAGGTACAGCTCGGTGATGCTGCGGTCCAGGCCCAGCACGGCGGTCAGTTCGGCGGCTGCCGCCGACTGGTTCTTCGAGGCCCAGGTGTCGATGGCATTGACCTCCTCGATGGCGATGCGCAGCACGTCGGCATTGCGCGTGGCGTAGTCGCGCGAGGTGAAGTAGTAGGCGCGGTTGTTGACGATGCCCGTGGCATCGACCAGCAGGCGCGCGTCCAGCGTCTTCTGGGCGGCGGCCAGGAACGGGTCCCAGATGATCCAGGCGTCCACGGCGCCCTTCTCGAAGGCCGCGCGCGCATCGGCGGGCGCCAGGAAGATGGACTGCACGTCGCCATACTTCAGGCCGTTCTTCTCCAGCAGCTTGACCAGGAAGTACTGCACGTTGGAGCCCTTGTTGTAGGCCACGCGCTTGCCCTTGAGGTCGGCCACGCGGCGGATGGGCGAATCCTTGGGCACGATCACCGCCTCCAGTGCCGGGCGCGGCACCGTGGCGCCGGCATACACCAGCGGGGCGCCCGCAGCCTGGGCAAAGATGGGTGGGGCCTCACCCACATCGCCGAAGTCGATGGAGCCGACGTTCAGCGCTTCGAGCTGCACAGGGCCAGCGTTGAACTCGGTCCAGCTGACCTTCACGCCCAGCGGGGCCAGGCGCTTTTCGAGCGTGCCGCGGCCCTTGAGGATGGACAGCCAGCCCTTCTGGTGACCGATGCGCAGCACGCGGCCGGAAGCCTGGGCCAGGGCCTGGCCACCCGTGGCGGCGAAGGCGGCGGCCGCCAGGCTGGAGAGGACCACCTGGCGGCGGCGCGAAGAAACGGTGGAAGCTTGTGTCATGGCGATGTGTCTTTCAGCAATGCCTGGGCATGCAGCGGCCCGGCCTGCCCGCAATGGCGGTCAGCGGCCCGAAAACAAAAAAGGGAGCGAAGGAGGAAGGTGGTGGGTGCAGCCAGCCGCCTGAAAAAAGCGCTGGAAGCCCCAAGGCGTCAGACGCTACATCGCACCTGCGAGAAGTGCACCGGCGCGAAGCGGCCGGCCTGGGCCGCAGGGGGACGCAGGTTCTCGGTGATGAGCACGTTCACCGCGTCGTCCAGGCGGGCGGCGATGTCGGGGTTCAGGTCATAGGCGCCTTCGGGCGTCAGGGCCACCTGCGCGTCGGTGGCATAGATGCCGGGCAGGATGCTCTTGGCACCCAGCGATTGCAGCACGGGCCGCAGCGCATAGTCCAGCGCCAGCATGTGGTGCGGGCTGCCGCCGGTGGCCAGGGGCAGAACGACCTTGCCCTTGAGCGCGGTCTGCGGCAGCAGGTCCAGAAAGACCTTGAGCACGCCGCTGTAGGCGGCCTTGTAGACCGGGGTGGCGACCACCAGCACGCGGGCCTGGGCAACCTGGTCGATGGCCCCTACCACGGTGGGATGGGCGAAGTCGGCCAACAGCAGGGCCTGGGGCGACAGGTCGCGGATGTGGATGCGGTCCACCAGCGCGCCGCGGCCCGACAGGCGCTGGGCCACGGCATCCAGCAGTGCGGCGGAACGGGACCGCTCCGAGGGGCTACCGGCAATGAGAAGGGCGGACATAGGATCAGGCAATTCGTAAAGGCGTGGCTTTCCAAGCGCCACCGCGGAGCCGGCTTGGCCGGGCCTTGGGTGGCGCTGCTTGCAGGAAGCCGGTGGGCTTACTTCTTCGTATAAATTTGGTCGAAGCTCGCGTTGTCAGCGAAGTGGTCCTTGGCTGCCTTGTCCCAGCCGCCGAACGCGTCGTTGATGGTGAACAGGTTCACCTTGGGGAACTGCTTGGCGTACTTGGCCTTGGCCTTCTCGGACACGGCGGGGCGGTAGAAGTGCTTGCCGGCAAGGTCCTGCCCTTCCTCGGTGTACAGGTACTTGAGGTATTCCTCGGCCACGGCGCGCGTGCCCTTCTTGTCCACGTTCTTGTCCACCACGGAGACGGCGGGCTCGGCCAGGATGGAGATCGACGGTGCGATCACGTCGAACTTGGTGCCGAATTCCTTTTCCAGCAGGTAGGCCTCGTTCTCCCAGGCGATCAGCACGTCGCCCTGGTTGCGCTGGGCAAAGGTGATCGTGGAGCCGCGGGCACCGGTGTCCAGCACGGGCACATTGCCGTAGAGCTTGGCCACGAAGTCCTTGGCCTTGGCATCGCTGCCCAGCTTGCGCTTGGCGAACTCCCAGGCGGCCAGGTAGTTCCAGCGCGCGCCGCCCGAGGTCTTGGGGTTGGGGGTGATCACGCTGATGCCGGGCTTGATGAGGTCGTCCCAGTCCTTGATGCCCTTGGGGTTGCCCTGGCGCACCACCAGCACGATGGTCGAGGTGTAGGGCGAGCTGTTGTGCGGCAGGCGCTTTTGCCAGTCCTTGGGGATCCAGCCGCCGTTGGTGTGCAGGGCGTCGGTGTCGCCAGCCAGGGCCAGGGTGGCCACGTCGGCATCGAGCCCGTCGATGATGGAGCGCGCCTGCTTGCCCGAGCCGCCGTGCGATTGCTTGATCGTCACATCCTGGCCGGTCTTGCCCTTCCAGTACTTGGCGAAGGCCTGGTTGAACTCCACGTACAGCTCGCGCGTCGGGTCGTACGAGACGTTGAGCAGGGTCACAGACTGGGCAAACGACGGCAACGCCGTCAGGGCCAAGCTGCCCACCAAAGCGGCGGCAAACGGAAACTTGATAAAGTCGCGGCGAAAATTCATGGAGAGGCCTCTTTGGATTGGATGCGGATGGGTGCTGAACACCGATGGACCGCATTCTGGAATCCCTCCATCAAAACTGAAACAACTAAGATTTCAGTTCTTTATACCGAAACTATCTAAACACGAGGAAATCCCCATGGCACGCACCATTCAATGTATCAAGCTCGGCAAGGAAGCCGAAGGCCTGGATTTCCCTCCCTACCCCGGCGAGCTGGGCAAGCGCATCTGGGAGAGCGTGAGCAAGGAGGCCTGGGCCGGCTGGCTCAAGCACCAGACCATGCTGGTCAATGAAAACCGCCTGAACTTGGCTGACGCACGTGCCCGCCAGTACCTGGCGCGCCAGATGGAAAACCATTTCTTCGGCGGCGGCGCAGATGCAGCCGCAGGCTACGTGCCTCCCAGCCCATAACCCATCCTTTGCCCTTCATGTCCGAGCCTGTCGATTGGCTGCCGGACGGCACTCCGTACAGCCCCCGCTTCGGCGACCGCTACCACAGTGAAAACGGCGGCCTCACGCAGGCCCGCCAGGTGTTCCTGCATGGCTGCGGGCTGCCGCAGGCGTGGGCTGGGCAAGCGCAATGGCGCATCCTGGAAACCGGGTTCGGCTTCGGCCTGAACTTCCTGGTGACCTGGGCCGCCTGGAAGGCCGACCCCGCGCGCTGCATGCTGCTGCATTTCGTCTCCACCGAGGCCTGGCCCGTGGGGGCCGATGACCTGCTGCGCGCCACCACGGTGCACCCCGAGCTGGCGCCGCTGGCGCGCGAGCTCCAAGCCCAGTGGTGGGGCCTGCTGCCGGGCGTGCACCGGCTGAGCTTCGAGGGCGGCCGGGTGCTGCTGACCCTGTATGTGGGCGATACCCAGGCCATGCTGCGCCAGCAGATGCCCACGGTCGATGCCGTGTACCTCGACGGCTTCAGCCCTCAGCGCAACCCGGAGATCTGGGACACCCACACCCTCAAGGCCGTGGCGCGCTGCTGCCGGCGCGGCACGCGCCTGGCCACCTGGACCATTGCGCGCGCCGTGCGCGACGCGCTCGCGCAGCTCGGCTTCGAGGTCACCCGTGCGCCCGGTGTGCCGCCCAAGCGCGACAACCTGCACGCCATCTTCAACCCACGCTGGGAGCCACGCACCGCGCCGCAGGCCCATCCGGAGCCCGAGCCCCGGCCGCCGGGCGACTGCATCGTGATCGGCGGCGGCGTGGCCGGTGCGGCCTGCGCCGCCAGCCTGGCGCGGCGCGGCTGGCGCGTGCAGTTGCTGGACCAGGCCGAAGCCCCGGCGGCTGGCGCCTCGGGCCTACCGGCAGGCGTGTTCGCCCCCCATGTCTCGCCCGACGACAGCCTGCTCTCGCGCCTGTCGCGCAGCGGCGTGCGCGCCACCCTCACCCAGGCCCGCGCGCTGCTGCGCGAAGGGCTGGATTTCGGCCAGACCGGCGTGCTGGAGCGGCATGCCGCCGACAAGGCGCGCAACAAGGCCTTGCCGGCGAGTTGGGCCGATGGCCCCGGCGCCGACTGGAGCCAGCCGGCCAGCGACGCCACCCTGGCCCAGGCGCAACTGCCCGCCGGCACACCCGCCAACTGGCACCCCCGGGCGGGCTGGCTGCGCCCGGCGCGCATGGTGGGCCAGTTGCTGGCCCAGCCCGGCATCACCTGGCGCGGAAGCTGCCGCGTAGCCCGTCTGCAGCGCAAGGATGGCCCCGGTACGCCCTGGCAGGCACTGGACTCCATGGGCCAGGTGCTGGCCGAGGCCACGGTGGTGGTGATCGCCGCAGGCGCCGACAGCCGCACGCTGCTGGCCAACGAGTGGCCGCTGCAGGCCCTGCGCGGGCAGGTCGCGGTGGGCACCTATGCCGCGGGCGATGCCCCGCTGGCGCCCTTCCCGATCAATGGCAACGGCAACCTGGTGCCGGACTTCCCACTGTCCGGGGACGGCAATGGCCCGCGCGCATGGATCATGGGGTCGACCTTCGAGCGTGGCCTGACCGCCCTGCCCCCACCGCCAGCAGAGCAGCAGGAGGCCCACGCCACCAACTTCGCCAAGATGCAGGGCCTGCTGCCCCCCGCCGCCGAGCGCCTGCAGGCGGACTTTGCCGCCCCGGCCAGCCACCTGCGCACCTGGGCCGCCGTGCGCTGCACCCTGCACGACCGGCTGCCCGTAGTGGGCCCGGTCGATGCCGCGGCCCTGCCGGGCCTGTGGGCATGCACGGCCATGGGCGCGCGCGGCCTGACCCTGTCCATCCTGTGCGGCGAGCTGCTGGCGGCCCGGATGCAGGGCGAGCCGCTGCCACTGGATGCACGGCTGGCCAAGGCCCTGGGGGCCGAGCGCCTGGCCAAGATGTAACCAACTTGCGACAGTTGCGAGGGGGTCCATCGCCCCCAAACCCGCACCAGTATTGGTGCATAAGCTTATCCGCATAAGGGCAGGACAAAACAATAGTTTGTTTCCATAAGGAGCGCTCTTACATTCGCTGGCATGCACGATCTGGCGTTTGTCTTTGCGGGGTTTGCGGTAGGCCTCATCGTCGGCCTGACCGGTGTGGGTGGCGGCTCGCTGATGACGCCCGTGCTGATCTTCTTCTTCGGCATCAAGCCGCACCTGGCCATCGGCACCGACCTGCTGTTCGCGGCCTTCACTAAGATGGGTGGCACGGTGAGCATGGCACGCCAGCGCCTGGTGCCATGGCGCGTGGTGGGCCAGTTGTGCGCGGGCAGCATCCCTGCCGCCATCCTGGCACTGTGGGCGCTCAAGGAGCTGGGCCCCGCGAGCGCCCAGGCCCAGCGCATCATGACCACCACGCTCGGCTTTGCCCTGCTGCTCACGGCGGCCGCCACGCTGTACAAGGTGGTGGCCTTCTCGCGCCAGCGCCAGGCAGCCGACCAGGCCCTGCGCGTGGCCAACGCCGAGCAGGCCACCCGCCCACGCCACTGGAGCCTGCCCGTGCTGCTGGGCGCGGTGATCGGCACGCTGGTGACCTTCACCTCGGTGGGTGCGGGCGCCATCGGCGTCACCGTGCTGCTGCTGGTCTACCCCCTGTTGCCATTGCCGCGCATCATCGGCGCTGACATCGCCTACGCCGTGCCATTGACCCTGGTGGCAGGGCTGGGCCATGCCTCGCTCGGCTCCGTGGATTGGAGTTTGCTTGCACAATTGCTGGCTGGCTCGCTGCCGGGCATCTGGCTGGGCTCCCGCCTGGTCACCCGCACGCCCGAGCGCCTGATCCGCTCCGCCCTGTCCGTCCTGCTGGCCTGGGCAGGCGCCAAACTCATATTGATCTAAGCCCACGACGATGTACCAATACACAGAATTCGACAAGCAGTTCGTCCACCAGCGCGCGCGCCAGTTCCGCGACCAGCTCGAGCGCTGGCAGGCGGGCAAGCTCGCCGAAGACGACTTCCGTCCGCTGCGCCTGCAGAACGGCTGGTACGTGCAGCGCTATGCGCCCATGCTGCGCGTGGCCGTGCCCTACGGCGAGATCGCCAGCCGCCAGCTGCGCGTGCTGGCCACCATCGCGCGGGACTACGACGAACCCGAGGCGGCCGTGTTCAAGGCCGCCATGGAAGGCCAGGGCCTGCTGGGCACGACCTTTTTGCCCAAGAACTGCGCCCACTTCACCACGCGCACCAACGTGCAGTTCAACTGGATCCCGCTGTCCAAGGCGGCCGACGTGATGGACCTGCTGGCCAGCGTGGACATGCATGGCATCCAGACCAGCGGCAACTGCATCCGCAACACCACCACCGACGCGCTGGCCGGCGTGGCCGTGGACGAGCTGATCGACCCCCGCCCCTACGCCGAAATCCTGCGCCAGTGGACCACGCTGCACCCCGAGTTCGCCTTTTTGCCGCGCAAGTTCAAGATCGCCATCAGCGGCGCAGCGGACGACCGCGCCGCCACCGGCTGGCACGATGTGGGCCTGCACATGGCGAAGAACGCGGCCGGCGAGATCGGCTTCAAGGTCTTCGTGGGCGGCGGCATGGGCCGCACGCCGGTGATCGGTACCGTGATCCGCGAGTTCCTGCCGTGGAACCAGATCATGAACTACATCGAGGCCATCGTGCGCGTGTACAACGAGCACGGCCGCCGCGATAACAAGTACAAGGCGCGCATCAAGATCCTCGTCAAGTCCGAAGGCCAGCAGTACATCGACGACGTGGAAGAAGAGTATCGCCAGATCATGGAGATCGACGGCGGCCCCCACACGGTGCCCCAGGCCGAGTTCGACCGCGTCGCCGCCTGCTTCGTGCCGCCCGTGCTGGCCGACATCGCCGATGTCGAGCCCGCCGCGCTGGAGGCATCGCTCAAGGCCCAGGCTGCCGAGCATGTGGCCTTTGGCCGCTGGCTCAAGCGCAACGTGCATGCGCACAAGAATGCACAGCTGCGCGCCGTGACCCTGTCGTTCAAGCGCCCCGGCCAATCGCCGGGCGATGCCACCAGCGAACAGCTCACGGCCCTGGCCGACCTGGTGGACAAATACTCCGCCGGCGAGGCCCGCGTGACGCACGACCAGAACGTGCTCTTGCCCTGGGTGCATGCCAGCCGCCTGTTCGAGCTGTGGCAGGAGGCCAAGGCCCTGGGCCTGGCCAGCGCCAACGTGCAGTTGCTCACCGACATGATCGCCTGCCCCGGCGGCGACTTCTGCTCGCTGGCCAATGCGCGCTCGCTGCCCATCGCCGAAGCCATCACCCAGCGCTACCAGGACCTCGATGAACTCGACGACATCGGCGAGATCGACCTGCACATCAGCGGTTGCATCAACAGCTGCGGCCACCACCACAGCGGCCACATCGGCATCCTGGGCGTGGACAAGGACGGCAAAGAGTGGTACCAGGTCACGCTGGGCGGCTCCGATGGTTCCGACCTGTCCGGCCCGGCGGTCGCCGGCAAGGTGATCGGCCCCTCGTTCTCGGCGGCCGAAGTGCCCGACGTGATCGAGGCGGTGCTCGGCACCTACCGCGACCTGCGCGAGAGCGGCGAGACCTTCCAGAACACCGTGCGCCGCGCCGGGCTGGACCCGTTCAAGGAAGCCGCCAAGACGGCCCGCCACAAGGAAGACGCGGCCGTGGCCGCCGCCTGACCCCAAGAGATACCCCATGAAGATACTTGCATCCCAAGACCACCAGGCACCGGCTGAAGGCGACCCACGCACCGTGGCGCTGGCCAACGATGCCGACGCGCTCAAGCTCAATCTCGACGGCGTGGAACGCGTGGACCTGCATTTCCCCAGCTTCACCGATGGCCGCGCCTTCAGCCAGGCCTTTCTGCTGCGCCGCCGCCGCGGCTTCAAGGGCGACATCCGCGCCACGGGCGACGTGCTGATCGACCAGTTGGTGCAGATGCAGCGCACGGGCTTCTCGTCGGCCGTGCTGCGCGATGGCGTGGACCCGGCCGACGCGGCGCGCCAGTTCGCCATGTTCCCTGGCTACTACCAGGGCGACGCGGTGAACCACCAGCCGATCTTTGCCGACAAGGCCACCGCGTAAGCGCCAAGGCCCAAGCCCAGCCACTCCCCATATACCATGAGCCAATTCGATCTCGCATCCGTCAACGCCGAACTCGGCCGCAACGCCGAAGGCCTTGTTGCCTGGGCCCTGGGCCTGGGCCAAAGCCCCATCGTCACCACCAACTTCCGCCCTTTTGAAGCCGTGATCCTGCACATGGTGAGCCGCCTACAGCCCGATGTGCCGGTGGTGTGGATGGACAACGGCTACAACACCGAGGCCACCTACCGCTTTGCCGACGAGGTGACGAAGCAACTGGGCCTGAACCTGCAGATCTACCTGCCGCGCCGCTCGCGTGCGCACCGCGAGGCCGTGGAAGGCGCGACGCCGGGGCTGGACGATCCGCGCCACGCGGCTTTCACCGAGGAAGTCAAGCTCGAGCCCTTTGCCCGCGCCCTGCGCGAGACGGCCCCCAAGGTCTGGTTCACCGCGCTGCGGGCCACCGACACCGCCGTGCGCGCCCAGATGGACCCGGTGAGCATCAACCCCGACGGGCTGATCAAGGTGGCGCCGCTGCTGCACTGGTCGTCCAAGGAGCTGTACGAGTACTGCCAGAAACACGGCCTGCCCAACAACTTCGACTACGTGGACCCCACCAAGGGCGAAGAGAACCGCGAGTGCGGCCTGCACATCGCGCATTGAATCCGGAAATGACTCCCCCTGAGCCGCTTCGCGTCTTCCCCCTCTCTCGCTGCGCGGGAGGGGGACGCACCCGGTGGCCCGGCAAAGCCGGTTCCAAGGGTGCACTGGCCTCGAGTGCGCCAGTGGCATGCGCTGCAGCCCTTGAACCGATGACTGAGAGCACCCGACCATGAACGCACGCACCGACTCAGCGCTGCTTGAGAAGAAAACCAACAATATGAGCTACCACCTGAACAATTCGCACCTCGACGCCCTGGAAGAGGAAACCATCTTCATCCTGCGCGAGGTGGCCGCCGCCTTCGAGCGCCCCACCCTGCTGTTCTCGGGCGGCAAGGACTCGCTGGTGATGCTCAAGTGCGCGGAGAAGGCTTTCGGCGCGGGCCGCATCCCCTACCCGCTGCTGATGATCGACACGGGCCACAACTTCAAAGAGGTCACGGACTTCCGCGACTCCCGCGCCAGGGAGCTGGGCGCCGAGCTCATCGTGCGCAGCGTCGAAGACTCCATGGCGCGCGGCACGGTGCGCCTGGCCCACCCGGGTGAGAGCCGCAACGTACACCAGTCGGTCACGCTGCTCGAGGCAATCGAGGAGTTCCGCTTCGACGCCCTGATCGGCGGTGCCCGCCGTGACGAAGAGAAGGCCCGCGCCAAGGAGCGCATCTTCTCGCACCGCGACAGCTTCGGCCAGTGGCAGCCCAAGGCCCAGCGCCCCGAGCTGTGGACCCTGTTCAACACCCGGCTGCAGCCCGGCGAGCACTTCCGCGTGTTCCCCATCAGCAACTGGACCGAACTCGATGTGTGGCAGTACATCGAGCGCGAGCAGATCGGCCTGCCCAGCATCTACTACACGCACAAGCGCGAGGTGGTGGACCGCAAGGGCCTGCTGATGCCCGTGACCGAGCTGACGCCACCGCGCGAGGGCGAGACCGTGGAGACGCGCGACGTACGCTTTCGTACCGTGGGCGACATCACCTGCACGGCCCCGGTGGAAAGCACGGCGGCCACCCCGGGCGAGATCGTCATCGAGACCCTGGCGGCCGACGTGAGCGAGCGCGGCGCGACCCGCATGGACGACAAGACGAGCGATGCCTCGATGGAAAAGCGCAAGAAGGACGGGTATTTCTGATGACGACGACCGCACACCCAAGCACCGCCCCGGCCGCAGCCAGTGCAGGCACCCACGCATCGGCCCTCAAGTTCATCACCTGCGGCAGCGTCGATGATGGCAAGAGCACGCTGATCGGGCGCCTGCTGGTGGACAGCAAGGCCGTGCTGCAGGACCACCTGGCCGGCGTGCAGCGCCAGGGCGAGACCGACCTGGCCCTGTTGACCGACGGCCTCTCGGCCGAGCGCGAGCAGGGCATCACCATCGACGTGGCCTACCGCTACTTCGCCACCGAATCACGCAAGTTCATCATCGGCGATGCGCCGGGCCATGAGCAGTACACGCGCAACATGGTCACCGCCGCGAGCAGCGCCGACGCCGCCGTGGTGCTGGTCGATGCCACCAAGCTCGACTGGCAAGACCCGGACCTCGCACTGCTGCCGCAAACGCGCCGCCACTCGCTGCTGGTGCATCTGCTGCGCGTGCACTCGCTGGTGTTCGCCGTGAACAAGCTCGACGCGGTGGCCGATCCGGCCCTGGCCTTCGCCCACATCAGCGCGGCCCTGGCAAAGTTCGCCGAGGCCGCGGGCATCGCCGTGCGCGCCACGGTGCCCGTCTCGGCCCTGAAGGGCTGGAACGTGGTCGACGCCCATGCCGGCTGGTGCGGCTACAACGGCCCGGCGCTGCTCGATGTGCTGGAGCAGTTGCCCAACACTCCAACCGACACAGGGCTGCCCCTTGGCTTCCCGGTGCAGTGGGTCGAGAAGTTCTCGTCCTCGTCCGACACCTCGCAGGGCCGCCGCGTGTTCTGGGGCCGCGTGGCCGCGGGCAGCGTGGCACCCGGCACGGCCGTGCAGGTCTTCCCGAGCGGACAGAGCGCCACCGTGGCCCAGGTGCTGGACCATGCGCGCCGCCCCACGGGCGTGGACGCAGGCCAGAGCGCCGGCATCATCCTCGACCGCGAGGTGGACGTCTCGCGTGGCGACTGGATCCTGGCCGCCCCGACCGTTGCGGCGACGGCAGAGGACGATTTCGACACGCCGGCCTCCGTGCCGGCCTGGCCCGCCAGCCGCGAACTGCTGACCACCGTGGCCTGGATGGACGACGAGCCGCTGGTGGCCGGCCGCGTGTACTGGGCGCTGCACGGGCACCGCTGGGTCAAGGCCAAGGTCAAGCGCGTGGTGCACCGCCTGGACATCAACACCCTGGCCGAGGAAGCCGCCACGCAGCTCGAACCCAACGCCATCGGCCATGTGGAACTGCTGCTGCAAGAGCCCCTGCCCGCCGCCCCGTTCAAGCAGGCGCGCGTGCTCGGCTCGCTGATCCTGGTGGACACGGCCAGCCACAAAACGGCCGGTGCCGTGCTGGTCAATTGACCAGGTTATTGATCCTCATTCTCAACCAGGCTGCATTTGCATGCCGAAAACCCATGGGTCGCCCTGTAAGACCCATGGTCCTCGCAACCCAAGGCCGGTGAAAGCTTCTAAAATCGAGGGTTTTCACCGACCCACACACGCCCCGTCATGACCCACGTCGTCTCCGAAAACTGCATCAAGTGCAAGTACACCGATTGTGTGGACGTCTGCCCCGTCGACTGCTTCCGTGAAGGCCCGAACATGCTCGTCATCGATCCCGATGAGTGCATCGACTGCGCCGTCTGCATCCCTGAGTGCCCGGCCAACGCCATCTTCGCCGAAGAAGACCTGCCGGCCGACCAGATCGCCTTCATCAAGATCAACGCCGACCTGGCCTTCGCCGACGGCTGGAAGAGCATCACCAAGCGCAAGCCCGCCCTGCCCGACGCCGACGAGTGGAACGGCAAGCCCGGCAAGGTCAACGAGCTGGCCCGCTGAGCGACAGACATCGCACGTTCGCCCCCGGTGTCCACGCCTGCGCAGCCCGCCTCCCCCATCGCCACGGATGCCGTGGTCATCGGCGCAGGCCCCGTGGGCCTGTTCCAGGTCTTTCAGCTCGGTCTGCAGGGCATCACCGCCCATGTGATCGACGCCCTGCCCCATGCCGGCGGCCAATGCGTGGAACTGTACGGCGACAAGCCCATCTACGACATCCCGGGCGTGCCCGTGTGCAGCGGGCGCGAACTGGCGGCCCTGCTGCTGCAGCAGATCGCACCGTTCAAGCCGCACTGGCACCTCTCTGCCTTGGTCTCCTCCGTGGTGCTGCAGGACGACGGGCGCATCCTTGTAGAAACGAACCAAGGACAGGCTTTGCTGGCCCGCGCGGTCTTCATCGCCGCAGGCGTGGGGGCCTTCGTGCCACGCACGCTCAAGGTCGAAGGCATCGAAGCCTGGGTGGGCACGCAGGTGCACTACCAGCACCTGCCCGCCGGCACGCCGGTGGCAGGCCAGCGCATGGTGGTGCATGGCGGCGATGACGCCGCCGTGGCCCATGCCATAACCCTGGCAGACCTGCCCGCGGCCGAGGCGCCGGCCAGCATCCGCCTGCTGTACCGGCGCGATGCCTTCCAGGCACCGGCCGAACAACTGCAGCAGCTGCAGGCCCTGCGCGATGCGGGCCGCGTGGAAGTCATCGTGGGCCAGATCACCGGCGTGGTGGCCGAAGCCGGGCGCCTGGCTGCGCTGCAGGTGGTGGACACCGAAGGCCAGACGGCCAACGAGCCGCTGGACTGCCTGATCGCCGCGCTGGGCATCTCTCCGCGCCTGGGGCCCATTGCCGACTGGGGCATCGCCATCGAGCGCAAGCAACTGGTGGTGGACACGGCCAGCTTCCGCACCAGCGTGCCAGGCATCTACGCCGTGGGAGACATCAACACCTACCCGGGCAAGCGCAAGCTCATCCTGTGCGGTTTTCACGAAGCCACGCTGGCCGCCTTCGCCGCGGCCGAGGCCCTCACGGGCGACAAGGTGGCGCTGCAGTACACCACCACCAGCCCGCGCCTGCATGCGCTGCTGGGTGTGGCCACGCCCCAGGCGGCGTCCTGATCCGACGGGGCTGTTGTGCTAACTTCAGCCCCTCAACTGCCAGAGACTTTGCATGACCCGCTGCCTGCTGGTGGATGACGATCCCGCCATCCGCACCCTGCTGCTTGACTACCTGGGCACCTTCGGCTTCACGACCGAGGCCGTGGGCGATGGCCGGGGCATGCGCGCCGCCCTGGCGCGCCAGGGCTTCGACGTGGTGCTGCTCGATTTGATGCTGCCCGACGAGGACGGCCTCAGCCTGTGCCAGTGGGTGCGCCGCGACCATGGGCAGTTGCCGGTGATCGTGCTCACGGCCCAAGGCGACCCCATGTCGCGCGTGCTCGGCCTGGAACTGGGGGCCGACGACTACCTGGCCAAGCCCTTCGAACCGCGCGAGCTGGTGGCGCGCATCAAGGCCGTGCTGCGGCGCGGCGCAGCGCCCCCGCCGCAGGCCGATGCGCCCCAGGTGCGCTTCGAGGGCTGGACCTTCGACCGGCTGCGGCGCGAACTGGTCTCGCCCGACGGCACCATGGTGGCCCTGTCGAGCGCCGAGTTCCGTTTGCTCGAAGCCTTTTCCGCCCACGCGGGCAAGGTGCTCAGCCGCGACCGGCTGCTGGACCTGTCGCGCGCGCCCGGCGTGGTGGTGAGCGACCGCAGCATCGACCTGGCCGTCTCGCGCCTGCGCGGCAAGCTGGGCGAAGGCCAGCGCGACCGGCCGCTGATACGCACCATGCGCGGCGAGGGCTATCTGTTCGACGTCGAGGTGCAGCGGTGACCCCACCCGCAGCGCCGGGCAGCCGCTGGAACTGGCGCCGCCTGGACACGCTGTTTCTGCGCCTGTTCATCCTGATGTGGGTGGCGCTGGCGGGCAGCCACCTTGTGGCCTATCTCACGGTGACCCAACTGCGCCACCCGCAGGACCTGTCCACCACCCTCTCGCGCCTGCCGCCCCTGGCCACGCTTCCGCCCGGCAACCCCCTTACCGGCGCTGGCGTGCCCGGCGGACCTCCAAGGTCCGGACCAGGGATGGGCCCGGGAGGACCGCCACCCATGGGTGGCGAACGCATGGCCCAACCACCGCTGCAACCGCCGGGTGGAACCGCCGCAGGCGGCGAGGGCCGGGGCCCCAACCCGTTCACGGCAGGCAACCCGCCGCGCATGGGCGGAGGCCCCATGCCCGGCAGCTCCCAGTGGATGGACTATGGCATCCGCTTCGTGCTGATCGGCGTGGCGGCCTTCCTGGGCGCGCGCTGGCTTTCGCGCCCCATGCTGCGCCTGTCCCATGCGGCCAGCGCGCTGTCTCATAACATCGACAAGGGGGGCAAGCCCCCCCTCATCGACGAAACCCTTGGCACCGTCGAGGTGCGCAACGCCGCCCAGGTGTTCAACCAGATGTCACAGCGCCTGAAGGAACAATTCGACGCGCGGGGCCTGCACATGGCCGCCGTGTCGCACGACCTGCGCACGCCGCTGACCCGGTTGCGCATGCGCGTGGCCCAGTGGCCCGAGGGCCCGGCGCAGCAGGCCGCCATCAACGACATCCGCGAGATGGACGAGATGATCGGCGACACCCTGGCCGTGCTGCGCGAGCAGCACGAGGGCAGCGAGGCGCGCTCCATCGACCTGGTGGCCCTGCTCCAGGCCGTGGTGGACGACCTGGCCGACCAGGGCCAGCCGGTGGAGTTGCTGGCGCCCCCTGCAACCGACGTCCCCGTGCGCGTGCGCGCCCGCACGGCCGCCCTGCGCCGCGTGATCGGCAACCTGGTGGGCAATGCCGTGCGCCATGGCGGCGGCGCCACCCTCACCGTGCATGCCTTGCCCGAGGGGGTGGTGCTGCACATCGACGATTCGGGGCCCGGTATTCCCGAGGCGCAGCTGGAGCAGGCCTTGGAGCCCTGGGTGCGCCTGTCGCGGGATGCGGCGCCCCCCGCCCATGCCATGGCGGGCGAGCTGCCGGCGCGCACGGCCGGTTATGGGCTGGGGCTGGCCATTGCGCGTGACTTGGCGGAGCGTGATGGCTGCAGGCTGGGTTTGCACAACCGGCCTGAAGGTGGTTTGCGGGCGCAGTTGGTGATACCGCTGGCGGGTTGACCGCCGTTTGTGGCGAGAGGCCTGCGGTGCATCTGCTTGTGCTGGTACTGTTTTAGCGGTGTGCCTTAGGTAAGGGCGGAGGCCGGGATGTGCGCCCGGCGGCGCACCCACCTTCTTTTGCGTCGCCAAAAGAAGGTGGGCCAAGAAAAGGCGACCCC
>NZ_JBWKYR010000023.1:0-77169 GCF_059423865.1 Acidovorax sp. GW458-11-26-14-TSB4
GCGGCCAAGGAAATCAAGACGCTGATCAATGCCAGCGTGGAGAACGTGGAATCGGGCTCGGCCCAGGTGGCGCAGGCGGGCCAGAGCATGGAAGAGATCGTCTCCAGCGTGCGCCGGGTGAGCGATCTGATCGGCGAGATCACGGCCTCCTCGACCGAGCAGCGCGACGGCATCGCCCAGGTGAACCAGGCGGTGACGCACCTCGATCAGATGACGCAGCAGAATGCGGCGCTGGTGGAAGAATCGACGGCAGCGGCGGCGTCGATGCGCGACCAGGCGCAGAAGCTGGCCGAGGTGGTATCGATGTTCAACGTGGGGGCTGTGGCGGCACGGGCGCCTGGAGCAGCGCCACGGCCTGCACCGGCTGCCAGCCGGCCGGTGGCCGCGCCCGCGCGCAAAGGCGTTGCCGGCAAGTCGCCAGCGCCTGCCACGGCACGGCTCACGGCGTCGGTGCCCAAACCGGCAGCGGCCCCCAAGCCTGCAGCAGCCGGTCCAGCCCCTGCACCGGCCCCCCGCGCCACCGCAAAGGGCGGGGACGACGACTGGGAAAGCTTCTGACCGCAGGCGTTGCAACGGGGCAGCGCTCCCGCAGACAATCCACCAAGGCAGCACAGGCTGCCTTTTTCATTCCTGAGACACCAATCCTCGACAGAAAGCCTTTCCATGCCCCTGATCAACATTCGCCTGGCCAACCGCGATATCCCCACCACGTCCGCCCAGAAGGCCGCGCTGATCGCCGGCGTTACGCGCCTCATGCAGGAGGTGCTCGACAAGAAGCCCGAGACCGTGACCGTCATCATCGACGAGGTCGATCCTGACAACTGGGGCGTGGGTGGCGAGCAGGTCACGGTGGTGCGCCAGCGCGCCAAAGGCCCTTTGCAGGCCTGAAACCGCCGCGCTAGATCTCAGCGCCCTCCACCAGAAATTGCACCTTGCGCTCGCCGCGCCATTCGTTCACATCCAGGCGAAAGGCCAGCAGCACGCGCGCAGGCAGTTGCTCGGTGTGGCCGAACCAGATCGCATCGACGGGGTTGCCCTGGTGCATGAGCTTGATGGACAGGTGGTTCTTGGCCTCGCCCACCAGGCGCTGGCTCAGCACTTGCACTTCTTCGCTGAAGGTCGGCGGCGCAAAGCCCTGGCCCCAGACCTCCTGGTGCAGCGTGTCCACGACGTCGGCGCGGCAGTACTCGGGCGCCAGCGGGCCATCGGTCTCGATGCGGCGCGTGAGCGTGGAGGCATCGAGCCACTCCTGCGCCACCTGGGCCAGGGCCTGCTCGAAGGTCTCGAAGGCTTCCTCAGGCACGGTGCAGCCGGCCGCCATGGCATGGCCGCCGAACTTGAGCAGCACGCCCGGGTGGCGCTTGGCCACCAGGTCCAGCGCGTCGCGCAGGTGAAAGCCCGGGATGGAGCGGCCCGAACCCTTGAGCTCGTGCTGCTTGCCCGGTGCGCTGCTGGCCGCGAAGACGAAGGTCGGGCGGTGCAGCTTGTCCTTGATGCGCGAGGCCACGATGCCCACCACCCCCTCGTGGAAGTCGGGGTCGAAGACGCTGATGGCCGGGGGCGGGTCCTCGCTCTCGTCGAACAGATTCTCGGCCATCAGCATGGCCTGCTCGCGCATGCCGCCCTCGATTTCGCGGCGCTCGCGGTTGATGGTGTCCAGCTGGCCGGCCAGATCGCTCGCCCGGCCCGGGTCGTCGGTCAGCAGGCACTCGATGCCCAGCGTCATGTCGGCCAGGCGCCCCGCGGCATTGATGCGAGGCCCCAGCGCAAAGCCGAAGTCGAAGGTGGTGGCGGCCGGCGCCTTGCGCCCGGCCGCCGTGAACAGCGCGGCCACGCCGGCCGGCATGGCGCCGGCGCGGATGCGCCGCAGGCCCTGGGCCACCAGGCGGCGGTTGTTGGCGTCCAGGCGCACCACGTCGGCCACGGTGCCCAGGGCCACCAGGGTGAGCAGGGGGTCAAGCTTGGGTTGGCTGGCCAGGTCGAACACGCCACGTGCACGCATCTCGGAGCGCAGGGCCATGAGCACATAGAACATCACGCCCACGCCGGCCAGGGACTTGCTCTCGAAGGTGCAGCCCGGCTGGTTGGGGTTGACCATGGCGTCGGCCGCGGGCAGCTCGGGGCCGGGCAGGTGGTGGTCGGTGACCAGCACCGAGAGGCCCAGGGCCTTGGCCTCGGCCACGCCCTCGACGCTGGCGATGCCGTTGTCCACGGTGATCAGCACGTCTGCGCCGCGCTCCTTCACGCGGCGTGCTATCGGCGGGGTCAGGCCGTAGCCATCGGTCACGCGGTCGGGCACCAGGTAGTCCACATGCCTTGCGCCCAGCAGGCGCAGGCCACGCACGGCCACGGCGCAGGCCGTCGCGCCATCGCAGTCGTAGTCGGCCACAATGCACAGGCGCAGGTCCTGTGCGATGGCATCGGCCAGCAGGGCGGCGGCAGCCTTGATGCCCATGAGCCCGGCGGGTGGCAGCAGGCGCGCGAGTCCATCGTCCAGCTCGTCCTTGTCGCGCACGCCGCGCGCGGCGTACAGGCGCGCGAGCAGCGGGTGCACGCCGGCCTGCTCCAGCGCCCAGGCGGCACGCGGGGGAATGTCTCTGGCCGTGATTTTCATAGTTGGGGTGCCACCTGGGCAAAGCGGGTGGGCTTGAAATGGGCCTGGATGCGCTGCAGCAGGCCGCGTGGTGCGGTATGGAAGGACCTTGCGGACTGCTCGCCGCACAGCGTCAGGCGCACGCGCGCACCTTGCTCGGCCTGGCGCAGCAGTTCGGCCACGGGCCCGGCGTCCAGGGCGGTCCAGGCAGAGGCCCAGCCACGCCAGTCCTCGCGCAGTGCGGCATTGCGCAAGGCCATGGGCATTTGCGGCGCATGCGCGGGTGGCGTGGCAGGCAGAGGGCCTGCGCCGTGCACCCAGAAGGAGTTGACCATGGGCAGGCCGCGCTCGGCCCGCTGCTCGGTGAAGGCATGGGTGTACAGCAGCATCTGCATTTCGCTTTGCAGACGGTGCAGGGTGCGCGCCCGGGTGGCGTCGGGCATCCAGGGGCGCACATCCCGCAGCAGCACGCGGTCCAGCGAGGCGGTGGCCAGGTCGGCCAGCAGCGGGCCCTTGGCCAGCCAGCGGGTGGGCTGGTCATAGTGCAGCGTGATGCCGTCCTCTGCGAACCAGGGGGCGACGATGGCCAGCAATGCACGCGAGGCAGCTTCATCGATGCCCAGGGTCTCGGGGTCGCGCAGGGTGATGTGGTCGGTGGTCACCTGCCATTGGCAGGGGGTGACAAAAGCCCAGGCCTCGCCATCGGCCGGCAGCCCCTGCTGCAGCCGGTACCAGGCAGCCCAGGGCGTGCGGCCATCTTCGGCCGGCAGCCCCAGGGCCTGGGCCAGGGCACGCTCGTGGGGCGCCGAGAAGCTGGTCTCCTCGCCACTGCGGGAGTGGGCCGGGTCGGCGGTGAGCCGCGCCAGCAGGCGGTCCAAGTGGGGCAGGGGCAGGCTGGCCAGCGTTTGCCGGCACCCCTCGGAGGCGCTGGCAGCGTAGGGGATGAGCAAATGGGGGATGTCCGACATCCCCCTATTGTCCGGGATGCCACAATCGCTCCCGCCGTGTTCGGCCATTTCCTGTGGCCCCGGCGTTTCTCCACCATGCAACTTCCCTACGAACTGGCCCTGGGCCTGCGCTACACTCGCTCGGGGCGGGCCACGCGGCGCAATGGCTTCATTTCCTTCATCTCCGGCGCGTCCATGCTCGGCATCGCCCTGGGCGTGGCGGCGCTGATCGTGGTGCTCAGCGTCATGAACGGCTTCCAGAAGGAGGTACGCGAGCGCATGCTGGGCGTGGTCGCCCACATCGAGGTCTTTGCGCCCCAGGGCGCCGCCATGGCAGATGCGGCGCGCACCATCGCCGAGGTGAAGCAGAACCCGGCCGTCACTGGCGCCGCCCCCTACGTGGCAGCCCAGGCCCTGATCGCCCATGGCGACGACATGAAAGGCGCCCTGGTGCGCGGCATCGACCCGGCGCTGGAAGGCTCGGTGACTTCGCTGGCCGCATCGAACGCCCAGGTGCTGGCCACCCTCGTGCCCGGGCAGTTCCGCGTGGTGCTGGGCAGCGAGCTGGCCAAATCGCTCGGTGTGAAGGCGGGCGACGCCGCGACCCTGGTGGTGCCTGCCGGTCAGGGCGGCAATGGCAGCCAGGGCGGCCCGCGCTACCAGCCGCTCACCGTGGCCGGTACGGTGGACTCGGGCCACTTCCAGTACGACTCCACCCTGGTCTGGATGCACCAGGACGACGCCATGGCCGTCTTCGGCCTGCGCGGGCCCACGGGCATCGGCCTCAAGCTGCAGGACCTGGAGCAGGCCAACGCCGTGGCCTACCAACTGGCCCGCACCGTGAGCGGCGACCTGCTGCTGCGCGACTGGACGCAGCAGAACCGCACCTGGTTCGAGGCCGTGCGCCTGCAAAAGCGCATGATGTTCATCATCCTGGCGCTGATCGTCGCCGTGGCGGCCTTCAACCTCGTCTCCACGCTGGTGATGACGGTCAACGACAAACGCGCCGACATCGCCATCCTGCGCACCCTGGGCGCCAGCCCCAAAAGCATCATGGGCGTCTTCGTGGTGCAGGGCGCCATGGTGGGCATCATCGGTACCCTGGCCGGCCTGGTTCTGGGCCTGGGCATCGCCCTGAACATCGACGTGATTGTGCCGGCCATCGAGAAGGCGCTGGGCGCCTCCTTCCTGCCCAAGGACATCTACCTCATCGACCGCATGCCCAGCGAGCCGCAGAGCACGGACATCGTTCCCATCGCCCTGATCTCGCTGGCACTGGCCTTCGTGGCCACCCTGTACCCGAGCTGGCGCGCCAGCCGCGTGAACCCTGCTGAAGCGCTGCGCTACGAATGATGCAAATTCCCTATGAACTGGCCCTGGGCTGGCGCTACACCCGCGCCGGCCGCGCCACGCGGCGCGACGGCTTCATCTCCTTCATCTCGGGCGTGTCCATGCTGGGCATCGCCCTGGGCGTGGCGGCGCTGATCATCGTGCTGTCGGTGATGAATGGCTTCCAGCGCGAGGTGCGCGACCGCATGCTCAGCGTGGTCTCGCACATCGAGATCCTGGCGCCCCAGGGGGCTCCGCTGCCCGACGTGGCCACTACCCTGGCCGAGGCCAGGCGCAACCCAAACGTCACCGGTGCCGCGCCCTTCGTCTCCGCGCAGGCGCTGCTTTCGCGCGGCCCGGACATGCGCGGCGCGCTGGTGCGCGGCATCGACCCGGCGCTCGAAAGCTCGGTGACCGACCTGGCGGCGGGCAACGAGAAGACGCTCAAGCTCCTCGTGCCTGGCGAGTTCCGCGTGGTGCTGGGCGGCGAGCTGGCACGCTCCCTGGGTGTGCGCACGGGCGATACCGTGACGCTGATCGCGCCCGCCGGCCAGGTCACGCCGGCCGGCGTGGTGCCGCGCCTCAAGCAGATGACGGTGGCTGGCACCTTCGACTCGGGCCACTACGAGTACGACGCGGCGCTGGTGCTGCTGCACCATGAGGACGCCCAGCGCATCTTCCGCCTGGAAGGCCCCACCGGCATCCGCCTGAAGCTCACCGACGTGCACCAGGCGCGCTCCGTGGCGGCAGAGCTGGCGGGCAGCGTGAGCGGCGGGTTGGTGATCCGCGACTGGACGCAGCAGAACCGCACCTGGTTCGCCGCCGTGCAGCTCGAAAAACGCATGATGTTCATCATCCTCACGCTTATCGTGGCCGTGGCGGCGTTCAACCTCGTCTCCACGCTGGTGATGACGGTGACCGACAAGCGTGCCGACATCGCCATCCTGCGCACGCTGGGCGCCAGCCCCAGGAGCATCATGGGCGTCTTCGTGGTGCAGGGGGCCATGGTGGGCGTGATCGGCACCCTCGCCGGCCTGCTGCTGGGCCTGGTGATCGCCTTCCACATCGACGTGATCGTGCCGGCCATCGAGCGGGCGCTCAATGCGAGCTTTCTGCCCAAGGACATCTACCTCATCAGCAAGATGCCCAGCGACCCCCAGGGCTCGGACATCATCCCCATCGCCATCATCTCCCTGATCCTGGCCTTTGTGGCCACCCTCTACCCCAGCTGGCGCGCCAGCCGTGTGAACCCCGCCGAGGCGCTTCGCTATGAATAAGAACAACGTTCCATCCGCCATGCCCCTGCCTGCCGCCCCGCCCGCGCGTGGCGAGGTGGTGCTGCAGGCCCAGGGCCTGACCAAGCGCTTCACCGAAGGCCGGCTGGACGTGACCGTGCTGCATGGCGTGGACCTGCAGGTGCATGCGGGCGAGACCCTGGCCATCGTCGGCGCTTCGGGCTCGGGCAAGAGCACCCTGCTGCACCTGCTGGGCGGGCTGGATGCCCCCACGTCCGGCAGTGTGCGCCTCAAGGGCCACCAGCTGTCCTCGCTGTCTCCGGTGGAGCAGGGCCGGCTACGCAACGAGCATCTGGGCTTCATCTACCAGTTCCACCACCTGCTGCCCGAGTTCACGGCGCTGGACAACGTGGCCATGCCGCTGCGCATCCGCCGCATGCCGCAGGCGCAGTGCCATGAGGAGGCCGCGCGCGTGCTCACTTCGGTGGGCCTCAAGGAGCGCCTGCACCACCGCCCCGCCGAGCTGTCGGGCGGCGAGCGCCAGCGCGTGGCCATTGCCCGCGCCCTGGTCACGCGCCCGGCCTGCGTGCTGGCCGACGAGCCCACGGGCAACCTGGACCGCACCACGGCCGACGGCGTCTTCGCGCTCATGCTGCAGTTGGCGCGCGAACAGGGCACGGCCTTCGTGATGGTCACGCACGATGAGTCGCTGGCCGCGCGCTGCGACCGGGTGGTGCACCTGGTGCTGGGCAAGCTCGGCTGAGCAGCCGGCCCGCCCGCCGGTGGCCGGTGGTGCGGGAACTGCTGGTTACCATCGCGGCACGCTTCGGTGGCACGGGATGGTTCGGATGGGCATGAACCCGTTTTAAGATGCTCGCAGTTGGCTTCAGGAGATTCGCGCGATGACGGTTCCGGCATCCATCCCCTCCGATGAAGTGCGCAGGCTGGAGGCTCTGCGCGCCCTCATGGTGCTGGACTCCCCCGCCGAGCCGCTGTTCGACTCGATCGCCCGCATGGCCGCCGAGGTCTGCGGCGTGCCGATCGCGCTCATCAGCCTGGTCGATGCCGAGCGCCAGTGGTTCAAGGCGAGTGTCGGCCTGCCCGGTGTCAACGAAACGCCGCGCGACGTGGCCTTCTGCGCCCATGCGATCCTCTCGGACGAGCTCATGGAGGTGCATGACGCCACGCAGGACGCGCGCTTTGCGCGCAATCCCCTGGTCACGGGTGCTCCCGACATCCGCTTTTACGCTGGCGCCCCCCTGCACGCCAGTGGCGATGGCGACCGCGTGGGCACCCTGTGCGTCATCGACCGCCGGGCGCGCGAACTCACCGAGCAGCAGCGGGCCACGCTGCACTCGCTGTCGACCATGGTGTCGCAGGCGCTGGACATGCGCCGCGACCTGATCGCGCGCGCGTTCTCGGTGCGCCAGGAGTACGAAAAAGCCCTGTCCGAAAGCGAGATGCGCTACCGCACCATGGTCGAGGCGCAGACCGAGATGATGTCGCTGGCCTGGCCGCAGGGCGAGGTGTTCTACGTCAACCCGGCCTATGCGCGCCACTTCGGGCTGCAGCCCGGCGACATGGTGGGCAAGGACCTGTTTTCGTACGTCGATGCGGCCGACCGCGAGGCGGTGCGCTCGCGCATTGCCGAGGTCTTCCGCACCGAGGGCACGACCCAGGGCGAGAACCGCATGGTCAGCGCCGATGGCTCGGAGCGCTGGATGGCCTGGACCAACAGCTTTCTGCGCGACAGCGAGCAACGGCCCTACCTGCACTCGGTGGGGCGTGACATCACGGCCCAGAAGGCGGCGGAACGGGCGCTGCTGGCCAGCCAGCAATTGCTGGAGCGCACTGGCCGCGTGGCGCGGGTGGGTGGCTGGGAACTGGACCTGCGCAGCCGCCGCGTTTCCTGGTCGGCCGAGACGCGGCGCATCCATGAGGTGCCCGCGGACTTTACGCCCACGCTGGACAACGCCCTCGATTTCTACACGCCCGATGCGCAGCGTGCCATGTCGGCCGCCGTGCGCCAGGCCACCATGACGGGCGCCTCGTGGGACCTGGAGGTGCCCCTGGTGACCGCCGCCGGGCAGCGCATCTGGGTGCGCGCGGTCGGCGAGGCCGAATACGAAGGGGGCGCCGTGGTGCGCCTGTTCGGTGCCTTCCAGGACGTGACCGAACGCCGGCGGATGGCGCAGCAACTGGCCAACAGCGAGCGCTTCGTGCGCCTGGTCACCGACGGCCTGCCGATCCGCATCGCCTACGTGGACCGGGAACTGCGCTTTCGCTTTGCCAACCTGGCCCAGTGCCAGCGCTTTGGCGTGAGCCGGGAAGAGGTGATCGGCCGCACACGCGAAGAACTGCTCGGGGAGCCCGCGTCGCCCGAGTCGGTGCAGCGGATCCAGCGGGTGCTGGCGGGCACCGTGCAGAGCTACGAGCGCGACGAAGTGCGCGATGGTGTCGTGCACCGCATCGAGAGCCAGCTGGTGCCCGACATCTCCGACGATGGCCAGGTGCGGGGCTTCTTTTCCACGGGTGTCGACATCACCCAGCGCGCGGCGGCCGAGCGCGGCCTGCGCGTGCTCACGGCCATCCTGGAGCACACCTCCGATTTCGTGGTGCAGACCGACCTCAAGGGCAGAGTCACCTACATGAACCCCGCGGCGCGGCGGGCCCTCGGTTTCTCCCCCGACGAGGATGTGGGCACCCACATGTTCACGGAATTCAACACCCCCGAGACCAATGTGCTGTATGGGGAGGCCATTTTGCCGGCTGTCAGGGCCGGCGGCATGTGGGTGGGCGAGACCACGGTGTATGCGGCCGGGCAACGCGTGGTGCCGGTGAGCCACATGGTGATTGCGCACCGCGATGGGGAGGGGCGCATCCAGCACTTCTCGGCCATCATGCGTGACATTTCGGAAGCTGCGCAGGCGCGCGCCGCCCTGCTCAAACAGACGGCCACCCTGCGTTCCATCACCGAGGCCCTGCCCTCGCTGGTCGCGGTGGTCGGGCCGGACGAGCGCTACCAGTTCGTCAACAGCGCCTTCGAGCGCTGGCACCGCGTGCCGCGCGAGCAGATCCTGGGCCACAGCATGGAGGATTTCCTGGGGGCGGCGGAGTACGCGCGCACCCGGCCCATGGTGCAGAAGGTGCTGCGGGGCGAGACCCTGACCTTCGACCAGGACCATCCCCAGCGCGTGCCGGCCAGCCATGTCACCATCCACTTCATTCCGCTGTGGTCCGAGCCGGGGGCGGTCGATGGCTTCGTCTCCATGGCGCAGGACGTCACCAGCTACCACCAGGAAGCCGGGCGGCTGCTGGAACTGGCGCAGCACGATCCCCTCACCGGCCTGCTCAACCGGGCCGGACTGCAGGCCTATGTGGGCCAGAAGGACCTGGCGTTAGAGGGGCCGCTGCTGGCCCTGCTGTACATCGACCTGGACCACTTCAAGCCGGTGAACGACGCGCACGGCCATCCTGTGGGGGACCTGCTGCTGCAGGCCTTCGCGCAGCGCCTGCTGGCCCTGGTGCGGCCCAGCGATGCGGTGGCGCGGCTGGGCGGCGATGAATTTGCCGTGGTGCTGGCCGGCGTGCGCGAGCCGGCCCATGCCGAGGCCGTGGCCCACAAGATCCTGGAGGCGGCGCACACGCCGTTCGAGATCGGCAATTTGCGGCTGTCGGTGGGGGCCAGCGCGGGGCTGGCGCTGGGTACGGACCCGGCCAGGGGCTGGGCCGACCTCATGGCCCGCGCCGATGAAAAGCTCTACCTGGCCAAGCGGTCCGGCCGGGGGCAGTTCCAGGGCGGCTGATGCCCTACATCACCCGCCCGTACCACCAGACCGACAGGCCTGCCGCCAGGAGCGCCAGGGCGGCGCCGACCAGCGCGAACAGGGCCGAGATCTCGGTTTCCTTTTTCTCCACCGTGAGGCGCGAGCTCAGGGTCTCATAGACCTTCTTGAGGTCCGCCGCCGTGGCGGCGTGGAAGTATTCAGCCGCAGTGCGGGTGGCCACGGCCTTCAGGGTCTCTTCGTCGAGCCGCACGCGCATGGACCAGCCTTCGAAGCCGATGGTCTCGCCCTGCAGCGTGCCCACGCCCACGGTGTACACGCGCACGCCGCGCTCGGCGGCCCATTTGGCGGCTTCGAGCGGGTCCACCCCGGTGGTGCGCTGCCCGTCGGTCAGCATGATGATGGCAGCCGAGTTGTAGGAGCCCGGTGCCACGGGCGTGAAGGGCTTGGCGGGGTCCTGCTTGTTGAGGTCTTCCAGTGGTTTCGGCTTCATGGCTTGGCGCCCGCCCAGGGCCGAGATGTCGATGCCGGCATCGGGGAAGAGGGTGGCCAGCGACAGCATGATGCCGTTGCCCGTGGCCGTGCCGCGCTGCAGCTGGAAGCTGTCGATGGCCTTGACCAGGTCTTCGCGGCTCTGCGTGGGCAGCTGCGCCAGCTGGGCGCTGCCGGCAAAGGCCACGATGCCCACGCGCACATGGCGCGGCAGCTCGGCGATGAAGGCCTTGGCCGCGTCCTGCGCGGCGGTGATGCGGTCGGGCTGCACGTCGGTGGCGCGCATGCTGCCCGAGACGTCCATGGCCAGCATGATGGTCTGGTCCTGCGAGGGCAGGGTGATCACCGCCAGAGGCCGGGCCGCGGCCAGCAGCAGCGCCACCAGCGCCAGCAGGAAAAGAAAGGGCGGAATGTGCCGGCGCAGGTGCTGCGCCGGGCCCATGGCCTCGCGCACCAGCGACAGGCTGGAATAGCTCAGCGCGGTTTTCTTGCGCCGGTGCAGCAGCCACCAGTACAGCAGTACCAGCAGCGGCACGGCCAGCAGCAGCCAGAGCAGAGAGGGCCAGAGAAAGACCATGGTGGCGTGTCCTGTGGTTGTCAGGCGGCGGCCTGCGCTGCCGTCCATTGGAACGAGGGGTGCGTGGCGGGCCGCACGCGGCGCTGGCGCAGGTCCATGAAGCGCAGCAGCGCGTCCACGAGGTCGTCGTCGGTGCGCAGCTCGAGCGTGTCGGCGCCCGCCTTGGCCAGGCCCTCGCGCAGCACGGCCTCGCGCTGGGCCGCCAGGCGCGCGAAGCGGTGGCGAAAGCCGCTGTCGTGCGTGTCCACCTGCAGCTGTTCGCCGCTTTCGGCGTCGCGCAGCGTGACCAGGCCCACGTCGGGCAGCTCCAGCTCCAGCGGGTCGAGCAGGCGCACGCTCACCACGTCGTGGCGGCGCGCCAGCTGGGCCAGCGGCTTTTCCCAGCCGGGGGCACTGATGAAGTCGGACACCACGAACACCGTCGAGCGCCGGCGCAAGGTGCCCAACGCGCCCTGCAGCAGCAGGTGCAGCTCGGTGCTGCCCGATTGCAGCTTGGGCGCGGGCTGGAGCAACTGGTGCACCAGGTGCAGCACTTGGGCGCGGCTGCTGCGCGGGGGCAGCACCGTATCGACCGCGCGCGAGGGTGCGCCACCGGCACCGTAGAGCATGGCGCCCACGCGGTTGCCGTGGCGTGTGAGCAGGCGCGAGAGCACGGCCACGAAGCCGGTCAGGATGTCGCGTTTGGCATTGCCCTGGGGGCCGAAATTGACCGAAGGGCTCAGGTCCAGAAGGAACCAGGCCGACATCTCGCGGTCTTCCGTGAACACGCGCACATGGGGCATGTTCAGGCGCGCCGTGACGTTCCAGTCGATGTGGCGCACGTCGTCGTGCGGCTGGTACTCACGCAGGTCGGCCAGGTCCAGGCCGGCCCCGCGCATCAGCGTGCGGTAGTCGCCCTGCAGCAGCCCGTCGAGCCGGCGGATCACGCTCCACTCCAGCTGGCGCAGCAGGCGGTCAGCCTGGCCGGGCAGGGTGGGGAGCGGGCGCACGGGCGCGGCCCCGGTGTCAGGCGGCTTTGGGCTCATGGTGCAAAGGTTTGGCAGGGGCAGGCACCTTGGCCATGATGCGGGCGATCAGAGCATCGGCGTCCAGGCCCTCGGAGAGCGCTTCGTACGACAGCGACAGCCGGTGGCGCAAGACGTCGGCCGCCAGGTCGGTCATGTCCTCGGGCAGCACGTAGCTGCGCCCGCGCAGCATGGCCAGGGCCTGGGCGCCTTCGGCCAGGCAGATGGTGGCGCGCGGGCTGGCACCACAGGCAATGAAGGGGGCCAGGTCCTTGAGGTCGTGGCGTGCCGGGGCGCGCGTGGCGGCCACCAGCTTCACGGCGTACTGCAGCAGCGAGGGGTCGACATAGACCTCACGGCACTCGGCCTGCAGTGCGGCCAGCTGGGCCGTGGTGGCCACGGGCAGCACCTGCACGGGCTTGTCCAGCGCGCGCTGGGCGATCACGAATTCCTCTTCCTCGGTCGGGTAGTCGATCAGCACCTTCATCATGAAACGGTCCACCTGGGCTTCGGGCAGCGCATAGGTGCCCTCGGTCTCGATCGGGTTCTGCGTGGCCATCACCAGGAAGGGCGAGGGCACCTTGTGCGTCTCGCCGGCAATCGTCACCTGGCGCTCCTGCATCACCTCGAGCAGGGCGCTCTGCACCTTGGCGGGCGCGCGGTTGATTTCGTCGGCCAGCAGCAGGTGGGTGAACACCGGGCCCAGGGAGGTGCTGAACTCGCCCGTCTTCTGGTTGTACATGCGCGTGCCCACCAGGTCGGCGGGCACCAGGTCGGGCGTGAACTGGATGCGCTTGAAGCTGCCCTGGATGGTGCTGGCCAGGGTCTTCACCGTGAGCGTCTTGGCCAGGCCGGGCACGCCCTCGACCAGCAGGTGGCCCTGGGCCAGCATGGCCACCATCACGCGTTCCAGGAAGCGGTCCTGCCCCACCACGACGCGCTTGACTTCGTAGAGCACCTGCTCCATCAAGGTGGCGGTGGCGGCGTTCGATGCGGAAGGCAGCGGGGTCGGTTCCATGGGGCTCCTTGCGATGGGTGAAGGTTCAGGTCAGAAAGGCGACATGCCCACGGCCGAGGCCGCGTTCTCGATGGGCACGGCAAAACCGATGCCGATGAAGGTGCGTGCCGGCGTGGGATTCAGGATGGCGGTGACGATGCCGATCACCTCGCCGTCCATGGTGACCAGGGGGCCGCCCGAGTTGCCGGGGTTGGCCGCGGCGTCGAACTGGATCAGGTTACCGAGCTCGCGCTTGCCCTCGGGCGAGGTGAACTGGCGCCCCAGCCCGGAAATGACGCCGGCCGAAGCCGAAGGCCCGATGCCGAAGGGAAAGCCCACCACGGCGACCTGGTCACCGGGGCGCAGGTCATTCGTGGAGCGCAGGGAGGCGGCCTCCAGATCGTCGGGCACCTTGTGCGCCTGCAGCACGGCCAGGTCGTTCTCGGGCTGCACGCCGGTGATGGTGGCGGTGGTCTGCAGCCCGTCGTGGAAGGTCAACTGGATGCGGTCGGCCCCCTGCACCACATGCAGGTTGGTGAGGATGACGCCCTTGTCGACGATCACCACGCCCGTGCCCACGCCGCGCTCCACCTCCTCCTTGCCGCTCTTGCTGCGCCCGAAGCCGACCACGCGCACCACCGAGGGCGCGATGGTTTCCACGGCGCGTGCCGCCGCCGAGGGCAGGGTGGTGGTTTCCAGCGTGCGCAGCACCGCCTGGTCGATGTCTTCCTGGGTGAGCTTGCGGGGCACGCTGCGCTGGTTCAGCCACACGCTGGCCACCAGCAGGGAGGCCAGCAGCAGCAGGGCCGCCCACAGGGCATAGAGGTTGCGGCGCGAGAGAACCACCGCCTGGGGCCTGCCGGCGGGCTGGCTAGGGGCTGGCGCAGCCACGGACTCCGCCGGGCGGGCCGGTTCCGAGGGCACAGCGCTGCTCGGGGCCGCGGCCCCGGCAGGGCGGCGGGCGGGGCGGGAGCTGCTGTAGACAGTGGGTCTGGGCATCCTGTCACCTTCCGGTACACCTTGGCGCGGTGCATGGTTTCACAGTAGCACGGATCGCGCCCTTGTGCACATCGGGGGCTTCATCGTGCATCATGTTGCATGAGCTTCTGGATAGACACCCACTGCCACCTCGATGCGCCCGAACTGGCGAGCGACGTGGACACCGTGCGCAACCAGGCCCGTGAGGCCGGCGTGGCGCACTGCGTGCTGCCTGCGGTAGAGCGCGCCAACTGGGACGCTGTGCGCCTGCTGGCGCACCAGTATGGGGACAGCTATGCCCTGGGAATCCACCCCCTGTGCACCCGCACGGCGGCGGACGACGACCTGGAATGGCTGGCCCGGGAGCTCGAAGAGCGCCGGGGCGATCCGCGCCTCGTCGCCGTCGGGGAGATCGGCCTGGATTACTTCGTGGGCGGCCTCGACCCGGAGCGGCAGGAGCATTTCTACCGCGGGCAGCTCAAGCTGGCGCGGCGCTTCGGGCTGCCGGTGGTCCTGCACGTGCGCCGTTCGGCCGACAGGCTGCTCAAGGGCTTGCGCGAGGTTCAGGGCCTGTCGGGCATCGCCCATGCCTTCAATGGCAGCGCGCAGCAGGCCCAGGCCTTCTTGGACCTGGGCTTCAAGCTCGGCTTCGGCGGGGCGGTCACCCACGACCGGGCCCTGCAGCTGCGCCGCCTGGCCACCGAGCTGCCGCTCGATTGCCTGGTGATGGAGACCGACTCCCCGGACATCCCGCCGCACTGGCTCTACACCACCGCCGCCGAGCGCGAGGCGGGCCGGCCCCAGGGGCGCAACACCCCGGGCGAGCTGCCGCGCATCGGCGCGGTGGTGGCGGAACTGCGCGGCATGCCCGCGCAGGCGCTGGCCGAGGCCTCTACCGCCAATGCGCTGGCAGCCCTGCCGCGGCTGGCGCCCTTGCTGCAGAGCGGGCCGGCTCCGTCACGGTCTTTTACCGATTCCTGACGTTCGCTCTCGGGTTTTAGCTATATATTTGATAGTAACCGGGCGATCCTGTCCCGAACCCCTTGCCCCATGCCCTCGACCGCCCCTGCCTCGCCACTGGACGCCCCCGCCGCCCGCCTGGCCGGACTGCCCGCCGTGGTGTCCGCCAGTACCGTCGTGCTGGTGCTGGGCAGCTTTCCCGGCGCGGCCTCGCTGCGTGCGCAGCAGTACTATGGGCACCCGCAGAACCACTTCTGGCGCATCCTGCAGGCCCTCTGGCCGCAGCATCCTCTGCCGGGGTCTGCCGGGCCCGCCAGCTATGCCGAGCGTTGCGAATGGCTGCTCGAGCGCGGACTGGGGTTGTGGGATGTGTACGCCAGCTGCGAGCGCGAAGGCAGCCTGGACGCCGACATTCGCCATGCCGTGGTGAACGACTTCGCGTCGCTGCGCACCGTGGCGCCGCGCCTGGCCGCCATCGCCCACAATGGGGGCGAAAGCTACAAGCACGCAGCGCGCACCGCCGCCCTGGGCGTGCCGGTGCACAAACTTCCCTCCACCAGTCCGGCCAACGCCTCGTGGAGTTTTGAGCGCAAACTGAACGCGTGGGCCGAACTGATGGCCCGCTACCGACTGACCTGAATGACCCGCAAGAAGAACAGCACCGCCGAACTGCCCGAAGTCAGCGTCTCCGACGATGGCGAAGTGCGCCACCTGCACCTGGGCACGCCCTGGATCCAGGGCTCCATGCGGGTGGACGAGCCCTTCGCGCTGGAACTGGAATACGTGCAGCGCATGATGGCCTGGCTGCTCTTTGTCGAGCCCGCTTCGGTGAGCAAGCGCCACGCCATGCAGTTGGGCCTGGGCGCGGGCGCCATCACCAAGTTCTGCCACAAGAAGCTGCGCCTGTGCGCCACGGCCATCGAACTCAACCCGCAGGTGGTGGCCGTGTGCCGCCAGTGGTTCAAGCTGCCGCCCGACGGCCCCAAGCTGCGTGTGGTGCTGGCCGATGCGGCGCAGGAGATCCGAAACCCGATGTGGCTGGGCACCGTCGATGCGCTCGCAGTGGACCTGTACGACCACGACGCCGCGGCGCCCGTGCTCGACAGTCCCGACTTCTATGCCGACTGCAGGGCCCTGCTGTCCGAGGACGGCAGCATGACCGTGAACCTGTTCGGCCGTTCGTCAAGCTACGAGAAGAGCCTCAAAAGCATGGCCAGCGCCTTTGGCGAAGACGCCCTGTGGGCCTTCAAGCCCACGCGCGAAGGCAATACCGTGGTGCTGGCCCAGCGCACGCCCACGCGCCCCAAGCGCGCCGAACTGGCGGCCCGGGCCGAGGCCATCCAGGCCCGCTGGGACCTGCCCACCACCAAGTGGCTGCGGGCCTTCAAGCCGGTGGCGGCCTGAACCTGCCGCATCCCACCCACCCGTCCTGCCCCGTCCATCCCCTCCGAGAGGCCCGCAGACATGAGCACCACCCTCACCCCGCCCGTCCCCGCTGCCAAGGCAGCGATCAAACCGGCCAACCACATCGGCCCCGTGGACTGGCGCCGCCTTGTCGAGTGGCTGAGCGCCGATGGCGTGATCTCCCAGGAGGAGGCGCAGCGCACCATTGCCCGCTGCTCGCAGGCCGAGAGCTCGCAGCCGGCCCTGGTGCGGCTGGCGGCCGTGGCCATGACGCGTGCCTCCGACGGCAAGCCGCTGGACATCGAGCTGCTCACCGAGTACCTGGCCAAGCGCAGCGGCCTGCCCTACATGCGCATCGACCCCCTCAAGGTCGATGTAGGCCGCGTGGCCGACACCATGAGCGCCACCTATGCCGAGCGCCACAAGGTGCTGCCGGTGCAGGTGACGCCCAAAGAGGTGGTGGTGGCCACGGCCGAACCCTTTGTCGACGACTGGGTGGCCGAGGTCGAGCGCCAGGCGCGCCGCACGGTGCGCCGCGTGGTCGCCAACCCGCAGGACATCCACCGCTTCACGGCGGAGTTCTTCGCGCTGGCCAAATCCGTGCGCGCCGCGCAGAAGGCAGGCGGCGCATCGGGTGGCAGCAGTTTCGAGCAGTTGGTGGAGCTGGGGCGCAGCAACAAGCAACTCGACGCCAATGACCAGGGCGTGGTCAAGGTGGTGGACTGGCTATGGCAATACGCCTTCGACCAGCGTGCGAGCGACATCCACCTGGAGCCGCGGCGCGAGCAGGGGGTGATCCGCTTTCGCATCGACGGCGTGCTGCACCCGGTCTACCAGATGCCCATGGGCGTGCACAACGCCATGATCTCACGCATCAAGCTGCTCGGGCGCATCGACGTGGTGGAAAAGCGCCGGCCGCAGGATGGCCGCATCAAGACCCGCAACCAGCGTGGCGACGAAGTGGAAATGCGCCTGTCCACGCTGCCCACGGCCTTCGGCGAGAAGATGGTGATGCGGATCTTCGATCCCGACAACACCGTCAAGGACCTCGACGCGCTGGGCTTCGCGCAGCACGATGCGACGCGCTGGGAGTCGCTGGTCAAGCGCCCGCACGGCATCATCCTGGTGACCGGGCCCACGGGCTCGGGCAAGACCACCACGCTGTACTCCACGCTCAAGCGCGTGGCGACGGAAGAGGTCAACGTGAGCACGGTGGAAGACCCGATCGAAATGATCGAACCGAGCTTCAACCAGACCCAGGTGCAGCCCCAGCTCGACTTCAATTTTGCCGAAGGCCTGCGCGCGCTGATGCGCCAGGACCCGGACATCATCATGGTCGGCGAAATCCGCGACCTGGAAACCGCCGAAATGGCCATCCAGGCGGCGCTCACGGGCCACCTGGTGTTCTCCACGCTGCACACCAACGACGCGCCCTCGGCCATCACCCGCATGATGGAGCTGGGGGTTCCGTCCTACCTCATCAATGCCACGCTGCTCGGCGTGCTCGCGCAGCGCCTGGTGCGCACCTTCTGCAAGCAGTGCAAGCAAAAGGACGAGTCGGCCGACCGCGAGGCGCTGGGTGCCTTCATCAAGCCATGGAAGCTCAGCGGTGCCTACCAGCCCTACAAGGCCGTGGGCTGCGTGGACTGCCGCATGACCGGCTTCCAGGGCCGCATGGGCCTGTACGAACTGCTCACCGTGAGCGAAGCGCTCAAGGACAAGATCACCACCGCACCGTCGATGGAGGCACTGCGCCGGCAGGCGATTTCCGATGGCATGCGGCCCCTGCGCCTGGCCGGTGCACTGCGCGTGGCCGAGGGCATCACCACCATCGAAGAGGTGATGTCCGCAACCCCTCCCATGGACTGATTCGCATGCGTTGTACATAGGGAAAACGCGCAGTCCCGAGTGTTACCGGGTGTAGGTGGAATCCACATCCGGCAAGCCTCCTGTTGCCAGCACAATCGCACGGTTGTGAAATCCGCATAGGAGACAAATCGTGCAAATCAAAAGTCAGAAAGACTTTT
The DNA here is from genome assembly GCF_059423865.1 of Acidovorax sp. GW458-11-26-14-TSB4. Classification (NCBI taxonomy): domain Bacteria; kingdom Pseudomonadati; phylum Pseudomonadota; class Betaproteobacteria; order Burkholderiales; family Comamonadaceae; genus Acidovorax; species Acidovorax sp. GW458-11-26-14-TSB4. The sequence continues at coordinate 18,329 of NZ_JBWKYR010000023.1, forward strand.
TTTCCGGCCTCATGTTCATGGGTGTCGGGGTCGCGTTTGCGTGGGGTGCCACCACGTACAACGTCGGTAACGGCGCCCGCATGGGCCCTGGCTACTTCCCCCTGTTGCTCGGCATCCTGCTGGCCATCATCGGTGCCGTGATCACCTTCAAGGCCACCACGGTCGAGACGGTGGACGGCGACAAGATCGGCAAGTGGGCCTGGAAGCCGCTGTTCTTCATCCTCGCCGCCAACCTGGCCTTCGGCATCCTGCTGGGCGGCCTGCCCAGCATCGGGGTTCCGGCCATGGGCCTGATCGTCGGCATCTATGCACTGACCTTCATCGCCAGCCTGGCCGGCAACGAGTTCAAGGCGCGCGACGTGTTCATCCTCGCCACCGTGCTGGCCGTAGGCAGCTATGTGGCATTTGTCTGGGCGCTGAAGCTTCAGTTCCCGGTGTGGCCCAGTTTCATTTCCGGTTAAGCCAGGAGCATCCACACCATGGAATTGATCAACAACCTGTCGCTGGGCTTCGGCGTAGCGTTCACGTTCCAGAACCTCATCTACTGCTTCATCGGCTGCCTGTTGGGCACGCTGATCGGCGTGCTGCCCGGCATCGGCCCCGTGGCCACCATCGCCATGCTGCTGCCCGCCACCTATGCACTGCCTCCCGTGGCTGCGCTGATCATGCTGGCCGGCATTTACTACGGCGCCCAGTACGGCGGCTCCACCACCGCCATCCTGGTGAACCTGCCGGGCGAATCGTCCTCGGTGGTGACGGTGATCGACGGCTACCAGATGGCGCGCAAGGGCCGAGCGGGGCCGGCGCTTGCGGCGGCCGGGCTGGGTTCGTTCTTTGCCGGCTGCGTGGGCACGCTGATCCTGGCGGCCTTCGCGCCCCCGCTGACCGAAGTGGCCTTCAAGTTCGGTCCTGCCGAATACTTCTCGCTGATGGTGCTCGGCCTGATCGGTGCTGTGGTACTGGCATCGGGTTCGCTGCTCAAGGCCGTGGCCATGATCGTGCTGGGCCTGCTGATGGGCCTGGTGGGTACCGACGTGAACTCGGGCGTGGCCCGCTTCAGCTTCGACATCCCTGAACTGACCGACGGTATCGGCTTCGTGACCATTGCCATGGGCGTGTTCGGTTACGGTGAAATCATCGCCAACCTCGCGCGCCCCGATGACGACCGCGAGGTGTTCACCGCCAAGGTCGAAGGCCTGTTCCCCACCAAGGAAGACTTCAAGCGCATGGTTCCCGCCGTGCTGCGCGGTACGGCCCTGGGCGCTGCCCTCGGTATCCTGCCCGGTGGCGGCGCGCTGCTGGCGGCCTTCGCTGCCTACACGATCGAGAAGAAGACCAAGCTCAAGCCCGGCGAAGTCCCGTTCGGCCAAGGCAACATCCGCGGTGTGGCATCGCCCGAGTCGGCCAACAACGCCGGTTCGCAGACCTCCTTCATCCCGCTGCTGACGCTCGGTATCCCTCCCAACGCCGTGATGGCGCTGATGGTCGGTGCCATGACCATCCACAACATCCAGCCTGGTCCCCAGGTGATGACCAGCAATCCCGAGCTGTTCTGGGGCCTGATCGCCTCGATGTGGATCGGCAATGCGATGCTGGTGATCCTGAACCTGCCGCTGATCGGCATCTGGATCAAGCTGCTCACCGTGCCTTACCGCTGGCTGTACCCCTCCATCGTGCTGTTCTGCGCGGTCGGTGTGTACTCGACCAACAACAACACCTTCGACATCTGGATGGTCGGCATCTTCGGTCTGGTGGGCTACATCTTCCACAAGCTGGGCACGGAACCCGCGCCGCTGCTGCTGGGCTTCATCCTGGGCCCGATGATGGAAGAGAACCTGCGCCGTGCGCTGCTGCTGTCGCGCGGCGACTGGAGCGTGTTCGTCACGCGTCCGCTGTCGGCCGGCCTGCTGGCGGCTGCCGCCTTGCTGCTGGTGATCGTGCTGCTGCCTGCGGTGAAGAGCAAGCGCGAAGAGGCCTTCGTCGAGGACTGATCGCCCGGCCTGCTTCGAGAGCCAACACAACGGCGCCTTCGGGCGCCGTTGTTTTTTGGCGAGTCCAACCCCCGGGGCCCTGGGCACCCCGTGGACAATGGCGTGAACACCTTCCCCAAACCACGCATGCCTGCCCCTACCAGCCTCCAGCAGCACCCGCATCGGGCCCTGCTGCACAACGAGATCCATGCGCGCCCGCCAGAGGCCATGGCGGCGCCGCTGGCCATCGCCCACATCGTGATGCTGGCCGACGCTGCGGGGCGCGAGGCCAGCCGCGCCCATGTGGCCGCGCTGCTGCGCAACCACCACATGGCCTTGCCCGATGCCCATACCACCCATCTGCGCATGGACCTGGGTGCCTTTCGCATGCGCTGGGAAATGCACACGGAATTCGTCACCTGGACCTTCATGGTGCCGGCACAGGTCGATGCCTTCGGCGACCGGGATCCCGTGGGCGCGGCCGAGGCCGTGCCCCAGGAGTGGCTGGCCGCATTGCCGGGCCAGTGCCTGTGCAGCCTGAACCTGTGGGTGCTGCCCACCCACACCTTCGGTTCGGGCTCGCTGGTCAAGCATGTGCTGCACGAGGACACGCTGGTCGCCTCCACCGTGGCCGATGGCCATGGCGAGGTGTACACCGACTTCGCCATCCATGCCGATGGTTTCTCGCGCATGGTGCTGCTGGCCGGCGGCATGACGCCGCGGCGCCTGGGCCGCCTGGTGCAGCGCCTGCTGGAGATCGAGACCTACCGCATGGCCGCGCTGCTGGGGCTGCCCGCCGCGCGCGAGGCTGCCAGCGTGCTGGCCTTTGCCGAGCGCGAGCTGGCCGAACTGGCAGAGGCGATCCGCAGCGCCGACCGGGACACCGAGCCCGCATTGCTCGACCGGCTCACGCGCCTGGCCGGACAGGTCGAGAGCCAGTACGCGGCCACGCATTCACGCTTTTCGGCCAGCAGCGCCTACTTTGCGCTGCTGGACAAGCGCATCGAAGACATTGCCGAATCGCGCCTGGCGGGCATGCAGACCATCCGCGACTTCATGGACCGGCGCCTGACGCCCGCGCGCAGCACCTGTGAGTGGGCGGCCCGGCGCCAGGACGCGCTGTCGCAGCGCGTCTCGCGCATGAGCAACCTGTTGCGCACGCGCGTGGAGATCGAGCAGCAGCAAAGCAGCCAGGCGCTGCTGGCCACCATGAACCACCGCCAGGACCTGCAGCTCAAGATGCAGTCCACGGTGGAAGGCCTTTCGGTGGCGGCCATCACCTATTACATCGTGGGCCTGGTGAGCTACCTGGCCAAGGGCGCCCAGAAGATCGGCTGGCCGCTCTCGGCCGAGACCACGGCGGCCCTGGCCATCCCGCTGGTGGCCGTGGGCGTCTGGTGGTCGCTGCGCAAGTTGCACCACCGGATCTTCCACAAGCCCCTGGGCCACTGAGGCGCCTCTTGCCAGGGCCATCGCGTATCGCGGGGGCGGTGGAACAGAGGACCGATGGCATGGGTCTTTCCTCCCATGCCACACTCGTGCCCGCACCCGGCCGTTCCTGCCTTGCCGGCATGCCCAGAAACATCGGCGCAAGATCCCGTGTCCAACACCCCACCTTCACCGCCGGGCCGGCACCTGGCCTCCGGCCTTCTGCTGGCCCTGTTCGGTTCCATCGCCTTCAGCGGCAAGGCCATCATCGTCAAGCTGGCCTACCGCCACGGCGTCGACGCAGTCACGCTCATCATGTACCGCATGCTCTTTGCGCTGCCCATCTTCGCCGCCATGGGTTGGTGGGCCAGCCGGGGCAAGGCGCCGCTGTCGCGCAAGGACTGGCTGGGCATCGTCGGCCTGGGCATCACCGGCTACTACCTGGCGAGCTTTCTCGACTTTGCCGGCCTGGCCTACATCAGCGCCAGCCTGGAACGGCTCATCCTGTACCTCAACCCCACGCTGGTGATGATGCTCGGCTGGGTCCTGTACCGCCGCGGCATCCGTGGCGCGCAGGCACTGGGCATGCTGGTGAGCTATTGCGGCGTGGTGCTGGTCTTTGGCCACGAGGTCACCCTGCAGGGCAGCAATGTGGCGCTGGGCACCGTGCTGGTGTTCCTGAGCGCGGTGAGCTACGCCATCTACCTGGTCTACAGCGGCGAGATGGTGCAGCGCATCGGTTCGCTGCGCCTGGTGGGCCTGGCCACCACGGTGGCCTGCCTGTGCTGCCTGCTGCAGTTCGTGGTGCTGCGGCCCTTGTCCGCTGCCGTGGTGGCGCCGGAGGTGATCTGGCTGTCGGTGCTCAACGCCACGCTGTGCACGGCCGTTCCGGTGCTCATGGTGATGATGGCCATCGAGCGCATCGGTGCCGGCATGGCCGCACAGATCGGCATGGTGGGGCCCCTGTCCACCATCCTCATGGGGGTGTGGATCCTGGGCGAGCCCTTCACCGTGTGGGTGGCCTGCGGCACCGCGCTGGTGGTCGCGGGGATCTTCGTCTTCACGCGCATGTCCCGCAAGCCGGCGGCGTGAACCCCGTTGCGGGCAAGGCTGTCCGGCTCCACTTATGATTTGGCCAGCGCAAGCGCGGTGTGCGCTTGCAGATCAAAGACACGGAGTTGGATATGGATCTCGGAATCGCGGGCAAGTGGGCGCTGGTGTGTGGTGCGAGCAAGGGGCTGGGCTTTGGCTGCGCCCAGGCCCTGGTGAACGAGGGCGTCCACGTTGTCATCAACGCGCGCAATGCCGATGTGCTGGCGCAGGCCGCTGCCCGCCTGCAGGCGCAGGGCGCCGCCGCCAAGGTGCAGGTGGTGGCCGTCGCGGCCGACATCACCACCCCCGAAGGCCGTGCGGCCGTGTTTGCAGCGCCAGGCGGTCCAGGGCTGGGCTTCGACATCGTGGTGACGAATGCAGGCGGCCCGCCGCCCGGCGATTTCCGCAACTGGGACCGCGATGCCTGGATCAAGGCCGTGGATGCCAACATGCTCACCCCGATCGAGCTCATCAAGGCCACGGTGGACGGCATGGCAGAGCGCGGCTTTGGCCGCATCGTCAACATCACCTCCAGTGCGGTGAAGGCGCCCATCGACATCCTGGGCCTGTCCAACGGCGCACGCAGCGGCCTCACGGGCTTCGTGGCCGGTGTCGCGCGCAGCAAGCTGGCCGCCGGCGGCGTGACCATCAACAACCTGCTGCCGGGCAAATTCGATACCGACCGGTTGGCCGGCACCATCGGTTCGGGGGCGGCCAAGGCCGGCGTCAGCGTGGAAGAATTCCGCAGGCTGCAGCAGGCCCAGATTCCGGCCGGCCGCTATGGCACGGCCGAGGAGTTCGGCGCCATCTGCGCTTTCCTGTGCAGCGTGCAGGCCGGTTACATGACCGGCCAGAACGTGCTGGCGGACGGCGGCGCATACCAGGGCACGTTCTGAGCGGTCCGGCGTCCGTGCCGCCCTGCGTGGCAGGCGTGGCGCCTTGGTGTCCCTCAAGACCGGTGGAAAGAGGCGGGGGCCGGGTGTTGCAGGGGGCGCTTTTCTGCGTGTTTTCCCGGTATTGGATGGAGGCTGCAAAGGCACAATGGACTGCTTTCCCTATTAGAGTCCGTTGTGTTTTGCACGCATTGTTCCCATACTTTGGGAAACTAGGACGAAAAATAAGGCCGGAGATACCAATGCCATGAACCTGTCCCGTGTCCTGACAGCCCGATTCGCCGCACTGGCCCTGCTGGGTGCAAGCGCGTGGGCGTGCGGCAGCGGTGCTGCGTGGGCGCAGGCGGCCGGGGCTGCGCCGGCGGCCAAGACGGCTGCGCCGTACAAGCTGCGCATTGTGGGGGGGCTGGCCGGCATCAACCAGTACACACGGCAGGAAGAGCCGTTCTGGAGCAAGGACCTGGCCCGCCTGAGCGGCGGCAAGTTCGAAGCCGAGATCGTGCCCTTCGACCGCGCCGGTGTGCCCGGCGGCGAGATGCTGCGCCTGCTGCAGCTCGGGGTGGTGCCCTTCGGCACCACGCTCATGAGTTCCTTCTCGGCCCAGTACCCGGAGTACACGGCGCCCGACCTCGCGGGGCTGAACCCCGACATCGCCACGCTCAAGAGCACGGTGGCCGCATTCCGTCCCTACCTGGAAAAGGCCTTGCGCGACCAGCACGGAGTCGAAGCCCTGGCCATCTACGTCTACCCGGCCCAGGTGGTCTTCTGCAAGAAGCCCTTGCGCAGCCTGGCCGACCTGTCGGGCCGGCGCACCCGCGTCTCCTCGTCGAGCCAGGCCGACTTCGTCGGCGCGCTGGGGGGCATTCCCGTGCTCACGGGCTTTGCACAGATCGTCACCAGCCTGTCGGCCGGCAATACCGAGTGCGCGATCACCGGCACCATGTCCGGCAACACCCTGGGCCTGTACACCATGACCTCCCACCTGCACGCGCTGCCGGTGACCTGGGGCCTGGCGGTGTTCGCCGCCAACCAGGCAGCATGGGAGGCCCTGCCTCCCGACCTGCGGGCGCTGCTGCGCCGCGAACTGCCCCGGCTGGAGGCCGCGATCTGGGAAGAGGCCGAGCGCGAGACCGCCGACGGCATGGCCTGCAACCGCGGGGCGGCCAGCTGCACCGGCGGGCGCAAGGGCAACATGGCCATCGTGCCCGTCTCCGAGCAGGACGAGAAGAGCCGCCGCGAGATCCTGGCCTCCACGGTGCTGCCGCGCTGGGTGCAGCGCTGCGGCCCGCGCTGCGCCGATATCTGGAACCGAACCATCGGGCCCGTGCGCGGCCTGGTCGCGGCGCCTGGCAAATGAACCCATCCTCGCCAGCGCGCATCAAGTTCTACGTCTCGGGGGCGGTGGCCTTCTTCCTCGCGTCGGTGGTGCTGGTGGCGGCTGCGCTGGTCTGGAATGCACGCCAGGTGGCGCTGGCCGACAGCGCCACGCAGGCCACGCGCTTCGTGGCGGGTGCGGAGGCGGCCCTCAATCGCTCGCTGTTGGCGGTGGACGTGCTGCTGGCCAGCATGGACGAACTGCTGGGCCTGTCCACCGCCATGGTGGAGTGGATCGACTCTGAAGGCGCGAGCCAGCGCCTGCGCAGCTCGGCGCGCCAGAACCTCATGGTGCGCTATGTGGCGCTGGTGGATGCCCAGGGCAAGGTAATCGCGTCTTCCGACGCGGCGGGCAGCCGGCTGGCGCTGGACCTGCCGTCCGGCTTCCTGGACGAGGTGCTGCGCCAGTCGGTCTCCACCCTCATGGTCAGCCAGCCCGTGGTGAGCTTTGCCAGTGCCGAGCGGGTGCTGTATTTTGCGCGCCACCTCAAGATGGCCGACAGCTCGCGCGTGGTGGCGCTGGCCGAACTGCCCGTGGCCTCGCTCAGCTCGGTGCTGGTGCAGGGCGTGGACATCAGCGGCCTGCAGGTCACGCTGGAGCGGGCAGGCGGGCAGATGCTGCTGAGCGTGCCCAGCCGCGAGGACGTGGGCACCCATACGCTGTCACCGCCGCTCGATGCCCTGGACGAGCGGGGCCCGCAATGGCGCGCCCCCGCACGCCTGAGCGGCGAGGTCGCGCTGGTGGTGTACCGCCCCATTCTCTACCAGGACCTGCGCATCTCGGCCAGCATCCCGCAGCGCGATGCCCTGGCCTCCTGGCGCACCGAGCGCAATGCCGTGGCCCTCACGGCGCTGGCCTTCCTGGCCATGATCCTGGCGGCAGGCGGATTCGCGCTGCGCTACATCGACCGCATGACGCAGGCCCGCCTGGCCATTGCCCAGAGCAAGGCCACGCTGGACCAGGCCCTTGAATCCATGGTCAGCGGCTTCGTGCTGCTCGATGGTACGCAGCGCGTGGTGCAGTGGAACCGGCGCTTTGAGGAAATCTTTCCCTGGCTGCAGCCCATGCTGGCACCCCAGGTCCCGTTCCGCCAGGTGCTCGAAGAGAAGGCGCGGCACCACCTGCCGCAGGCTTCCGATTCGGAGCGCGCGCTGTGGATCGAGCACCGCCTGGCCCTGCAGGCACAGCCCCAGGGGCCGCACGAGCAGTCCCTGCCCGACGGCCGGGTGATCCAGATCACCGAGCGCGTGACGCCCGAATCGGGCCTGGTCATCACCTACCACGACGTGACCGAACTGCGCCAGGCCAGCGCCGAGATCGAGAGCCTGGCCTTCTTCGATCCCCTGACCAACCTGCCCAACCGGCGCCTGCTGATGGACCGCATGCAGCAGGCCACGGCGGCCAGTGTGCGCAGCGGCCAGCACGGGGCCCTGCTGTTCCTGGACCTGGACCACTTCAAGACCCTGAACGACACCCTGGGCCACGAGGTCGGCGACATGCTGCTGCGCCAGGTGGCGCAGCGCCTGAAGACCTGCGTGCGCCGGGAGGACACCGTGGCCCGCCTGGGCGGCGACGAGTTCGTGGTGATGCTCAGCGACCTGTCGGAGCACAGCAGCGAGGCGGCGGCCTATGCGCGCCGGGTGGGCCAGAAGATCCTGCGCAAGCTCAACCAGCCCTACACGCTCGGGACCCACACCTACCACAGCACCCCCAGCATCGGCGCCACGCTGATGGGCGGCGCGATGCAGCCTTCGGTGGACCTGCTCAAGCAGGCCGACATCGCCATGTACCAGGTCAAGTCGCAGGGCCGCAATGCGCTGTGCTTCTTCGACCCGCAGATGCAGATCGCGATCAGCCAGCGCGCGCAACTGGAAAGCGATCTGCAGGCCGCCCTGACCGGCCGCCAGTTCGTGCTGCACTACCAGCCCCAGTTCCACCTGGATGGCCGCATCGTCGGGGCCGAGGCGCTGATCCGCTGGCGCCACCCCGAGCGCGGCCTGATCGGGCCGGGCCACTTCATCGGCGTGGCCGAGGAGAGCGAGCTCATCGTGCCCATGGGCCACTGGGTGCTGCGCACCGCCTGCGAGCAACTGGCCGCCTGGCAGGGCGATGCGCGCTACCGGCATGTGCAGCTGTCGGTCAACGTCAGTGCGCGGCAGTTCCGCCAGCGCGATTTCGTGGCCCGCGTGGTTGAGGTGCTGCGCGAGACCGGGGCCCGGCCGCACCTGCTCAAGCTCGAGCTCACCGAGTCGCTGGTGCTGGACAACGTGGACGACACCATCGCCAAGATGGGCCTGCTCAAGACCAAGGGCGTGCGCTTCTCGGTGGACGACTTCGGCACCGGCTATTCCTCGCTGGCCTACCTCACGCGGCTGCCGCTGGACCAGCTCAAGATCGACCAGTCCTTCGTGCGCAACCTGGGCGTCAAGCACACCGACGACGTGATCGTGCAGACCATCATCGGCATGGCGCGCAACCTGGAACTCGACGTGATCGCCGAAGGCGTCGAAACCCAGGCCCAGAAGGACTTCCTGGCCCTGCACGGTTGCCAGTTCTTCCAGGGCTACCTCATGGGCCGCCCGGTGCCCGTGGCCGATCTCGAAGACCTGCTTGGCGCGGGCAGCACGGCGCTCACGGCGTGACGGGCCAGGCCCGCCGTCACCGGCGTGACGAAACGACGATGCCGCCGACGATGAGGGCAAACGCCAGGCCGTGGAACAGCTGCGGCGTGTCGCCCAGGAAGGCCGCCGACAGCAGGGCCGCGAACAGCGGCGTGAGGTTCACGAAGAAGCTCGCCAGCGCCGGCCCGGCACGCTGCACCCCCACGCCCCAGAAGCGGTAGGCCAGCACGGCCGGCCCCACCGCAATGAAGGCCAGCGCGGCGATGAGCGGCCAGCCCCACTCGATGTGCGTGCGCCCGCTGGCCCACTCCAGCCCGGCAAAACTGCCAGACCAGGCCAGGCCGAAGACCATCTGCGCCATCAGGAAGGCTGCCCAGTCGCCGCGGATGGCCGCAGGTTCGCGCGTACCCGAGAGCATCCAGCTGTAGAAGGCCCAGGAGATGGTGGCCAAGACCATGAACAGGTCGCCCGGCACCAGGCGCAGGGCCAGCAGTTGCCCCCATTCGCCGCGCGAAAGGACCAGCAGCACGCCGCACATGGACAAAAAGGCTCCCGCCACCTGGCGGCGCGTAACCGGCGCCTTGAAGAACAGCGCGCCCACGGCCAGCATCCAGATGGGCATGCTGGAGCCCACCAGCGTGGCGTTGATGGGCGTGGAAGTCTGCAGCGCCATGTACTGCAATGCGTTGTACAGGCCCACGCCGAAGAGGCCGAGCAGCGCATAGCGGCGCCAGTGGGGCCACAGCGCGCTGTCCCAGCGCAGCACGGCGTGCGCCAGCGGCAGCAGGATGCAAAAGGCCAGGACCCAGCGGATGAAGTTCAGGGTGAGGGGCGGAATCAGGTCGTGCACCAGCCGGCCGACCACGGCATTGCCAGCCCACAGCATCGGCGGCACCACCAGCATCGCCGCCGTGCCGGGCGTGAGTCTTTGTGTCATCCCGCTAATGTATCGGCCCATGCCGGGCAAGCCTTGCAGATTCATGGCACGATGCCGCCGATCGTTCCAAGCCACCAGGAGACCAGAACCATGAGCCTCGCCGTCCAGATCCGCCAGCATGGCGGCCCCGAAGAACTCCACCTCGCCGATGTCACCGTGGGCGATCCCGGCCCGGGCGAGATCCGCATCCGCCACCACGCCATCGGGCTGAACTACATCGACGTCTACCACCGCACCGGCCTGTACCCCCTGTCCATGCCGGCCACCATCGGCATGGAGGCCGCGGGCGTGGTCGAGGCTGTGGGCGAGGGGGTCACGCACCTCAAGGCGGGTGATCGCGCCGCCTATGCCAGCCAGCCGCCCGGCAGCTACTGCGAAGTGCGCGTGATGCCCGCCAAGTGCGTCTGCAAGCTGCCCGATGCCATCAGCTTCGAGACCGGCGCCGCCATGATGCTCAAGGGCCTCACGGCACAGTACCTGCTCAAGAAGACCCTGCCCGTGCAGGGCCTGCAGGCGGGCGACCATGTGCTGTTCCACGCCGCTGCCGGCGGTGTGGGCCTGATCGCCAGCCAGTGGGCCAAGGCCCTGGGCCTCAAGCTCATCGGCACGGCCGGCACCGACGCCAAGTGCCAGCTGGCGCTGGCCAATGGTGCGGCCCATGCCATCAACTACAACACCGAGGACTTCGCGGCCCGCGTCAAGGAGATCACCGGCGGCCAGGGTGTGAAGGTGGTGTACGACTCGGTGGGCAAGGACACCTGGGACAAGTCGCTCGACTGCCTGCGCCCCTTCGGGCTCATGGCCAGCTTCGGCAATGCATCGGGCCCGGTGCCGCCGTTCGCACCGGGCGCACTCGGTGCCAAGGGCTCGCTCTACGTCACGCGCCAGACGCTGTTCACCCACATTGCCACGCGCGAGAGCACGCAGGCCATGGCCGACGACCTGTTCGCGGTGGTCGCCAGCGGCCAGGTCAAGATCCACATCGACCAGCGCTACCCGCTGGCCCAGGTGCAGCAGGCGCACCGCGACCTGGAAGCGCGCAAGACCACCGGCTGCACCATCCTCACGCTGTGAGCACGCCCACCCAGACCTTTGCCGGCTGGCTGGCTGCGGCGCGGGTGGCCGCGCAGCAGGCTCCGGCGCAGGCCCGGCAGCCGCTGCTCGTGGCGGGGCAGGTGGTGGGCTCGGTGGCCGAAGGCCTGCTGGATGCCCTGGCTCCCGGGGTGGAAGGCGGCCATCGCCTGCAACGCGGGGCGCGTGGCTGGCACCTGGACGTGGCGCCGGACGCGGCCACGGCCGCACTCAACGCACTGGCCGCAGCGCTGCGCGCGCGGGAGCGGTGCGGCCCCTGGCGCAACGAACAGCTGGCCGTGCCCAACGCCCAGGGCGAGGTCGTCGCTACGGTAGAGCGCGGCGCCGTGCGCGTGCTCGGTATCGCCACACGGGCCGTACACTTGGTGGGCCTGGCGCCCGACGGGCGCATGTGGGTGCAGTTGCGCTCGCACACCAAGCCCAACAACCCGGGCATGTGGGACACGCTGATGGGGGGCATGGTCGCCGCCGTGGATACGCTCGACCAGGCCCTCGCGCGCGAGACCTGGGAGGAAGCCGGGCTGCGTACGGCCGAGCTGGCTGGCGTGGCCCATGGCGGCCATGTGCTGTTCTCGCGGCCCAGCCGCGAGGGCGGCGGCATCGGCTACATGGTCGAGCGCATCGACTGGTTCCGCGCCACCGTGCCCGAGGGCGTGGAGCCCGCCAACCAGGATGGCGAGGTGGAGCGTTTCGAGTTGCTCGACCTGGGCGAGGTGCAGGACCGGGTGGCCCGCGGCGAGTTCACGCAGGAGGCCGGGCTGGTGATCGGTGGCTACCTGGATAACGCGGCGGCTGGGGCGCAGCAGCGCATCATTCAGGAGTGACGGCAGCCCGCAGCCTGCTCGGTGCCAGCGCGCCGGCCGACTCCAGGATCGGATAGGCCACCGAGCACAGCAGCGAGTTGATGCGCTTGAGCTCGCTGATCAGGTCGATGTGCAGCGAGCTGGTCTCGATGCTCTGCACCGTCTTGTCCGACAGCCGGACCAGGTGGGTGGCCGAGTAGGCGCGCTCCAGGTCGCGGAAACGTGCTTTTTCCTCCAGCAGCTTCTGCGCATCGCGCACGTTGCCGTTGAGGAACACGCTCATCGCCAGGCGCAGGTTGTCCAGCAGGCGGGCGTGCAGCTCGTTGATCTCTTCCATGCCGGCTTCGGAGAAGCGGCGGCCTTTCTTGATCTTCTTGTCCTCGATGTCGATCAGCACGCGCTCGATGATGTCGCCGATCTGCTCCATGTTGATGGTGAAGCTGATGATGTCGGCCCAGCGCCGGCTTTCGCGCTCGTCCAGGGACTCGCGCGAGATCTTGGTCATGTAGTACTTGATGGCCGAGTACAGGCCGTCCACCTCGTCGTCGAGCTTGCGCAGCTCCTGCGCGAGCTGCAGGTTGTCCGTGCGGATGACCGTGTGCAGGCCGATCATCATGGACTCGACCACATCGGCCTGGTGCAGCGCCTCGCGCGCCGCGCACGAGATGGCCAGTGAGGGCGTGGCCAGGGCCGACGGGTCCAGGTGGTGCGGCCGCCGGCCGGCCGCCGATTGGGCCTTCTCGCGCGGCAGCAGGCGCGCCACCCAGTCGGCCACCCAGTGGGTGAAGCCGATGAAGCCCACGCTGATGATGACGTTGAAGCCCAGGTGGAACAGCACCACCCCCTGGCCCCGGCCCGGCAGCTGTGGCTGCACATAGGTGAGCCACAGCCCGATGAAGGGCGCCACCAGCAGCACGCCGAGCAGCTTGAAGGCCAGGTTGCCCACCGTGACCTGGCGCACCTCGATGGCCGACTTGGCCGTGGTGAAGACGGCCAGCAAGCCGCTGCCCAGGTTGGCACCCAGCACCAGGCCCAGGGCCACGTCCAGCGGCACCACCTGAGACGCCGCCATGGCCGCCAGCAGCAGCACGATGGCCAGGCTGGAATAGGCCAGCACCGCCAGCAGCGCGCCCATGAAGATTTCCAGCACGATATCGCTGTTGAGCGAGCCCAGCATGGCCTTGATGATGGGCGACGCCAGCATGGGCCCGCTGGCCTGCACCACCATCTCCAGCGCCAGCAGCATCAGCCCCAGGCCGATGAGCACCCGCCCCACGCGCCCGGCCGTGCTGGCCTGGCGCGAGATGAAGAGCACCACCCCGACGAAGATGAACAGCGGCGACAGCCAGGACAGGTCAAACGAGAACAGCACCGACATCAGGGCCGTGCCCACGTCGGCGCCGCGCATCACGGCCAGGGCCGCAGGCAGGGTGATGAGCCCCTGGCCCACGAAGGACGAGGTCATGAGCGAGGTGGCCGTGCTCGACTGCACCAGCGCCGTGACGCCCATGCCCGAGAGCGCCGCCGTGAAGCGGTTGCCCATGCTGCGCGCCAACATGGTCCGCAGGTTGGCGCCGAACACGCGCAGCACACCCGTTCGCACGAGGTTGGTTCCCCATACCAGCAGCGCAACCGCTGCCAACAGATTCAGGAGATGCTTCATTAGTAAACGCTAACTTTTCTTCTTGTGACGTGCACTGCCAAGCATGCACCGTGCCCGCACGCGGGTCGGCTCCATCCGTCCATTTCCACATTGTGGGATTGCAGGGCGCTGCAGCACCCTGGGCGGGCGCGGAGAAGGGCTGCGGCGCGGAGCGACTCCGGGGTGGAGTGGGCGCTCGCAGACAATAAAGGCACCCGCCATTGTCATAAAAATGACACATAACGGACGCGCAAGCATACTCCTGAATCCATAGCGCGGGAAGCATGCCCATGAGCCGACCGGTGTGTTGTCCGCTTCGGACAGGACCGGCCGGCACGCGCTAGTCGATCAACTGCCCGCCGTCATGGAAGGGAAAGGGGCCCGGGTAGCTGCCGCTGGCCACCAGGTGGCTGACCAGCCGGCCACCAGCGGGCAGTGCATGCAGTGCGAACCCGGGGGGCTCCAGCGTCCAGGCCGAGGCGGCGGCGGGCGCCAGGTCCAGGCAGACCTGGTGGGCGGGCGAGGGCACGGTCATCGCCAGGGTGCCGCCAAAGCGCACCTGGATGCTGCGGTGCAGGTGCCCGCAGACGATGCGCTCCACATTGGGGTATCGGGCCACCAGGGCCTCCAGCTCCCGGGCGCCCTGCAGCAGCCCGATGTCGTCCATGTGGCCGATCAGCGTGCGGAACGGTGGGTGGTGCATGGCGATCACCACGGGGCGCGTGCGGTGGGTCTCCAGCTCGCGCGCCAGCCAGGCCAGGCGCTCGGCGCACAGGCCGCCCTCGCTGGCACCGGGCACCACCGTGTCCAGCGCGACCAGTGTCAGTGCGCCCACGGGCACGCTGTACTGCACGAAGCCCTCCGTCCCCAGGTAGTGGTGCTCAGGAAAGCTGGCCCGCAATTGCTGGCGCTCGTCGTGGTTGCCGGGCAGCAGGTAGGTGGGCAGGTCTCCCAGCGGCTCCAGCAGCCCGCGCAGGTGCTCGTACTCCGCAGCGCGGCCGAAATCGGTCAGGTCCCCGGTGATCACCAGGGCCGTGGGCTGCTGCGGCAGGCGCAGGATGGTCTGCACTGCCTGTGTGAGGTAGGGCGCGGTGTTGATGCGCCCATAGGCCAGGCGGCCGGGTTCGCGGATGTGCAGGTCGGACAGTTGCAGCAGCAGGGTGGTCATGGTTGTCGAAGGGCTGATCAGGGGCTTTCGTGGCTGGGCATGAGGCATTCTGGGCGGATGCGGATGGCCACGTTCTCGCCATGGCGGGCCGGGTGGTCGCGCGCCACGTCGGCCTGCAGCGGGCCTTGGCCGTCCACCGCCAGCGTGAGCTGCACGCGCTCGCCCAGGAAACTGCGGCGCAGCACCTCGGCGCGGCCCCAGCCGTCACCGGCGTGGCCGGGCCGCACCTCGATGTCTTCGGGTCGCACCAGCAGTACGGAGTCGGGGGCAGGGCAGGGCAGCTCGATGCCGCCCAGCGGCAGCACCTGGCGCTGGCGGGCCGCGTCGTCGCGCTGCAACCGGTTGACCCGGCCCAAGAAGGTGGCCACGAAGGGGTGGGCCGGTGCGCGGTACAGCGTCTCGCCATCGCCCACCTGCACGATGCGGCCGGCCTGCATCACGGCCAGGCGGTCGGCAATGGCCAGGGCCTCCTGCTGGTCGTGCGTGACGTGGATGGCCGTGATGTGCAGGCGGCGCAGCAACTCGGCCAGCTCGTCGCGCAGGGATTCCTTGAGCTTGGCGTCCAGCGCAGTGAGCGGTTCGTCCAGCAGCAGCACGCGCGGGCGCACGGCCACGGCGCGGGCCAGGGCCACGCGCTGGCGCTGGCCGCCCGAGAGTTCGGCGGGGCGCTTGTTTTCCAGACCGTTCAGGCGCACCAGGTCCACCAGCTCGCCGACCACGCGGCGCTGCTCGGTCGCATCGGTGCCGCGGATGCGCAGGCCGTAGCCGATGTTGGCAGCCACCGTCATCTGCGGGAACAGGGCATAGTGCTGGAACACCATGCCGATGCCGCGCTGCTCGATGGGCAGTTGCGTCACGTCGGTGCCACCGAAGGCGATGCAGCTGCCTGCGTCAGGCGACTCGAGGCCCGCGATCAGGCGCAGCAGCGTGGTCTTGCCGCAGCCCGAGGGGCCCAGCAGGGCCAGCACCTCGCCGGGTTCCACGGTGAGGTCAGTGGGCTGCAGGCCGCGCGTGCCGTCGGCATAGGTCTTGGCGCAGCGGACGATGTCCACGCGCGTGCGTTCAAGTTCCATGGTGTTTCTCGATGAAGCTGCCGATGGCCTGCAGGCCCCACAGCACGGGAAGGATGACGATCAGGAACACCAGCGTGTAGGCCGAGCCGATCTCGATGCGCATGGAGGCGTAGCTGTCCGCCAGGCCCACGGGCAGGGTGCGCGTGAGCGGGGTGTGCAGCATCCAGGTGAGGTTGAATTCGCCCACCGAGAGCGTGAACACCATCAGGCAGCCCGCCACGATGGCCGGCAGCACGGCCGGTACCAACACGCCGAGAAAGCGCTGCGCGAAGCTGGCGCCCAGCGAACGCGCTGCCTCTTCGAGCGAGCGCAGTTCGTCCTTCTGGAAGGCCGCGCCCACGGTGCGCACCATGAAGGGCAGCGTGAACACCATGTGCCCCACGAGAATGAAGGCCAGGCTCTGGCGAAAGCCCTGCAGCGTGCCGTAGGCCAGGATCAGCGCGAGCGCGCTGGCCAGGCCCGGCACGGCCACGGGCAGCGTGAGCAGTTCCTCGAACAGCCGGGCCCAGCGCGATCGGCTGCGTGCCAGCGCATAGGCGCAGGGCACGCCGATGGCGAGGTTGCCCAGCACGCAAGCCAGCGCCAGCAGCAGCGACGCACCCACGGTGCCGCCATAGTTCTCCCACACCTCGCCGAGCCAGCGCAGGGTGAGCCCGCTCTTCAGGCCGGTGCTGTAGTTGTTCACCAGCCCGGCCAGTACCGACAGCGCGATGGGTGCGAGCATGAACAGGGCCACCAGCGCCGTGAGGGCGACGAGGGACCAGGGGGCTTGTCGTGCGTTTCTCATCATGGGTGCTTCAGAAGGCCGGGGTGCCGGAGGCGCGGCGCGCCGCCCACAGCACCAGCCAGGTGATGAGCCCCAGCGTGATCGACAGGCTGGCGGCCAGTGCGAAGTTGGCGTAGTTGGTGAACTCGTTGTAGATGGTGATGGGCAGCACCTCGAACTTGCTGGCCAGGGTGAAGGCCGTGCCGAAGGCGCCCATGGCGGTGGCGAAGACGATGGCGCCGCAACCCAGCGTGGTGGCGGCCAGCTCGGGCAGCCACACGTCGCGCGCCACGCGCCAGCGCGAAGCGCCCAGTGACCGAGCTGCCTCCTCCAGCGCTGCATCCATGGCGCCTGCCGCGGCGGTGTAGGTGGCGATGGCGCGCGGCAGCGAGAAATACAAAT
This sequence comes from Acidovorax sp. GW458-11-26-14-TSB4, assembly GCF_059423865.1. NCBI lineage: Bacteria > Pseudomonadati > Pseudomonadota > Betaproteobacteria > Burkholderiales > Comamonadaceae > Acidovorax > Acidovorax sp. GW458-11-26-14-TSB4. The sequence goes on from NZ_JBWKYR010000023.1 coordinate 35,591, forward strand.
AGGCCAGGAACAGGCCTGCGAGCCCGTAGGCAAAGGTGGTGCGGCCTGCGCCCAGCGCGTCCGACAGGTCGGCCACCAGGCCCTTGCGCCCACCCAGCAGGATCATGAAGAAGCCCACGATGACGCCGGGAAAGGACAGCGGCAGCGTGAGCAGCGACAGCAGCAGCTGGCGTCCGCGAAAGCGCTGGCGCGCCAGCGTGATGCCCACCAGCGCGCCCAGCACCAGCGTGGCCAGCGTGACGGCCAGCGACAGGCCCAGGGTCTGCAGCAGGCTCTGCAGGTAGCGCGCGTTGGTGAGCACCGCGAAATAGGTGGCCCAGCCCTTGCCCGCCGGCAGGGCCAGCAGCAGGGCCACGGGCAGCAGCCAGAAGGCCGCGAAGAAGGCCACGGCCGGCGCTGCGCAGCCGAGCAGCAGCGTGCGTGAAGGAGCAAAACCGTGGCGCATGGGCGTTACTTCACTTCGGCCAGGTAGCGGTCCGAGAAGCCCTTCTGCACGGCGGCCATGCGGCCGTAGTCCACCGTCTTGGCGCGCGCGTAGTCGCTGGCGGGCAGGAAGCGCGCCTGCACCTCCTTGGGCATGGCGCTGGCGCGCACCGGGCGCAGGTAGGCATTGGCCCACAGGGCCTGGCCTTCGTCGGAGAGCACGAAGTCCAGCACCTTCTTGCCGTCTGCGGCGTGGGGCGCATTGGCCACCAGGCTCATCACATACGGCACGACCAGCGTGCCTTCGGCCGGGATCACGAACTGCACGTTGGCCTTGTCCTTGTACTTGGCGCGGTAGGCGTTGAAGTCGTAGTCCAGCAGGATGGCGATCTCGCCCGAGAGCACGCGCGCATACGAGGTCTGCTTGGGCACGATGGGCTCGTTCTTCTGCAGCGCCTTGAAGTAGTCGATGCCTGGGCCGAAGTTCTCCAGCGTGCCGCCGCGTGCCTGGTTGGCGGCCACGGCGCCCACGTAGCCCACGAAGGCCGAGGCCGGGTCCAGGTAGCCGATCAGGCCCTTGTAGTCGGGCTTGAGCAGGTCGGCCCAGGACTGCGGCACGGGCTTGCCCTTGAGCGCGTCCACGTTGACCATGAAGCCGAGCGTGCCCGAGTGGATGGTGAACCAGTGGCCTGCCGGGTCCTTGAGGCCGTCGGGGATGTCCTTCCATGCCGCAGGCTGGTAAGGAGTGACCAGGCCGTCCTTTTGCGCCTGGATGGCGAAGGTCACGCCCAGGTAGGTCACGTCGGCCACGGGGCTGGCCTTCTCGGCGGCCAGTTGCGCGAGCGACTGGCCCGAGTTCTTGTTGTCCGGCGGCACGGTGACGCCGGTCTTGGCCTTGATGGCCTTGATCTGGCTGCCCCAGTCGGCCCATTCGGGCGGGCAGTTGTAGCAGATGGCGGTCTGGGCCATGGCCGTGCCGGTGGCCGCCAGGCCGAAGGCGAGCGCCGCAGCGCGCAGGAAGTGGGTGAGCGGGAAGGTCATCGGGAACTCCTGTGGACAGGGGGTGGGGAGGGGAGAATCAGGCGGCCGCGCAGGACTCGCCGGTGCGAAACTGGTGCGCCAGGGTCAGCCCGGCATCGGGCGCCAGCGGGGTGCCGCCGGCCATGGCCTGCACCAGCAACTGCACGCAGCAGCGGCCGATGTCGGCATTGGGCTGGGCCACGGTGCTCAGCATGGGGGTCAGGTCTTCGCCCAGTGCAATGCCGTCGAAGCCCGCCACGCTCAGGTCGCGCGGCACGGCCAGGCGGGCCAGGTGGGCCGCGCGGATGCTGCGGATGGCCAGCAGGTCGTTGGAGCAGACCAGCGCAGTAGGCCGGTCCGCGCGCTGCAGCATGGTGGCGACGTCCTGCACTGCGGTTTCGACAAACGGCACTTCGAGCACCGGCGCATCGGCCAGGCCAGCCGCCGCCATGCCGCGCTGGAATCCGCGCCAGCGCTGCTGCGCACGGTCCGAGGCGGAGAACTGGCCGCTGACCATGGTGATGCGCCGGTGCCCCAGCGATGCCAGGTATTCCACCAGTTCGGCCACGGCCTGCTCGCCATCCACCGACACGCAGGGATGGTCCGGGTGCCGGTTGTAGGCCAGCACATAGGGCAGGCCGGCCTCGGCCAGGCGCTGCAGTGCGGTGGACGTGGCAGGGTCGGAGACCACCAGGATCATGCCGTCCACATTGCCCGCCAGCAGCAGATGCACGGCACGGTCTTCCTGCGCCAGCAGGTACTCAGAGGCAAAGGGCAGGATCGCGTAGCCGGCACCGACTGCCGCCTGGGCAATGCCCTGCAGGCATTCTGCGAACACCGGGTTGAGCAGGGTCGGCAGCACCACGCCGATGACGCGGCTGCGCTGGGTGCGCAGCGTGCGCGCGCTGGCGTTGGGCAGGTAGCCCAGTGCCTGGGCGACCTGCTCCACGTGCAGGCGCGTGGCGGGTGTCACCTTGTCCGGCAGGTTGAAGACCCGCGACACGGTGGCGACCGACACGCCCGCCTGGCGGGCCACGTCCTGGATGCTCATGGAACCTCGTTGCAATGTAAACGTTTACATTGGAGCGAAGCCATGTGACGCGCGTGTGACCGGGGCGCAGCGCCGGCCATAAAAAAACGGCCCTCTCAAGGGCCGTTCAGGAATGCGGGAGCGGGGCGGTTTACTTGGCCTTCTTCATCCGCAGCAACTCGTCAAGCACCAGGCACACCGCGCCCACGGTGATGGCCGAATCGGCCAGGTTGAAGGCCGGGAAATGGTAGCCGCGTGCGTAAAAGTCCAGGAAGTCGACCACGTAGCCGTGCATCAAGCGGTCCACCACGTTGCCCACGGCACCGCCCAGGATGCTCGACAGCGCAAAGCAAAAGAGCTTCTGTTCCGGGTGCGCGCGCAACTGCCACACGATGAACACCGTGGCGGCCACGCCGATGCCGGTGAAGGCCCAGCGCTGCCAGCCCCCGGCGTCGGCCAGGAAAGAGAAGGCCGCACCCGTGTTGTGCGCGCGCACGATGTTGAAGAAACTGGTGATGGGGGTGGCATCGCCCAGGCGGTAGGCGTCCAGGATCAGCGACTTGGTGATCTGGTCGGCGACCAGGATCACCAGCGCCCATGCCAGCCAGGGCCACATGCGGCCCAGGGCCGAGGAAGAGCTGCCGTTGGCCGCCATCATGCGTGCACCCGGCTTTCGCCAGCGCCGTACAGGTTGCTCGTGCAGCGGCCGCAGATCGTCGGGTGGGCCGCATCCTGGCCCACATCGGCGCGGTAGTGCCAGCAGCGGTCGCACTTGGCATCGCTGCTGGGCTTGACGCTGATCTGCAGGGCATCGCCCGCCACCAGTTGCACGGCCGAGGTGATGAACACGAAGCGCAGGTCATCGCCCAGGCTGGCGAGCAACGAGTGGTCCTCGGGCGCCGCCGTGAGCACCACCGAGGCTTGAAGGGACGAGCCCACCTGGCCCTCGGCGCGCAGCACTTCGATCTGCTTGTTCACCACGTCGCGGATCTCGCGCAGGCGCGACCACTTGGCCAACATGCCTTCGTCGGCACTGGCGATGGAGCCATAGGTCTCCACGAAGATGGAGTCGGACGAGCCGAACACCTTCCACGCCTCTTCGGCCGTGAAGGACAGGAACGGCGCCATCCAGCGCAGCATGGCGTGCGTGATCTGGTAGAGCGCGGTCTGAGCGCTGCGGCGCGCCAGGCTCTTGGGCGCCGTGGTGTACAGGCGGTCCTTGAGCACGTCCAGATAGAAGCCGCCCAGGTCTTCCGAGCAGTACAGCTGCAGCTTGGCCACCACGGGGTGGAACTCGTAGACCTTGTAGTGCGCGAGCACCGTGGCCTGGAACTCGGCCGCGCGCGTGAGCGCATAGCGGTCGATCTCCAGCATCTGATCGAACGGCACGGTGTCCGTGGCCGGATCGAAATCGCTCACGTTGGCCAAGAGGAAGCGCAGCGTGTTGCGGATGCGGCGGTAGGCGTCCACCACGCGCGCCAGGATCTTCTCGTCGCCCGCGATGTCGCCCGAGTAGTCGCTCGCGGCGACCCACAGGCGGATGATCTCGGCGCCCAGCTTCTTGTTGATCTCCTGCGGGTCGATGCCGTTGCCCAGCGACTTGCTCATCTTGCGGCCTTGGCTGTCCACGGTGAAGCCGTGGGTCAGCAGGCCGCGGTAGGGCGCGCGGCCTTCCAGTGCGCTGGCCAGCAGCAGCGAGCTGTGGAACCAGCCGCGGTGCTGGTCATGGCCTTCCAGGTACAGGTCGGCCTCGGGGCCGGTGTCGTGGTGCACGTTGGGGTGCGTGCCGCGCAGCACGTGGAAGAAGGTGGAGCCCGAGTCGAACCACACCTCCAGGATGTCGGTGCTCTTGGTGTAGCAGGCGGCGTCCTCGGCGCCCAGGATCTCCTCGGGCGTCACGCGGCTCCAGGCCTCGATACCGCCCTTCTCGACGATCTCGGCCGCCTGGTCCATGATCTCCATGGTGCGCGGGTGCAGCTCGCCCGAATCCTTGTGCAGGAAGAACGGGATGGGCACGCCCCAGCTGCGCTGGCGCGAGATGCACCAGTCGGGCCGCCCGGCGATCATGTCGTGCAGGCGGGTCTTGCCGTTCTCGGGGTAGAAGCTGGTGTGCTCGATGGCGTCCAGCGCGATCTGGCGCAGGGTCTTGGCAGGCTTCTCGCCGGCCTTGGTGAACACGCCTTCGCCTTCGTCCATGCGGATGAACCACTGCGCAGCGGCGCGGTAGATCACCGGCGTCTTGTGGCGCCAGCAGTGCGGGTAGCTGTGGCTGATGTCCTTGGTGGCCATCAGTCGGCCGGCGTCGCGCAGCGCCTCGATGATCACCGGCACGGCCTTCCAGATGTGCTGGCCGCCGAACAGCGGGAAGTCCGGCGCGTAGGTGCCGTTGCCCTGCACGGGGTTCAGGATGTCCTCGAGCGCGAGGCCATGGGCGCGGCAGGAGTTGAAGTCTTCCAGGCCGTAGGCGGGCGAGGAGTGCACGATACCCGTGCCGTCGTCGGCCGTGGCGTAGTCGGCCAGGTACACGGGCGAGAGGCGGCGGTAGCCGGCGTCCACGTCGTAAAGCGGGTGCTCGAATTCCAGGCCGCCCAGGTTCTTGCCGGCAGTGGTGGCCAGCACCTGGCCGGTGAGGCCGTAGCGCTCCAGGCACGAGGCCACCAGCGGTTCGGCCACGAGCAGCAGGCGCTCGCCAGCGTCCACCAGCGCGTAGCTGATCTCGGGGTTCAGGTTCAGCGCCTGGTTGGCGGGGATGGTCCAGGCGGTCGTGGTCCAGATCACCACGAAGGCGTCCTTGGCCAGCGCGGGCAGGCCGAAGGCGGCGGCCAGCTTGGCGGGCTCGTGCGCCTTGAAGGCCACGTCCAGCGTGGTGCTCTTCTTGTCGGCGTATTCGATCTCGAACTCGGCCAGCGAACTGCCGCAGTCGAAGCACCAGTACACGGGCTTGAGGCCGCGGTAGACGAAGCCGCGCTCCATCACGCGCTTGAAGGCACGGATCTCGCCCGCCTCGTTGGCGAAGTTCATGGTCTTGTAGGGGTTGTCCCATTCGCCGAGCACCCCGAGGCGCTGGAAGTCGGCCATCTGCTGCGCGATCTGCTCCGTGGCATAGGCGCGGCTCTTGGCCTGCATGTCGTCGCGGCTCAGGTTGCGGCCGTGCTTCTTCTCGATGGCGTTCTCGATCGGCAGGCCATGGCAGTCCCAGCCGGGCACGTACAGCGCGTCGAAGCCTTCGAGCTGGCGCGCCTTGGTGATCATGTCCTTCAGGATCTTGTTGACCGCGTGGCCCATGTGGATCTGGCCGTTGGCATAGGGCGGGCCATCGTGCAGGATGAACTTGGGCGCACCGCAGCGCGCATCGCGCAGGCGCTTGTACAGGCCCTTGTCCTCCCACTCCTTGACCCAGCCCGGCTCGCGCTTGGGCAGGTCGCCGCGCATGGGGAAGGGGGTGTCGGGCAGGTTCAGGGTGCTGCGGTAATCCGGTGCAGTGGATTCGGGGGTACTGGCGTTGTCGGACATGGGGGAGCCTTAAAACGGGGCATTCCGGGGCAGGCCCGGAGCAAATGCGGGAAGCAACAAGGAGGGTTGGACGGTATCCGGCCTGCAGGGCAGGCGCTGCGCAGGCAGCCCCCTAAATTCGGTCGCGCGTGGTCTGGCGCCGGGTCTCGGTGTGGTTGGTGGGTGCGTGGGCCGACGCAAAGTAGGCGCGCGCATCCGCACAGTCCTTGGCAATGCCTGTTGTCAGGGCATCCAGACCATCGTACTTGAGCTCGTCGTGCAGTTTGTGCAGCAGTTCCACCCTGACGATTTTACCGTACGCCCCTTCGGCCCCCAGTTCGGCGGGCCATTGCAGGCAGTGCGTCTCCAGCAGCACGCGGCCGCCATTCACGTCGTCGGGGTCCAGCGAGGGTCGCACACCCAGGTTGGCCACCCCCTGCAACGGCGTTTCACCCAGGCCATGCACGAGCACGGCGAAGATGCCGCTGGCGGCGGGTTTCCAGTGCGCAAAGCGCAGGTTCAGCGTGCGAAAGCCGTCGCCCGCACCCTCGGCCGTGGCGCCCAGTTCGCGCCCGAGCTTGCGGCCATGCACCACATGGCCCGAAATCGCGTAGGGCCGTCCCAGCAGGCGGGCCGCGGCCTCCATGTCGCCCTGGCCCAGGGCCTGGCGCACGGCAGAGCTCGACACGCGCAGCCCGTGCACCTCGTAGCTGTTCATGCGCGCCACGTCGAAGCCTTTGGCCTGGCCGGTGGTATCCAGCAGGGCGTAGTCGCCCGCGCGCTGGGCGCCGAAGCGGAAATCGTCGCCCACCAGCACATAGCGCACCCCAAGCCCCTTGAGCAGCACCTCGTCGATGAAGGCCTGGGGCGACTGGGCGGCCAGGCGCGCATCGAAGGGCAGCACCACCGTCTGCTGCACGCCGCAGCGTGCCAGCTCGGTGAGCTTGTCGCGCAGCGTGCCCACACGCGCGGGCGCCAGTTCGGGCTTGTGCAGGGCCCCGGCAAAGTAGTCGCGCGGGTGGGGCTCGAAGGTGAGCACGCAGCTTTCCACCCCCCGATGGGCGGCCTCGCTGTTGAGCAGGGCCAGCATGGCCTGGTGGCCGCGGTGCACGCCATCGAAGTTGCCGATGGTCAGCGCGCAGGCGGGGGCGATGCCGGGGTGGTGGAAGCCGCGGAAGATCTTCATGGACTTGTTATCTTTTTGATAGCAGCTTGGGCATATGGGTAAAGCACCAGACGCCAATCTGTCACGAAAACAGAGTATATTGTGTACTACGGGCCCGGCTGCGCAGCCGGGTCCGCGAGACATCCGCGTTCCGATTCCTTGTGTTCATTCTTGTTCCAGGAGGCGTGTTTTGAAGGTCTTGAAGCTGTCAGCCCAGGGGCTGCCCCAGTCGTGGATATCGCTGGAGCAGGCCGTCACCCACTATGCTGCCGACGAGGTGCGCTGGGAATCCGGCGGCCAGGTCGCGCTTTTCCGGGGTGGGCACAACGCGGTCACGGGCGAGCAGTCGGTGATCGCGGTCAACAGCATCATCGGCACCAAGGGCGTGCCCAGCATCAACCCCTTTGACCTCAAGCCCGGCCTGACCAACAGCAAGCTCTTCATCCGCGACCGCAATGTGTGCGCCTACTGCGGCGGCCACTTCCACGAAGACAACCTCACGCGCGAGCACATCGTGCCTTTTGCCCGCAACGGGCAGGACCACTGGATGAATGTGGTCACCGCCTGCCGGCCGTGCAACCACAGGAAGGGCCCGCGTACTCCCGAGCAGGCGCACATGCCGCTGCTCTACGCCCCGTACGTGCCCAGCCTGTGGGAAGACTTCATTCTGCGCAACCGCCGCATCCTGGCCGATCAAATGGAATTTTTGATGGCCCACGTACCGAAATCTTCGCGCTTGCTGGCATAGAGCAGGGCAGGCTCCGCACCTGCCCTGTCTGTTCAATACGTCAGTTCCAGAAACACCAGGTGCCCGCTGGCGGCCGGCCAGGTCTGGCCCACCACGCGTTCGCCATTGAACTGCGCGGCCACGCTGCGCTGGGGGCCCTCGGGCTTGATCTTGGCCGAGGCCACGCCAGCGCCGGCCGGCACGCCTGCGGGCGGGGCGCCGTCCAGCAGCATCTGGTCACGCGCCGGGTCCAGGTAGCCGCGCGGGCGGGTCATGCTGACCACGCTGGCGGCAGCCTTGTCGGCGTCGGCGATGCGTTCGGCGCGCAGGTGCACGATGGCGCTGCTGCGCGGAAAGCCGCTGCGGTAGATGTGCGTGGTGGCATAGCCCGGGGCGGTGATGGCGAATTCCAGCGGCGCGCCCGTCGGCACGGCCACGGGGCCCCACTGGCCATCGGCCGCGACCGTGGTGCGCAGCAGCGCATTGCCGGTGCGGGCGCCTGTGGCTGGGTCGGTGGCAAACACCTCCAACTGGGCGCCGGGCAGGGGCAGGTTGTTGCTGAAATTGCCGGTTTTCGCGTCCAGCGGGTCCACACCGAGGCCCGTGACCTTGCCGGACAGGGCCACGCGCGCCTCGTTGGCGATGGCCGTGGAGGACGGCGCCTTGCCCGTGATGAACTGGTAGGCTGCGGCAAAAGCGGCGGGCGAGAACGAGGTCTCGCGGTGGTCGATGCGCGGGATCACCACGTTGGTGGCGCCCTTGAGCTCGGGCCCGGCCGCCGTGACATTCGTGGCCGTACCTTTCTGGCCGATCCACAGGCCGTCGGGCTGGGCGAATTTGTCGTTGCTGTCCGAGCGCACGGTCATCCAGCGCACGGGGCCGGTGACCTCGTCGCCAGCGGCGTTCTTGGGCGCGTTCAGGCCCTTGAGGAAGGGGCCTGTGCCCGCGAACTCATTGCCTTCGCGAAAACCCGGAATCGCCCAGACGCCATGGTTGGGTGTGCCGCCCAGGATGGCATGGCTCACGGTCTGGTCGCCACCGCCGTTCTGGATGTAGTTGCGGATCGCGTTGCCGCCGCGCGAGTTGCCGATCAGCACCACCTTCTTCGCGCCGGTGGCCTTGAGCACCTTGTCCACCTCAGACTTGAGGTAGGCCATGTGCTCGGCCGCCGAGGTGCGCCCGGCCTGGGGCTTGGTGTCGTCGTCGCGGTTGAGCGGGTAGGGCACATCGATGGCGTGCAGGCGCTCGCGCGGCCAGCCGTTGGACTCGAAGCGCCACACCGTGGTCTGCCACAGGGCTGCCGTGTCGCCGTTGCCGTGCACGAAGACGATGGGCGGAAGGCTGCTGTCCTGCAAAGGTGCCTGGCTGGCGCAGCCCGCAAGGGCCAGCGCCGTGGCGGCTGCGGCAATCAGTGCGGATCGGCGTTGCAGGGAAATCGTCGTCATCGTGTTCTTCTCCAGAAATGAAAAATGCCCGTGGACCGGGTGATCCACGAGCATGTCATGCCGGTGTTACGTGCCTGCGTCAGGCAAACACGCCCGCCGTGTCCTGCATGCGCGCCGACACCTCGCCCAGGTGGTGCAGCGTGTCGCCAAAGGCCATCTCCAGCTGCGTGAGCTTCTTGAAGTAGTGGCTGCCGATGTACTCGTCGGTCACGCCGATGCCGCCGTGCAGTTGCACCGACTGCTGGCCCACGAAGCGCATGGCCTGGCCCAGCTGCACCTTGGCGCGGGCCATGGCGGCGCGGCGCTCGGCGGCGGGGGCGCCCAGCTTGAGGCTGGCGTAGTAGCTCATCGAGCGCGCCAACTCCAGCTGCATCTTCATGTCGGCCACGCGGTGGCGCAGGGCCTGGAAGCTTGAGATCAGCACGCCGAACTGCTTGCGCTGGTTCATGTACTCGACGGTGCCGGCCACGGTCTTGTCCAGCACGCCCACGGCCTCGGCGCAGGTGGCGGCGATGCCGGTGTCCACGGCCAGCTCCAGGGCGGCCAGGCCGTCGGTGGTCACCAGGGTGGCGGGCGCGTTGGCCAACACCACTTCTGCGGCGCGGCTGCCGTCCTGCGTGACGTAGCCCTTCGTGGCGACGCCGCTGGCCGAGCGCTCCACCACGAACATCGCGATCTTGCCGTCGAGTTGGGCGGGCACCAGGAAGGCATCGGCCTGGTCGCCCGCAGCCACGATGCTCTTGGTGCCGCTCACCGTATGGCCGCCCGCGGCTGCGGTGGCCTTGGCATCGCACACATCCAGGCGGTAGCGCGCCTTGCGCTCCTGCTGGGCCAGTACCACCAGCGCTTCGCCGCTGGCGATGCGCGGCAGCCAGGCGCCCTGCACCTCGGCGCTGCCGAACTCCGAGAGCACGGCGCTCGCGATAAAGGCCTGGGCCAGGGGCTCCAGCACCATGCCGCGCCCCAGCTCCTCGGCCACCACCATGGCATCCACGGCGGTCTGGCCCAGGCCGCCATGGGCCTCGGGCACGGTCAGGGCCGTCAGGCCCAGCTCGGCCAGTTCATTCCAGGCGTCGCGCGAGAAGCCACCGGCCTCCACGGCCGCACGGCGGCGCTCGAAGCTGTAGCCCTTGTCCACCCATTTGCGCACGGCGTCGCGCAGCTGTTCCTGGTCGTCGGAAAAATCGAAATCCATGTTCTTGTCTCCTTAGCCCAGAACGGTCTGCGCCACGATGTTGCGCTGCACCTCGTTAGAGCCGCCGTAGATGGTGGTCTTGCGCAGGTTGAAGTAGGTCGATGCCAGGGGCGCGTTGGCCGCCTCGCCGCCAGGGAAGTCGCCCTGCCAGCCGGCTTCCATGGCTTCCTCGATGAAGGGCAGGGCAAAGGGGCCCGCGGCCAGCATCATCAGCTCGGCATAGCGCTGCTGGATCTCGCTGCCGCGGATCTTGAGCAGGCCGGCGATGTCGAGCGAGTTCTTGCCCGACTTCTCGGCCGAGAGCACGCGCAGCACCAGCATTTCCAGGGCCACGATGTCCACTTCGAGCAGGGCCACCTGGTCGCGGAAACGCGTGTCTTCCCACAGGCCTTCGGCCTTGGCGATGCGCTTCAAACGCTCCAGTTCGCGCTTGCTGCGGTTCACGTCGGCGATGTTGGTGCGCTCGTGGCTCAGCAGGTGCTTGGCGTAGGTCCAGCCCTTGTTCTCTTCGCCGATCAGGTTCTCGGCCGGCACTTCGACGTTGTCGAAGAACACCTCGTTGACCTCGCACTCGCCATCGAGCAGCTTGATGGGGCGCACGGTCACGCCGGGCGACTTCATGTCCAGCAGCAGGAAAGAGATGCCGGTCTGCGGCTTGCCCTCGGTGCTGGTGCGCACCAGGTTGAACATCCAGTCGCCATGCTGGCCCAGCGTGGTCCAGGTCTTCTGGCCGTTGACGATGTACTTGTCGCCCACGCGCTCGGCGCGGGTCTTGACCGAGGCCAGATCCGAACCCGAACCCGGCTCGCTGTAGCCCTGGCTCCACCAGACTTCGCCGCTGGCGATGCCGGGCAGAAAGCGCTTTTGCTGCTCGGCATTGCCGAAGGCCATGATCACCGGGGCCACCATCACGGGGCCGAAAGGGATGATGCGTGGCGCGCCGGCCAGTGCGCACTCTTCTTCGAACAAATGCTTTTGCACGGCGGTCCAGCCGGGGCCGCCGAATTCCTTGGGCCAGCCGAAGCCAAGCCAGCCCTTCTTGCCCAGGATCTTGGCCCAGCCCTGCATGTCGTCGCGGGTCAGGCGCAGGGCGTTGTGCACCTTGTGCGAAATTTCGGGGGGCAGATTGCTGCGGACCCACGCGCGAACTTCTTCGCGGAAGGCCTGCTCTTCGGGGGTGAATGCGAGGTCCATACGGCTTGTCTCCTGAGAAGTCCTGTTTGTAGCACGGTCGTTCGTTTTATTCCTGTCCGGGTGGCGACATCGGGGCCTCGGGCGGGGCGATGCCCAGCTCTGCGCACAGCCGCTCCACCGTGGCCTGCAGGCCGGCCACCTGGGTCTCCAGGGCCGTCACACGCGCCTGCAGGGCCGACGGCGCTCCACCCCCTGCGGCACTGGCGGCGGCCGGGGCGGTGGTGTCCACCGGCCCGCACAGCAGGTGGGCCCAGCGCTGTTCGCGTGCTCCGGGAGCCCGGGGCAGCAGCACGACCAGCGGCCCGCCCTTCTCGGCGCTGCGTTCCTGCAGCTCGTCGAGGAAGGCCTCGACCGACGAGATGTCGGCAAACCGGTACCAGCGTTCGGCATTGATGCGCAGCTCGCCCGCGGTCTGCGGACCGCGCAGCATCAAAAGGCCCAGCAGCACCGCCGACTGCTCGGGCACGCCCACGCCGCGCTGGAAGTTGTGCTCCCAGCGCGTGGTGCGGTTGCCGCTGGTCTCGAAGGCAAGCGTCTGCTGGCGCAGGGAGTCCAGGGCCTCCTGGACCTCTGCCTCGCTCAGGGTCATCACTGGGTCGCGGCTGGTCTTCTGGTTGCAGCCGGTCACCAGGCCGTTGAGCGACATCGGATAGCTGTCGGGCACGGTGCGGGCCTTTTCCATCAGCGTGGCCAGCACGCGGGCTTCGTTGGCGGTCAGGGGGCGGTTGGCGGGGTCGAAGGGCATGGCTGGGATAATCCGTGGCAATTTATGAAGAACATCGTGATTTTGATCTCTGGCAGCGGCTCCAACATGGCTGCCATCGTGCGCACTGCGCAGCAGGAGGACTGGGCGCGCCGCCACGGTGCCCGCGTGGCGGCCGTGCTGAGCAACAAGGCCGATGCCCCGGGCCTGGCCTTCGCGCGCGGCGAAGGCATTGCCGCCGAGGCGCTCGACCACAAGGCCTTTGCCAGCCGCGAGGATTTCGACGCGGCCCTGGCCCAGGCCATCGACTGCTACCAACCCGCCCTGGTGGTGCTGGCGGGCTTCATGCGCATTCTGACGCCGGGCTTCGTCGCGCGCTATGCCGGTCGGCTGATCAACATCCACCCCTCGCTGCTGCCTGCCTTCACGGGTTTGAACACCCACCAGCGCGCCATCGATGCCGGCTGCAAGGTCGCCGGCGTCACGGTGCACCAGGTCACTGATGAGTTGGATGTGGGCCCCATACTGGACCAGGCAGCAGTCCCGGTACTCCCGGGGGACACGGCCGAAACTCTGGCGGCCCGGGTGCAGGCCCAGGAGCACGTGATCTACCCGCGTGCCGTGCGGGCATTCGTGGCTGCGCTGGGCTGATCGCGCTCAGAGGGTGCGCACCACCTGGGCTTCGCTGCTCTCCAGCAAGTCCTGTGCGAGCACGGTCTGGTGCGAATCGGTGGCGTGGGCCACCACCACCCACTGGTGGCGCCGCAGGGCAGAGCGCACCTGGCTGATGACCCAGATGCGGTCGGGCCGCAATGCCGCAAGCGCGCCCAGCATGAGGCCGAAGGTGGTGCCGAAGCCCACGATGGCGATGAACGCCAGCAAGGGGCTGTTCAGCACCGCAGGTTCGTGGGTGGCGATCAGGAAGCCAAAGGCCAGCAGGCCCAGTACGGCGCCAGCGCAGCCCGCAATCGCGTGGGTGCGAACCAGGGTGGTGACAAAGCCCTGCGGCTGCGGCTCCAATGTCTGGGTGAGCAGATCCCGCGCGCGCAACCGGGCCTGCTCCGGCCCCAGCAGCCGGACCTGGTCGGACGCCATGCCGGGCAAGCGCAGCAAGCGGCGCACCGCGATGTCCGCATCGGCCTGCCGGGTGAAGAACCCTACGACCTTGGCCAGCGATTTGTCGCTGAATATTCCTTGCAAAAGATAGTCCATGAAAGTGCTCCGGGCCCTCGGGCATGGAGGCCTGGGCAATGGCTATAAAGATATACCGGGCTTCCGGGGGATGCTGTAGGACTGCACGGCGTGCAGGTGCGGGCGCAGGGCCTCACACCTCCACGCCGTCTTGTGTCAGGCCAGTGCGCTCAGGCTGGCGCCGCTGGTGCTGCGCGACCAGGAGCCGGCTGCGGCCTCGTACTGGCTGCGTGCCAGTTGGGCCAGTTTCACGAGGTCCGTGTTCTGCCCGCTGCCGGACGATTCGCTGCGGGACGCGGATTCCGTGCTACCCGTGGCGCTGGCGAACTGGCTCGTCAACTGGCTGATGAAGGACTGTGCCTCTGCGCTGCTGATGCTGCTGTCGCCGTTGGTATCAATGGTCTTGAACAGCGCTGTGATCGCATCCGCCTGGGTTGCGCCCGCGGCCTGCTCCGCGGCCGAGACCACACCATCCTCGTTGGTATCGAGCGGGTCATAGGTGGTGCTGCTGCTGGCCGACGCACCGCACGGACCGCCTGGAGGTGGCGGTGGCATGCCAGCCACCACGCCACCTCCGGCCTCGCCCGAAGGCCGTCCGGCGTCGAATTCGGCCTCCGAGAGGCTGCCGTCGCCATCTGCGTCGAGCTGGCTGAACAGTTCGCCGCTGCTGACGCCGGTCTTGCCCGCCGTGCCACCGGACATCTTTTCCAGCAGGGCCTGGAGTTCGGTCTGGCTCACGCCGCCGTCGCCATCGGTATCCACCTTGCCGAACAGGTCGTCGCCTGCCTGTCCCGTAGCGCCCGTGCTGCTGTCGCTGCGCGACTGTGCGAAGGCCATGGTCGACGGCGGCGGGGGCAGAACGCTTTGCATCGTCTTGCCCAGCTCATCGGCATTGAGGCTACCGTCGCCATCGCTGTCGTACTGCTGGACCAGGCCGGCGGCGCTGGCCTGACTGCCCACGCCGGTCTTGTTGGACACATCGTCCAGCAGGCCCTGCAGCTCCGTTGCGTTCACGCCGCCACTGCCATCGGTGTCCATCTTGGCCAGCAGCCGCTCCGGCGAGTGCCCCGGGCGTTGTTGCGCCCGCTGCATATTCGCACTGGACCAGGCACTGCTGACGCTGCTTGTGATGCTCGTCATCGTCGTTCCTTCCAAGGGTTGCGGGCCGCGGCCTGTGTTCCCCGAAGCGGCGAGCAATGCCGGCAGCGGCCCGTGTCCCATTCTTGGAAGCTCCGGTCACCGCGGTTTGTACGGTTTGTGCCCGGGCGGACACAATGGCGCAGGTGATCGTGCGAACTGGCGGGTGTTTGCCCTTCAATTCGGCGCATCGCCCCGCAGGGGCGGGTTCATGCGGGCGCAGGCGGTGCAGTCTCGTCGCTGCATTTCTCGAAGCGCGGGCGCAGGCGGCCATCGATCAGCACGTCCTCGGCGAACATGGCCGCGGGGCGCACCCACAGGCCGCGCTGGCCGTACAGCGCGCGGTACAGCGTCATGGGCTCCAGTGTCTCGCTGTGGCGCACGGTGTCGATCACCTCGTAGAGCATGCCCTTGTAGTGCCGGTACAGGCCGGGAGGGGTGAGGGTCAATGCGGGCAGGTCGTTGTCGGTCATTTAGTATGTCGGTCGATAAAGAACAAGGTTGAGGGGAAAGTCCAGTGGATCAGGCAGATTTCGTGCACCTGGTGCGCATGAGCGAGCAGGACAGTGCCGACAACAGCCGCCGTTACCGGCTGGGCGTGGCTGCGTTCGCTGCGCTCGGCTACGCCTGGGTGCTCGGCTGCCTGGCACTGGGCGTGGGCTTGCTGGCCTGGGCCATTCCGCAGCTGCTGTATGGCCGGTTCCGGCTGGTGCTGGTGATGGTGCTGCTGGGCGCTGCCAGCCTGCTGTGGGTGAGCATACGCGCCCTCTGGGTGCGGGTGGACGAGCCCAAGGGCATGGAGATCACCGCGCTGGAGGCGCCCGAGCTGTTCGAGGCGCTGGAGCGCATGCGCCGCAAGATCAAGGGCCCGCCCATCCACCATGTCTACCTGAACGACGAGTTCAACGCCAGCATCCAGCAGCTGCCGCGCTATGGCCTGCTGGGTGGGGCCGTGAACTACCTGACCATCGGCCTGCCGCTCTTGCTGGCGCTGGACCGGCCGCGCTTTCTGGCCGTGCTGGCGCACGAATACGGGCACCTGCGTGGCGACCATGGCCGGTTTGCGGCCTGGATCTACCGCACCCGGCTGTCCTGGATGCGATTGAACAGCAGCCTGGAGGACGATGAGGGCGCCGTGGCCGTGGCCACCCAGGCCTTCATGCGCTGGTATTTCCCGCGTTTCGTGGCCAAGACCTTCGCGCTGGCGCGCCAGGACGAGTACGAGGCCGACCGCATCGCCGGCAAGCTGCTGGGGCGCGACATCGCCGCGGCCGCGCTGATCGAGATCGAGGTGCGCGGCGAATGGCTGAACGACAACTTCTGGGGCCGCCACTGGAGCGAGGCCGCCGGCAATCCCCTGCCCGTGGGGCCCTACCGGGCCATGCGCAAGCGCCTGGCCGAAGTGCCCGAGGCCGCATTCGCCAACGACGCGCTGCGCCAGGCGCTCAAGCGCATCAGCAACGTGGACGACACGCACCCAGGCCTGCGCGACCGCCTCGAATCGCTGGACGCTGTGCCCACCCTGCCTGTCGAATGGTCGCGGGGTGGGGCGCTGGCACTGCTCGGGTCCGAGGCCAAGCGCTGGGTGGCGCATTTCGACAAGCAATGGTGCCGCGACAACGCTGGCGAGTGGAAACGCCACCACGGCTGGCTGGGCCGGGTGCGCGACCGTGCCCAGGTCCTGCAGGCGCGCATGCCCCAGGCCAGCGCTGCGGAGCTGGTGGAACTGGCGCGCCTGCAGCGCCACCTGGACCCGCGCGCCGAGGTGCGCGGCCTCTACGAGACGGCGCTGGCGCGCAGCACCGATTACCCGGCTGCGCTGCGCGGGCTGGTGCAGTGCCTGGCGCCCGAGGACCGCGAGGGCAAGATGGCCCTGCTGCACCGGCTTTGGGAGGCCGGCAGCAGCGACCGCTACTGGACCGCGCGCACCGCGCTGGCCGAACTGGAAACGCCGCGCCTGGGCCACGACCACGATGCCGCTGCCTTCAAGCAGTGGCGCAAGCGGCTCGAGCGCGCCCAGGAGTCCGAGGAACGCGCCTGGGAAGAGCTGTCGGGCACCTCCTTCTTCAGCCAGACCACGCGCCATGACCTGAGCCCCTTCGAACTGGAGGAGCTGCAGGCCGAGCTGGTGCGCTACAGCGATGTGGAACGCTGCTGGCTGGTGCGGAAGAACCTGCGCGAGCACCCCCAGCGCCGCGCCTACCTGGTCTTCGTGGACCTGCCCGACATGGACGACGGCAGCCGCTACCAGCTGTGCCGTGCCATGGAGCGCCAGCTTGGTCTGCCCGGCCCGGCCCTGGTGCTGTGGGCGGGCGAGTCGCCGACGCTCAAGGAAATCCAGCGCTCGGCGTTCGACCCCGTATTCACACGTTGAAAGGGCCGGCAAAAGCCCAAATCAAGGATCCATGGGCCAGAGTGGGACAATCGGGGGGATATGCATCCGAAAGCTCTTCTCGACGCCTGCGCTGAACTCGTCAGGCTGACCCTTACCTTCGAACACCCCGCCGATGCGGTGGTGTCGCGTTTTTTCCGTGACAACAGGGGCCTGGGGCCCCGCGAGCGCGCCACACTGGCCGAGACGGTCTACACCGTGCTGCGCAAGAAACTGCTGTTCGATCACATGGCCCCCTCGGGCTCGGGCCCGAAGGAGCGGCGCCTGGCCATCCTGGGCTTCCATGGCCCGCGCGATTTCCTTCTGGGGGCGCTCAACGAGCAGGAAAAGAAGTGGCTCGCCCAATGCGATGCCGTGACGGCCGACGACCTGATGGAGCGCCACCGACACAACCTGCCCGAGTGGCTGGTGCAGCCTCTCAAGGACCAGTTGGGCACGGGCTTCTGGCCGCTGGTGGAAAGCCTCTCAAACGCCGCGCCGCTGGACCTGCGCGTGAATGCCTTGCAGGACAAGCGCGCCGACGTGCAAAAGGAGCTGGCCAAGGCCGGCATCCAGGCCGTGTCCACGCCGTACTCTCCCTGGGGCCTGCGCATCGATGGCAAGCCGGCGCTGGCCAAGCTCGACGCCTTCACCCGCGGTGCGGTGGAAGTGCAGGACGAAGGCTCGCAGCTGCTGGCCCTGCTGCTCGACGCCAAGCGCGGCGAGATGGTGGTCGACTTCTGCGCGGGTGCGGGCGGCAAGACGCTGGCCATCGGCGCCACCATGCGCAACACCGGTCGCCTGTACGCCTTTGATGTCTCGGGCCACCGGCTCGATGCCCTGAAGCCACGCCTGGCGCGCAGCGGTTTGTCCAACGTGCACCCTGCCGCCATTGCCCATGAACGCGACGAGCGCGTCAAGCGCCTGGCCGGCAAGATCGACCGTGTGCTGGTCGACGCACCCTGCTCGGGCCTGGGCACCCTGCGCCGCAACCCCGACCTCAAGTGGCGCCAGTCGCCCAAGGCGGTGGAGGAACTCACGGCCAAGCAGACCGCCATCCTGGCCAGCGCGGCGCGCCTGCTCAAGTCCGGCGGCCGGCTGGTGTATGCCACCTGCAGCATCCTGCCCGAGGAAAACGAGGCGATCGCGGACGCCTTCACTGCGGCGCATCCCGACTTCGTGCCCCTGGATGCGGGCGAGGCCCTGGCCCAGCTCAAGGTCGAGGGTGCTGATAAATTGTGCAGCGGCGGTGCCTCGGGCACTGGCTATCTGCGTCTTTGGCCCCATATGCACCAGACGGACGGGTTCTTCGCCGCCGTGTGGACGAGGAAGTAGTCCGCTGGACCATTGTTCCGGGGCGAGGTGGTCCCTGTACGGACAGGGCTCTGGCACGGTGGTTGCATGGGCCTTGTCGCGCAAGCGACGCAGGGGCTATTTCACCGTGAATACTGTGGATAAGCGCTGATCCAAAACAGCGGCCGCCCTTTAAAATTCGGAACCTGCCGCCGCTGGCGGCCGGGTGTTTTGCACAAGGTTTTCTCACTATGCTGTTACCCGACTGGGTTGTACTGAACGCGGCCATCGACTGGCTGGGCCATGGGCTGTGGAATCTCGCCTGGTGGGAGATCGTTCTCTACACCCTGGCGACGACGCACGTCACCATTGCGGCCGTCACCATCTTCCTGCACCGCTCGCAGGCCCACCGTTCGGTGGACCTGCATGCCATTCCCTCGCACTTCTTCCGCTTCTGGCTGTGGGTGGGTACCGGCATGCTGACCAAGGAATGGGTCGCCATCCACCGCAAACACCACGCCAAGTGCGAAACCGCCGACGACCCGCACAGCCCGCAGACGCGCGGCCTCGATACCGTGATGTGGCGTGGTGCCGAGCTGTACCGTGCCGAAGCCAAGAACGCCGAGACCTTGAAGAAGTTCGGCCACGGCACGCCCGATGACTGGGTGGAGCGCAACGTCTACTCCCGTTTCCCCTGGCAGGGCGTGGGCCTGATGCTGGTGCTGAACCTGGCACTGTTCGGAGCCATCGGCGCGGCCGTCTGGGCGGTGCAGATGCTGTGGATTCCGTTCTGGGCCGCTGGTGTGGTCAACGGCGTAGGCCACTACTGGGGCTACCGCAACTTCGAGGCGACCGACGCCAGCACCAACCTCTCGCCCTGGGGGGTGATCATCGGTGGCGAAGAGCTGCACAACAACCACCATACCTACCCCACCTCGGCCAAGTTCTCGGTCAAGCCCTATGAGTTCGACATCGGCTGGGTTTACATCAGCCTGATGAAGAAGGTGGGCTGGGCCACCGTGAAGAAGGTGCCGCCCAAGCTGCTGCGCGGCGACGTCAAGCCCGTGGCCGATGAGAAGACGCTGGAGGCGCTGATCGCCAACCGCTACGAGGTCATGGCCGGCTATGCCCGCGGCGTGCGCCAGGCTTGCCGCGAAGAGATCGCTGCGCTGCAGGCGCGCCAGGCCGATGCCTCGGTGCTCAAGGCGGCCAAGCGCTGGCTGCACCGTGACGCCGAGAAGGTGCCCGCCAATGCCCAGTCCCAGCTGGCCCAGGTGCGCGCGGCGCACCCGGCCCTGGACAAGATGGTCACGATGCGCGAAGAGCTGCGCCAGATGTGGCTCAACACCACGCAGTCGCGCGAGCAGCTCACGGCCGACCTGCAGGCTTGGTGCCGCCGTGCCGAAGAAAGCGGCATTGCCGCCCTGCGCGACTTCTCGATCAGCCTGCGGGCTGCGCGCGCCTGACGAGCAGTTTTCTCAGGCTGTGCCGAAGCCGCTGCAGGGCCCCGTGCCCTGGGCGGCTTTTTTCATGGCTGTGCGTTCCGGACAGCGCCACGCCCTGTTCTGCGGGGGCACTCAGCTCAAGGGTGGCGGGCGCTTCGCCGGCCTCGATGCTTATCCAGTCTGCTTGCGGACTGCGCCATGCGGTGTGGGGGCGCAGGCGGGGCGGTGGCGGCTGACCCCCGGGCGCCGTGGTTGCGGTGCGCAGCAGGACGGTGCCCGACAGGCTGCGCAGCTCACAGCCGGCGTCCAGCCAGACCAGGCGGCCTTGGCCAATGCCCAGGGCCAGGCGTTGCACGCCCTCCGCAGGGCGGTGAAGGGGCTGTGCCCGACGACTTGCGCCGGTGGCGGCGGGGGATGGGGGGAGGTGCTGCTGTTTCATGCCTCCAGCGTAGAACCGACGCCTGCTTCGCAACAGGCACAGAAACCGGACGGGCGAGGCAGAGCAGGCCATGGATTTGTGCCCTGTTGAGGTCGATTCTTGGATGGCCTGTATCTGTTCTGGTAGCAGATTTCGGCGCATCATCGGCTCGCCATGCCCATAGCCTTCGACGACAGCCTTCCCCTGTACCGCCAACTGGCCGACCACTACCAGCAGGCGGTGGCCCAGGGCGTGCTGCTGCCCGGCACGCGCATGCCGTCGGTGCGCGAGCTGATGCAGCGCCACGGCGTGAGCCTGTCGACCGCGCTGCAGGCGCTGCGCACCCTGGAGGAGCAGGGCAGCGTGCTGGCGCGTCCCCGCGTCGGCTATTTCGTGCAGGACCACCGGGTGCACCTGCTGGACCACAGCAGCGAGCCCGACCCGCGCTGTCCGGTGCAGCAGATCGACGGGGCCCAGTTCGCGGGCATCAACGAGCGCATCTCGCTGTGGCTGGAGCAGGGGCGCAGGGCCCAGGTGCGCGTGGACCTGGGGGCTGCCATGCCTGCGCCCGAGCTGTTCGACCACCTCACCCTGAACCGGATCGGCGCCGCGCTGCTGCGCGAGTTTCCCGAGATACTGGTGCAGGGCCATTCGCGGCCGGGCACCCATCCGCTGTTCCAGGCGGCCATGGCCCGGCAGGCGCTGGATGTCGGCGTGAACGTGGCGCCGCAGGAGGTGATGGCCACCCTGGGCAATTCGGACGCTGTGAACCTGGCGCTCGCGGCGGTGACCGAGCGCGGCGACGTGGTGGCCGTGGAATCCCCCACCTTCTACGGTGTGCTGCAGGCCGTGGAGACGCAGAACCTGCGTGCGCTGGAGATTCCCAGCAGTGCGCGCACCGGCATCTCGCTCGACGCCCTGGAACTGGCCGTGCAGAGCGAACCGCGGTTGAAGGCGGTGGTCGTCGTGCCGCACCTGCAGATGCCCAATGGTGCGCTCATGCCCGACAGCCACAAGGAGCGGCTGGTGGCCTTCTGCCGGCGCCACGGCCTGGCGCTGATCGAGGACGACATCTACCGCGAGCTGGTCGATGCACCCGTGCTCCAGCGCCCGCTCAAGGCCTGGGACGAGACCGGCCAGGTGATCTACTGCGTGTCCTTCAACAAGACGCTGGCGCCGGGCCTGCGCCAGGGCTGGATGAACGGCGGGCGCTGGCACGAGCGCATCCAGATCCTCAAGTTCGCGCGCACCCGCAACATGCAGGTCTGGGCCCAGTTGCTGGCGGCGCGCACCGTGGGCACGCCCGCCCATGAGCGCCACCTGCGGCGCTTTCGCGCGGCCCTCAGGGTGCAGCGCGAGCGCAGCGTGCAGATGGTGGCGCGGCATTTTCCGCAGGGCACGCGCCTGTCGATTCCGCCCGGCGGGCTCAGCCTGTGGATCGAACTGCCGGCGGGCGTGTCGTCCATGGTGCTGTTCGAGCAGGCCCTGGCCCTGGGCATCCGCGTGGCGCCGGGGCCGATCTTTTCGAATTCGGGGCGCTACGAGGGCTTTCTGCGCCTGAGCTGCGGCCTGCCGTTCTCGCCCGAGGTGGAGTGGGCCTATGGTGAGCTGGGGCGCCTGCTGCACGAGCAGGTGGGTGCACTGCGGCAGGCTGCGTGATCCCGGTGCCAAAGAAAAAGCCGCCGGGCGACTGCCGGGCGGCTTTTTCTGGGGGAACCGGGCTGAATTACTTCAGCTTGATTTCCTTGTACTCCACATGCTTGCGTGCCTTGGGATCAAACTTCATGATCAGCATCTTTTCGGGCATGGTCTTCTTGTTCTTCGTCGTCGTGTAGAAGTGGCCGGTACCCGCAGTGGATTCCAGCTTGATCTTGTCGCGTCCGCCTTTGCTTGCCATGGTGTTTCTCCTTAAGCCTGGCCACGTGCGCGCAGGTCTGCGAGCACCGAGTCAATACCGTTCTTGTCGATCAAACGCAGGGCAGCGCTCGAAACGCGCAGGCGAACCCAGCGGTTTTCGGTCTCGACCCAGAAACGGCGGTATTGCAGGTTCGGCAGGAACCGGCG
The DNA here is from genome assembly GCF_059423865.1 of Acidovorax sp. GW458-11-26-14-TSB4. Classification (NCBI taxonomy): domain Bacteria; kingdom Pseudomonadati; phylum Pseudomonadota; class Betaproteobacteria; order Burkholderiales; family Comamonadaceae; genus Acidovorax; species Acidovorax sp. GW458-11-26-14-TSB4. Next base: position 57,904 of record NZ_JBWKYR010000023.1, read on the forward strand.
CTTGGTTTTGTTGTTGGCGTGGGAAACGTTGTTCCCGACCATGGGCTTCTTGCCCGTTACGTCGCAGACGCGTGCCATGAGGACACTCCGATACTGTTCAACGGCCGTTCGCCCGGTGCCCCTGGGGGATCTCCCAAGGGCTCGGCTTGCGGCCTCACCTCGCCAGAAAGGGTGGCGGTAACCCCGGGCAGCCAGAAAAAGATGCCCGATTTGGATTTTTGCCTGCAAGAAAACGGGTAGCAGATACCCGCCTGAATTCAGGAAAGCCTCGGATTATAGCGACTTGCGCACAGGGGCGTCAAATCGCACCCCGGGGCGGCGCTTTTCACTCCTGCTGTTCGAGGAAGCGCTGGGCGTCCAGCGCGGCCATGCAGCCCGTGCCGGCGCTGGTGATGGCCTGGCGGTACACATGGTCCGCCACGTCGCCGGCCGCGAACACGCCGGGTACGCTGGTCTGCGTGGCAAATCCCTTCAGGCCGCCCTGGGTGATCAGGTAGCCGCCTTCCATCTCCAGCTGGCCCTTGAAGATGTCGGTGTTGGGGGAATGTCCGATGGCGATGAAGCAGCCATGCAGCGTGATGTCCTCGGTGCTGCCATCCTTGGTGCTCTTGATGCGGATGCCGGTCACGCCGGTGGCGTCGCCCAGCACCTCGTCCAGGGTGTTGAAGAGCTTGAGCTCGATCTTGCCTGCGGCGACCTTCTCGTTGAGCTTGTCCACCAGGATGGGCTCGGCCTTGAACTTGTCGCGCCGGTGCACCATGGTGACCTTGCTGGCGATGTTGGACAGATACAACGCTTCCTCGACGGCCGTGTTGCCGCCGCCGACCACGGCCACGGGCTTGTCGCGGTAGAAGAAACCATCGCAGGTGGCGCAGCCCGACACGCCGCGGCCCATGAAGGCCTCTTCGGAGGGCAGGCCCAGGTACTTGGCCGAGGCGCCGGTCGCCAGGATCAGCGCGTCGCAGGTGTAGGTGCCGCTGTCACCGATGAGGGTGAAGGGGCGCTTGCTGAAGTCGACCTGGTTGATGTGGTCGAAGATGACCTGGGTCTTGAAGCGCTCGGCGTGCTCCAGGAAGCGCTGCATCAGCTCCGGTCCCTGCACGCCGTTCACGTCGGCGGGCCAGTTGTCGACTTCCGTCGTGGTCATCAGCTGGCCACCCTGGGACATGCCGGTGATCAGCACCGGATTGAGGTTGGCGCGCGCTGCATAGACCGCTGCGGTGTAGCCGGCCGGGCCGGAGCCTAGGATCAGAACTTTCGCGTGTTGGGTGGTAGACATGGTAAAAGCCTGTGTTTTGCGCCCGCTACACGGGGCGCTGTTGGGAAAGCTGGGGGGCGGGGCGCCAGTATCAACCGCGCTCGGTCTTCGCACGCCGCCCCAATTTCAATCACGGCGATTGTAAGAACCGATCAATAACCCGATGCGGCACCGGTGGAGCCGCGCCTTTCGAGAGGAGAAGTTTCCATGTCAACGATGTTGTCCAACCTGGACCTGCTGCGCCGGGTGCCACTGTTCTCGCTGCTCACCATGCCGCAGGCCGAGGTGATCAGCGGTGCCGTGGTCAAGAAGCGCTTCAAGCGCGGGGAGGCGCTGGTCGAGCAGGGGCAGCGGTCGAACACGCTGTTCATCCTGCTCACCGGGCGGGCGCGCGTGATGACGGCCGACAGCCGCGGGCGCGAGGTGATCCTGGCCACCCTGTCCCAGGGCGACTACCTGGGCGAGATGAGCATCATCGACAACGAACCCCACTCGGCCACGGTGCGCGCCGAGGTGCAGACCGACGTGCTGATGCTCGGGCGCACCGAGTTCGCGCGCTGCCTGACCGAGAACGCCTCCATGTCGCTGGTGGTCATGCGCGGCCTGGTCAAGCGCCTGCGCCACGCCGACCGCAAGATCGAATCCCTGGCCCTGCTGGACGTGTACGGCCGCGTGGCCCATGCGCTGCTGGACTTTGCCACCACCGATGCGCAGGGCCTGCGCATCATCCGCGACAAGATCTCGCGCCAGGACCTGGCCAAGATGGTCGGCGCTTCGCGCGAGATGGTCAGCCGTGTCATGAAAGATCTGGAAGAGCGTGGTTTCATCGAGGTGCTGCCCACCGGCGCCACCGTGCTCAAGGACCGGCTGGACGCCCTGGGCTGAGCTTCCCCGGGCTGTGCTCCCAGGGGAGTGGGGCATGCGGTAAGCTTGCCCGGCGCTTATGACTTATTCACTCAATACCCTGAATGCATCCTCTGCCGCGAAGTCGCCGCCCCGTTCAGGCGCGGCCCGCTTCGGGCATGAAATCGGCCTGCTGATAGGCCTGCTGGCCCTGGTGTTCTGGCTGCTGGCGCTGGTCAGCTATTCGGCGCAGGACGCCGCCTGGTCGTCCTCGGGCCCTTCGGATGCGCGTGCCGTGGCCAACTGGGCCGGCCGCCTGGGCGCGTGGCTGGCCGATGGCAGCTACTTTGCCCTGGGTTTTTCCGTCTGGTGGTGCGTGGCGGCCGGCGTGCGCTCGTGGCTGGCATCGCTGGCGCGCTGGATGCGCGGCGGCGAGGTGCTGCCCGGTGCCGTGAGCCCGATGGCCCGGCGGGCCTTGTTCTGGGGCGGTCTGGCGCTGCTGATGTGTGCCAGCACGGCGCTCGAATGGTCGCGCCTGTACCGCTTTGAATCTTTCCTGCCTGGCCACGCTGGGGGCGTGCTCGGCTACCTCACGGGGCCGGCCAGCGTCAAATGGCTGGGCTTCACCGGCTCGGCCCTGCTGTGCTTCGTGCTGGCTGTGCTGGGCGCCGCGCTGGCGTTCCGATTCTCCTGGGGCCATGTGGCCGAGGTGCTGGGCGGGCGCATCGACGCGCTGGTGCAGTCGCGCCGCACGCAGCGCGAGGTGGCCAAGGATGTGGCCGTGGGCCGCAAGGCCGCGCGCGAGCGGGCCGTGGTGGTGCAGGAAGAGAAGACCGAGAGCGAGGAGCAGCACCCGCAGCCGGTGCAGATCATCGAGCCCATCCTGGTCGACGTGCCGCAGAGCACCCGCGTGGTCAAGGAGCGGCAAAAGCCCCTGTTCACCGACATGCCCGACAGCAAGCTGCCGCTGGTGGACCTGCTCGATGGCGCCCTGCAGCGCCAGGAGACCGTGGCGCCCGAGACGCTGGAGATGACCAGCCGCCTGATCGAGAAGAAGCTCAAGGACTTTGGCGTGGAGGTGCGCGTGGTCGCGGCCATGCCCGGCCCGGTGATCACGCGCTACGAGATCGAGCCCGCCACGGGCGTCAAGGGATCGCAGATCGTGGGCCTGGCCAAAGACCTGGCGCGTTCGCTGAGCCTGGTGTCCATCCGCGTGGTGGAGACCATCCCCGGCAAGAACTACATGGCGCTGGAGTTGCCCAACGCCAAGCGCCAGTCGATCCGCCTGTCCGAGATCCTGGGCTCGCAGGTCTACCACGAGGCCAAGAGCATGCTCACCATGGGCCTGGGCAAGGACATCGTGGGCAACCCGGTGGTGGCCGACCTGGCCAAGATGCCGCACGTGCTGGTGGCCGGTACCACGGGCTCGGGGAAGTCGGTGGGGATCAATGCCATGATCCTGTCGCTGCTGTACAAGGCCGAGGCGCGCGACGTGCGCCTGTTGATGATCGACCCCAAGATGCTGGAAATGTCGGTCTACGAAGGCATTCCGCACCTGCTGGCGCCCGTGGTCACCGACATGAAGCAGGCTGCCAACGGCCTGAACTGGTGCGTGGCCGAGATGGAGCGCCGCTACAAGCTCATGAGCAAGCTCGGCGTGCGCAACCTGGCCGGCTACAACACCAAGATCGACGAGGCCAAGGCGCGCGAGGAGTTCATCTACAACCCCTTCAGCCTCACGCCCGAGGAGCCCGAGCCGCTGCAGCGCCTGCCGCACATCGTGGTCGTCATCGACGAGCTGGCCGACCTGATGATGGTGGTCGGCAAGAAAATCGAAGAGCTGATCGCGCGCCTGGCGCAGAAGGCCCGTGCCGCCGGCATCCACCTGATCCTGGCCACCCAGCGCCCCAGCGTGGACGTGATCACCGGCCTGATCAAAGCCAACATCCCGACGCGCATCGCCTTCCAGGTGAGCAGCAAGATCGACAGCCGCACCATCCTTGACCAGATGGGGGCCGAAGCGCTGCTGGGCATGGGCGACATGCTCTACATGGCCAGCGGCACGGGCCTGCCGATCCGCGTGCATGGTGCCTTCGTCTCGGACGAGGAAGTGCACCGTGTCGTCCATTACCTCAAGGAGCAAGGGGCACCGGACTACATAGAAGGCGTGCTCGAAGGCGGAACTGTGGATGGCGACGGCGATCTGTCAGGGGAGGGTGGTGGCGGCGAGGGGGGTGAAAAAGACCCCATGTACGACCAGGCCGTGGAAGTGGTCCTCAAGGACCGCAAGGCCAGCATCTCCTACGTCCAGCGCAAGCTGCGCATCGGCTACAACCGCTCGGCGCGCCTGCTGGAGGACATGGAGAAGGCCGGCCTGGTCAGTGGCCTCACCGCCAGCGGCCAGCGCGAAGTGCTGGTGCCTGCACGCCCCGAATAAGGTGTTGCGGGCCCATGCCCCAACCCAAGGAGTCTATTTTTGAAAAAAGTTGTGACAGCCATCGTGATCGCGGCCAGTGCCCAGTGGGCCAGCGCAGACGGGCTCAAGAGCCTGGAATCCTTCATGAAGAGCACCCAGACCGGCCGTGCCGAATTCACCCAGGTGGTGACCTCGCCGCCCAAGGAGGGCCAGACGGCGCGCACCAAGAATTCCAGCGGCTCGTTCGAGTTCCAGCGCCCGAACCGCTTCAAGTTCGTCTACAAGAAGCCCTTCGAGCAGACCATCGTGGCCGACGGCCAGACCCTGTGGCTGCATGATGTGGACCTCAACCAAGTGACGCAGCGCGCCCAGGCGCAGGCCCTTGGCACCACGCCGGCCGCACTGCTGGCCTCGGCGCCGGACCTGTCGGCGCTCAAGGCCGATTTCACGCTCGAGGCAGCGCCCGAGGCCGATGGCCTGCAGTGGGTGCTGGCGCGGCCCAAGGCCAAGGACGGGCAACTGCAGAGCGTGCGCGTGGGCTTTGCGGGCGAGCAGCTCGCCGCCCTCGATATCCTGGACAGCTTTGGCCAGCGCTCGGCCATCCGCTTCAGCGGCATGCAGGCCAATCCGGCGCTGCCGGCCGGCACCTTCCAGTTCAAGCCGCCCGCCGGGGCAGACGTGGTCAAGCAGTAGGACTGCCGCAGTGCCTATTTCTTCTGGATGACGCCGCGCGCATAGCCGCCGTGCGCCGAGGGCAGCACCATGCAGATCATGGCGCGGCCCTGCTGCTTGTCCAACTGCTGGACCACGGTGCGCTGCTCGTCGTAGTCCTCGCCGGCACGCAGGTCCGCCGCGGTCTTCTTGATGCGCTTGAGCAGGTCCTGCACCTTGTCGTCGTTGATGGCGAGGTTCGGGCAGTTCTTGGCCGCGAAGTCGGCCGACGCGAGGGCCGAGCCCAGCTGGGCCTCGATGGCCTCGGCTTCGGTCACATCGGCATGGGCCGTGGCGCACAGCAGGGCGGCGCCCAGCAGCAGGGAAAAGCGGTGGAAGGCAGCTGGCTTCATGGGTCAGGAGGGTCCAAGGTGCAAAGATGGATGGGGGATGGATTGTGCCCATCCCGAAAAGCGCTCGTTTATAAGCGATGGACCGCAGCCCCTTGTCGCGTGGACGCGTGCCAAGGTTACAAATTGCAGCCGGATCCCTATGGTGGAATGGAGGCCGCCCATCCGCAGCTGTGCCTTCGTGCCCTCCATCCCCCGAACATCCTCCTCGTTTCGCTTCCATTGATCCCATGAGTACGTCCCGCAGTTCCCCGCCGCCGTCCACCGCTGCCCACCAGCCGCTGGCCGAGCGCCTGCGCCCGCGCACGCTGGGCGAGGTCATCGGGCAGCAGCAGGTGCTCGGCCCGGGCATGCCGCTGCGCCTGGCGTTCGAGTCGGGGCGCCCACACAGCTGCATCCTGTGGGGGCCGCCGGGGGTGGGCAAGACCACCATCGCGCGGCTCATGGCCGATGCCTTCGATGCGCAGTTCATCAGCATCAGCGCGGTGCTGGGCGGGGTCAAGGACATCCGCGAGGCCGTGGAGCGGGCCGAGCTGGCACGCGACGGCCTCATGCAGCAGCGCACCATCGTCTTCGTCGATGAGGTGCACCGCTTCAACAAGAGCCAGCAGGACGCGTTCTTGCCGCACGTGGAAAGCGGGCTGTTCACCTTCATCGGCGCGACCACCGAGAACCCTTCGTTCGAGGTCAACTCGGCCCTGTTGTCGCGCGCCGCGGTCTACGTGCTGCAGCCGCTGTCGGCCGAAGACCTGCAGCAGCTCGTGGCGCTGGCCCAGCAGCAGGGGGCCCTGCCGGCCATCGAGCAGGCGGCCATCGACCGGCTCGTCGCCTATGCCGACGGCGATGCCCGGCGCCTGCTGAACACGCTGGAAACCCTGGCCATGGCGGCTGCGCAAGAGAAGCTCTCCGAGATCATGGACGAATGGCTGCTCAAGGTGCTGGGCGAGCGCATGCGCCGCTACGACAAGGGCGGCGAGCAGTTCTACGACACCATCAGCGCGCTGCACAAATCCGTGCGGGGCTCGGATCCCGATGCCGCGCTGTACTGGCTGGTGCGCATGCTCGATGGTGGGGCCGACCCGCGCTACATGGCGCGGCGCCTGGTGCGCATGGCCAGCGAGGACATCGGCCTGGCCGACCCGCGCGCCTTGCGCCTGGCGCTCGATGCTGCCGAGGTCTATGAGCGGCTGGGCACGCCCGAGGGCGAGCTGGCCTTGGCCGAATGCGTGGTCTACCTGGCCGTGGCACCCAAGTCGAATGCGGTCTACAAGGCCTACAACGCCGCACGTGCCTGGGTGAAGCAAGATGGCACACGCCCGGTGCCCATGCACCTGCGCAATGCACCGACCAAGCTCATGAAACAGCTCGATTACGGCAAGGGCTATCGCTACGCGCACGACGAAGAGGATGGTTTCGCAGCCGGAGAAAACTACCTGCCCGAAGGCATGGCACAGCCCGGTTTCTACCAGCCGGTGGAGCGCGGGCTCGAAATCAAGATTGCACAAAAACTGCGTGGGCTGCGTGAGCGCAATGCGATCGCCGACGACCCGGTCCTGCCCGAGGAGTAAGTGCGGCACGGGCGTATGCTGCGCCCGGAATTGCGTTTATGCCGATATTGCATGGGTCTGGTAATAAGTCCGCTCAGCAATATTCTTGCGTGCATCAAAATTACTTATGTACCCGGGCGGTCACTGATGGACCTGAGAACCCGAGGGAAAACCCCGCCAAAGCCGCTGGGGGCCTCCTGACACTACTGGCTACAATCCCGTCCACAAACCCGCACAGCTGCATCTCTGGCGGGTTTTTTGCTAGATGGCAGTCGGGCCCACAAGGCTGTACCGATTCCGGTGCCTGCGCTTGGGGTGCGTTACAAACGAAGGACTTCTCTTATGGACATTTTGCTGCAGCAGATCATCAACGGTCTGGTTCTCGGCAGCATGTACGCCTTGATAGCCTTGGGCTATACGATGGTGTACGGCATTATTCAACTGATCAATTTCGCCCACGGCGAAGTGCTCATGATCGGTGCACTCACCAGCTGGAGCTGTATCGGGCTAATGCAAGGGGCCATGCCCGGCGCACCCGGCTGGCTGATCCTGCTGCTGGCGACCATCATTGCCTGCGTGGTCGCTGCCACCCTGAATTTCGTGATTGAAAAAGTCGCCTACCGGCCGCTGCGCAGCAGCCCGCGCCTGGCCCCCCTGATCACCGCGATCGGCATGTCCATCCTGCTGCAGACGCTGGCCATGATCATCTGGAAGCCCAACTACAAGCCCTATCCGACGATGCTGCCCAGCTCGCCGTTCCAGATCGGCGGCGCCTTCATCACCCCCACCCAGATCCTGATCCTGGGCGTGACCGCGATCGCGCTGGCTTCGCTGGTCTACCTGGTGAACCACACCAACCTGGGTCGCGCCATGCGCGCCACGGCCGAGAACCCCCGCGTCGCCTCGCTGATGGGCGTCAAACCCGACATGGTGATCTCGGCCACCTTCATCATCGGTGCCGTGCTGGCGGCCATCGCCGGCATCATGTACGCCTCCAACTACGGTACGGCGCAGCACACCATGGGCTTCCTGCCCGGCCTCAAGGCCTTCACGGCGGCCGTGTTCGGCGGCATCGGCAACCTGGCCGGCGCGGTGGTCGGCGGCATCCTGCTGGGCCTGATCGAAGCCATCGGCTCGGGCTACATCGGCACCCTCACGGGCGGCCTGCTGGGCAGCCACTACACCGACATCTTTGCATTCATCGTGCTGATCATCATCCTCACGCTGCGTCCTTCGGGTCTGCTGGGTGAGCGTGTGGCCGACCGAGCCTGAGGACCCTGTCATGAAGAACAACAACCTTGCCAAATGGGTCGTTGGCGGCATCGCGCTGCTGATCCTCCCGCTGATCCTGCAATTCTTCGGCAACGCCTGGGTGCGCATCGCCGACCTGGCCCTGCTGTACGTGATGCTGGCCCTGGGCCTGAACATCGTGGTCGGCTACGCCGGCCTGCTCGACCTGGGCTACGTGGCCTTCTACGCCGTGGGTGCCTACCTGTTCGCGTTGATGGCGTCGCCCCACCTGGCCGACACCTTCGCGGCCTTCGCTGCCATGTTCCCCAACGGCCTGCACACCTCGCTGTGGCTGGTGATACCGCTGGCGGCGTTGATAGCAGCCCTGTTCGGGGCCCTGCTCGGGGCGCCCACGCTCAAGCTGCGCGGTGACTACCTGGCCATCGTGACGCTGGGCTTCGGTGAAATCATCCGCATCTTCCTGAACAACCTGGACCACCCCGTCAACCTGACCAACGGCCCCAAGGGCCTGGGCCAGATCGACTCGGTCAAGATCTTCGGCCTGGACCTGGGCAAGCGCCTGGAGCTGTTCGGCTTCGACATCAACTCGGTCACGCTGTACTACTACCTGTTCCTGGTGCTGGTGATCATCAGCATCGTCATCTGCTACCGCCTGCAGGACTCGCGCATCGGCCGCGCCTGGATGGCCATCCGAGAAGACGAGATCGCCGCCAAGGCCATGGGCATCAACACCCGCAACCTCAAGCTGCTGGCCTTCGGCATGGGCGCCTCGTTCGGCGGCGTGTCCGGTGCCATGTTCGGTGCCTTCCAGGGCTTCGTCTCGCCCGAATCGTTCAGCCTGATGGAGTCGGTCATGATCGTCGCCATGGTGGTGCTGGGCGGTATCGGCCACATCCCCGGCGTGATCCTGGGCGCCGTGCTGCTGTCGGCCCTGCCCGAAGTGCTGCGCTACGTTGCCGGCCCGCTGCAGGCCATGACCGACGGTCGCCTGGACTCCGCCATCCTGCGCCAGTTCCTGATTGCCGTGGCGATGATCGTCATCATGCTGATGCGCCCCCGCGGCCTGTGGCCCGCGCCGGAGCACGGCAAGAGCCTCACGCAGAAGTCCTGAACACCGCAGAAAGTTAGAACATGGCAGAGAAATCCAACGATGTGGTGCTGAAGGTTGCGGGCATTTCCAAGCGCTTCGGCGGCTTGCAGGCCCTCTCCGACGTGGGCATCACCATAGAGCGCGGCCAGGTCTATGGCCTGATCGGTCCCAACGGCGCAGGCAAGACCACGTTCTTCAACGTGATCACCGGCCTGTACACGCCCGACAGCGGCACGTTCGAGCTCGCAGGCAAGCCCTATGAGCCCACGGCCGTGCACGAAGTGGCCAAGGCGGGGATTGCCCGCACCTTCCAGAACATCCGCCTGTTCGCCGAAATGACGGCGCTCGAGAACGTGATGGTGGGCCGCCACATCCGCACCAAGTCCGGCCTGGTGGGCGCGGTGTTCCGCACCAAGGGCTTCAAGGAAGAAGAAGCGGCCATCGCCAAGCGCGCGCAGGAACTGCTCGACTACGTGGGCATCGGCAGGTTCGCCGACTACAAGGCGCGCACGCTGAGCTACGGCGACCAGCGCCGCCTGGAAATCGCCCGTGCCCTGGCCACCGACCCCCAGCTGATCGCGCTGGACGAGCCCGCCGCCGGCATGAACGCCACCGAGAAGGTGCAGCTGCGCGAGCTGATCGACCGCATCCGCAACGACAACCGCACCATCTTGCTGATCGAACACGACGTGAAGCTGGTGATGGGCCTGTGCGACCGCGTGACCGTGCTCGACTACGGCAAGCAGATCGCCGAAGGCAACCCAGCCGACGTGCAGAAGAACGAAAAAGTGATTGAGGCCTATCTGGGCACCGGAGGACACTGAGAATGGCCGAAAAATCCAACAAGGTACTGCTGCAGGTCAAGGGCCTGAAGGTGGCCTACGGCGGTATCCAGGCCGTCAAGGGCGTGGACTTCGAAGTGCGCGAGGGCGAGCTGGTCTCGCTCATCGGCTCCAATGGCGCCGGCAAGACCACCACCATGAAGGCCATCACCGGCACGCTGCCCATGGGCGATGGCGACATCGAGTACCTGGGCAAGAGCATCAAGGGCAAGGGCGCCTGGGACCTGGTCAAGGAAGGACTGGTCATGGTGCCCGAAGGCCGCGGCGTGTTCGCGCGCATGACCATCACCGAGAACCTGCAGATGGGCGCCTACATCCGCAAGGACAAGGCCGGCATCCTGGCCGACATCGAGAAGATGTTCACCATCTTCCCGCGCCTGCGCGAGCGCAAGGACCAGCTGGCCGGCACCATGTCGGGCGGCGAGCAGCAGATGCTGGCCATGGGCCGTGCACTGATGAGCCAGCCCAAGGTGCTGCTGCTGGACGAGCCCTCCATGGGCCTGTCGCCCATCATGGTGGACAAGATCTTCGAGGTGGTGCGCGACGTGTACGCCCTGGGCGTGACCATCGTGCTGGTGGAGCAGAACGCCAGCCGCGCACTGGCGATCGCCGACCGCGGGTACGTGATGGAGTCGGGCCTGATCACCATGACCGGCCCGGGCCAGCAGCTGCTGAGCGACCCCAAGGTGCGTGCCGCCTACCTGGGCGAATAAGCGCTTCCCTGCAGACGAAAAAAATGCCGCCCCGATGGGCGGCATTTTTCATGGCAGGTACGGGCGAGCCCGGACTCAGGACTCAGTACTTGTACTGCACGCCCAGCGTCGTCATCTTCACGCCCGAGTTGTCGTCGGCAAAGTGGAACTTGTGGCGCTCCCACTCCACCACGGCAGCCCACTGCTGGTTGAAGTTCCAGCGGGCGCCCAGGCCGTAGGACAGGCCGAAGCCGCTGTCCTTGCCGGTGTTGACGCCCAGGCCCGAGAAACCCGAGGTGCGCGTACGGCCATAGGTGGTACCGACCTTGCCGAACAGGTCGAACTGCTCGTTCAGCGGGGCCCGGCCGACCAGGCTCAGGTTGACGCCCTGGGCCTTGGTGGTGCCGCCCAGGCGATGCGCCTTGCCGGCATTCAGATAGCTCAGCTCGACGCCGGCATTGGGGTGGAAATAGCCACCGGTGGAGAGCTTCCAGGCCGAGTCGGAGTCGTCGAAGCCCAGGCCCGTGCCTGCCGGGCCGGCATTCAGGTCGTAGTTGGAGCGGCCGCCGCTCAGGCCGAAGTAGCCTTGCTGCGTATACGGAATGAAGGAATCGCGTTGCTTTTGCGTGTTGGTGCTGCTCTGGGCGTGCACGGCGCCGGAGGCGGCGCAGGCAGCCGCCACCAGCCAGGGAATCAGTCGGAGCGAAGAGGACATGGGTGTAATCCTTGGAGTGTGGGGAAACTCGGCGGGCCAAAGGTGGCAGATGTCCGCGAGGCGAGTGCCCAATCTAAGGTGCTGCCCTATCGCACGCTGTAGGACTGGGAGTACGGCGCGGGTAGGCCCACCCCGGGGATGTGGGCCCCGCTCTGGTCGCCGCGACGGTCCCGGGGAGGCGGCGGCGACCCGGCGGTTAAACTCGCAACAGTCACGCTGATGTCATTTTTTTGTAACGACATCGTCATTTTCAAGAAATCCCACCCCCCGTTCCAGGAGCCTGTTCCATGCTGTTTGCCAAGCTGTTGCCACGCGAAGGCAATTTTTTCGAGATGTTCAACCAGCATGCGGACCGCATCGTGGAGGCGGCGCGTGCCTTTTCGCAACTGGTGGCCAATTACAACGACCCGCATCTGCGCGACAAGTACAACCAGGACGTGGACAACGCCGAGCGCGCCGCCGACCGCGTGACGCACGAGGTCAACAAGGCCATCCACAAGACCTTCATCACGCCCATCGACCGTGAGCAGATCCACACGCTGATCAACACCATGGACGATGTGGCCGACCTGATCCAGGACTCGGCCGAAACCATGGCGCTGTACGACGTGCGCCACATGACGGACGAGATCTCGCGCCTGACGGACCTGAGCCTCAAGTGCTGTGAGCGCCTGCGTGACGCCGTGAAGCTGCTCGACAAGATCGCCGACCCTTCCGTGGCCGAAGCGGCCCTCAAGACCTGTGAGGAGATCGACCGGCTCGAGTCCGACGCCGACCGCGTGATGCGCAGCGCCATGAGCAAGCTGTTCCGCGAAGAGCCCGACGTGCGCGAGGTCATCAAGCTCAAGGCGATCTACGAACTGCTGGAAACCATCACCGACAAGTGCGAGGACGTGGCCAACTGCATCGAGGGCATCGTCCTCGAGAACTCCTGATCGGCAGGGCCAGCCAGCATGGAAACCGTACAAGCAGCCCTGTGGGTTGTCATTCTGCTCGTCGTCCTCGCGCTCCTGTTCGACTTCATGAACGGGTTCCACGATGCCGCCAATTCGATTGCCACGGTGGTCTCCACCGGCGTGCTCAAGCCCGCGCAGGCGGTGCTGTTCGCGGCGTTCTTCAATTTCGTGGCGATCTTCGTGTTCCACCTGAGCGTGGCCGCCACGGTGGGCAAGGGCATCGTGCAGCCCGGCATCGTCGACACCCACGTGGTGTTCGGTGCCCTGGTGGGCGCCATCACCTGGAACGTGATCACCTGGTACTACGGCATTCCCAGCAGCTCCTCGCATGCGCTGATCGGCGGCATTGTGGGCGCGGTGATTGCCAAGGCCGGCGCGGGCGCGCTGGTCTCCACCGGCATCCTCAAGACCGTGGCCTTCATCTTCGTCTCGCCCCTGCTGGGCTTTGCGCTCGGTTCGCTGATGATGGTGGCTGTGGCCTGGATCTTCCGGCGTTCCAGGCCGAGCAAGGTGGACAAATGGTTCCGGCGCCTGCAACTGGTCTCGGCCGGGGCCTACAGCTTGGGCCACGGCGGCAATGATGCGCAAAAGACCATCGGCATCATCTGGCTGCTGCTGATTGCCACGGGCTATGCCTCGTCGACCGATGCCTCGCCGCCCACCTGGACCATCGTGAGCTGCTACCTGGCCATCGGCCTCGGAACCATGTTCGGCGGCTGGCGCATCGTCAAGACCATGGGCCAGAAGATCACCAAGCTCAAGCCGGTGGGCGGCTTCTGCGCCGAGACCGGCGGGGCGCTCACGCTGTTCCTGGCCACTACGCTGGGCATCCCGGTGTCCACCACCCACACCATCACCGGCGCCATCGTCGGCGTGGGTTCCACCCAGCGCGCGAGCGCCGTGCGCTGGGGCGTGGCCGGCAACATCGTCTGGGCCTGGGTGCTGACCATCCCCGCCAGTGCCTTCGTCGCCGCCATCGCCTACTGGGTGAGCCTGCAGCTGTACTGATCCGCTGCACGCAACCAGAAAAAGCCCCCGTGATCGTTTTCCGGGGGCTTTTCCTGTCTTTGGAGCCTACTGCGAGATCTTGCGCGCCTCTTCGATCTGGTACTCGAAGTAGCGCTGGAAGCTGAAGGCGATGCTGGCCATCAGCACCGTGGTGCCCAGCAGCAGCGAAAGCACGATGGCGCCGATGGTGAGCCAGCGCGTCTGGCCGGCGGGAGCCTCCTGCGCCGCAGCGGGGTTGAAGCGCGAATTCCAACGCTCGGGCGTCATCAGGCCGTAGAGGATGGCGCGCAGGGCGCAACCCGCGATGGTGAAGCCCAGCAGCGGTATCAGCATCCAGCTGTAGTGGTCGTCCTGGCCGAACTGCTGCACACGCTGGATGCCGTACAGGCCCAGCGCCGTGGGGATGGGCAGCAGCCAGCCCAGCAGGTCGCCCAGGCCATGCAGGTAGAAGCGGTGCAGGCCGAGCGGGCCGCCGATGAAGGCCAGCCAGGCCGCCAGGGTCTTGTTTTTCATGGGGGGATTATTCCGGCGAAGTGGTGTCGCCTGCGCCCAAGGCCTTTTCCATGAGCACGATGTCGCGCCAGGCGCCGAATTTCCAGCCCATGGAGCGCAACACGCCCGCCTCGGTGAAGCCCAGGGCACGGTGCACGCCGATGGAACCGGCATTGGCCGAATCACCGATCACGGCCAGCAGCTTGCGCACGCCGGCCGCCTCGGCCTGCACGATCAGCGCGGCCAGAAGCTGCCGGCCCAGGCCCATGCCGCGGGCGCTGTCGGCCACGTAGATCGAGTCCTCGGCCGAAAAACGGTAGGCCGGGCGCGGCTTGAACCAGTTGGCGTAGGCAAAGCCCAGCACCTGGCCGTCCTCCCGCTCGGCCACCAGCCAGGGCAGGCCGCGGCCCAGCACGTCGGCGCGTCGGCCCGCCATGTCGGCCTCGGTGGGGGGATCGATCTCGAAGGTGCCCGTGCCGTGCAGCACGTGGTGGGCATAGATGGCGGTGATGGCCGGCAGGTCGGCGTCGGTGCTGGGGCGGATGGAGGGCATTGCGGGTGGCGTGGAAAGCACTTTGGAGCGCTCGCCAAAGTGTATGGCGCGTTCTATCGGGGAAAGGGATATAATCGCGGGCTTTGCAGCGTGTCGCTGGCCGGGTGGCCATGTCGCGTGTCTCAAGCGTTGCGAATATGGTTGCGAACACTGTGGCTTTTGGCAGGGATTGCCAGGACCCACCACCCGAAGGATAAATCATGGTCGTCATTCGACTCTCCCGCGGCGGCTCCAAGGGCCGTCCATTTTTCAACATCGTCGTCGCCGACAAGCGCGTGCGCCGCGATGGCCGCTTCATCGAGCGCCTGGGCTTCTACAACCCCACCGCCAAGGAAACCGAAGAAGGCCTGCGCATCGCCCAGGACCGCCTGACGTACTGGAAGAGCGTGGGCGCCCAGTCCTCGCCTACCGTGGACCGCCTGATCAAGCAAGCCGCCAAGAAGGCTGCTTAAAGCTCCCTGAAAAGGGCGGGTTCCGTCGGCTTGCCGGGCGGAACCCGCCCTTTTCCTATTTCCGAGACCTCTTCCATGGCCACGAACCTGACCCTCGAACCCGCAGAACTGCCTGCCGACGCCGTCGAAGTGGGGCGCATTGCCGATGCCTGGGGCATCAAGGGCTGGTTCAAGGTGCTGCCGCACAGCAGCAACCCCGAGGCGTTGTTCTCCGCCAAGCGCTGGTACCTGCAGCCCTCGGAGCGGGGCGCCAAGACCTTCACGGGCACGGTGATCTTGCCCATCCGCCAGGCCAAGGACCATTCGGACACTGTGGTGGCCTGGGCCCAGGGCATCGACGACCGCAACGGCGCCGAGGCGCTGCGTGGCGCGCGCATCTTCGTGCCGCGCTCGAGTTTCCCCTCGACCGCCACCGACGAGTACTACTGGGTGGACCTGATCGGCCTGGCCGTGGTCAACCGCGAGGGGCTGGCCCTGGGCACTGTGCGCGAACTGCTCTCCACCGGCCCCCAGACCGTGCTGGTGATCGACTACGAAGAGGCTGGCAAGGCGCAGGAGCGCATGATTCCCTTCGTCTCCAACTTTGTCGACAAGGTCGAGCTGCCCGAAAAGCGCATCACCGTCGACTGGCAGCCCGACTACTGAGCGGCCGTCCCCGGTCGCCGAGCGCCATGCGCTTTGACATCATCACCCTGTTCCCCGAGCTGTTCGCTCCTTTTCTGGCCAGCGGCGTGACCCGCCGCGCCTATGCCGGCGGCCAGGTCGACGTGCAGCTGTGGAACCCGCGCGACCACGCCGAGGGCAACTACCGCCGGGTCGACGACCGTCCCTTTGGCGGCGGCCCCGGCATGGTGATGCTGGCCGAGCCCTTGGCGCAATGCCTTGCGGCCATCCGCGCAGAACGCGCCGAACCGGACGAAGCCCGGGCGCCGCTGGTGCTGTTTTCGCCCATCGGCGCCACGCTGGACCACCCTGCCGTGGAGCGCTGGTCCGCCAGCGCGGGCGCCGTGTTGCTGTGCGGCCGGTACGAGGGCATCGACCAGCGCTTCATCGATGCCCATGTGGACCTGCAGATCAGCCTGGGTGATTTCGTGCTCTCGGGCGGCGAAATCGCCGCCATGGCCCTGCTCGACGCCGTGGCTCGCCTGCAGCCCGGTGTGCTCAACGACGAGGGCAGCCACCAGCTCGACAGCTTCAACCCCGCGCTCGATGGCCTGCTCGACTGCCCCCATTACACCCGGCCCGAGGAATGGGCCGGCCAGGCCGTGCCGGCTGCGCTGATGTCCGGCCACCATGCGCAGATAGAGCGCTGGCGGCGCGACCAGCGCCTGGCCATCACTGCGCGCCACCGTCCCGAACTGATCGCTGCAGCCCGCGAGGCGGGCCGCATCACGGCTGCGGACGAGGCTGTATTGGCCAAATTGCGCTGACTTGCTATAATCAAAGGCTTTTCGATCCTCTGGCCGGCCGTTTTGCTGGAAGGCAGGTGGGGCATGCAGGCCCTGTTTGCTGGTGCGAAACACTGAGACGTCAATCCCGACGCTGCCATTTTTGGCGCGGACATGATCGTTGGATGTAAAAATGAACCTGATTCAGACCCTGGAAGCGGAAGAAATCGCCCGCTTGAACAAGACCATTCCCGAATTCGCCCCTGGTGACACCGTCATCGTGAGCGTGAACGTGGTGGAAGGTACCCGCAAGCGCGTGCAGGCTTACGAAGGCGTGGTGATTGCCAAGCGCAATCGCGGCCTGAACAGCGGCTTCACCGTGCGCAAGATCTCCAGCGGCGAAGGCGTGGAGCGTACGTTCCAGACCTACAGCCCGCTGATCGCCGGCATCGAAGTCAAGCGCCGTGGTGACGTGCGCCGTGCCAAGCTGTACTACCTGCGTGACCGCAGCGGCAAGTCGGCACGTATCAAGGAAAAGCTGCCACAGCGTGTCAACAAGGCTGCCGCTGCTGCCGCAGCTGCTACTGCCGCCTGAGGACTGGACCCGTCCAGACAAGCCGCTACAGCCAGCCTGTAGCGGCTTTTTGCTTTTTGCCGCCCCACTTTCGTCCACAACGCCCACCGCCCCTTGCCACTGCAGTGAAACCATCGATCAGCCCTGTGTCCTCTGTCATTCCACCCCTGTCCACGCTGCCCGACTTCGATCCGCGCAAGGTGCCTGTGGTGGGGGTGGATGCACACCTTCCGGCTGTCCCTCTGGCCGCCCAGACGCCCGGGGCCTTGCGCCTGCGGTTCGCGCATCCGCCGCAGTGGGAGCCTGAGGTGGTGCTGGAGCGCAAGTTCGCCAACCGCGAGCCGGCCCATGCCTCGGTGCTGCTGGCCATCGTGCTGCGCGAGCAGCCCATGGTGCTGTTGACCGAGCGCACGGCGCACCTGTCCACGCATTCGGGGCAGATCGCCTTCCCCGGTGGCCGTGCCGACCCCGAGGATGCCGACCCGGCGGACACCGCGCTGCGTGAGGCTGAAGAAGAAGTGGGGCTCGACCGCCGGTACGTCGAGGTGCTGGGGTCGCTGCCCGTCTACGTCACGGGCACCTCCTTCATCATCACCCCCGTGGTCGCACTGGTGCAGCCCGACTGCGTGCTCACGCCCAACCCCTACGAGGTGGCCGACCTGTTCGAGGTGCCGCTGGCCTTTCTGCTCGACCCGGCGAATCACCAGCGCCACCGGCTGGAGTGGCAGGGGCAGGCCCGCGAATGGTTCTCCATGCCCTACCAGGATGGTGAGAAGAACCACCATATCTGGGGCGCCACGGCGGGCATGCTGCGCAACTTCTACCGGTTCATGCTGGCTGGATGACGCCTGCCTGAGTCGGCTGCGGCGCCTTCCCCCAGGGGGACGCCCCCAGTTCGGCGGGGCGGCCTTTAACGGGGGGAAGGGCTGGCCCAGGTCGCGCCAGTGTCGTGGAGGGTGGTCCATGGGGAGGCCGTTGAACGTAAACCTGCTCTGTGGATGCGCAGCGCCAGTATCATTGGCGCCCATGAGTTTCTTCGCCATCCTGTTCGCTCTGCTGATCGAGCAGGCCCGCCCGCTGGCCCGCAGCAACCCCATCCACGCCGGCCTGCGTGCATGGGCCTTGTCGGTGAGCCGCAATTTCGACGCCGGCAAGTCGCACCACGGCTGGGTGGCCTGGGGCTTGGCGGTGCTCGTCCCCTCCCTGGTCGTGCTGGCCATCCACTGGCTGCTGCTGTGGGGGCTGGGCTGGCCGTTCGCCGTGCTCTGGAGTGTGGCGGTGCTCTACATCACCCTGGGTTTCCGGCAGTTCAGCCACCATTTCACGGGCATCCGCGATGCGCTGGAAGAGGGCAATGAGGATGCTGCGCGTGAGCGCCTGGCCCACTGGCAGCAGGTGGACGTGGGTCTGCTGCCGCGCAGCGAGATCGTGCGCCACGTGATCGAGTATTCGGTGCTGGCCGCCCACCGCCATGTGTTCGGTGTGCTGGCCTGGTTTTCGGTGCTGGCGGCGCTGGGGCTCGGCCCCACGGGCGCGGTGCTCTACCGCCTGGCCGAGTTCGCCTCGCGCTACTGGCACTACCGCCAGCGCATGGGCTCCCAGCCCGCGAGCGAATCGCTGCAGCGCGCTTCAGCCCAGGCCTGGACGCTGGTTGACTGGGTGCCTGCGCGTCTTACCGCACTGAGCTTTGCAGTGGTCGGCAGTTTCGAGGAGGCCATCGAGGGCTGGCGTTTCCATGCGCAGCGGTTTCCCAATGACAACGATGGGGTGGTGCTGGCTGCTACTGCTGGGGCCATCAACGTTCGCCTTGGAGGCGAGGCGCTCAAGGCACGGTCGGTGCTGCATACGCCGCAGGGGCTGGAGATCGATGCGGACATGGGGGATAGCGACTCGACCCCTGGGCGGGAGCCTGAGGTGGGGCATTTGCGCAGTGTTGTTGGCTTGGTGTGGCGGTCGGTGGTGGTGTGGATGCTGCTGCTGGCTTTGTTGACGTTGGCTCGGTTGTTGGGCTGACGATCTTTGCTGGCTTCTTGCTCGTTTTGAGGGCGGAGGCCGGGATGTGCGCCCGGCGGCGCACCTACTTTCTTTTTGCGCAAAAAGAAAGTAGGCAAAGAAACAGCGCCCCGCT
>NZ_JBWKYR010000024.1:0-74999 GCF_059423865.1 Acidovorax sp. GW458-11-26-14-TSB4
TTCTTTGGGGTACGTTTCTTTGGCGACGCAAAGAAAGGTACCTCGGCCGCCGGGCCGAGACCCGGCTCCCGCCCTCAGCAAAGGCAAGCCCTCAAAACAGCCACGCCGCCGGGCGCACATCCCTGCCCGCGCCCTCAACCAAGGCACGCAGCAACCACCGACAGCAAGCTACCTCAACACCAAAACAGGAATGTGCGAATGGGTGAGCACATGCTGCGTCTCACTCCCCATCAACATCCTCTTCACCCCTTTGCGCCCATGCGAAGCCATCACGATCAAATCCGCCTTGTGCTTCTTCGCCGCAGCGATGATCGCCTCGGCCACCAGATCGGACTTGCTCACCACGGCCTTCACCGTGATGCCCCGGGCCTTGCCCCGCGCCTGCACGGCATCGACCAAAGCCTGCGCCGCATCATTCCACTGCTGCTCGATACGCTTCACATCGGCCAGCTCCACGGACACGCCGCCCTCGAAGTAACTGCGCGGATAGCGCGGCACGACCTTGATAGCGATGGCCGTGGCGCCGGACAGCTCCGCCAGTGCCAGGCCATGGTCAACAGCCTTCTCGGACAGGGTGGAGCCATCAGTGGCGATCAGGATGCGTTGGTAGTACATGGTCGTCTCCTTGTAGATACCGCAAGCGTACGGACCATGATGTTCCTCGCCTTGATCCAGGTCAACCCGCCAACCCTGCTGCGGCGATAGGCTTGAGCCATGTCAAATGCCACCCCCATCTCCGCAGAGCCAGACGTGCCGGTGGGCCCCTGGCAGCAGCGGCAGGACCACCAAGCCGCGCTGCTCGACGACCCGCAGGAGTGGGCGTCGTTCGGCCGTCCATGCGCCGCAGGTGGCGCACCGGTCGAATGGCCGCCGGGCGCAGCCCCGCAGGACGCGCCGGCCTGGGAGTCGCATGTGGTGCTCTCGGGCATGCACTGTGCAGCCTGTGCCCTCACCATCGAAGAGGCGCTGCGCAGCGTGCGTGGCGTGCTGCAGGCCGATGTGAGTGCCACCACCCACCGCGCACGCGTGCTGTGGCAGCCCGCGCAGGTGCAGCCCTCGGGCTGGATGGCGGCCGTGGCCCGCGCTGGCTACCAGGCGCTGCCGGCGGTGGATGCGTTCGCGCGCACGGCGCGCCAGCAAGAGAGCCGGCGCGCGCTGTGGCGCTGGCTGGTGGCCGGCTTTTGCATGATGCAGGTGATGATGTACGCATGGCCCGCCTACGTGGCGCAGCCGGGCGACCTGTCGCAGGAGATGGAAACCCTGCTGCGCTGGGCCTCATGGGTCATCACGCTGCCGGTGGTGTGCTTTGCCTGCGGGCCTTTCTTCTCCAGCGCGCTGCGCGACGTGCGGCTGCGTCGCGTGAGCATGGACCTGCCCGTGGCGCTGGGCATGGCCATCACCTTTGCGGTGAGCACGGCGGGTACCTTCGACCCCGCGGGCATCTTCGGCAGGGAGGTGTTCTTCGACTCGCTCACCATGTTCGTGTTCTTTCTGCTCACTGGCCGCTGGCTGGAGCTGCGCTTGCGCGACCGCACGACCGGCGCGCTGGAGGCGGTGATGAACCGCCTGCCCGACAGCGTGGAGCGGCGGGATGCCGACGGGGCTACCTTCACCCGCGTGGCCACGCGCCGCCTGGCCGTGGGCGATGTCATCCGCGTGTTGCCGGGCGAGGCCTTTCCGGCCGACGGCCGCATCACCGAGGGCAACACCCAGGCCGACGAGGCGTTGCTCACGGGCGAGTCCACGCCCGTCGACCGACCCCTGGGCAGCCGCGTGGTGGCAGGCAGCTACAACCTGCAGGCACCCGTTCAAGTGCGTGTAGAGAGCGTGGGCGGCGACACGCGCTTTGCGCAGATCGTCGCGCTGATGGAAAGCGCATCGCTGCAAAAGCCCCGGCTGGCGCAACTGGCCGACCGCGTGGCGCGTCCCTTCCTCGCCGCCGTGCTGGTGGCAGCGGTGCTGGCCGCTGCGTACTGGTGGCGCAGCGATCCGGGCCATGCACTCATGGTGGCGGTGGCGGTGCTCATCGTCACCTGCCCGTGTGCGCTGTCGCTGGCCACGCCGGTGGCCATGCTCACGGCCGCGGGCACGCTGGCGCGCCACGGCCTGCTGGTGCGCAACCTGCAGGGCCTGGAGGCGTTGGCCGCAGTGGACACCATCGTGGTTGACAAGACCGGCACGCTCACGCGCGATGGCATGGCGCTGCAGGCGGTGCACACAAGCATCGCCGGCCTGGCGCACAGCGATGCGCTGGCGCTGGCCGCCGCGCTGGCGCGCCAGTCGGTGCATCCGGCATCGCGCGCACTGTGCGCGGCGGCGCCTGCAGACGCGGGGCGGTGGGTCGCCACGCAGGTGGTCGAAGAGGCCGGCAGTGGCCTGACTGCATTTGTGACAGATGCCCAGGGTGCTGCAGCTCCGCGCAGGCTGCGCCTGGGCTCCGCGCGCCATGCGGGCGTGGGTGCGGGGGAGGAGGGCGCCCACGGCGCCGCGCTGCAGGTGGTGCTGTCCGAAGAGGTCGACGGGCAGGGCACGGCCGTGGAACTGGCACGCTTCACCCTGGCCGAGCAACTGCGGCCCGAGGCCCGCGCCGTGGTGCAGGCCCTGCAGCACGAAGGCGTGGCCGTGCACATGCTCTCCGGCGATCGCATGGCGTCGGTGCAGCGCGTGGCCGGGCAGGCCGGCATCGACCGGGCGCAGGGTGACTGCACGCCGGCCGGCAAGCTGGCCGCACTGCAGATGCTGCAATCCCAGGGGCGCCACGTGGCCATGGTGGGCGACGGGCTCAACGACGGGCCGGTGCTTGCAGGTGCCCACGTGTCCTTTGCCTTCGGCAGCGCGGTGCCGCTGGCGCGCGCGCAGGCCGACTTCGTGGTGCTGGGCGCCAGCCTGGCGCTGGTGCCCGAGGCCCTGCTGCTGGCGCGCAGAACCCTGCGCGTGGTGCGCCAGAACCTGTGGTGGGCCGCGCTGTACAACGCGCTGTGCGTGCCGCTGGCGGTGCTCGGCACCATGCCGGCCTGGCTGGCCGGGCTGGGCATGGCATTGAGTTCGCTGCTGGTGGTGCTCAACGCCTCGCGCCTGGCGCGCCTGCCGGGTGAGAAGCTGATGGAGCCGAGGGGCACCCCGGCCCCTGCGCAAGGCCTTGCTCGCGCCGCGCTGGAGACCTTGTGATGGACATCCTGTACCTGCTGATCCCCCTGTCCGTGGTGCTGGTGCTGCTGATCCTGGCAGGCCTGTGGTGGGCCGTGTACCGCGGCCAGTTCGAGAGCGTGGAACAAGAGGGCGAGCGCATTCTCAGGAACGATTGACATGCGTCAATACCCTCCGGGCCCCTCTGCGGGAGACTCTTTACAACACAAAGAGGTGCCCGATGGATTCAACGCAAAACACAGCTGCAGCGCACTACAACGACACCGTCGTGCGGCAGTTTTCTATCATGGCAGTGGTATGGGGGGTGGTAGGGATGTTGGTCGGCGTCATCATCGCCGCCCAGCTGGCCTGGCCTGAACTCAACCTCGGCATTCCGTGGCTCAGCTACGGGCGCCTGCGGCCGCTGCACACCAACGCCGTCATCTTCGCCTTTGGTGGCTGCGCGCTGTTCGCCACCAGCTACTACGTGGTGCAGCGCACCTGCCAGGTGCGCCTGTTCGCGGGGCCGCTGGCGGCATTCACCTTCTGGGGCTGGCAGCTGGTCATCGTGGCGGCGGCCATCAGCCTGCCGCTGGGCTACACCACGGGCAAGGAATACGCCGAGCTCGAATGGCCCATCGATATCCTGATCACGCTGGTGTGGGTGTCCTACGCCATCGTGTTCTTCGGCACCGTGGGCATGCGCAAGGTGCGCCACATCTACGTGGCCAACTGGTTCTTCGGCGCCTTCATCCTGGCCGTGGCCATCCTGCACCTGGTCAACAGCGCGGAAGTGCCCGCCGGCTGGATGAAGAGCTACTCGGCCTACGCTGGCGTGCAGGACGCCATGGTGCAGTGGTGGTACGGCCACAACGCGGTGGGCTTCTTCCTGACCGCGGGCTTCCTGGGGATGATGTACTACTTCATCCCCAAGCAGGCCGGCCGCCCGGTATACAGCTACCGCCTGTCCATTGTGCACTTTTGGGCACTGATCTTCACCTACATGTGGGCCGGCCCGCACCACCTGCACTACACCGCGCTGCCCGACTGGACGCAATCGGTGGGCATGGTGTTTTCGCTGATCCTGCTGGCGCCCAGCTGGGGCGGCATGATCAACGGTGTGATGACCCTGTCGGGCGCCTGGCACAAGCTGCGTGACGACCCCATCCTGCGCTTTCTGATCGTGTCGCTGTCGTTCTACGGCATGTCCACTTTCGAGGGCCCGATGATGTCCATCAAGACCGTCAACGCCCTGAGCCACTACACCGACTGGACCGTGGGCCACGTGCACTCCGGCGCCCTGGGCTGGGTGGGCCTGATCTCCATGGGATCGCTGTACTACCTGGTGCCGCGCCTGTTCGGCCGCGACAAGATGTACTCGGTCAAGGCCATCGAGCTGCACTTCTGGATGGCCACCGTGGGCATCGTGCTGTACATCGCCGCGATGTGGATCGCCGGGGTGATGCAGGGCCTGATGTGGCGCGCCGTGAATCCCGACGGCACGCTCACCTACACCTTCGTCGAGAGCGTCAAGGCCACCTATCCCTTCTACGTGGTGCGCCTGCTGGGCGGCCTGCTGTACCTGGGCGGCATGGTGGTCATGGCCTGGAACACCTGGGCCACCGCCATCGCCGGCCGTTCGGTCCGGGTGGCCATTCCCGCAGTGCACGCTGCTGCCCACGCATGAGCGGCCCGTACGGAGAGATTTTCAATCATGTCTGACAACAAGAATCCCGCGACCACCGCCACCGGCTTCAGCCACGAAAAGGTGGAGACCAACAACTTCCTGATGATCGTGCTGATCCTGCTGGTGATCGCCGTGGGCGGCCTGGTGGAGATCGTGCCCCTGTTCTTCCAGAAGTCCACCACCGAGGCCGTCAAGGGCGTGGAGCCCTACACCGCCACGCAGTTGATCGGCCGCGACGTGTACATCCGCGAGGGCTGCTACAACTGCCACTCGCAGATGATCCGCCCCTTCCGCGCCGAGACGCTGCGCTACGGCCACTACTCGGTGGCTGGCGAGTTCGTCTACGACCACCCCTTCCAGTGGGGCAGCAAGCGCACCGGCCCCGACCTGCACCGCGTGGGCGGCAAGTACAGCGACGAGTGGCACCGCATCCACCTGCACAACCCGCGCGATGTGGTGCCCGAGTCGAACATGCCCGCCTACCCCTGGCTGGAGAAGACCCCCGTCGATCCCGCCGTGGCCGCGCCCCGCATGAAGGCCCTGCGCACCGTGGGCGTGCCCTACACCGACGCGCAGATCGCCGACGCCACGGCCGAGCTCAAGGGCAAGACCGAGATGGATGCCCTGGTTGCCTACCTGCAGGTCATGGGCCGCGCGCTCAAGTAAGAGCGGCTAAAAAACTCTTCTGGCGTCGTTGCTGCGTCTTGTCGTACTACTCGTACTGCCTGCGACGCAGCGCCTAGCCAGAACCGCTTCGCTGAGTTTTTTCCCCGCTCTAAGTGACACCACATTTTGGGAGATAGCAATGGACATCACCACCATGCGCATCGTTGCCACGCTGGCCTCGCTGGTTTGCTTCATCGGCATCTGGGTCTGGGCCTACCTGGGCAGCAACAAGGACCGTTTCGACGAAGCGGGCCGCGTGCCCTTCGAGCACGAGTGAATGGCCGCATCCGCCACGCGCACAACGACGACAACAACATGAACGAGAGAGCACCCCATGAGTGACTTCACCAGCAATTTCTGGTCGGTCTTCGTGACCGCCGTGACCCTGGGCGGCATCGTCGCCTGCGGGCTTCTGCTGTGGATGGCCGGTCGCAAGAAGGTCATGGCCAACGCAGACAACACCACGGGCCACGTCTGGGACGAGGACCTGGTTGAGATGAACAACCCCCTGCCGCGCTGGTGGGTGTGGCTGTTCGTCATCACCATCGTCTTCGGCCTGGCCTACCTGGCCGCCTACCCGGGCCTGGGCCAATTTGCCGGCAAGCTCGGCTGGACCCAGCTGGGCGAGTACCAGGCCGAGATGGACAAGGCCAAGGCCGAACTGACCCCCCTGTACGCCCGCTTCGCCGACATGAAGCCCGAGGACATGGCCCGCGACCCCCAGGCCCATGCCATCGGCGAGCGCCTGTTCATGAACAACTGCGCGCAGTGCCACGGCTCGGATGCACGCGGCAGCAAGGGCTTTCCCAACCTGGCCGACGGCGACTGGCTGCACGGCGGCACGCCCGACAAGATCCGCGAAACCATCGCTCAGGGCCGCACCGGCGTGATGCCGCCCATGGCGGCGGCCGTGGGATCGCCGGAGGACGTGCGCAATGTCTCGCACTATGTGCTGAGCCTGTCGGGCAGCCCGCACGACTCGCTGCGCGCCTCGCTGGGCAAGTCCAAGTTCGGTGCCTGCGCCGCGTGCCATGGCATGGACGGCAAGGGCAACCAGGCCCTGGGTGCCCCCAACCTGACGGACGACGTATGGCTGCACGGCTGGGGCGAGGCCGCCATCACCGCCATGGTCAACAACGGCAAGACCAACCAGATGCCGGCCCAGGCCGAGAAGCTGACGGATGCCCAGATCAAGGTGCTGGGCTCGTACGTCTGGAGCCTCTCCAACAACGGGTCCGCGCCCGCCGCCGCTGCGCAATGAGGCGCTGAAAGCCGCACCCTTGGCCCTGCCGCCACGGCGGGCCCAGGGCGCACCAGGCCGGCCGCATGCCCCGAACGGGCAGAGCGAAAGGCCATCCCTTTTCGAGAACCGATGCCATGAAGCCACCCAGCGGGCCTGCCCGCAAGGTCATTCCCATCATCCCGGTCGCCGCAGCTCCCGGCGGCGGTACCACCGATGCAGCGGCCGAAGTGGTGTCGCTGTACGAAGCACAAAAGAAGATCTACCCGCGCAGCATCAGCGGCACCTTCGCGCGCTGGCGCTGGGCCATGGTGGCGCTCACGCAGCTGGTGTTCTATGTGGTGCCTTGGCTGCAATGGGGCGAGCGGCAGATGGTGCTGTTCGACCTGGGCGCGCGGCGCTTCTACCTGTTCGGCTATGTGCTGTACCCGCAGGACTTCATCTACCTCACCGGCCTGCTCATCGTCAGCGCGATGTCGCTGTTCCTGTTCACCACGGTGGCGGGGCGCCTGTGGTGCGGCTTTGCCTGCCCGCAGACGGTGTATACCGAGATGTTCATGTGGATCGAGCACAAGGTGGAGGGCGAGCGCAGCGCCCGCCTGCGCCTGGATGCTGGGCCCTGGACCTGGGAGAAGGTCCGCAAGAAGACCACCAAACAGGCCCTGTGGCTCGGCCTGGCGCTGTGGACGGGGTTCACCTTCGTGGGCTACTTCGTGCCTATCCGCGCGTTGGGTGCCGAGCTGCTGGCGCTGCAGGGCAGCTGGCAGATCTTCTGGGTGCTGTTCTACGGCTTTG
Organism: Acidovorax sp. GW458-11-26-14-TSB4; assembly: GCF_059423865.1. Lineage (NCBI taxonomy): Bacteria > Pseudomonadati > Pseudomonadota > Betaproteobacteria > Burkholderiales > Comamonadaceae > Acidovorax > Acidovorax sp. GW458-11-26-14-TSB4. The sequence goes on from NZ_JBWKYR010000024.1 coordinate 7,515, forward strand.
CCACCTATGGCAACGCGGGCTACATGCGCGAGCAGGTGTGCAAGTACATGTGCCCGTATGCACGCTTCCAGAGCGCCATGTTCGACCGCGACACCCTCATCGTGACCTACGACAACGGGCGTGGCGAACCCCGTGGCCCGCGCAGCAAGGCCGTGGACCCCAAGGTCAGTGGCCTGGGCGACTGCATCGACTGCACTCTGTGCGTGCAGGTCTGCCCCGTGGGCATCGACATCCGCAACGGCCTGCAGTACGAATGCATCGGCTGCGGCCTGTGCGTGGACGCCTGCAACACCGTGATGGACAAGATGCACTACCCGCGCGGCCTCATCCGCTATGCCACCGAGAACGCCGTGGCCGCCCGCTGGAGCGGCGCACAGATGCTGCGCCGCGTGCTGCGGCCCCGCGTGCTCATCTACAGCGCCATTTTGTTGGCACTGTGCGTGGGCCTCACGGCCAGCCTGGCCCTGCGCACCGCCTTCAAGGTCGATGTGGTGCGCGACCGTGCCGCGCTCTCGCGCATCGTTGCGGGTGGGCAGCTCGAAAACATCTACCGCCTGCAGATCATGAACGCCACCGAGGCCGGCCAGCGCTACCGCATCGGTGCCCACGGGCTCGATGGGCTGCAGGTGGCGTCCGAGGCTGAAGTCGACATCGGCGCCGCCGAGTCGCGCTGGGTCGCCGTGCGCCTGCAGATCCCCTACGGCTCGGCCCCGCCCGGATCGCACCCCGTGCAGTTCGAGATCGAGGCCCTGGGCGGCGGGGGCCATGTCACCGAGAAGTCGGTGTTCCTGGTGCCACGCTGACCGGGCCTTCCAGCCCGACGACCCCATTTTTTCAGGAGCAATCACATGCCATCCCCCTCCGTCGCCGCATCGCCCGTGGCCGTCCCGTCCGCCCCCTGGTGGAGGTTCGGCCATGTCTGGCTGGTCATCTCCGGTCCGGCCATCGTCGTCGTGGCAGGCTTTGCCACCTTGTGGCTGGCCATCGCCCGCCCCGACCCCGTGGTGGCCGAGGACTACTACCGCCAGGGCATCGAGATCAACAAGACGCTGGAGGACAACCCCAGCAGCCTGGCCCCCGCCATGAAGGCTCGCAACAATGCGGCCACACCCGAGCAGGACAGGCCGCGTTGAAAGCGGCGCAGCCTCCAAACAACGAAACACCCAACGAGCAAAGCGGTTTTGAATTCGATCGGATAACTAGGCGGGGAGCCGCAGACAGTGCTGTAGCACGGCAAGGCTCCCCAACGACGTTAGCCGATTGAAGGCAAAACCGTAACAAGGAGACAAGCCCATGAGATTGCAGCGACTGATGTGGATTGCCTGGCCCGCCTTTCTGATGGCGGGTGTGCTGGAGATGCTGGTCTTCGCCTTCGTGGACCCGCAGGACATGCACTGGTTCGGCGACCAACCCCTGGCCTTGTCCCGCGAGGGTGTCTACACCGTCGCCTTCTTTGCATTCTGGCTGATCACGATGGCATCGAGCGCGCTCACCACACTGCTGGCCATGTCGCCGTTCGAGCTCAATCGCTGCCCGGTGCCGGTGACGGAGCGGCCTGCGGACTGCGCCCGGCATCACCAGCCCTGAGTGGACGGCGACAGGTGGAGGAAGGCAGGGAAAACCGGGAGGACAAGGGCTGGCACGGCTCTTGAATGCACCAGGGGATCTGCCTACAGTAGCGGGCGGGCCATCCCGGTCCGCAGCCCGCCCCCGCCGCCATGTACCTGAGCCAAGCCCGCGTCGAGAAACTGTCCCGCCTGATGGGCCAGCTGGAGGCGGCCGACCTGCCCGCCAGTGCACCGCTGCGCCTGGCCGTGGGCCAGGACCTGCTGGACCTGTTGCAGGCCGACCACTTTGCCTCCTACACCTGGGACGATGCCGCCCAGCGCTTTGGCGACCGCGCCGCCATCCACATGGACGACGCCAACCTGCAGGCCTACGAAACCTACTACCAGTACCGCGACCCCATCACCCACCAACTGCGCCAGCGCCGTGCGCCCACCCTGGTCACGCAGATCCTGCCCCAGCAGGAACTCATGAAGACCGAGTTCTTCAACGACTTTTTGGCCCGCGATGGCCTGCACCACGGCGTGAACCTGTTCGCCTGGGACGGCGAGCGCAATCTGGGTGACCTGCGCATCTGGCGGGGCCGCCAGCGCGGGCCATTCGACAGGGATACGCTGGACCTGCTGCGGCTGGTGCAGCCGGCATTCACCGGGGCGCTGCGGCGGCTGCGTGACCGCACGGCGGAAATGGCAGCGGTCGCAACTTTGACTGTATCACCTGACCCGTGGCAAGGCCTCAATGGCCGCGCCCGCGAGATCGCCCAGGCCCTGTGCGCCGGCTGGCCCGACAAGAAGATCGCGGCCGAGCTGGGGATTGGCTACTCGACGGTGCGCACGCATGTGGATGGGCTGTTCGAGCGGTTTGGGGTGCATAACCGGACGGAGCTGGTGCGGCGGTTGCTGGGGGTGGGTCGGCGGCACTGAGGTTCGACCAGGCAGTTGCTCAATCTCCGGCCCGGTACCGGTAGTCCACCGGCACAAACGCATACCTCCCCTTGCCCTCCTCGCGCAGATAACCTACCCCTGGGTACGGTATGTGCGCCGCGGCCACCATGCGCCGCTCCCTGGCCAGCCGCGCGAACTGCTGCAGCCGCTGTGCCCGGGCATCGCGCGGCACCACGTCGTAGGCGATGGTCACGTCGGGCCGGGGCATCTGCACGGCCTGCACGTGCAGGATGTCGCCGATGAACTCCAGCGCCTCGCCGCCTTTGCCCTGCAGCACGAAGAAGGCGTGGCCGGGCGTGTGGCCCGGGGTGGGGCGCGAGCGGATGCCGGGCACGATCTCCAACGCGCCGGTGAAAGGGCGCACCTGGCCTGACTTCACATACGGCCCGAGGGCGGTGGTGCCCTGCTGGAAGTAGGCCTTGTCGTAGCCGCGCACGCCTTGCTGGTTGCCGGGGGCGAGGAAGAAATCGACGTCGGCCTTGCCCACGTGGATGGTGGCGTTGGGGAACACGCGCTCGCCTTGGGCATCCACCAGCCCGCCGCTGTGATCGGTGTGGATGTGGGTGATCAGCACGTCCTGGATCTGGCCGGGCTCCACGCCCACGGCCTTCAGGCTGGCCACCAGCTTGCCACCGGCACCGGGGCCGAAGAAGGCGCCCGCGCCGGTATCGACCAGCACCAGCCGGTCGCCCGCGTAGACCAGGTAGGCATTGATCGAGGCCTCCACCGGGTTGGCGAGGAAGCCGCGCGCGAGCAGTTGGTCGGTCTGCGCGGGCTTCAGGTGCAGCAGGGCGTGCAGGTCCTGGGGCACGGTGCCATCGGACAGAGCCACCACCTGCACGCCGCCTACGCTGAAGCGGTAGAAGCCGGCCTGCTGTGTGGCAGGAGGTGTGCTGGCGGGCGCCGCAGGCGCGGCGGCCTGGGCGATGGCCAAAACGGGGCCGAGCAGCGATGCGGCAACGGCCAGGGAAATGAAGGAGCGGCGAATCGTCATGGTCTTGAACAGGTGAGGGGTGAAATACCGGTAGGGGTCAGGCCACACGGCCATGCGGAAACAGCTGAGCTTTGGCATCGGCATCGAGCTCGGCCTTGAAGGCGTGTTTCGTGGCCAGCGCCATGGCAGCGATGGCGGCGGGCCGGGCATTGAGTTCGTCGAAGTGGTGCTTGACGTTGGGAAACTTCGCCCACGCCGCATCGCCCATCAGGTAGGCCAGGCCGCCGCACCAGCCCCAGAGCGACATGTCGACGATGCTGTAGTGCTCATCGCCCAGTACGTAGCGGCGCGTGGCCAGCCGTGCATCGAACAGGGCCCAGTGGCGCTCGGCCTCGAAGAGGTAGCGGTGCAGCGCATACTCCTTGGGCTCGGGGGCGTAGTGGGTGAAGTGCACGGCCTGGCCGGTGAAGGGGCCCAGGCCCGTGGCGGCCAGCATCAGCCACGAGAGCATGTCGGCGCGGCCTGCTGCGCCGGGCGCGCCGAGAAAGCGCCCGGTCTTCTCGGCCAGGTGCAGCAGGATGGCGGCGCTGTCGAAGACCACCGCGTCGCCATCGATCAGGGCCGGCACCTTGCCGTTGGGGTTGATGGCGCGGTAGGCGGCGCTGTGCTGCTCGCCCTTCGAGGTGTCGACCGGCACCATCTGGTAGGGCAGGCCCAGTTCCTCCAGCAGCAGCGCGACCTTGCGCGGGTTAGGGGTGGGGTGGTAATAAAATTGGATCATCTGCAGCTCACAATCAGTGCAATGGAAAGGTGCGCAACGATAGGCCGCACAGGCACCGCAGCGTGAGTCGGAATTGCCGATAGGAGGTATAGGCACCATGGATATACGGCGTTCCGATCTGCCGCTGTTGATCTCGCTCGATGCGCTGCTCGATGAGCTCAACGTCACGCGCGCAGCGCGGCGCCTGAACATCAGCCAGCCCAGCCTGTCGGGCCAGTTGGCCAAGCTGCGCGACCTGTTCGAAGACCCTTTGCTCGTGCCTGCCGAGAACGGCCGTGGCATGGTGCCCACGCACCGCGCGCTGGAGCTCAAGCCCCGCTTGAGCGAGGCGCTCAACCAGCTGCGCGGCGCGGTGGAGTTGGGCGACAGCTTCGACCCCGCCAGCGCGCGCCGCGCCTTCGTGATCGCTGCCAACGACAGCGTGTTCAGCATCCTGGGCCTGCCGGCATTGGGCCGCATTGCCGCCATCGGCAACCCGGACCTGCGCGTGAGCTTCGTGCCAGCAGCCGACTCCGGGCTGGTGGAGCGAATGGAACGCGGCGAGGTCGACCTGTACCTTGGCGACGTGGGCAAGGTGCCCGGCCCGCTCAAGTCGCGCTACCTGATGGGCGACCGCTTCGAGATGGCGCAGCGCATCGGCCACCCGCGCGGCAAGGCACCCGCCACGCTCGACGAGTATTGCGGCCTGCCGCACGTGCTGGTCTCGCAGGTGGGCCACCCGCATAGCCAGATCGACGAGTTGCTCGCGGCCCTTTCACGCAGCCGGCGCGTGGTCGTCACCGTGCCCAGCTACAACCAGGTGGCCCTGGTGCTCACGCACACCGACTGCGTGGCCACCCTGCCCAGCCAGTTGCTGCGCCGCTACGCGGCCATTTTGGAGATACTGCCCGTGCCCTTCGAGATACCGGTGTTCAACCTGGCCATGGCCTGGCACGCCCGCGCGCAGGAGGACGCGGGCCACCGCTGGCTGCGCGAGCTGTTCGTCAGCGCGGTGGGCGCAGGCGCGTAGCGTTACAGGCGGGGCGCTGGCAGGCTGCCCAGCAGCTTCTCGATCCCCAGGCCAATGGCCAGCAGCCTGCGGTCACTGCCTACCGGGCCATCTAGCTCCAGGCCCACGGGCAGGCCCGCGCTGGTGAGGCCCGCCGGCACCGAGAGGCTCGGTATGCCGGCATTGCTGCCCGGGTCGGTGTTGCGGATGAAGGTCGCAAACGTGTCCGCATCCGCGCCGCCGTTGACCTTGACGGTGGACGAGCCCTTGGCCCGGTCCATGGGCACGGCGGGCAGCGGCGTGGTCGGGAACAGCAGGGCATCGAACTTTCCCTGCGCGAAGGTGCTGGCATACAGCGCCTGCAGCTGCGGGCGGTGCACGGCCATGGCCTCGGGGTAGGCGGCGCCGAAGGCATCGGCCTTGATCGCACCGAAGGCGCCCTGCACATCGGGGCTGGCGACCTTGGCTGCGACCTCGGCCACCGTCTTCACGGGTGCGTTGTTGGCCGCCAGGTAGGCGGGCAGATCGGCCACGGGCTCGTGCAGCGCGATCTGGAAGGACATCTTCTCGTTGAGCAGCATCAGCTGCGCCATGTCCACTTCCACCAGTGTGGCGCCGGCCGCACGCAGCTTGGCCAGCGCAGCGTTCACCACCGCAGCCAGCGAGGCATCGAGCCCCGCCCACAGCGGGCGCGGCAGGCCCAGGCGCACACGCGCCAGGGGCATTGCGGGCAGGCTGGCGTCGCCGGTGATCACCGCATCGAGCAGGGCCACGTCGGCCACCGTGCGGCCCATGGGGCCCACGGTATCGCGTGTGTGGCTGATGGGCACCACGGCCAGCGGGTCGTGGTAGCGGCGCTCGGCCCCGCCGTTGCCCACCGAGGGGCGCAGGCCCACGATGCCGCACAGGGCCGCAGGCACGCGGGTGGACCCGCCCGTGTCCGTGCCCAGGCCGGCCGCCACCATGCGCGCGGCAATGGCCGCCGCCGTGCCGCCCGACGAGCCGCCGGGGATGCGCGTGGGGTCGTACGGGTTGCCCACGGCGCCTGCGAACGGCGAAAAATTGGTGCTGGTGATGCCAAAGGCCAGCTCGTGCAGGTTGGCCTTGCCCAGCACGATGGCGCCCGCGTCGATGAGCTTTTGCAGCGAAGGCGCCGTGCGCGCTGGCCGAAAGCCCTGCAGCGCGGGCGTGCCGCCGGTGGTGGGCAGGTCGGCGGTGTTGATGTTGTCCTTGGCCACGATCACCAGGCCCGCCAGCGGGCCGAGTGCGGCGCCCGAGGCGCGTGCCGCATCCACGCGCCGCGCGGCGGCCAGGGCGCCGGCTTCGTCGAGGGTGATGAGGGCGTTGAGCGACTGCAGCGCCTTGGCGCGCGCCACCAGCGCGGCCACATAGTCCACCGCCTTGAGCTGCCCACCCTTGATCTGCGCAATGGCCTGGGCGGAGGTCAGCTGGGTCAGGTCCGACGGCATGGATGCCGTGCTGGCACACGCAGCCAGCCAGGTGGGGACGGTGAGGACACCGGCCAGCGCGCCGGTGCGTTGCAGAAACCGGCGGCGGGGCTCGGGCGAAGGGTGGCTCATGAAGGCGCTCCTGAAGGTCGAAACTGGGAGCCTTCAGGTTATCGGCGCAGGGCCGGGTGCGGTATCCCCAGGATTGAGGAGGGTGCTGGCGTTCCTAGAGGAACAGCACCACCCGCTCCCCCGCAGCCCTCGAGCAGCAGGCCATCATGCGCTGGTTGGCCTGGCGCTCGGTCTTGGTGAGCACCTTGTCGCGGTGGTCGATGTCGCCGCCGGCCACCTGCACCTCGCAGGCGCCGCACAGGCCCTCGCCGCAATCGCAGGGCACGTCCACCCCGGCGGCCTGCAGTGCCTGCAGCAGGGTCTGGTGGCGCGGCACCTCGATGGTGAGGCCCGAGTCCTTGAGCTCGGCGGTGAACGCATGCTCCTTGCTCGGATCGAGCGCCGCGTTGTCGGTGCTGAAGTGCTCGAAGCGCAGCACGGCCTCGGGCCAGTGCTCGGCCAGGGTTTCCAGTTCGGCGATCAGGCGGTCGGGCCCGCAGGCATACACCCGGGTGGCGCCGTCCACATGTTGGAGCAGGGCAGGGAGGTCCATGCGAGCGCCTTCGGCCTTGACGTGCAGGGTGGCGTGGCCCGCATGGTCCTTGAGCACGCGCGCAAGCAGCGCCATGTTCTGGCGCGATCGGCCCGCGTAGTGCAGCTCGTACGGCAGGCCCAGGGCCTTGAGCCGGTCCGCCATGGCCAGGATGGGCGTGATGCCGATGCCTGCGGCCAGCAGCACGTGGTGAGCACCCGCTTCGTCGATGCGAAACAGGTTCTTCGGTCCGGCCAGCTGCAGTTCATCGCCCGGCTGCAGGGTGTCGCAGAAGTGCCGCGAGCCGCCGCGCCCGCCTTCCTCGCGCTGCACCACGATCTCGTAGCAGCCCGGGTGGGCACCCGCGCCGCACAGCGAGTACTTGCGGCGGTGGCCGCCGGCGATCAGGTCGATGTGCGAGCCTGCCGTCCACGTGGGCAGCGGCGTGGTGCCGGCGGCAGCCAGCACGAAGCGGTAGAGGCCCTCGCCCTCGGCGATCTTGTCCTTGACGACCACCGCGCGGGCAATGCCATCCTTGGGTGGCGGGCCGATCTGGAACTTGGCCAGCACGGCCTGTGCCTTGTCCGCCTGGCGCTCGGGGTTCTGCATGGGGTCCCACTGCACCCACAGCGCCGAGGGCCCGCGGAACGAGGTGTTCGACAGGAACTCGAACTGCTGCCCTTCGACCAGCCGGATGTGCGGCAGGCGGCGCACGAATTCTTCAAGGAAGATGCGCATCTGCATGCGCCCGATGTTCTTGCCCATGCACTGGTGCGCGCCGTAGCCAAAGGTCAGGTGCTCCACCGCATTCTCGCGGTGCAGGTCCACGCGGTCGGGGTCCTCGAAATGGCTGGCGTCGGCGTTGGCCGAGGCCTGGAACAGCAGCAGCTTGCCGCCCTGGGGGATCTCCACGCCGCCGACCACGGTGTCGCGCGTGGCCATGCGCCGCCAGGCGATGATGGAGCCCGCCACGCGCAGGCATTCCTCCACCGCATTGGGGATCAGCGCGGGTTGTGCGCAGATCTCCTCCCAGGCCTCACGGTGCGACAGCAGGGTCATGAAGGCATTGGCCGTGGCGTTCGACGTGGTCTCGTGCGCGGCGGCCAGGATGGCCATCATCATCGAGCGCAGGTAGGACTCGGTCACGATGTCCGGGTGCGCGTGGTGCTGGCGGATCGAGTCGTACATCCAGCCCTGGCCCTCGGGCTGGGCCATCATGGTGTCGAGGATGCCCTGGGCGGTCTGCCAGAAGCGGCCCACGTTGTGGGCGATCTCCAGTTGCTCCTGCGCCGTGGGCCGGCCCCAGGTGTTCAGGGTGTGCGCCACCGCGAAGTTGCGCAACTGCTCGGCCCCTTCGTCCGGCACGCCCAGGAAGTGCAGCGCGATGGTCAGCGGAATCTCGTAGAACATCTCCGCCACCAGGTCCGCGCGGCCCTTGTCCACGAAGCGGTCCATGTACTGGCGCGCTAGGTCGCGGATGGGCTGCTCGTAGTCCATCAGCCGCTCGGGCATGAAAGCATCCATCAGCAGGCGCCGGCGTGCCATGTGGTCGGGCTCGTCCTCGTTGACCATGGTGCGGTTCATCGCGAAGCCATAGCTTTTCAGGATGGCCATCACCTCGTCGGTGGCGGGCGTGATCTTTTCGAGCGCGACCGAGGGCGAGAACAGGAGGTTGTCGCGGAACACCGCCTTCACGTCCTCATAGCGCGTCACCACCCAGTAGCCCAACTCTGGGCTGTAGAAGACCGGCTCCTCCTCGCGCGCCCAGCGCACCACCTCGGCCGGGTTCTGCTGGTAGCTGGGGGCAAACGGGTCGAATGCCGCCGCACGCGCGCTCACCGGGCAGCCCGTGGGGCTCTTCAGGGCGGCAGCCATCGCGGCATGGTCGACCGGGCAGCGGGAGCCGTTGGCGGGGGTAGTCATTGTGTATCTCCTTTTGCGTAAATGTATTACGCAATATGATTGAGAAATTACGGGTTTACCCTAGCTCCCTTGGTAGCCCATGGCGCGGCTGATCAGCCGCGCCTCCTGCAGCAAGGCGGGGCAGATGGCGCCATCGGGCCGCAGGTCGAAACCGCCCGTGGCCCCCAGCGTGGTCAGGCAGGCACAGACGTTGCCGGTGGCGTCGAAGACCGGCGCGGCGAGTGCGCTGATGCCCTTGAGCAGCGAGTCATTGGCCATGGCCCAGCCCCGCGCGCGCACCTGCTGGCGCAGTTGCTCCACCGGCCGCGTGCCGTCGAGCTGTGCACGGCGCTCGGCAGACGCCTCGGACAGCTCCTGCTCGGCCATGTCGATCACCAGCCGGTCGTTGGAAAAGCCCAGAAACACCCGGCCCGTGGCCGACCACAGCGTGGAGAGCACCGAGCCCGCGCGGATGTTCACCGTGACGGGTAGGGTGGGCTCTTCCATGCGCAGCACGGTGGCGCCTTTGTTGCCCATCACCGCCAGGAAGGCGGTGACTTCCAGCGCCTGGCGCAGCCGCTGCAGGGAGGCCTCGCCCAGGCGGATCGGGTCGCACTGGCGCAGGGCGGCCAGGCCAATGGCGATGGACTCCTGGGCCAGGTAGTAGTGCTGGTTGGTGGGCGACTGCTCGACAAAGCCCTGCTGGCACAGGCTGGCCAGGTAGCGGTGCACCTTGGCGGGGCTCTCGTCGACCTCGGCGGCGGTCGCGGTCAGGCTGGCGGCGCCGCCCAGGCGGGTCAGCGCCTTCAGGACGCTCAGGCCCATTTCTGCCGACTGGACGCGCTGGCGGCGGTCGGCCACCCGGACGGTGGAGGAAGGTGTGTTCATGCTTGGAAACCTAGGGTAAACGCTGCCCCGTGGCATTACGCATAGCGGAGTAACATCACGCAGATATTAACCTGCGAGGTATGGAAATGTTGAAGAATCGACGCTTGATTGCCGGAATGCTGGCCTTGCCGGCGCTGCTGGCATGGGCTGCCCCGGCCAGCGCGCAAACTGCCTACCCGGCCAAGGCCATCCGCTGGCTGGTGCCGTACCCGGCGGGCGGCGGCTCCGATTTTCTTGCGCGCACGGTGGGGCAGCAGCTGTCGACGCAGGTTGGCCAGCCGGTGCTGATCGACAACAAGCCCGGTGGCAACACGGCGATTGCCGCCGTCGAGACGGGCCGCTCCACGCCCGATGGCTACACCATCCTGTCGGCCGACAACGGCACCATGGTGTTCAACCCCGCGCTGTACAGCAAGCTCACCTACAACCCCAGCAAAGACCTGGTACCGGTGACGCTGATGGGCAGGTTCCCGATGATCCTAGTGGTCAACCCGGGTGCCGACTTCAAGGACGCCAAGGACTTCGTCGCCAAGGCCAAGGCCAAGCCCGGCGCCATGAGCTTCGGCTCGGCCGGCGCGGGCAGCCCGCACCACCTGGCGATGGAGCTATTGAAGGTCGATGCCGGCCTGTTCATGACCCACATCCCTTACCGCGGCGCTGCGCCGGCGCTCACGGACCTGGCCGGCGGCCAGATCCCCGCCATGATGGTCGACCTGGCCGCCGGCGGCGCCTTCATCAAGGCCGGCAAGGTGCGCCCCCTGGCCGTGGCCAGCGCCAAGCGGCTGCCGCAACTGCCCGACGTGCCGACCTTCGCCGAGCTGGGCTTCAAGAACGTCGAGGCGTCTGCCCAGGTGGGCATCGTCGCGCCCGCAGGCACGCCGGCGGATGTGGTGGCTTCGCTGCAAAAGCAGGTGGCTGCCGCCATCAACCAGCCTGCGGTCAAGCAAAAGCTGATCGATTTCGGCATCGAGCCCGTGGCCAGCACGCCGGCCCAGTATGCGGACCTGATCCGCACCGAGACGGACCGGTGGCACAAGCTGATCAAGGCCCAGCGCATCACCCTGGACTGAACCCCACCCTGGCAAGACCCCATGGCCCCTACTGGTTTGCAGCGGGCCTGGTGCCATCGTGCCACTCCCCGTTACAGTTGAAAACCCATCAGTTCAACTCAATACCGGAGAGTTTCATGCTGTCACGTCGCCATTTCCTGGGTGCTGGGCTTGCCGCCCCTGCCTTGTACGCTGCGGGTTCGTTCGTGCCCGTGTGGGCGCAGAACGCGCCCAACTTCGGTACGCCCACCCTGCCCAACCCCGGCTTTCGGCGCATGAAGGTGGGCGATGTGGAGGTGGTGGCGCTGGTCGATGGCATCACGCGCCGCCCGCTGGGCGAGGAGTTCGTGAAGAACGCGCCGCTGGCCGAAGTGCGCGCGCTGCTCACCTCGCAGGGCCTGCCCACGGACTACATCGACGTGCCCTACACCCCCTTCCTGGTGGTCGCAGGCGGGCGCAAGATCCTGATCGACACGGGCCTGGGCGAGTTCGGCGGGCCTACCACCGGCAAGCTGCTGGAAAGCCTGGCCGCTGCAGGCCTGAAGGCCGATGACATCGACACCGTGCTCATCAGCCACTACCACGGCGACCACATCAACGGCATTCGCAACAAGGCGGGCGCGCTGACCTTCCCCAAGGCCAAGGTGCTGGTGCCGGCTGCCGAGCATGCCTTCTGGATGGACGATGCCCGCATGGCGGCCGCCCCTGCAGGCATGAAGGGCGCCTTCGAGAACGTGCGCCGCACTTTTGCAACCATGCCGGCCGACACGCTGGTGCAGTTCGGCGCGGGCACCGAAGTGGCGCCAGGCATCCAGTCCGTGGCGGCCTACGGGCACACGCCGGGCCACACCCTGTTCGAGCTCAAGTCCGCCGGCCAGAACTTCTTTTACGTGGCCGACCTGACCAATGTGCCGGCCCTGTTCGCACGCAACCCTGACTGGGCCGTGACCTTCGACATGGACGCCGAGGCCGCGCGCAAGGTGCGGCGCGAGGTGTTCCAGCGCATTACCGCCAGCAATGCCATGCTGGGGGGCTTCCACTTCCCGTTCCCGGCATTCGGGCGCATGGCTGTATCGGGCAATGGCTATGCCTTCCAGCCCGCAGCCTGAGGCGGTGGTTGGCCGGCGCGCCCTGCTGGGCGCAGGGCTGGCGTGGACCACGCTGCATGCCTGGGCCGCCCAGGACACCGAGGCCGAGGCCCTGCTGCGCAAGGGCGGGGTGGTGGCCGCATTCCGCCATGCGCTGGCGCCCGGCACCTTCGATCCACCGGGGTTTCGCCTAGGCGACTGCAGCACGCAGCGCAACCTCAGCGAAGAGGGGCGCGAGCAGGCGCGGCGCACGGGGGCGTGGTTCAAGGAGCGCCAGCTGCAGCCGGCCAAGGTGCTTTCGAGCCCGTGGTGCCGCTGCATCGACAGTGCCACGCTGGCATTCGCCGCGCCCCAGGTGTGGCCCGCGCTGGGCTCGCCGCGCGGCGCGCCGGAGACCACCGGTACCAGCCACCTGCGCGAGCTGCGCCAGGCGCTGGTGGCCGCCTCGGCACGGGGCGGTAGCTTCGAGGCCTGGTTCACGCACATGTTCGTGCTGTCCGATCTGGCCAGCAGCAACACCAGCTCGGGCGAGGCGCTGATCCTGCGGGCCGACCGCAGCGGCAAGACCGAGGTGCTGGCCCGCCTGCAGGTCCAGGCTTGAACGCCTGACGGCTCAGCTACACGTCTGCGAGTTCACGATGCGCTTGAGCGCGTCCGTATCCAGGATGCGCACATGGCGCTGCTTGACCTCGACGATGCCTTCCTCGACGAACTTGGAGAAGGTGCGGCTCACGGTTTCGAGCTTGAGGCCCAGGTAGCTGCCGATTTCCTCGCGCGTCATGCGCAGCACCAGCTCCGACTGCGAGAACCCGCGCGCATGCAGGCGCTGCACCAGGTTCAGCAGGAAGGCGGCCAGGCGCTCTTCGGCGCGCATGCTGCCCAGCAGCAGCATCACGCCGTGCTCGCGCACGATCTCGCGGCTCATGATCTTGTGCACATGGTGCTGCAGGGCGGTGACCTCGCGCGAGAGTTCCTCGATGCGGTCAAACGGCATCACGCAGACCTCGGCATCTTCGAGCGCCACGGCGTCGCAGGTGTGGTGGTCGTTCACGATGCCGTCCAGGCCGATGATCTCCCCCGCCATCTGGAAGCCCGTCACCTGGTCGCGCCCGTCCTCGGTCGCCACACAGGTCTTGAAGAAGCCGGTGCGGATGGCGTACAGCGAGGTGAAGGTCTCGCCATTGCGGAACAGCGTGCCTCCGCGCTTGACCTTGCGCCGCGTGGCCACGATCTCATCGATGCGTTCCAGCTGCGCGTCGTTCAGGCCCACGGGCATGCACAGTTCGCGCAGGTTGCAGTTGGAGCAGGCGACTTTGATGGTGAGCGGGTTCATGGGCGCAGCAGCAACAGGTTGGGGGAGCGAACGGATCGCATCCGCAGGGTGGAGCGTGGTGGTGGCTGACATGCATCAAATTGTGGGCCCTGTGGGCCTTTCAACACTTGATCCAGGTCAAGGACGGGGGACGGGAGCTGCGGCAAAGTTCATAAGAACCTGCTGACGCCTTATTTCGGGTCGCGCAAGTACCTTGTCAGGATGGGTTGCTAGGCGCAGTGCGCAGCCAATAGTTCAGCTATTGGCAAGCGCTGCAACGACGCAGACCGCCTGACAAGGCACTTGCCCGAGGGGTTGGGGTGAAATCGGGCGATTGTGGGCGCAAGTCGCTTGCATGGGCATGGGCCCATGCGGCGCACCTTGCACCCGCACTCATCCCGATTGCACCCCAACGCGACCCGAAATAAGGCGTCAGCAGGTTCTCAATAAGGAATTCCCCCGAAATGACCGCTGTGACGCCCGAACTCCTGACCCGTTTCGACGTGCCGGGCCCCCGTTATACCTCCTACCCCACGGCCGACCGCTTCGTGGAGGCTTTTGGTGAGAACGACTATGTGCTGGCCCTGGACCAGCGCAAGGCCGGCACGCCGGGCAAGGCGCTGCCGCTGTCGCTGTACGTGCACATTCCGTTCTGCGAGTCGCTGTGCTACTACTGCGCCTGCAACAAGATCATCACCAAGCACCACGACCGGGGCGATGTGTACCTGCGCTACCTGGCGCGCGAGGTGGAACTGCACACGGCCCACTGCGGCACCGGCCAGGTGGTGAGCCAGCTGCACCTGGGCGGGGGCACGCCCACCTTTCTGTCGGATGACAAGCTGCGCGAGCTGATGGCCGTGCTCAAGCGCAGCTTTGCCTTTGCACCGGGTGGCGAGTACTCCATCGAGGTGGACCCGCGCACCGTGACGGCCGAGCGCCTGGCCGTGCTGGCCGAGCTGGGCTTCAACCGCCTGAGCTTTGGCGTGCAGGATTTCGACGCCGACGTGCAGAGGGCTGTGCACCGCATGCAGCCGGCCGCGCAGGTGTTCGCGCTGGTCGAAGCGGCGCGCAGCCTGGGCTTCGAGTCGGTCAATGTGGACCTGATCTATGGACTGCCGCGCCAGACGCCCGAGTCCTTTGATCGCACGCTGGAGCAGGTCAAGGCGCTGCGGCCCGACCGCATTGCCCTGTATGCCTATGCCCACCTGCCCGAGCGCTTCAAGCCGCAGCGGCGCATCGTGCAGGCCGAGCTGCCGGCGGCGCCCTCCAAGGTGGCCATGCTGTCGCGCTCGCTGCAGCAGTTCATGGATGCGGGCTATGTGTATGTGGGCATGGACCATTTCGCGCTGCCCACCGATGCACTGGCGGTGGCCAAGCGCCAGGGGCGGCTGCACCGCAACTTCCAGGGCTACAGCACGCAGCCTGATTGCGACCTGATCGCCTTGGGGGTCTCGGCCATCGGCCGGGTGGGCGCCACCTACAGCCAGAACGCCAAGACCCTGGACGAGTACTACGACCTGCTGGACCAGGGCCGCCTGCCCGTGGTGCGCGGCCTGGCGCTGAACCGCGACGATCTGGTGCGCCGCGCCGTCATCATGGCGCTGATGTGCCAGGGCGAGCTGTTCTTCGAGTCCATCGAGGCGGGTTGGCTGATCGACTTTCGCCGCACCTTTTCGGCCGAGCTCACCCAACTGGCCGGTCTGCAGGAGCAGGGCCTGGTGAGCGTGACCGAGGAGGGCATCACCGTCACCCCCATGGGCTGGTTCTTCGTGCGCGGCATCGCCATGGTGTTCGACCGCTATTTGCAGGCGGACCGCAACCGCGCCCGGTTCTCCCGGATCATCTGACCATGCTCGCCACGCTGGGCTGGACCGCGCTGCTCATGGGCCTGGCCGGTGGCCCGCACTGCCTGGCCATGTGCGCTGCACCTTGCGGGGCGCTGGTGGGGCAGGGTGGATCGGGCGAGCAGCCCGTGCGCTGGGCCGGGACGGGTGGGGCAGGGCTTGCCCAGCCAGGTACCTCGCCGGCCCTGGGGCGGCTCGTGGCCTTCCATGGCGGGCGGGTGCTGGGCTATGCGGGCCTGGGCGTGGTGGCGGCCCTGGCCATGGGCAGCCTGGCCTGGCTCACCCAGCGCACGGCGGCCCTGCAGCCGGTGTGGACCTTTCTGCACCTGGCTGTGATGGCCTGGGGTGTGCTGCTGCTGGCGCAGGCGCGCCAGCCGGCCTGGGTGGAGCATCTGGGGCGTGGCGTGTGGCAGCGCGTGCGGCCGCTCACGGCGGGGGCGGGTGGCGTGGGGGCTGCCGGATTGCTCTGGGCGCTCATGCCCTGCGGACTGCTGTATTCGGCGCTGCTGGTGGCCGCGCTCAGCGGCGGGCCGGTGCAGGGGGCTGCCACCATGGCCTTGTTTGCCCTGGGCAGCGGCCTGTGGCTGGTGGGAGGGCCCTGGTTGTGGGCGCGGCTGCGCAGCCGCATCAACCAGGCGCGGGCCGACTGGGGCACGCGCGTGGCCGGGGGGCTGCTGTGCGCAGCGGCCGGCTGGGCGCTGTGGATGGACCTGGTCGTCAAGCCGTCGCTGTGGTGCCGGTGAAACAGCTGCGGGACGCGCCCGCGCCCGCGTCCGGGCGGAAAAATTGTTGTTTTGTGGCTCCTACGTATTTCTACGCATGCGCGTGGCCACCGGGTTTGCGTGGCACCTCGCTCCGGCCCGCTTCCAGGGGCAGGGTTTTTACCAGAGGGTAAAAAGGCCGATGCCTCGCGGAGCCCTGTGACCATGGGTATGTCCTATGACACAGGGGGACAAGACATGCGTCCAGAACTGGAGATAATGGGTGTAACCAATGGTGGCAGAGATGCCGCCATGCTTCCTCACGTATGCCCTTAGTGTGAATTCCTCCGTCCTCATCGATATCCGCCAGCTGCGCATCGGCATGTACATCCAGCTCGACCTGGGCTGGATGCACCATCCGTTTCCGGTGAGCAGCTTCCGGGTGGCGTCGGCCGAACAGATTGCCACCTTGCGCGAACTGGGGCTGACCGAGGTGCGCTACGTTCCCAAGAAAAGCGACCCCGACCTGCGCGAGCTGCCCCTGCCGCTGGTGGGCAACCCCGGCGAGGCGCAGCCCGCCGACGCTCCAGGCGCCGTGCGGGAGGCGACGGCCCCGGCGCCGCTGGCCACGCCAACGGACGCCGCGGTGGATGAAGCCGCCGCCCGCCGGCGCCAGTTGCTGGAGGCGCAGAACCGTGCCCTGGCCCAGTGCAACCAGCGCTTTGGCGAGGCCACGCGCCGTTATGTGGCGCTGGAAAAGGTGGTCGTGGACCACCCCGAGCGTGCCCGCACCGAGGGCGAGGTGCTGGTCGCCGGCTGCGTGAACGACCTGCTCAACAACGGCGATTCGGTGATCCGCCTGCTCTCCGAAGGCGTCGGCGAGCCTGGCGCCCTGCACCCGGTGAACGTGCTGGTGGTCTGCCTGCTGCTGGGCAAGGCCTTGGGCATGAAGGCCGAGGAGCTGCAGGACCTGGGCGTGGCGGCATTGGTGCACGACGTGGGCAAGCTGCGCCTGGCCGACGTGCACAAGAATGCCCAGCCCCACATGCCAGCCCCCGACCGCGCCCGCTACGAAGGCCATGTGCGCGAATCCGTGGCGTTGGCGGGCCGCATGGGCCTGGGCAAACCGGTGCTGCTGGCCATTGCCCAGCACCATGAAATGGTGGATGGCAGCGGCTTTCCCATGCGGCTCACGGCGCACGACCTTTCGCGCGCCGGCCAGGTGCTGGCCTTGGTCAACCACTACGACCGCCTGTGCAGCCCCGGCAGCGGCATGGGCGGGCTGACCCCGCACGAGGCGCTGTCGGTCATCTTCGCCCAGCACAAGGCGCGTTTCGACGCGGTGGTGTTGGGGGCCTTCATCCGCATGATGGGGGTGTACCCGCCGGGCTCCATCGTGCAGCTGGTCAACGACCGCTATGCCATCGTGGCCTCGGTCAACTCATCGCGCCCCCTGCGCCCCAAGGTCATCGTGCACGACCCGCGCGTGCCCAAGGACGAGGCGCCCATCCTTGATCTGGAGACGGTGCCCGAGCTCGGCATACGCCGCAGCCTCAAGCCCGCCCAGCTGCCGCGCGAGGCGCTCGACTACCTGTCGCCGCGCAAGCGCATCTGCTACTTCTTCGAACGCGCCGTGGCCCCTGTCCCCGAAGAGGGTGGAGCGTGATCCGGCCGCTGCCGCAGGCATGGATCGACGGTTTGCTGGAGGCGGTGTGGCTCGTCGATGAAAAGACGCTGCACATCCTGGCCGCGAACCAGGCGGCCGAGCAACTGACGGGCCTGTCCATCGCCGACATGCATGGCATGCCGGTGACCCAGCTGGCCGCGACGCCGCAGGACATGGTGTTCTGGAGCCAGCCCGCGGCGGTGGTGGCCGATGGCATCCACTCCCACACCAGCGTGCTGCATGCCACCGGCATCCTGGTGGCGGTGGAGCGGCGCGTGACGCGCGTGCCTCGGCTCGAAGGCGGCACTGCCTTTCTCGTCACCATGGTGGACCGCAGCCACCAGCAGGCCACCGAGCGCGAGCTCGAAACCCTGCTGGCCGAACTGCGCGCCACGCTCGACTCCGCTGCCGACGGCATGCTGGTCTGCAGCCTGGACGGGCGCGTGCGCGCCTTCAACCAGCGCCTGGCCCAGCTGTGGAACGTGCCGGCCCCGCTGCTGGTGCGGCGCGACGACGAGGCCCTGTTTGCCCACATGGCCGACCAGGTGGCCGATGTGCCGCTCTACATGGAGCGGCTGGCGGCCATCGGCGCCGAGCCCATGCAGGAGAGCATCGACATCATCACGCTGCGCAACGGCATGAGCATCGAACGCCGCTCGGTGCCCCAGTTCAGCCAGGGGCGTGCCGTGGGGCGGGTGTATTCCTTCCGCGACATCACGCGCCAGCACGAGGTGCAGGCCAGCCTGCGCCTGGCGGCGCGGGTGTTCGAGTCGAGCATGGACGCGATCTTCATCGCCGACAGCCAGCACCGCCTGATGCGCATGAATCCCGGCTGCGAGCGCCTGGTGGGCAAGACCGCGCGCTCCTTCGAGGGCGCGGCTGCGGCCTCGCTGTTCGGCGGCGGGCCCGACGCGGACTTCATGGCCCAGGTGGAGGCTGGCTGGGCACGCGACGGCTTTTGGGAGGGTGAGCTGTGGCTGCCGCGCGAGAACGATGCCTATTGCGCCGTGCAGCTGTCCTGGGTGGCGCTGCGCGATGACGAGGACCGGCTGGTGCAGAGCATCGGCTTCATGCGCGACCTCACGCTGCAGCATGCCGCACAAAAGCGCATCGAGGAGCTGGCCTACAGCGACGTGCTGACCGGCCTGCCCAACCGCCTGCTGCTGTCGCAGCGCGTGGACACGGCGATCCAGGGCGCGCGCCAGACCGACACGGGTTTTGCCATCCTGTTCCTGGACCTGGACCGCTTCAAGATCATCAACGACTCGCTGGGCCACCCCTTTGGCGACCGCGTGCTGCAGCTGGTGGCCGGGCGCCTGCAGACCTGCCTGCGCCAGACCGATATGCTGTGCCGCCTGGGTGGCGACGAGTTCGTGATCTACCTGCACGGCGGCGACGCCGTGGTGGCCGAGAGCGTGGCGCGGCGCATCCTCGACGAGATGCTGCGCCCGTTCACGCTCGACAGCATGGGCTTTTCGATCCAGTGCAGCATCGGCATGGCGCTGTACCCGCAGGACGGCGCCACGCTGGACGAACTCATCAAGCAGGCCGACACGGCCATGTACCAGGTCAAGGAGCGCGGCCGGGGCAGCTACGGCTTCTACCAGCCGCAGATGAACGCCAACCTGCTTTCGCGCATGAAGCTGGAGCACGCCATGCGCCAGGCCCTGGGCGAGCAGCGCATGGCCGTGCACTACCAGCCCCAGGTGAGCATGGAGACCGGCGCCATCACCGGTGCCGAGGCCCTGATCCGCTGGACCGACCCGGAGTTCGGCCCGGTCTCTCCCGGCATGTTCATCCCGCTGGCCGAAGAATCGGGCTACATCGTCACGCTGGGCGCCTGGGTGATGGAGCAGGCGGTGCGCGAGGCCGCGGCCTGGATCCACGGCGGCCATCCCATCGTGGTGTCGGTCAATGTCTCGGCGCTCGAATTCCGCCAGCCCGACTTCGTGGACCGGCTCACGCGCCTGCTGGCCGTGCACCAGTTGCCGCCCACCTTGCTGGAACTGGAGCTGACCGAGACCATCCTGCTGCAGGATGCTGCCGAGATGGAGCAGCGCCTGCACGAGCTGGCGCGCCTGGGCGTAAGCCTGGCCATCGACGACTTCGGCACCGGCTATTCGAGCCTGGCCTACCTCAAGAAGCTGCCCATCCACAAGCTCAAGGTGGACCAGTCCTTCGTGCGCGGCCTGCCCGACGATGATGGCGACCGCGCCATCGTCAGCGCCATCATCAGCATGGGCCGCGCCATGCGCATCGAGGTGGTGGCCGAAGGGGTGGAGACCGAAGTGCAGCGCGCCGTGCTGGCGCAGATGCAGTGCGATCATTACCAGGGCTTTCTGTGCGCGCCCGGCCTGCCGGCCGAGGACTTCCGCCGCCTGCTGGGCCGGCCGGTGGCTTCACCACCCGGAGTACCGGCACCGCAGCCGGTGGTCGCCAGGCCTGCCCCCGGGCCGCAAGACTGAGCCAATTCCTCCGGCTTGCGGCATCAGATGCTCGTGATGCCCTTGTAAAGCATGTAGGCCGCCAGACAGAAGAGAAGGCTGGCGAACACGCGCTTGAGCTGTTTGACCGGCAGCTTGTGCGCGGCCTTGGCACCCAGCGGCGCGGTGAGCACGCTGCACACGGCGATCACGGCCAGGCCCGGCAGCCAGATGTAGCCCAGCGAGGCCGGCGGCAGGTTCTGCACCGACTGGCCGCTGACCGCGTAGCCCACCACGTTGGCCAGTGCGATCGGAAAGCCCAGCGCCGCGCTGGTGGCCACCGCGTTGTGGATGGTCACGTTGCACCAGGTCATGAAGGGCACGCTGACAAAGCCGCCGCCCGCGCCCACCAGGCCCGAGAGAAAGCCGATCACGCCGCCGGCGGCGAGTTGCCCTGCCGTGCCCGGCATCTGCCGCGAGGGTGCGGGCTTTCTGTCCAGCAGCATCTGCGAGGCAGAGAAGCTCACGAACAGCGCGAAGAAGATCGCCAGCGCCGAGCCCTTGAGCAGCGCGAACACGCCCAGGCTGGCCGCAAAGCCGCCGATCACGATGCCCGGCGCCAGGCGCTGCACGATGTCCCAGCGCACGGCGCCACGCTGGTGGTGCGCACGCACGCTGGAGACGGAGGTGAAGACGATGGTCGCCATCGAGGTGGCGATGGCCATCTTCACGGCCAGTTCCGGCGCCACCTGGCGCGCGCCCAGGATGTAGGTGAGAAACGGCACCATCAGCATGCCGCCGCCAATGCCCAGCAGCCCCGCGAGAAAGCCCGTGCACAGGCCAAGAACACCGAGTTCAACAATCAGGAGGGGGTCGAGCATGGGGAGGGGATGGGGTTTGGTATGGGCCGCGACGCGCTGCAGAGGGCGCAGGCATTGTAGTGCGCGGGGTCGTGCGGCGCTTGGTGCGCGCGCCTTGCGCAGTGCAGCCCCAGGGCGGCTTCGAGCGGAGTCTAGGGCGTGTTTCCGCGGCGCGCGCCGTAGCGCTTGAGCAGGGCCGCCTTGCCGGGCTCATCGCGTGCGGTGGCGATGTCCAGCGGGGTCTTGCCCGCCTGGTTGCGTGCATTGGCGTCGGCCTTCATCCTGAGCAACTGGGCCATCACGTCCTGCATCTCGGGGTGCTCGGTCGCGGCGTGCAGCGGGGAGTTGCCGCCGTGGTCGCGGGCTTGGATGTTCGCCCCTGCATCGACCAGCAGCTTGGCCATCCCGGGCGATGCCGCCAGATGCAGCGGCGTGGTGCCTTCGCCGTTGGCGGCATTCACGTGGGCGCCGCGCGCGATCAGAAGGCGGGCCATGGCCGTGTGCTCTTCGCCAGCCACGCCGTGCAGCGGTGTGAAACCCCATTGGTCGCCCCGGTTCACGCTGGCCGGGTCGCGCGCCAGAAAGGCCTCGACGGCGGCGCGGTCGTTGAACACGGCGGCGTCGTACAGGGTGGCGTGCTGGCGTGGCCCGGCTTTGCCTGTTTGCGCGCCGGCTGGCGGCGCCCACAGCGCTGGCAGGGCGCAGCACAGGGCAAGGCAAAGGCGGATGCAGGCGCGCATGACAAAGGCTCGGGTGGTGCTTGCAGCATACCGGAGGCCCAAAGAAAAAGGCTGCCGGGTCACTCCGGCAGCCTTTGGGTAGAGGTGTCTGCGGTATTTGCTACCGGGCCTGTCATCCTGAACCGGGGGTTCAGGTGGGCGAGGGCAGCCAGGCGTTGGGTTCATCTGACGCGAGACGATCACGCTCCCCTGGCGATGTACCAAGCCCGTGCTCAGAGAGCATTGGTTCAAGGAAATATAAAACCCGGCGGCACCGCAGACACCTTCATTGTAGGGGCTCCGAAAGCCCCTGAAAGTCGTCGGCGATGTAAAGAAATCTCTGATTTGTAGGCCATTGATAGCCCACGGCCCGGACTGGCTTTTACAGCAGCCGCCCGTCCTCGCCCAGGGCCTGGTCCAGGCGCTGCACCAGGCCTTGCAGGCGCTGCAGTTCGTCGGCGTCGGGTGGCAGCAGCGACTCCTGCACGCCGGGGCCACCGCGGCGTGGCGGTGGCGGGGGAATGTCGTCGCCCACCGCCACGGGCGTGGCCATGGGCACGGGGTGGGGCTGGTCCGCTGCAGCGGCCATGTCGGCGGCCTCGCGGTCGGCGATCTCGAAAGCGAGGTTCAGCGCGGCCAGCACGGCTATGCGCTCGCGCGCACGCACCTTGCCGGCATCGCGGATGCGCGTCATGGCAGTGTCCACGCGCTCCACGGCATCGAGCAATCGGCTCTCGTGCCCCTCGGGGCAACTGAGCAGGTAGCTTTGCTGCAGGATCTGCACCTCGATTTGCTTCATGCGGCGTCTTTCGCGGGAGGGGCCTGGGGCAGGCGCTCTAGCAGGGCGTCCACGCGCGAGCGCGCGGCGGAAAGTCGGGACTTGAGGGAGTCGCGCTCCTGGGTGAGTGCGGCCACTTGCTCGGACAGCAGGGCATTGGTGCGCTGCAGTTCGGCGTGGCGCACCAGGAGCCGCTCCACGCGCTCGGCGATCTGGTCGGTGGTCGATGGTGTTGTTGCCATACAGCCACCGATTGTAGGACGGCGGGTTGTAATCGGTCGTAAAATCACCCTGTTGGTGCTCGCGGTGTGGTTCACATGCCGCAGTTCAACGGGAAGCAGGGAGGTGGCGCCACGCATGGCGCGCCGAGCCTGCGCTGCCCCCGCAACGGTCAGCGGACGAAGCCTTCGGGCTTCTCTCTCCAGCCACATGCCACTGGGTGCCTTGAACAAGCACCTGGGAAGGCGTTGGGGAGTGTTCCGCCAGCCCGGATACCGGCCAACACGGTGGCTGTGTGCGTCCTGAAAGGGATTGCGCGCAGCCGTATCACCCATTTCGCTGGCGGGAGGCCGGCACGGGTTTTTTGCTTGCCGATGATCCGCCCCATGAAGATCCGTACCCCCCGTGCGCGCATTGCCGCGTCCCTGTGCCTGCGCCCTGCGCTCGTGTCCCTGGCCGTGCTCGGCGCCTGCGCCGCCCAGGCCCAGCAGAACGGTTCCACGCCCATCCTGATCGCGCAGAACCTGCGCGCACCCTCCATGGCCGAGACCGTGGTGACCGCCACGCGCACGCCCCAGCCCCTGTCCGATCTGGTGGCCGACGTCACCGTGATCGACCGCGAGACCATCGAGACCAGCGGCGCCACCGGCCTGGCCGACGTGCTGGCGCGCGTGCCGGGCATCGAGATCTCGCGCAACGGCGGCCCGGGCACCACCACCAGCGTGTTCCTGCGCGGTGCCGAGTCGCGCTTCACGGCCGTCTACATCGATGGCGTGCGCATCGACTCGCAATCCACCGGCGGCGCCGCGTGGGAGTCGGTGCCGCTGGCGCAGATCGACCGCATCGAAGTGCTGCGCGGCCCGGCCGGCGCGGTCTACGGCTCCGACGCCATGGGCGGCGTGGTGCAGATCTTCACCAAGCGCGGCGAGCAGGGTGTGGCGCCCTATGTGGGCGTCGGCATCGGCAGCCACCGCACCACCAAGGTTGAGGCCGGCGTGAGCGGTGCCAGCGGCACCATCGACTATGCCTTCGGCATTGCGCGCGAGGAGAGCAAGGGCTTCAACGCGCGCACCACCGCCACGGCCAACCCCGACCGCGACGGCTACGACAGCACCTCGGCCAACGCCCGCGTGGGCCTGCAGCTCAACGCCGCGCACCGGCTCGAAGCCACGTTGCTCAGCAACGACATGGACAGCGGCTACGACACCAGCCCCACGGCCGACGACCGCAACCTGCGCAAGCTGCATGCCCTGGGCCTGAACTGGCAGGCGCAGTGGAGCACTGCGTACAAGACGCGCGTGCAGGTCACCGATTCGCGCGACCAGTACGAAACCCGCCCCTCGCCCTACCTGACCGAGACACGCCTGCGCGGCTACCTGTTCCAAAACGAATGGCGCCAGGGCCCGCACCTGCTGACGGCCGCGCTGGAGCGCCGCGAAGACCGGCTGGAGAACGCCCCCATCGACCGCAAGCGCTCGCAGGACGCATTGGCCCTGGGCTATGGCTACACCGCCGGTGCCCACACGCTGCAGGCCAATGTGCGCCACGACTCGGACAGCGAGTTCGGCGGCAAGGGCACGGGCAGCCTGGCCTATGGCTTCAGCTTCGCCCCGCAGTGGCGCGCCACGGCCTCGGTGGGCACGGCCTTCCGCGCCCCCACGCTGTACCACCGCTTCAGCGAGTACGGCACGGGCCGCCTGAACCCCGAAAGCAGCCGCAATGCCGAGCTGGGCCTGCGCTGGGCGCAGGGATCGAGCAGCTTCTCTGTGACGGCCTACCGCAACCGCGTGGAGGACCTGATCGTCTTCGGCGCGGCAGGCCCCTGCCCGTCGAGCTTGGGCTGCTACGCCAACGTCGCACGCGCCGAGTACAAGGGCGTGACCTTCGCCGGCTCCTACCGGCTGGGCAGCGTGCAGCTGCGCGGCTCGCTGGACCTGCAGAACCCGCGTGACCTGGCCACCGGCAAGATGCTGGCGCGCCGCGCCAAGCGCCACGGCACCCTGGGCGCCGACACGCAACTGGCCGGCTGGACGGTGGGCGCCGAAGTGCAGGCCTCGGGCCGCCGCTTCGACAACGCCGCCAACACGCTCAACCTGGGCGGCTATGCGCTGGTGAACCTGTACGCCAGCACGCGCATCGCGCGCGACTTCACGCTGGTGGCGCGCCTCGACAACGCGGCCGACAAGCAGTACGAACTGGCCCGCACCTATGCCACGCCAGGCCGTGTGGCTTACCTGGGCGTGAAGTGGGCACCGAAATAAGCAAGCGAGTAAGTGAGAGGGAAGGGGAGAGTGGCAACGAGATGGTCACCCTGGCACGCTGTCCGGCGATATTGATCGCCGCCCCGGCATCGGGCCAGGGCAAGACCACCGTCACCGCGGCCCTGGCGCGCCTGCATGCGCGCCAGGGCCGGCGGGTGCGGGTGTTCAAGTGCGGGCCGGATTTT
Organism: Acidovorax sp. GW458-11-26-14-TSB4; assembly: GCF_059423865.1. Classification (NCBI taxonomy): domain Bacteria; kingdom Pseudomonadati; phylum Pseudomonadota; class Betaproteobacteria; order Burkholderiales; family Comamonadaceae; genus Acidovorax; species Acidovorax sp. GW458-11-26-14-TSB4. Next base: position 32,714 of record NZ_JBWKYR010000024.1, read on the forward strand.
CTCGACCCGCACTGGCACCAACTGGCCAGCGGCGCGCCGGTGGACCAGCTCGACCTGTGGATGAACGGCGAGGCCGATTGCACACAGCGATTGCACGAGGCTGCGCGTGAGAGCGACCTGGTCCTCATCGAAGGCGTCATGGGCCTGTTCGACGGCACGCCGAGCGCGGCCGACCTGGCGCAGCGCTTCGGCGTGCCCGTGCTCGCCGTGGTCGATGCCTCGGCCATGGCCGGCACCTTCGGTGCGCTGGCCTTCGGCCTGCGCCATTACCGCGCGAACATGCCCTGGGCCGGTGTGCTGGCCAACCGCGTGGGATCGGAGCGGCATGCACAGATGCTGCGTGAAGGCTTGCAGGACGCTGCCGACTGGATGGGCGCGTTGGCGCGTGTGGCTCCTGGTGATGTCGCGGCCAAGGCATCGGCCCCGCTGCTGCCCGAACGCCACCTGGGCCTGGTGGTGGCGCACGAACTGGGCGATGCCCTGCAGCGCCTGGACGCCGCGGCCGATGCGCTGGCCGCCACGCCCCTCGGGCAGATGGGCCTGGACGATCTGCAGCGCTGGGCGGTGGATTTCCCTGCGCCCGCATCGCCCACCCCTGTTGCGCCACTGCTCGCCGGCCGCACCGTGGCCGTGGGCCGCGACGAGGCCTTTTGCTTCCTCTACAGCGCCAACCTGCAGTGCCTCACGCAGATGGGCGCCCAGGTGGTGTTCTTCTCTCCCTTGCACGATGCAGCGCTGCCCGCCTGCGATGCGGTGTGGCTGCCCGGCGGCTACCCCGAGCTGCATGCCGCCCGCATCGGGGCCAACACCGCCATGCAGGCCAGCCTGCGTGCACACGCCTCGGCGGGCAAGGCGCTGTGGGCAGAATGCGGCGGCATGATGTCCTTGTTCGAATCGATCACCCTGGCCGACGGCAACACGCAGCCGCTGTGGGGCCTGCTGCCCGGCCGCGTGGCCATGCACAAGCGCCTGGCCGCGCTGGGGCCGCAGCAGCTCATGGTGGCGGGCCACACGCTGCGCGGCCACACTTTTCATTACTCCACCGCGCAGAGCACGGCGCAAGTCGTGGGGCGCACCGCGCGCCCGGATGCCGTGCCCGCGCCGGATGCCGGCGAGGCCTTGTACCGCCACGGCAGCATCCACGCGAGCTATTTCCATGCCTGGTTTCCATCAGCGCCTGCGGCCGTCGTACACCTGCTGGGCGGGGAGGGTGCCGCAGCATGAGCGCCATCGTTTCCGAACTGATCCTGGGCGGTCAAAAAAGCGGCAAGTCGCGCCGTGCCGAGTTGATCGCGCGCGATTGGCTGGCGCAGTCGCCGGACCATGGGGCGGTGCTCATCGCCACTGGGCAGGCCTGGGATGACGAGATGCAGGGGCGCATCGCACGCCACCAGCGCGAGCGCGCCGAGCGCGTGCCCGGCCTCGCCACGCTGGAGGAACCGCGCGACCTGGCGGCTGCGCTGCGCGAGCGCAGCCGTGAGCAAACCTTGATCGTGGTCGACTGCCTGACCCTGTGGCTCACCAACTGGACCATGCCGGTCGGAGCGGAGGCCATGGACGCGCAGGAACGCGAAGCTCTGGCGCAGGCCTGGGCCGCACAGCGCCAGGATTTCATCACCGCAATGCAGGAAGCCCCCGGCCCCGTTGTTCTGGTGGGCAACGAAATCGGCCTGGGGGTCATTCCCCTGGGGCGCGAGGTGCGCGCCTTCGTTGATGCGCTGGGTGTGCTCAACCAGTGCGTGGCGGCAGTCTGCCCGCGCGTGACCCTGATGGCAGCCGGGCTGCCGCTGACCCTGAAGGAGCCGCGCTGATGGAGCCGACGCCGACCCCTGTGCGCCGCATCCTCTGGGTGATCGCCATCCTCCTGGTGCTGCTGTTGGTGATGGCAGGCCTCGCGCGTGCCGAGCCCGTGCAGGTCAAGGACGACCGGGGCCGCGTGGTCGTGCTGCCCCAGCCGCCGCAGCGCATCGTCTCGCTGCTGCCCTCGCTGACCGAGAGCGTCTGCGAGCTCGACCAGTGCCACCGCCTGGTGGGGGTGGACCGGTATTCCAACTGGCCCGAATCGGTGGCCCGGCTGCCCAAACTGGGCGGCGGGATCGATCCGAGCATCGAGGCCATCGTGGCCGTGAAGCCCGATGTGGTGCTGCTCGCGGCCAGCTCGCGCGCCAGCGACCGGCTCGAAGCCCTGGGACTCAAGGTCGTGGTGCTGGAGCCCAAGACCCATGCCGACGTGCGCCGCGTGCTTGGCGTGGTGGGCCAGGTGCTGGGCGTGCCCCAGGCCGAAGGTGCCGACCGCCTGTGGCGCGTGATCGACGCCGCCGTGCGGGCGGCAGCTCAGTCGCTGCCGCCCAAGGCGCGTGGCACGCGCGTGTATTTCGAGGTGAGCCGCGGGCCGTATGCGGCCAGCGAGGCCTCCTTCATCGGCGAATCGCTTACGCGCCTGGGCGTGCGCAACGTGGTGCCCGCGTCGCTGGGCCCCTTCCCCCGGCTGAACCCCGAGTACGTCGTGCGCGCCAACCCCGATGTGCTGATGATCGGCAACAGCAGCATGCAGAGCATGGTGCCGTACCCCGGCTGGGCCACCATGCGCGCGGTGCGCGAGAACCGAGTGTGCGTGTTCGGCCCCGGCGATGCCGAGGTGGTGGTGCGCCCCGGCCCGCGCATGGCCGAGGCCGCGCGCATCATGGCGCGCTGCCTGACGGAAAAAGCGCGATGACTGCCGAGAAGACCTTGATGCCCTCGGCTGCCGGCCGACGCCGCGCCGCCTGGTGCGTGCTGTGGCTGGGCCTGGCCAGCGTGCTGCTGCTGGTGCTGGGCACCGCCGTGGGCAGCACCGGGCTGGAGAGCCTCACGCACATGGGTGACGACCCGGTGGCGCGCCAGATCGTCTGGGACATCCGCCTGCCGCGGACCCTGGGCGCCTGGCTGGCCGGTGCGCTGCTGGGCCTGGCTGGCGCGGTGGCGCAGGGCCTGTTCCGCAACCCCCTGGCCGACCCCTACCTGCTGGGCAGCGCATCGGGCGCGGCCCTGGGCGGCGCGGTGGCCATGGCGATGTTTGGCGTCTCGCCCGTGGCGGCGCAGTGGATCGCGCGCATCGGCATCACGGGCATGGCCTTTCTCGGTGCGGCGGGGGCCGTGGTGCTGACCCTGCTGCTGGCGCGCGGCGTGCAGCACACGCTGCGCCTGCTGCTGGCCGGCGTCATCGTGGGCGTGGTGCTGGGCGCCCTGCGCGACCTGGTGGAACTGGCTTCGCCCGACATCCTGCAGGCCATGCAGGCCTTCATCCTGGGCAGCACGGCGTTCGTCGGCTGGATCGCCTGCGTGCTGATGGGCGCGGCCTGGGCGCTGTGCGCGCTGCTGGCCTGGGTGCTGGCGCGCGCGCTCGACGGCCTGACCCTGGGCGAGGCCACGGCCGCCAGCCTGGGCCTGCCGCTCGGCCCCATGCGCGCCGGCCTGGTGGCCGCCATGGCGCTGGCCACCGGCACGGCCGTGGCGCAGACTGGGCTCATTGCCTTTGTCGGCCTGGCCGCGCCGCACCTGGTGCGCTCCATCGTGCGCGTCACGCACGAGCGGCACATCCTGCTATCGAGCCTCATGGGTGCGGTGCTGCTGCTGGCGGCCGACATCCTCGCGCGCTGGATGCTGGCGCCGCAGGAGCTGCCCGTGGGCGTGCTCACCGCAGCCCTGGGCGGCACCTACCTGCTGTGGCTGATGCACCGGCGCACCGCGCACGGGGGCGGCCTGTGAAGGGCATCGCGCTCAGCGCCCACCACATCACCGCGCGCGTGGGCGGGGTCGAGGTGCTGCACGGCATCGACCTGCACCTGCCCGAGGGCCGCTGGACCAGCATCGTCGGCCCCAACGGCGCGGGCAAGTCCACCCTGCTCAAGGTGCTGGCCGGCCTGCTGCCGCGCCACCAGGTCGACGGCCAGGTGGCGCTGCTCGGCCGCATGCTCACCCAGGTGCCGGCGCGCGAACGTGCACGCCAGCTGTCCTGGCTGGGGCAGAACGAGGGCTCGGCCGACGATTTGACCAGCTACGACGTGGCCATGCTCGGCCGGCTGCCGCACCAGCCCTGGCTGGCCCCGCCATCGCCCGCCGACCATGCCGCCGTGGAGCAGGCCCTGCGCACCACGCAGGCCTGGGACTGGCGCGACCGCCCCCTGTCGCAGCTCTCGGGCGGCGAGCGCCAGCGCGTGCTGCTGGCCCGCGCCCTGGCCGTGCAGGCCCAGGTGCTGCTGATGGACGAACCCCTGGCCAACCTCGATCCGCCACACCAGACCGACTGGCTGCATACCGTGCGCGCCCTGGTGGCCGGCGGGGCCACGGTGGTCAGCGTGCTGCACGAGATCTCGCTGGCCCTGCATGCCGATGACCTGGTGGTGATGGCCCAGGGCCGTGTCACGCACCAGGGTGGCTGCAACGACGCGGTGACGCACCGCGCGCTGGAGGCGGTGTTCGACCACCGCATTGCGGTGCATGAATTGCTCGGGCAGTGGGTGGCCTTGCCGCGCTGATCCGTTTTTGTTTTTCTTTCTTTCTTTCTGTATTTAACCAAGGAGCCGTGCCATGCACATCGAACCTGGACTGGTGGACACCACCAAGATCTTCCTGAGCTACGCCACGGGCGCGACGGCTTTGTTGTACGCCAGCAAGCTGGCGGTCGACATGGTGAAGAAGGAGGGGCCCGTGGCGCTGCTGTTGCGCTCGATCATTACCACGGCGCTGGTGTTCGCGTTCTTCGAGCTGCTGCCGCACCATCCGGTGGGCGTGTCCGAGGTGCATCTGATTCTGGGTACGACCTTGCTGCTGCTGTTCGGTGCTGCGCCTGCGTGCATCGGCCTGGCGGCTGGCCTGTTGATCCAGAGCGTGTTCTTTGCGCAGCAGGATCTGCCGCAGTACGGGATGAACGTCACGACCTTGCTGGTGCCGTTGTTCGCCACGGCGGCGCTGGCCAAGCGCATCGTGCCGGAGAGCATGGCGTATGTGGACATGACGTATGCGCAGACGTTCAAGCTGTCTGTGGCTTATCAGGGCGGGATCGTGATGTGGGTGGCGTTCTGGGCTATCTATGGTGCGGGTGTGGGGTCTGCGAATCTGGAGAGCATTGCCACGTTTGGCGCTGCGTACATGGCGGTGGTGTTGTTGGAGCCTCTGGTGGATTTGGGTGTGTTGGCGGCTGCCAAGGCGTTGCGTCGTCTTGAAGGCTCTTCTTTCGTTGAGCGTCGGTTGCACCAGGCGGCTTGAGTCTTTTGTTGGCGTCGTTGGCTGTGGGTACTTCTGTTTTCCTGCCTGGGACGGAGGCCGGGTCTCGGCCCGGCGGCCGAGGTACTTGCTCTTTGCTTCGCCAAAGAAAAGTACCCAAAAGAAAGGCGACCCCGCTGCCCGTGTCCCCACTCGCCCGTTGGGCGAGTGGGGCAACCTGCGATGCTCGGTCCTGGGGTGGTGCCGCAGAACTCGCTGCGTTCCCCCTTCGGGCGAACTCCGCTCAAACAGCTGCGGCAAGCCAGATCACGAAGTGCGTGTGTCCTTCGGCACACGCACCCACCCCAGGCCCTGCGCTTCTCGGCACGGTCAGAAGGGGCGGGGGAGCGGGCTCCACTCGGGCCATTGCTTCGCTCGGCCTGAACTGCCTTGCTGCGCTTCGGCCTGGGCGCAGAGGTCGTGCCAGTTTCGTCGGCAGCGCGCAGCGCGTAACCGACCCCAGGCGTAGCTGCGAAGCAGCAGCCGTCTTTGACCCCGCTCCCTACCCCTTCTGGCTGCGCCGAGAAGCGCAGGAGCTGGGGTGGGTGCATGTGCCGAAGGACACATGCACTTCGTGGTCTGGCTCGTCGATGCTGTTTGAGCGGAGTTCGAAGAACGCAGCGAGTTCATCGACGCCCACCCCAGATCCGAGCATCGCAGGCTGCCCCCATCGCCCGCCAGGGCGATGGGGGACGCAGACTGGGGGTCGCCTTTTCTTTGCCTTCTTTCTTTTGGCGACGCAAAAGAAAGAAGGTGCGCCGCCGGGCGCACATCCCGGCCTCCGCCCTCAAGACAACAACAGAAGCAAGCACCGCCTCAGGTCTTGAAGAAAAAATGCAAATCGAATCTCCCCCCATCCTCCGCGACACCCCCAAACCCCAAGGCGAACGCCGAGGGCTTGTCTTGGTCCACACCGGCACCGGCAAAGGCAAAAGCACCGCCGCCTTTGGCCTCGCCATCCGAGCGCATGGAAGAGGCAAGCCCGTCAAGATCTACCAGTTCATGAAAGTCCCCACAGCGAGGTTCGGCGAACACCGCCTGTTCGAACAACTGGGCATCCCCATCGAAGGCCTGGGCGACGGCTTCAGTTGGAAGAGCCGTGACCTGGACCACTCCGCGCAGCTGGCCCTGGACGGCTGGGCCAAGGCCGAAGCCACCATCCGTGCGGGCGAGCACTTCCTCGTGGTGCTCGACGAGATCATGTACCCCCTGCGCTACGGCTGGATCCCGCTGGAGACCATCCTCACCTGCCTGCGCGAGCGCCCGCCGCATGTGCACGTGGTGCTCACCGGCCGCAATGCGCCGGCCGAGCTGATCGAACTGGCCGACACGGTGACCGAGATGACCCTCGTCAAGCACCACTTCAAGGCCGGTGTGCCCGCGCAACGGGGAATCGAGGACTGATGACCCCCTCCTTGTCCATGCCATTGGCCCGCACCCGCCTGCACCCCACGGTGCCGGCGCTGGCCATGCTTGGCCTGCTGGGCGGCCTGGCTGCGCCCATGGCGCAGGCCCAGCAGCACCGCATCGTCACGATGTCGCCGTCTCTCACCGAGGCCGTCTGCGCCCTGGGCCATTGCGCCGAGCTGGTGGGCACCGACCGCTATTCGAGCTGGCCCGGAACCGTGGCCAAGCTGCCCAAGGTGGGCGGCCTGCAGGATGCGCAGATCGAGCGCATCGTGGCCCTCAGGCCCGACATGGTGCTGCTGGGCCCGCGCAGCCGCGCGGGCGAGCGCCTGGCCGCGCTGGGCGTGCCGGTGCAGGTGTTCGACGCGCGCACGCATGCCGACCTCAAGCGCATGCTTGTCAGCGTGGGCCAGTCGCTGGGCGAATCGGCGCGCGCGGCCGAGCTGGTGGCGCGCATCGAGCGCGAGCTCGACGCCGCGGCGCGGCGCATGCCGGCGCACCTGCGCGGGCGCAGCGTGTATGTCGAGGTGGGCGTGGGGCCCACGGCGGCCAGTGCGTCGAGCTTCATTGGCGAGACCATTGCGCGCCTGGGCCTCGTGAACATCGTGCCGGGGGACATGGGGCTGTTCCCGCGCGTCAACTCCGAGATGGTGGTGCGCGGCGCCCCCGACCTGGTCATCGGCCCGGCGGCCTCGCTCATGAACCTGGCCGAGCGGCCCGGCTGGTCGGGCATGAAGGCGCTGCGCCAGCACCAGGTCTGCCAGCTCGACGCCGAGCGCATGGACCTGCTCTCGCGCCCCGGCCCGCGCCTGGGCGAGGCGGCGCACATGCTGGTCGATTGCCTCACCGGCCTCCCTCAAGTGCTGCGCTGATCCGCAGTTTTCACACTGATTTTTCTGACTGGAGACTCCTTCCATGCAAGTGAACAAGATTCCCGCCACCATCGTCACCGGCTTCCTGGGCAGCGGCAAGACCACGCTGCTGCGCCACCTGCTGACCAACGCGCAGGGCAAGCGCATTGCCGTCATCGTCAACGAGTTCGGCGAGCTGGGTATCGACGGCGAACTGCTGCGCAGCTGCGGCATCGGCTGCGACGAGAACGGCGTGGAGAACGGCCAGTTGTTCGAACTGGCCAACGGCTGCCTGTGCTGCACCGTGCAGGAAGAGTTCGCACCCGTGATGGAGCAGTTGGCCGCGCGCCGCGACCAGATCGACCACCTGGTGATCGAGACCTCGGGCCTGGCGCTGCCCAAGCCGCTGGTGCAGGCCTTCCAGTGGCCGGCGCTGCGCAATGTGTTCACGGTGGATTCGGTGATCACCGTGGTGGATGCGCCTGCCGTGGCCGCCGGCCAGTTCGCTGATGACCCGGTGGCCGTGGACGCCCAGCGCCGCGCCGACGAGAACCTGGACCACGAATCGCCCCTGCACGAGCTGTTTGAGGACCAGCTCGCCACCGCCGACCTGGTGGTGCTGCACAAGACCGACGGCCTGACAGCCGAGGCCCTGGCCCAGGTGGAAGCCATCGTGCGCGGCGAGACCCTGCCCGGCGTGAAGTTCGTGCACGCCCAGCACGGCCGCATCGACCCCGGCGTGTTGCTGGGCCTGGGCAACGCGGTGGAAGACGTGATCGACGCGCGCAAGACCCACCATGACGAGGAGGAGGACCACGACCACGACGAGTTCGAGTCGGTCCAGATCACCCTCGACGTGGCCGACCGCGGCCGCCTGGTGGAGGCCCTCGTCGCCCTGGTGCAGCGGCACGAGATCTACCGCATCAAGGGCTTTGTGGCGCTGCCGGGCGCGGCCATGCGCCTGGTGGTGCAGGGCGTGGGCCAGCGCTTCGACAGCCATTTCGACCGCGCCTGGCGCGCCGACGACAATCGCACGACGCGCCTGGTGGTGATCGGCGACCACCTGGACGCTGCGGCCCTGCAGGCCGAGGTGCAGTCGGCCCTCTCGGCAGTCGCCGCCTGAGGCCCGCCGCATGCATCTGCTGTCCACACGCCCCGGTGGCTACGTCGAAGACGGTGGCCAGGGCCTGGTGCGCGTGGAGCAGACGCCGGGCGACATCGTCATCCTGAGCGCGGCCGACACCACGCTGTCGCTGCTGTCCGATGCGGCCGCCAGCCTGGGCGACGACTTCCCGCGCGTGCGCCTGGCCAACCTGATGTGGCTGCGCCAGCCCGCGTCCACCGACATGTACGTGGACGACGTGCTGCGCCACGCGCGCGTGGTCGTCATCGACCACCTGGGCAGTCCCAGCGACTGGGCCTATGTGGTGGAGCAGGCGGTAGCGCTGGCGGGCCGCAACGGCCAATGGCTGGCCCTGTTTTCGGGCGACAACGTCGAAGACCCGCAACTGCTGATGCGCAGCACCGCCAGCCCGGCCGATTGCCACCAGCTGTGGCGCTGCCTGCGCGAGGGCGGGCGTGAGAACGCGCTGGCCTTCTTCGGGCTCATCGGCCATGCGGCCTTCGGCATCGGGCCCCGCCCGCCCGCACCCAGGCCCTTGCCGCCCGTGATGCCTTACACCCCCACGCAAGCCGCACCCTGGATGCCCGGGGCACCGGTGGTGATGCTGGTGTTCTACCGCGCCCACCTGCAGTCGGGCAACACGGCGGTGTTCGATGCCGTGCAGGCGGCGCTGGCAGCGGCCGGCCTCAACACCCTGGCCGTGGCGGTCGATTCGCTCAAGAACCCCGAGAGCCTGGCCACGCTGCAGGCCCTCGCGGCAGAGCAGGGCGTGGCCGTGGTGCTCAATGCCACGAGCTTCGCCGTGGCCTCCATCGACGGCAGCGAGGAGGCGCCGTCCGTCGCCCTGGCGGGCGATGCCCCGGTGCTGCAGCTCATCACGGCCGGCTGCTCGCAGGAGCAGTGGCAAGCCGACCCGCATGGTCTGGCCCCACGCGACCTGGCCATGCAGGTGGTGCTGCCCGAGGTGGACGGGCGCATTGGCGCGCGCGCCATCAGCTTCAAGGGCCTGGCCTGGCGCTGCGAGCGCACCGAGGTCGACGTGGTGCGCTACCAGCCCGAGCACGGGCGCATCGCCTTCGTGGCGGAGCTCGCGCGCCGCTGGTGCGCGCTGCGCAGCAAGCCGCAGGTGGGCAAGCGTGTGGCGCTGATTCTGGCCAACTACCCCAACGACGATGCGCGCCTGGCCAATGGCGTGGGGCTGGACACGCCGGCCTCCACCGTGCTCATCCTGAAAGCGTTGCGCGACGCCGGCTACACCACGGGCGAGCTGCCTGCGAGCGGTGACGCGCTGATCGCTCAACTGGTGGACGGCGTCACCAACAACCTCGATGCCAACCCCGACCGCCCCGCCGGGCAGAGCCTGGCGATGGAGGACTACCTGGCCGACTTTGCCGCGCTGTCCGCCGACAACCAGCAGGCGGTGAATGCGCTGTGGGGCCCGCCCGCGCTGGACCCCATGGTGCGCAGCGGCCGCTTCATGGTGCCGGGCGTGCGCCTGGGCAACATCTTCGTGGGCATACAGCCTGCGCGCGGGCGCGACCTGGACCTGGTGGCCACCTACCACGATGCCGACCTGGTGCCAACGCACGGCTACCTGGCCTTCTACTTCTGGCTGCGCCGCGTGTTCGCTGTGGATGCCGTGGTACACGTGGGCAAGCATGGCAACCTCGAATGGCTGCCGGGCAAGAGTGTGGCGCTGGGTGCCGACTGCTGGCCCGATGCCATCCTGGGCCCGCTGCCGCACCTGTACCCCTTCATCGTCAACGACCCGGGTGAGGGCAGCCAGGCCAAGCGCCGCACACAGGCCGTCATCATCGACCACCTGATGCCCGCGCTCACGCGGGCCGAGACCTACGGCCCGCTGCAGCAGCTCGAACGCGCGATGGACGAGTACTACGAGGCCCTGTCGCTCGACCCGCGCCGCGCCAAGCTGCTGCGCCAGAGCATCCTCGACCAGGTGCTGCAGCACCGCCTGCACCAGGAGCTGGGCTTTGCCCCGCCGGCCGACGATGCGGGGCGCGAGGCCCTGCTGCAGCGCCTGGATGCCTACCTCTGCGAGATCAAGGAGTCGCAGATCCGCGATGGCCTGCACATTCTGGGCCGCTCGCCCAAGGGGCGCCAGCGCACCGATACCCTGGTGGCGCTGGCGCGCTTTCCGGGGGGCGTGGCGCCAGGGCAGGGCAGCCTGCTGGTGGCGCTGGCCCAGGACCTGGGCCTGGCCGATTTTGACCCGCTGGACCCCGAATGGGCCGCCCCCTGGACCGGCCCGCGCCCCGCAGCACTGCAGGCCCTGGGCGACGACCCCTGGCGCCACGTGGGCCACACGCGCGAGCGGCTCGAAAAGCTCGCTGCGCAGTGCGTCGAGCGCTACCTGAGCGCTGAGGATGTGCCTGTCGACGCCGCGCTGTGGCCCGGTGCCGCGGCGGTGCTGGCGCGCATGCGCGCCGTGCTGGCGCCCCGGCTCGATGCCTGCGGCGCCAACGAGATGGGCCAACTGCTGCGCGGCCTGGCCGGCCGCTTCGTACCCCCGGGGCCCAGCGGTGCGCCCTCGCGCGGTCGGCCCGACGTGCTGCCCACGGGCCGCAACTTCTATTCGGTGGACACGCGCGCCGTGCCCACGCCCACCGCCTATGGCATGGGCGCGCTGGCGGCGGACCGCGTGGTGGAGCGGCACCTGCAGGACCATGGCAGCTTTCCCACGGCGGTGGGCCTGTCGGTCTGGGGCACCAGCACCATGCGCACGGGCGGCGAAGACATCGGCCAGGCCTTTGCCCTGCTGGGCGTGCGCCCGAAATGGGCTCCGGGCAGCCACCGCGTGGTGGACATCGAGGTGCTGCCCATGGCGATCCGCAACCGCCCGCGCATCGACGTGACCTTGCGCGTGTCGGGTTTTTTTCGCGATGCCTTCCCGGGTGTGATCGACCTGTTCGATGCCGCTGTGCGGGCGGTCGCGGCCATCGCTGAAGAGGACGAACCCGACGACGTGAACCCCATCCGCGTGCGCGTGCGGCGCGAGGCCGCGCAAGCCCAGGCGCAGGGTATGGCCGCCGAGGACGCCGAGCGCCGCGCCACCTGGCGCGTGTTCGGTCCGCGCTCCGGCGGCTATGGCGCCGGCCTGCAGGAGGTGATGGCCAGTGGCCGCTGGAGCACCGCCGACGACCTGGCCCAGGCCTACCTGCGCGCAGGGGCCTTTGCCTACGGCCAGGGCGGCCATGGCGAGGCCGCGCGCACGGCTTTCGAGCAGCGCCTGGCCGCGGTGGACGCGGTGCTGCACAACCAGGACAACCGCGAGCACGACATCCTCGACTCGGACGATTACTACCAGTTCCAGGGCGGCATGGCCGCCGCCGTGCAGCACTTGGCCGGCGCGCCCGCCGCGCTGTACCACGGCGATTTCAGCGTGCCCGGTGCGCCGCGCATCCGCACGCTGGGCGAGGAACTGGCGCGCGTGGTGCGCTCGCGCGCGGTCAACCCCAAGTGGATCGATGGAGTCAAGCGCCACGGCTACAAGGGCGCGTTCGAGATCGCGGCGACGGTGGACTATTTGTTCGCCTTCGACGCGACCACCGGCGTGGTCGCCGACCACCAGTACGCGCTGGTGGCCGATGCCTACCTACACGACGACGATACGCGCGCCTTTCTGCAGCAACACAACCCGCTGGCCCTGCGCAGCGTGGGCGAGCGCCTGCTTGAAGCCATGCAGCGCGGCCTGTGGGCCGAGCCCGGAGAGCACCGCGAGCGCATCGAGCAGCACCTGCTGGCGCTCGAACACCGCCTGGAAACCCAGGGCGAAGGACCTTTGCCATGACGACGACCATTTCCCTGGCCCCCGTGCCTTCCACCGTGTTCCCTTTCACCGCCCTGGTGGGCCATGACACGCTGCAGCTGGCGCTGCTGCTGGCCGCCATCGACCCCGGCCTGGGCGGGGTGCTGATCAGCGGCCCGCGCGGCACGGCCAAGTCCACCTCTGCGCGCGCACTGGCTGCACTGCTGCCCGATGCGCCCTTCGTGACCCTGCCGCTGGCGGCCAGCCTGGAGCAGCTGGTGGGCACGCTCAGTATTGAAGACGTGCTGCGCGATGGCCAGGTGCGCCTGGCGCCCGGGCTGGTGGCGCGTGCACATGGCGGCGTGCTCTATGTGGACGAGGTCAACCTGCTGCCCGATGCGCTGGTGGACTCGCTGCTCGACGTGGCCGCCAGCGGCGTGAACACGGTGGCGCGCGACGGTGTGTCGCACCAGCACGCCGCGCGCTTCGTGCTGGTGGGCACCATGAACCCCGAAGAGGGCGAACTGCGCCCGCAGCTGTTGGACCGCTTCGGCCTGTCGGTGGCGCTGGCCAACCCCACGGACCCTGCCGTGCGCCAGGCCATCGTGCGCGCGCGCCTGGCCTTTGACCTGGACCCACAGGCCGTGGTGGCGCAGCATGCCGCTGCGCAGGCCGGGCTGGCGATATCGGTAACCCGCGCCCGCGCCGCCCTGGCGGGCCTGGCATGGACCGACGAGGTGGTGCAGCACGCCGCGCAGCGGGCGCTGGAGGCCGGCGTAGATGGTATCCGCGCCGATCTGGTGATGCTGCGCGCTGCGCGTGCGCTGGCCGCGCTGGAGCAGCGCGGCAGCGTGCGCGTGCAGGATGTGGACGCCGTGGCTGAACTGGCGCTGGCGCACCGCCGTACTGAGAATGCTGCTGCTGCTGCGGGCCCGGCCCCCGCTTCGGCCGCCGCGCCGCCGCCTTCTTCTGCACCCAGGCGCTCTCCCGCAGCTGGGCAGGGCGCAGCAGCATCTGGTCAGAACACGGCAGAGGGCGACTGGGGCGCCCTGCCGCCCGAGCCGCAGGCCATGGCGCGTGTGCGCAGCACGGGGGCATGGCCGCCAAAAAAAGCCTGAGCCACCCCGGCCCGCGCCCACCTGGTTCAACCAAGGCAAGCGCAGGCTGGCGGTGGCAAGCCCCGCGCAATGCCTGGCTGCGCACGCCGCAGCCGGTGGCCCGGCCCGCCGACCCCGAGGGTGCGGGCATCGCCTGGCTGCCCACGCTGGTGGCCAAGGGGCCGGCACGCCTGCAAGCGGCCCACCTGCGCCGCCAACCGGCCAGCGCCGTGCCGCCCTGCCTGCACCTGATCGCGCTCGACACCTCGGGCTCGATGCGCCAGGGCGGGCGCCTGGCCTGGGCCAAGGGCTATGCGGCGCGCCTGATCGAGCAGGCCGCGCGGGCCGGGGACGAGGTGGCGCTGCTCAGCTTTGGCGGCCAGGGGGTGACCTTGCTGCTGCCCCCCGGGCCAGCGCGCGCCTCCGGCACGGCCCGCGTGCGGCCGATGGGCGGCGGTGGGGGCACGCCCCTGGCCGCAGGCCTGGCCGAGGCCGAGCGCCTGCTGCGCACGGCGCGGCGCCAGCGCGGCGCGGGCGCACCGTCATGCCTGTGGTTGCTGACGGATGGGCGCACGCTGGAGCAGCCTGCTGCACCCACTGCGGCCACGCATGTCGTGGTCGTGGATTTCGACGACCCGCTGCGGCCCATAGGGCGCTGCGCCGGCTGGGCCCAGCGCTGGCAGGCGGAGCACCGCATGCCAGAACCCCTTTCTTCCTAGCACACGAGCTTTTCCTGATGTCCGAAGCCGCATCCCCGATGCCATTCCCAACCGACGTGATCGTCTGCACCACCTGCCGCCCGGCCGGTGCTTCGCGCGATCTGCCCACTGCGGGCGAACTGCTGTTCGAGGCCGTGCAGACCGCGCAGCTCGAAGACGATGCCGGCGCCTGGGCCCAGGTGCGCGTGCGCGGCGTGGCCTGCCTGAGCAGCTGCGGGCGCGCCTGCTCGGTGGCCTTCCAGGCACCGGGCAAATACACCTTTGTCTTTGGCGACCTGCAGCCCGATGAAGAGACTGCGCGCCATGTGCTGGAGTGCGGCGCCATGCACGCCAGGACCGGCGACGGCATGCTCAACCGCAACGAGCGGCCCGCGCGCCTCAAGAGCGGCATCGTCGCGCGGCTGCCGCCTTTCGGGGCGAACCCCACCGGGTGATCCAGCAAAGCACAGTCCTCAGTTTCGCGTTTTCTGTATTTGCCTTTGGAGTTTTTCTTTCGTGCGCCGACACCTCACCCCCTTGTCCCTGGCCGTGCTGGCCTGCATCGCGCAGACCGCTGTCCAGGCCCAGACCACCATCTCGCTGCCTGCCGTGCAGGTCACAGACACCCAGACCGCGCCCGGCAGCACCCTCTCGCTCGACACCCCCAGCGCCACCGGCTCGCGCCTGGGCCTCACCGCGCGCGAAACCCCGGCCAGCGTCAGCAGCCTGGGCGCGGCCGACATGGCAGAGCGCAGCCTCACGCGCGCGCAGGACGTGGCCGTGCGCATGCCCGGCATCACCGAGGCGCCGGCCCCGGGCAACGGCGGCACCAGCCTGGTGGCGCGCGGCTTTGCCGGCCACAACTCGGTGGCGCAGATGGTGGACGGCACGCGCCTCATCGTCGCCTCGGGCACCATCACCTACCCCTTCTCGACCTGGCCCATGGAGTCGGTCGAGGTGCTGCGCGGCCCGGCTTCGGTACTGTATGGCGACGGCGCCATCGGCGCGGCGGTGAACTACTTGAGCAAGCGCCCCAGCGTCGACACCACGCAGCGCGAGGCCTTCTTCTCCGTGGGCTCCTACGGCACGGTGCAGGGCGGTGTGGGCCTGCGCGGCCCGATCAACGACGTGCTGGCCTACTCGGTCTACCTCGATGCGGAAAAGAGCGACGGCTACCGCCAATTCATGGACACGCAGCGGCACAACTACGCGCTGGCCCTGGCCGTGCGGCCGGGCCGCGACCTGAACATCACCCTGTCGGCCGACGGCGGCGTGAACGACGATGCGCGCTACTTCGGCACCCCGCTGCGCAATGGCGTGCTCGACGAGCGCCTGCGCCGCACCAACTTCAACGTGGCCGATTCGGTGGTCAAGTACGACGACCGCGTCTGGCGCGCCAAGGTCGACTGGCAGGCCACCGCCGGCGTGCGCCTGCGCAACGAGACCTACCACCTGAGCACCGACCGCCATTGGCGCAATGCCGAGGCCTACAGCTTCAACGCCGCCGGCACGGCCGTGAACCGCAGCGACTACCTGGAGATCCTGCACGACCAGGAGCAGACCGGCAACCGCTTCGACGCCGCGTTCGACGGCCAGCTCGGCGGCATGAAGAGCCGCTTCATCGTGGGCCTGGACTGGTACCGCACCAAGCTCTTGCACACCAACAACTCGCCCTACGGCGGCGCCAGCACGGTGGACCCGTTCAATTTCGCGCCTGGCGGCTTCCTGAGCCCCGTGCCCACCATCCCGGGCCGCGCATCCGAGCTCAAGACCACCGCGCTGTTCGCCGAGAACGCGCTCGATCTGACGAAGGAGTGGAAGCTGGTGGCAGGCCTGCGCAGCGACCACATGGAACTCGACACCACCGACCTGCGCGGCGGCGTGCGCATGGTCAAGAAGTACTCGCCCGCCACCGGCCGCCTGGGCGCCGTGTGGTCGCCCAGCGAGGCGCTGTCGCTCTACGGCCAGTTCGGCACGGGCACCGATCCGCTGTCCGGCGCGCTCTCGCTGCCCGGTGGTGGCAACATCTTCGATCTGGCCAAAGGCCGCCAGGTGGAAGTCGGCGCCAAGGGCGCCGTGCCCGCGGTGCGTGGCGAGTGGACGGTGGCGCTCTACAAGATCGAAAAGCGCAACCTGCTTTCGCGCGATGCCAGCAACCCCAACATCACGCAGCAGATCGGCCAGCAATCGTCCACCGGCATCGAGCTGGCGTTTGCGGCCGAGCCCGTGCGCGGCTGGACCATCGACGCCAACGCCGCCTTCCTGCGTGCGCGCTACGACGATTTCAAGGAACTGGTCTCGGGTGCCCTGGTCTCGCGCGACGGCATGACGCCCACCGGCGTGCCCGAGCGCACCGCCAGCGTCTGGACGGCCTACCGCTTCCTGCCCCGGTGGCAGGCCGGCTTTGGCGCGCGCTATGTGGGCGAGCGCCAGGGCAACACCGCCAACACCACGAAGCTGCCGTCGTACACGGTGCTCGACGCCTCGCTGGCCTACGACTACTCGCGCAACCTCAAGCTCGGCCTGGCGGTGAAGAACCTGGCCAACCGCGACTATGCGCTGGCCGGCACGGCCAACACGCGCTGGCTGCTGGGCGCACCGCGCACCGTGCAGCTGACGGCGCGCGCTTCGTTCTGACCCGGGTGGGGCGCAGCGCATGGCCAAGAAGCTCGTCATCCTTGTGCACAAGTGGCTGGGCGTGGTGCTGGCGCTGTTCTTCCTCATGTGGTTCGTGAGCGGGGTGGTGCTGTACTACGTGCCGTTTCCCAGCCTCACGCAGGCCGAGCGGCTGGCGGCACTGCCCGCGCTGCAACTTCCGGCCGACTGCTGTCTGGCAGCGCCCGAAGCTGCGCAGCGCGCCGGTCTGCGCCCAGGCGGTGGCGAGGCGCGCCTGGGCATGTTGGGCGACGCCCCCGTGTGGCGCATGCAGGCCACGGTAGCAGGCAGCGATGCCGATGCGGCGCCACGCCAGCGCTGGCACACGGTGGATGCGCGCACGGGTGCCCAGGTGCCACCGCTCGACGATGCGCAGGCCGCCCACGTAGCCGAAGCCTTCAGCGGCCGGCGCGCCACGGGCACCGAGCGGCTGGAGCGCGACCAGTGGACCGTGCCCCAGGGCCTGGATGTGCACCGGCCGCTGGTGAAGGTGCTGCTCGAAGGCGACGACGGGCTGGAGCTCTACGTATCGCCCGGCGCCGCCGAGGTGGTGCGCGACACGCGCCGTGCCGAGCGCTTCTGGAACTGGCTGGGCGCCGTGCCGCACTGGATCTACCCGACGGTGCTGCGCCAGTTCCCCAAGGCCTGGCACCACGTGGTGGTGTGGCTCTCCATCCCCGGCGTGCTGCTGGCGGCCACGGGCATCGCCCTGGGCATCTGGCAGCTGTTTCTCAATCGCCAGCGCTGGATTCCTTACCGCCAATTCTGGATGCGCTGGCACCACATCCTCGGCCTGGTGGCCGCCGTGTTCACGCTCACCTGGATGTTCTCGGGCCTGATGTCGATGAACCCCTTCGGCGTGTTCACCGGCCGCGCGGCCGACCCGCAGGTGCGCACCCAGTGGGCCGGTGAGGCGCCGCGCACGGCGCGCGGCCCTGCCGAGGCCGTGGCCCTGGCGGCGGCCGATGGCATCGTTCCACTGGAGCTCGACACCCTGCGCATCGCCGGCCAGGCCTGGTACCGCGTGCGCGGACAGGGCGAGGGCTCCGTGCAGCGCCTGGTGCGCGCCGATGGTCCCGAAGCTTGCGTGGTGCGCGCCGTTCCCGATGCAACAGTGCTGGCCGCACTGCAGGGCCTGCGTCCCGGCAGCCCGCCGCCGGTGATCGAGCAGCTCACGCAGTACGATGGCCTGTACTATGCGCGCCACCATGACGCATCCACCGCCTTCAACCGCCCGCTGCCCGTGTGGCGTGCCCACTGGGCCGGGGACGACGTGAGCGTGTACGCCGACCCGGCTTCCGCCCGCATCGTGCTGCGCGCCGACGCCACCACGCCCTGGCAGCGCGTGCTCTACAACGGCCTGCACAGCCTGGACTTCGCGCCGCTGCTGGCGCGCCCGGCGCTGCGCACCGCACTGGTGTTGGGCCTGTCGCTGCTGGGCATTGCGCTGTGCATCACCTCGTGCGTGATTGCCTGGCGTGTGTTCGTGCCGGCGCGTCGCCGGCAGGTCCGCAGCGGCTCGAAGCGCGTGGTGGGCGAGCCGTCGGGGGGCACATGGACGGCGTGATCGATCTGCTGCTGCCCGGCACACAATGGGATGCCTTGCGGGCGATGATCTGGGTGCCCTTCGTGGCTCTGGCCATCGACTGGTGGCGCGGCGAGCCCCCGGTGCCCATCCACCCCGTGGTGTGGATGGGCAAGGCGCTGGGCTGGTGCGGGGAGCGCTGGGCGCCGCTGTCGCCGGTGGCCCGTGATCTGCGCGTGTTCTGGACCATGGCGCTGGCATGGTGTGCGCTGGCGGTCGCGGCGATGGCGGCTGCCTGGGGCCTGCAGTGGCTGGCGCTGCGCTTTCACGACGTGATTGCCGCGGCGCTGCTCGGGCTGCTGCTCAAGCCGCTGCTGTCCTGGCGCATGCTGCACGACGAGGTGCTGGCGGTGGAGGCGGCGCTGGCCCGGTCCCTGCCCGAGGGCCGTGAGCAGCTGGCGCGCCTGGTGAGCCGCGACGTGAGCGAACTCACGGCCGGGCAGGTGCGCGAGTCGGCCATCGAGTCGCTGGCCGAGAACCTCAACGATTCGGTGGTGGCGCCGCTGTTCTGGTTCGTGCTGCTGGGCCTGCCCGGTGCCGCGCTGTACCGCCTGGCCAACACGGCCGATGCCATGTGGGGCTACCCCGGCATGCGCGGCGGGCGCTACTGGCAGTGGGCCGGCAAGTGGGCCGCGCGCGCGGACGACGTGCTCTCGTGGCTGCCCGCGCGCATCACCGCGCTGCTGCTGGCCGTGCTGGCGCGGGGGCTGCAGTTGCCCACCCTGGCGCGCCAGGCACGCCGCACGCCATCGCCCAACAGCGGCTGGCCCATGGCGGCCATGGCGCTGGCGCTGGGCGTGCGGCTCGGCAAGCCCGGGGTCTATGTGCTCAACGCCAGTGCCCGTGACCCCGGCCCGCTCGATACCCGGCGCGCGGCCAAGCTCGGGTCGCTGGTGGCGCTGTCGCTGGTGCCGGTGGGCATGGGCGCGCATCTGCTGGCCAGCACCGTGGCCGCCTGGATGGGCGCATGACCTGGCAGGCCGGCGCATGGCACCACCACGGCGGCCCCGATGCGCTGGGCGCGCCCGTGCACGACTTTTCAACCAACAGCAATGCCTGCGGGCCCTGCCCCGAGGCGCAGCACGCCGTGCAGCAGGCCGATGCCACGCGCTACCCCGACCCGCAGTACACGGCGCTGCGCGAGGCGCTCGCGGCCTTCCATGGCGTGGCACCCTGGCGCATCGTGCCGGCGGCCAGCTCCAGCGAGTTCATCCACCGCATCACGGCGCTGGCCGCGCGGCAGGGCGCGGTGCAGGCCCAGGTGCCGCTGCACAGCTATGGCGACTATGCCCAGGCCGCGCAGGCGCGCGGGCTGGGCGTGGTGCGGCGGGCCGACGGGGCTGGCATGGCTGCGGGCCTGCCGGACCTTGTGGATCTGGAATGGGCCTGCGAGCCCTCCAGCCCTCTGGGCCGCGCCGATCCGGCGCTGGCGCTCTGGGCTGCCGTGCCCCAGGGTGGCGATGGTGCCCCGCTGCGCGTGCTCGATTGCGCCTATGCCCCCTTGCGGCTGGACGACGCCGACTGCGCCGTCCCCTGGCAGGGGCGGCCCGCGCTGCCCGACATGCCGTCCTGCTGGCAGCTGTGGACACCCAACAAGGCCCTGGGCCTCACCGGCGTGCGTGCCGCCTATGCCGTGGCGCCCGGGGGGGCGCAGGAGGCCGTGCGTGCATTGCAGGCCCTGGCCCCTTCGTGGGCCGTGGGCGCGCACGGCGTGGCCCTGCTGCAGGCCTGGGTGCAGCCCGGCGTGCAGCGCTGGCTGGTGCACAGCCTTGACTGCCTGCGCGGCTGGAAGCAGCGCCAGACAGCGCTGTGCCTTGAGCTGGGCTGGACCATGCATGCGGGCAGCCTGGCCAACTATTTCTGCGCCCAGCCTGCGTGTCCGGACCTGCCGAAGAACCTGGCGGTCCTGCGCGCGGCCGGGATCAAGCTGCGCGACGCGGCCTCATTCGGCCTGCCCGGCAGTGTGCGCCTGGGCGTGCTCGCACCCCGCGCGCAGGACGCACTGCGCACCGCCTGGCTGGCCACTCTAAGATCCGGGGCACAACCCAAGGAAAGCGACTCCCCCTGATGCGAACCATCACCGTCACCCGCTATGTCACGCCGCTGCGTGAAGGCGGCTCCATGCCCGCCGTGGTCGAAGGCGACGACCTGGGCCTGTATGTGCTCAAGTTCCGTGGCGCAGGGCAGGGCGTGCGCGCACTGCTGGCCGAGATGATCTCGGGCGGCATCGCCCGTGCCCTCAACCTGCCGGTTCCCGAGATCGTGCTCGCCGATCTGGACCCGGCCCTGGCCCAGACCGAGCCCGACCCCGAGATCCAGAACCTGGTGCGCGCCAGCGGCGGCCTCAATGTGGGGCTCGACTACCTCTCGGGCGCGCTCAACTTCGACCCTCCGGTGGACGAAGTCAGCGACGACTTCGCCTCGCGCCTGGTGTGGTTCGACGCCCTGGTGGCCAATGTGGACCGCACCGCGCGCAACACCAATCTGCTCATGTGGCACAGGAAGCCCTGGCTCATCGACCATGGTGCCTCGCTCACCTTCCACCACGCCTGGAACGGCGCGGTGGCGCAGCCGGCCAAGGCCTTTGCACCGATTGCCGACCATGTGCTGCTGCACCGGGCCACGGCCATTGCCCAGGTGGATGCGGAACTGGCCGCGCTGCTCACACGCGAGGTGCTCACCGGCATTTTGGCCGAGGTGCCCGATGAGTTCCTGGCGCTGGCCGGTGCCGAGCACACCGAGGGGCCGCTGTCGCAACCAGCCAGCCACCGCCAGGCCTATGTGGAGCATTTCTGCGCACGACTGGCGGGCCGCGACGCCTGGGTGAATGCAGTGAAGGGGGCCATCGATGCCCGGGGCTGAAGTGCAGGTCTACGACTACGCCATCGTGCGCGTGGTGCCGCGCGTGGAGCGCGAGGAATTCATTAACGCGGGCGTGATCCTCTCGTGCCAGAAGAGCGGCTTTCTGCAGGCCGCCATCGCCCTCGATGAAGAGCGCCTCTTGGCCATGGACCCGCATGTGGACATCGACAGCGTGCGGCGCCACCTTCAAGCCATCGTGTCCATCTGCGCAGGCCAGGCGGGCTGTGGCCCGATCGCAAAGCTGCCGTTCCGCCAGCGCTTCCACTGGCTCACGGCCAAGCGCAGCGCCATCATCCAGACATCGCCCACACACACCGGGCGCTGCACCGACGCGGCGGCTGCGCTGGAGCATGTGATGGACCGCATGGTGAGGCCCCTGCCTTGACGGCGCCTGCTGCATCGCCCCGGCTCGCGCGCTGCGTGATGGTGCTGGGCACCACCAGTGGCGCCGGCAAGAGCTGGCTGGCCACGGCGCTGTGCCGCTGGTACGCCAACCAGGGCTACAAGGTCGCGCCCTTCAAGGCGCAGAACATGAGCAACAACGCGCGCGTGGTGGCCAGCGAGCATGGCAACGGCGAGATCGGCAGCGCGCAGTACTTCCAGGCGATTGCTGCCCGCACGGTGCCCGACGTGCGCATGAACCCGCTGTTGCTCAAACCCGAGGCCGACACCAAGAGCCAGGTGGTGCTCATGGGCCAGGTGAGCGCCGAGCTCACCGCGCTGCCCTGGCGCGGCCGCAGCGAGCGCGTCTGGCCGCAGATCGCCGCCGCGCTCGACGCGCTGCGTGCCGAGAACGATGTGGTCGTGATCGAGGGCGCGGGCTCGCCCGCCGAGATCAACCTGCACGCCAGCGATGTGGTCAACATGCGCGTGGCACGCCACTGCGGCGCGCGCTGCCTGCTGGTGACCGACATCGACCGCGGCGGTGCCTTTGCCCACCTGTACGGCACCTGGGCCCTGCTGCCCGAGGACGAGCGTGCGTTGATCCACGGCTTCGTGCTCAACCGCTTCCGGGGCGATGCCACGCTGCTGGCCCCGGCACCGCAGATGCTGCAGGAGCTGACGGGCGTGCCCACCGTGGCCACCATCCCCATGCAGTGGCGCCACGGCCTGCCCGAGGAAGACGGCGTGTTCGACGACCGCAGCACCACGGCCGGGGCCGTGCACACCACGGTGGCCGTCATCGCCTACCCGCGCATCAGCAACCTCGACGAGTTCCAGCCGCTCAAGAACGTGCCTGGCGTGCGCCTGCTGTGGGCGCGCAGCCCGGCCGAGCTGGCGGGTTTGAAACCCACCGACTGGGTGGTGCTGCCCGGCTCCAAGGCCACGGCGGCCGACCTGGCCTGGCTGCGTGCGCAGGGTCTCGATACGGCCATTGCCGCGCATGCAGGGCAGGGCGGTGCCGTGCTGGGTGTGTGCGGCGGCCTGCAGATGCTGGGCGAGGCGCTGATCGACACCGCAGGCATCGACGGCAATGCGCCCGGCCTGGGCCTGCTGCCGCTGGTCACCACCTTCGAGACGGCCAAGACCGTGCGCCGTACGGTCGCACGGTTCGGTGTGCTCCAGGGCGCCTGGGCGCCGCTCTCGGGCGTGCAGACCAGCGGTTATGAGATCCACCACGGACAGACGGCCCAGCACCCGGCCATGGCCGCTGGCGGCGATGTGGCGCGCGAGGTGGTGCCCGGCCTGGCCTGGCAGAACGGCGCGGGCAATGTGCTCGGGCTGTACCTGCACGGCCTGCTCGAAGACCCGGTCGCACTTCAAGCCCTGTTCGGCCGCGAGGGCGCGGCCCCCGTTCCCACGCTCGACGCGGTGATGGAGGGCCTGGCTCGCGTGGTGGAAACGCATTTCGAGCCCGGTGTGCTGCAGGCCCTGGTCGCCTGATTTTTGATTTTTTCCCTGACGAACCCCATGACCTTCTCGACCCCCGCCATTGCCGACATCACCGACGCCACGCTCACGGCGCGCCTGCAGCACATTCTCGACTTCAAGACCAAGCCGCTGGGCTCGCTCGGCCGGCTCGAGGCACTGGCGCTGCGCATCGGCCAAGTGCTGGGCACCGAAGCCCCGCACCTGGTGCAGCCGCAGATGCTGGTCTGCGCGGGCGACCACGGCATTGCCGCGCGCGGCGTATCGGCCTTCCCGAGCGACGTGACCTGGCAGATGGTGGAGAACTTCCTGGCCGGCGGCGCGGCCGTGAGCGTGCTCGCACGCCAGCACGGCCTGGCCCTCACGGTGGTGGACTGCGGCGTGGCCAAGCCCATCGCGCCGCGCGTGGCCGCCGTGGGTGCTCCCCAACTGCTGCTGCGCAAGGTGGCGCCAGGCACCGCCGATGCGTCGGTGGGCCCGGCCATGACGGCAGAGCAGTGCCAGCAGGCCATCGCCAACGGCACGGAGGTGGTGCGGGTGCTGCCGGGCAATGCACTGCTGCTGGGCGAGATGGGCATTGCCAACACCTCCATCGCATCGCTGCTGCTGGCACGCCTGGCCGGCCTGCCGCTGGCCGAGGTGACGGGCGCGGGCACGGGCCTGGACGCCGCCGGCATCGAGCGCAAGCGCGCCGTGCTGCAGCAGGCG
Organism: Acidovorax sp. GW458-11-26-14-TSB4; assembly: GCF_059423865.1. Classification (NCBI taxonomy): domain Bacteria; kingdom Pseudomonadati; phylum Pseudomonadota; class Betaproteobacteria; order Burkholderiales; family Comamonadaceae; genus Acidovorax; species Acidovorax sp. GW458-11-26-14-TSB4. The sequence goes on from NZ_JBWKYR010000024.1 coordinate 56,579, forward strand.
CTGGATGTGAACGCCGAAGCCACGAGTCCCTTCGACGCGCTGGCCGCCCTGGGCGGCTACGAGGTGGCCACCCTGGTGGGCGCCGTGCTGCAGGCCGCGGCCGAGCGCCGGGTCATCGTGGTCGATGGCTTCATCACCAGCGCCGCCGTGCTGGTGGCCAGCCGCCTGCAGCCATCCGTGCTGCAGCGCTGCATCTTTGCACACCGCTCGGGCGAGCGCGGCCACAGCCTCATGCTCGCGCAGATGCAGGCCGAGCCGCTGCTGGACCTGGGCCTGCGCCTGGGCGAAGGCTCGGGCGCGGCGCTGGCATGGCCGCTGCTGCAGTCGGCCTGCGCGGTGTTGGCCGAGATGGCGAGTTTCGAATCGGCCGGAGTCGACAACCGCAGCTGAGCTCGGCCCGTTCCGTCAGTCGCCCGCGCACTCCAACTGGCCGGCGCGCGGGTTCTCGCCTTGCTTGCCTGGACCTGGCCCGGTGGCGGGCAGGCCGTAGACGGCCTTCTGGTTCGAGCTGTCCGTGGCTTTCACGCCCTGGGCGTCGAAGATCCAGGCATCCCAGTAGTTGACCGGCACGACCTGCGGTACCTTGGCCGATGCGAGAAAGTCGCGCAGCAGCGGCTGCTCGTTGGGATCGTAGGGGAAGTGCAGGCCGTATTCGAGCTTGAACTCCGACACCGAGTTGGCGCGCACGCCCAGGTGGTGGGGCATGAAGGTCTTGACCTTGAACTCGGGCACCACGATGCGCGCCTGGGTCACTACGCGCGACTCCGGCCCGCCCTGCCACAGGTCCAGGCTGGTGGCCCCCGCAGCGGTCATGGCGGCACGCAGGTTCTCCAGCGGCGAGCCATAGGTCACGCCATTGGCCACGCGCGGCGTGGTCAGGTCCCGGCCCCCCGCACCGCTGTCGGAGACGAACAACTGCAGCGGTTCGGCGCGCGAGCGGGTCCTGGCGCTGATCAGGAAGCCGAAGGTCTCCGGGTCATTGGTGCCGTTGCCAAAGGCCGTGCAGCCCGAGACGCTGTGCACCCAGCGCACCACGCGCACGGTGACCGCGTCGTTCATGCGCACCGTCTCGCCGCCCTTGAGCGTGGTGCACTGGCTGGCGGGCAGGCCCGCCTTGGCTATGGCGCTGCAGACCGCTGCCGGCGCATACACCGGTTTGCCGGTCTGCTTTGCCCACTCGGGGATCTGCACGCCGTGGTCTCCGTGCTCATGCCCTACGAGGATGGCATCGATGCCGCCGCGCAGTTTGATGGCCTGCAGGGCTTTGGCCACCGACGCAGCATTTGCCGTGGGGTTGGCGCTGAAGTCGGAGATGGTCTCGCCGTCGAGCAGAATGCCGGTGTCCCCAACCTGGTAGTGCCAGTTGGTGATGCCGAACCAGGTCATGCGCATGTTCTCGGGCCGGTCGTCATCGGATCCGCCGCAGGCTGGCAGCAGGGCTGCGGACAGGCACAGGCTGGCTGCCGCGATGCGCGTCGAGGTCGTTTGGGGTTTCATCTTTTGTCTCCAGGTCGCGGCAAGATTGCCGTCTGTCCCGAAGACTAGGGGTGCGAAGCTGTCAATCTGCTTTCAGGGAAAGTGGGCACCTGGGGCAGAAAGCCGTCTGAAAGCTGTCTTGCGCCAGCATCGCGCGCGCCTTCAGGTGCGCGCGCGCCGATCCGGGTTGGCTGCGCCGGCTGCCGTTGTCTGGTGGTGTGCGCACAGCAGGTCGATGAGCGCCTGCGCGTAGGCCGGCATGCGCGCCTCCTCGCGCACCAGGATGTAGCGTTCGCGCACGCTCCAGGCGTCTTCGAGGTCGATCAGCACCAGGCCCATGGGCGCCAGGTAGCGGCGTGCCGCGCTCTCGGGCACGATGCCGATGCCGACCCCCGCGCCTATCATGCGGCACATGGCGTCGAAGCTGGACAGCTGCACGCGCAGTTTCTGCGGCTGGCCGAGCTGTTCGGTGACCTGGGCCAGAAAGGTCTGCAGGGTGCTGGCCGGGTGCATGCCCACCATGGGCTCGTCCAGCGTCTGGGCAAAAGCCATGCGTTTGCGCCGCGCAAAGCGGTGGCCGCGCGGCACCACCAAGGCCAGGCGGTCGGTGCTGAAGTGGATGGCCTTGAGCCCGAGCGTGTCCACCTGGCCCGCGACGATGCCGATGTCGGCCCGGCCATCGAGCACGCCGCGTGGTATCTCGGCATTCGGTTTTTCCTGAAGCTCCACGTTCACGCGCGGGTTGGCGGCGAGGAAGGCGGGCAGGATCTCGGGCATGAAGTCCGTCACCGCCGTGGTGTTGGCGAACACGCGCACATGGCCGCGCAGGCCGCCGCTGTACTCCTGCAGGTCGGCGCGCAGCTGCTCGGCCTGGCGCAGCACGCCGCGCGCGTGGTGCAAGAAGGCCTCGCCCGCAGGTGTGGGGCGCATGCCGCGCGCCTCGCGGTACAACAGCGGCATACCGGCCTGCTGCTCCAGCGCCTTGATGCGCGCACTGGCCGCCGCCAGCGACAGGTGGCGCGCGGCGGCTGCGCGGGAGAGGGCGCCTTGCTCGGCCGTGAGCACGAACAGGCGCAGGTCGGTCAGGTCGAACTGCATGGCGCCATGGTACTGCGCCGGGCGGCGAGCTTTCGGTTCTTCCGAAGGCTCGGTTCAGAAATGCGTGATTGTGCGGGCGCGGCCACGCGGCGAACATCTGGCCTCATTCGAGAGCACGCTTTGGAGACACACCGCATGAAGTTCGCTGCCCCCTGCGCCATGGCGCGCCGCGCCGCCCTCGCTGCCCTGCTGGCCGCGCCCTTGCTGGCCACCGCCCAGGCCGGCTACCCCAGCCGCCCCATCACCATGGTCGTGCCCCAGGCCGCCGGTGGCACCAACGACATCGTGGGTCGCCTGGTGGGCCAGAAGCTCGGCGAGGTGCTGGGTGGCGCCACCGTGGTGGAGAACCGGCCCGGCGCGGGCGGCAACATCGGCACGCAGTTCGTTGCCAAGGCGCCCAAGGACGGCTACACCCTGCTCATGACCATCAGCAGCAGCCAGGCCATCAACCCTGCCCTCTTCAAGAACCCGGGCTTCGATCCGGTCAAGGACTTCAAGCCCGTGGGCCTGATCGGCGCCGTGCCCAACGTGCTGCTGGTCAACCCCGACTTTCCTGCGCGCACCCTGGCCGAACTGGTGGCCCTGGCCAAGGCCAAGCTCGGCCACTACCAGTACGCATCGGCCGGCAATGGCACGCTCAACCACCTGCTCGGTGAAATGCTCAACAGCATGGCCGGCATCCAGCTGCAGCACGTGCCCTACAAGGGCGTGGCCCCGGCCATCAACGACGTGCTGGGCGGCCAACTGCCCATCGTCTTTGCCAGCATGCCGTCGGCGCTCTCGCACATCAAGGCCGGCAAGCTGCGCGCCCTGGCCGTGAGCGGCGCCACACGCTCGCCCGTGCTGCCCGAGGTGCCCACCATCGCCGAGACGGTCGCCGGCTACAACGGCACGCTGTGGATCGGCTTGTTCGCCCCTGCGGGCGTGCCCGCCGACACCCTGGCCAGGCTGCAGGACGGCATGGCCCGCTCCCTGGCCGCCAAGGACCTGCGTGACAAGCTGGAGCTGCAGGGTGTGGAGATCGCACCCAAGACCACGCCGGAGCAATTCGCTGCGCTGCTGCAGGAAGACCTGGCCAAATGGGCCAAGGTGGTCAAGGCCTCTGGCGCCACGGTGGACTGATTCATTTGAAGACCGCCACCATGACCCGCCCCCTGGACCACATCACCGTGGTGTCGCTCGAGCATGCGATCGCCGCCCCGTTCTGCACCCGCCAGCTGGCCGACCTGGGGGCGCGCGTCATCAAGGTCGAGCGCCCGGGCGGCGGCGACTTCGCGCGCGACTACGACACGCGCGCCCAGGGCATGGCCTCGCACTTCGTCTGGGTCAACCGCTCCAAGGAAAGCCTCACGCTCGACCTCAAGCAGCCCGAGGCCCTGGCCGTGCTGTGGGAGTTGCTGGCCACGGCCGATGTGCTGGTGCAGAACCTCGCCCCCGGCGCCGCCGCGCGCATGGGCCTGTCGTGGGAGGCTTTGCAGGTGCACAACCCCCGCCTCATCGTCTGCGACATCTCGGGCTACGGCAGCGACGGACCCTACCGCGACAAGAAGGCCTACGACCTCTTGATCCAGAGCGAGGCGGGCTACCTCTCGGTGACCGGCACGCCCGAGGAGCCCTGCAAGTCGGGCAATTCCATCGCCGACATCGCTGCGGGCATGTATGCCTACAGCAGCGTGCTGGCCGCGCTGATGCAGCGCGAGAAAACAGGGCAGGGCTCACGCATCGACGTCTCCATGCTCGAATCGCTGGCGGAGTGGATGGGCTTTCCCATGTACTACGCCTATGGCGGTGCCACGCCGCCGCCGCGCAACGCGGCATCGCACGCCACCATCTACCCCTATGGCCCCTTCGTCGCAGGCGATGGCGGCACGGTGATGCTGGGCCTGCAGAACGAGCGCGAGTGGAAGCTGTTCTGCGAGCATGTGGTGCTGCAGCCGGGGCTGGCCGATGATCCCCGCTTCGACAGCAACGCCCGGCGCAATGAGCACCGGGCCGAACTCAAGGCCATCATCCTCGGTGTGTTTGCCGAACTCACGGCGGCCCAGGTCATAGCGCGGCTGGAAGACGCACGCATCGCCAACGCGCGCATGAACACCATGGCCGAGGTCTGGGCCCATCCCCAACTGCAGGCACGCGGCAGGGTGCAGCCGGTGGACACACCCGAAGGGCCGCTGGACGCATTGCTGCCCCCCGGCGCGCACAGCAGCTTTGGCTACCGCATGGACCCGATTCCCGCCGTGGGCGAGCACACCGAAACCATTCTGCGCAGCCTGGGCCGCACGGGCGAACAGTTGGCGGCGCTGCGTGCCAGCAAGGCGATCTGATGGCTGCACCTGGGACTGCCCACGCGGCCATGGCCCGCGCGACCACCTTCCTGTTCGTCCCCGCCAACCGGCCCGAGCGCATCGCCAAGGCCCTGGCCAGCGGTGCAGGCGCGGTGATCGCGGACCTGGAAGATGCCGTCGCTCCCGATGACAAGGCGGCGGCGCGCACGGCGCTGCTCGCGGCCATTCAGACCCTGGCGCGCGAGCAGCGTGGCCGCCTGCTGGTGCGCACCAATGCCGCCGGCACCCCCTGGCATGCCGACGACGTGGCAGCCGTGGCCGCCTGCGTGGCCCAGGGCCTGGCGGGGGCGATGGTGGCCAAGGCCGAGTCGGCTGCCGTGCTGCAGGCCATGGCCCGCGCCCTGGGCCCACAGGGCCTGTTGCTGCCGTTGGTCGAGTCGAATGCCGGGCTGGATGCGCTCGATGCCCTGGCCCGGGCGCCGCAGGTGGTTCGGCTGGCCTTTGGCCACCTGGACTTTCAGGTGGACTTGGGGCTGGAATGCGGTGCCGACGAGGCCGAGCTGCTGCCCGTGCGCCTGGCGCTGGTGCGCGCCTCGCGCCGCGCCGGCCTGGCTGCGCCGGTGGACGGCGTGACCACGGCGACGGACAACTCCGAGCGCCTGGCGTGCGACACGGCGCGCAGCAGGCGCATGGGCTTTGGCGCCAAGCTGTGCATCCACCCCGCCCAGGTGCTGCCGGTGCAGGCAGCGTTTGCGCCCAGCCCGGAAGAGCTGGCCTGGGCCAGGCGGGTGCTGGAGGCTGCGCCTGCACATGGCGGCGCCGTGTTCCGGCTCGATGGCCGCATGGTCGATGCCCCCGTGCTGGCGCTGGCTGCGCGCCTCGTCGCTCGCGCCCAGGTCTGAAGCTTTACCCGACCACCGTCTGGTTGCGTCCCAGGGCCTTGGCGCGGTACAGCGCCGCGTCGGCGCGGGCGAGCATGGCGTCCAGCGTGTCCTCAGGGCCGGCCCATTGTGTGAGGCCAATGCTCACCTTGCAGTCGAGCGCATGGCCCACGGCCAGCGTGGCATGGATGCGCTGGGCCACGGTGAGAGCGGCGGTGGCGTCGGTGCCGGGCAGCAGCACGATGAATTCCTCGCCGCCGTAGCGGCCCATGCGGTCCAGCGTGCGCAGCTCGGCCAGGGTGCGTCCCACGAAGTGCACCAGCACGGCATCGCCATGCTGGTGGCCGCAGCTGTCGTTCACGGCCTTGAAGTGGTCCAGGTCCAGCATCATCAGCGAAGGGCCGTTGCCGTAGCGGCGTGCGCGCTGGATCTCTTCCTCACAGCGCTGCAGCAGTGCGCGGCGGTTGAGCGCCGGGGTCAGCGAGTCGTGCGTGGCCAGGTGCTCCAGCTCGGTGCGCAGCCGGTCGGTGGCCATGAGCAGGGCGCCGATGGACAGCATGAGCACCGTGAGCGCATAGGCGCCGATGTACAGGTTCTGGTAGATCGAGGGCTCCATGAGGTTCGCCCCCGTGTGCCCCGCGAAGATGGAGATCAGGCGCATGAACAGCGTGGCCAGGTGCAGCACCAGCACCACCTCTACCAGCCGCACCGGAAAGTTGCTGCCGCCAAAGCGCAGCAGAAAGCGCAGCTGTGCGCCATAGATGCAGGACATCACCAGCGTGAAGAAGGTCAGCCGCGCCTCGTAGTTGGGCCAGCCATAGGACAGCCAGGTGAAGACGCCCAGGCAGACCAGCAGCACTCCGCTCCAGATGCGCCAGGTGTGGCGGTGCCCCAGGAAGGCGCGCGTGCCCATGTAGTAGGTCATGGTGCCCAGCACCAGCAGGGTATTGGCGCCCACCAGGCCCATCCAGTCGGGCACCAGGCCCCGCGAGCTGAACAGGGCGGTGGACGCGAGCCAGAACACGGGGGCCGCCGCCCAGGCTCCGATCCCCCGGATATGGGGTGGGTAGTAGCGCCGCATGCAGGCCAGCACGATGGCCATCAGGGCGGACATGAACCCCGCCAGGGCGATCATGGAGCGAGGATCGAGGTTCGTCATTCTGCAGTGATGCGGCGGGACGGGAAGCGCCTCGTAAAGAAATGTTTCCGTGACCGGCCAGTATAGCCAGCGACCAGCCCGGCAGAACGATTGGCCAGTGGGCACAGATGGTGCCGAACGGCGGATGTGGCGGCCGCGCGACGGGCTCCATGGGCGGTTTTGGTGCCATGCCATCCATGTGCGGGAGCGGTTGTGCACGCTATCGGTGCATTTTGTATACAAATCGCAGTGAGCATTGTGTGCAAAAGCTGGCACGTGGTTTGCGTAAGCTTTGGCATGCACGACACCACGCCTGCCCCAGCCCCGGCCGCCATCGAGATCGTGGCGCTCACCAAGCGCTATGCCAGCGGCAAGCCCGCCGTGGACGCGATCAACCTGCGCATCGCCAGCGGCAGCTACTGCTGCCTGCTGGGCCCCTCGGGCTGCGGCAAGAGCACCACCTTGCGCATGATCGCCGGGCACGAGTCGGTGACCAGCGGCGACATCCTGCTGGAGAATCGCAACATCACCGACCTGCCCGCCGCCGCGCGCGGCACGGCCATGATGTTCCAGAGCTTCGCGTTGTTCCCGCACCTGTCGGCGCTGGACAACGTGGCCTTCAGCCTCAAGATGAAGGGCGTGGCCAAGGCCGAGCGCCAGGCCAAGGCGCGCGACCTGCTGGAGCGCGTGGCCATGGGCCACCTGGCCGAGCGCAAGCCGGCCGAGCTGTCGGGCGGCCAGCAGCAGCGCGTGGCGCTGGCGCGCGCCCTGATCACCCAGCCGCGCGTGCTGCTGCTCGATGAACCCTTGTCGGCGCTGGACCCGTTCCTGCGCATCCAGATGCGCGCCGAACTGCGCCGCTGGCAGAAGGAGCTGGGCCTGACCTTCATCCATGTGACCCATTCGCAGGAAGAGGCCATGGCCCTGGCCGACACCATGGTGGTGATGAACCACGGCGTGATCGAGCAGGTGGGATCGCCGCACGAGGTCTACAACCGCCCCGCCAGCGAATTCGTGGCGCGCTTCATGGGCGGCCACAACGTGATCGATACGCCGGGTGGCAAGGTCGGCGTGCGCACCGACCACCTGCAGGTGTTGCCGCAGGGTATGCCGCTGCCCTGGGGCGCCCAGCACATGCAGGCCGTGGTGACCGATGTGGAGTACCAGGGCACCTACGTGCTGCTGGGCCTGCAAAAGCAGGGCGTGGCCCTGTCGGCCAATGCCACAGCGGCCTATTCGGTGATGGTGTCCGAAGCCGCCTTTGCCGCCCAGCCCTACGAGGTGGGCCAGGGTGTGCAACTGCACTGGACCTCAGAGCAGGCCCATCCCCTGTACCCGCCTGCGGCGCCTGTGTCTGCGCCCGTGGCCACGGCCACTGCGCAGGCCGTGCCGGCCTGAGCATCGCTTTTTTCGTTGTCCGCTGTCTGTCTGTCTTTTCGTCCGTTTCCAACCCCTCCACTTCGCAAACCAAGGAGCTTTCCCATGTCCGACGACTCTCGTGCTGATTCCCCTGCTGCTGCCGTTGCCTCCGAAGCCACTGCCGGCGTGCAGCGCCGCTCGCTGCTCAAGGGCACGGCGGGCATCCTGGCCGCCGGCGTGTTCCCGGCCGTGCACTCGCAGGAAAAGATCGTGCTGCGCTACCTGGGCACGGCCGTGAACCAGGACAAGGCGATTGCCGAGAAGTTCAAGGCCGACACCGGCATCGAGATCCAGTACGTGGCCGTGACCACGGACGATGTGACCAAGCGCGCCGTGACCGCGCCCAACAGCTTCGATCTGATCGACACCGAATACTTCTCGCTCAAGAAGATCGTGCCCACGGGCAACCTCAAGGGCATCGACACCAAGCGCATCAAGAACGCCGACAAGATCACCACGCTGTTCACCACCGGCATGGTCAACGGCAAGGCCGTGGGCGACCAGGGCACGGCGCCCAAGAAGGTGATCTACCTCGAAGGCGAAAAGTCCAAGAAGTTCGCGGCCGCGCCCACGCAGTTCATGTCGCTCATCCCCACCGTGTACAACGCCGACACGCTGGGCATCCGCCCTGACCTGATCAAGCGCCCCATCAACTCCTGGGCCGAACTGCTCAACCCCGAGTTCAAGGGCAAGACCGCGATCCTGAACATCCCCTCCATCGGCATCATGGACGCCGCCATGGTGGTCGAGGCCATGGGCATCTACAAGTACCCCGACAAGGGCAACATGACCAAGAAGGAGATCGATCTCACGATCAAGACCCTGATCGAGGCCAAGAAGCAGGGCCAGTTCCGCGCGCTGTGGAAGGACTTCAACGAGTCGGTGAACCTGATGGCTTCGGGCGAGGTGGTGATCCAGTCGATGTGGAGCCCGGCCGTGACCGCTGTGCGCACCAAGGGCATTGCCTGCAACTTCCAGCCCCTGAAGGAAGGCTACCGCGCCTGGGCCGCCGGCTTCGGCCTGCCTGCCACCCTGTCGGGCAAGAAGCTCGATGGTGCGTACGAGTTCATCAACTGGTTCCTCGATGGCTGGGCCGGTGCCTACCTGAACCGCCAGGGCTATTACAGCGCCGTGCTGGACACCGCCAAGTCCAAGATGGAAGCCTACGAGTGGGCCTACTGGATGGAAGGCAAGCCCGCCACGCAGGACATCAAGAGCCCCAACGGCGACGTGCTGGCCAAGGCCGGTGCCACGCGCGATGGCGGCAGCTACGAGTCGCGCATGGGCGGTATTGCCTGCTGGAACGCGCTGATGGACGAGAACAACTACATGGTCCAGAAGTGGAACGAGTTCGTCGCGGCGTAAGAAGCACCCCCTGAGTCGCTTCGCGCCTTCCCCCTCTCTCATATTGCTTCGCAATCTGGGAGGGGGACGCCCCCAGTGCGGCGGGGCGGCCCTTGCACGGGGGCACTGGCTTTTTTGCAGCGCCAGTTTCAACAGCTGGCGTGTAGCGCAACGAGTATCGAGATAGCAAACACCATGAGCACCACCACCACGCCGACCCTGCCGGCCAGCGCCATTCCCGGGCGCGGCATTGCCGCCTGGTGGCAGGCGGCGCCGTTCACGCTGGTGTTCGTGCTGTTCTTCCTGGTGCCGCTGGCGTTGATCGTGATGGTCAGCTTCTGGGACTTCAACGAGTACGAGCTGCTGCCGGGCTTCACGTTCAAGAACTACATCTCCATCTTTGCGGGCTGTGGCGATGCGTCGGAGGGCTTGTGCGTCACGCTCAAGACCTACTATTCCACGCTCAAGTTCAGTTTTCTGGTGTGGCTGATCACGCTGGTGATCGGTTTCACCGTGGCCTATTTCCTGGCCTTCCATGTGCGTTCCTCGGGCATGCAGACACTGCTTTTCGTGCTGTGCACCATTCCGTTCTGGACCTCCAACGTGATCCGCATGATCTCGTGGGTGCCGCTTTTGGGGCGCAATGGCCTGGTGAACCAGGGCCTGGTGGGCGCGGGCCTGGTGGACCAGCCGGTGGAGTGGCTGCTGTTCTCGGACTTCTCGGTGGTACTGGCCTTCGTGCACCTGTACACCATGTTCATGATCGTGCCCATCTTCAACAGCATGATGCGCATCGACCGCAGCCTCATCGAGGCCGCCAGCGACAGCGGCGCCAGCGGCTGGCAGACGCTGTGGAACGTGATCATCCCGCTGTCGCGCACCGGCATCATCATCGGCTCCATCTTCGTGATCACCATCGTCATGGGCGACTTCGTGACCATCGGCGTGATGGGCGGGCAGCAGATCGCCTCCATCGGCAAGATCATCCAGGTGCAGACCTCGTACCTGCAGTTTCCGCTGGCCGCGGCCAACGCCGTGATCCTGCTCGCGGTGGTGCTGATGATCATCTGGGGCCTGACAAGGCTCGTGGACATCCGCAAGGAGCTGTGATGACCGCGTACACCGCCGACAACCTGCACAGGACCCACGCATGACCACCCGCATCCGCGAATCCCGCCCCGCCAGTTTCTGGATCCTGGCCATCGTGTTCAGCCTGTTCGTGCTGTTCATGTACGGGCCCATGTTCGTCATCTTCATCCTGAGCTTCCAGGGCCCCGAGGGCGGGCTGACCTTCCCGATGCGCGGCCTGTCGCTGCACTGGTTCGGCAAGCTGGCCGAGGGCCTGGGCGTGGTGGACATCGGCGCCGCGCTGTGGCGCTCCCTCGGCCTGGGCGTGGCGGTGATGCTGTGCACGGTGGTGCTTTCGGTGCTGGCGGGCCTGGCTTTTCGCAAGCGGCTGGCGGGCGGCAACACATTGTTCTTCATCGTCGTGGCCAGCCTGATCATGCCGTCCATCATCGTCTCGCTGGGCATCGGCCTGGAGTTCCGCCTGGTCGATACCGCCATCAAGTCCGCCCTCGAATGGCTGGGCATGGAAAGCACGCTCGAAGGCTATGGCACCTCGCTGGGCCTGTTCACCTCGGCCCTGGGCGCGCACCTGACCTGGACGCTGCCCTTCGGCCTGCTCATCATGTTCGCGGTGTTCAACCGCTTCAGCCCCTCGTACGAAGAGGCGGCGCGCGACCTGGGGGCCACGCCCTGGCAGGCCTTTGCCCATGTGGTGCTGCCGCTGATCGCACCCTCGGTGGTGGGCATCGGCATGTTCGGCTTTACGCTCAGCTGGGACGAGATCGCCCGCACCTCGCAGGCCATCGGCGACGTGAACACCTTGCCGCTGGAGCTGCAGGGCCTGACCAGCACCGTGACCACGCCCTCCATCTACGCGCTGGGCACGCTGACCACGGTGGTGTCCTTCGTGGTCATGGGCATCACCTTGGTTCTGGTGTGGGCCTTGGGCCAGCGCAAGAAAGGGCGGGCCGGCTGAGCCGCACGCCATGAGACTCCCATGCGCATCCGAGCCGACGATTCCATCATGACCGCCGCCCCCAAGCCCCGGCGCCGTGCTGCTGCGGCAACGTCCCCCGAGCCCGCCGACCTGCCTGCCGACAGTGCTGCAGCCACGGGCGGCCTGCTCAGCGACAACGACATGTACGAGCGCATGGTCTCGGCCATCCTCGACCACCGGCTGCCACCCGGCACCAAGCTGGTAGAGGACAAGCTCGCAGCCGCCTTCGGCGTGTCGCGCACGCGCGTGCGGCCGGTGCTGGTGCGCCTGGCCAACGAGCAGGTGGTCACGCTCACGCCCAACCGCGGCGCCTCCATCGCCCAGCCCACGCCCCAGGAGGCGCTCGAAGTCTTCGAGGCCCGCCGCCTGCTGGAGCCGCGCCTGGTGGAGCTGTTCATCGCCAACGCCACCGACGAGCACATCGCCGCGCTGCGCACCTGCATCGACGATGAAGAGGCTGCGCGCGCCAGCGGCGACATGCGCCGTGCCATCCGCCTGTCGGGCGACTTCCACCTGCACATCGCGCAGGCCGCCGGGCACCAGACGCTGGGGCGCATCCTGCGTGAGCTGGTCTCGCGCACCTCGCTGATCCTCATGACCTACAGCCCCAGCCATGCGCGCGAGCGCGAGGAGGCGACGGCCTGCGGCTGCCGCGAGCACCGCGCGCTGATCGACGCCATCCGCCTGCGGGACGCGAAGGAGGCCGCGCGCCGCATGCTCGACCACCTGGCGCGCATCGAGTCGCAGCTGGAGTTCACCCCGCCCGCAAGCGAGGCGCCGGATCTCATGAGCCTGCTGGGAATGGCGGGCTGAGCAGCATGCGCCATCTGCTGGTCATCAATCCGAACACTTCGCCCAAGGTCAGCGCGCTGCTGCAGCGCCACGTGCAGGCTGCTGCGGGATCGCATGTGGTGGTGCGCACGGCCACCGCACGTTTTGGCGCCCCCTACATCGCCTGCGAGGCCAGCTACGCCGTGGCCGCGCATGCCGCGCTCGATGCCTGGGCGCTCGATGTGTCCACCCAGCCTTCAGCGCCGAGCGCCGTGCTCATCGGCTGCTTCGGCGACCCGGGCCTGATGGCGCTGCGCGAGAGCAGCCCCGTGCCTGTCACCGGCCTGGCCGAGGCCTCTTTCATCGAGGCCGCACGCCACGGCCGCTATGCCATCGTCACCGGCGGCGAGCGCTGGGGCCCCATGCTGCAGCGCCTGGCCCAGGCCCTGGGCCATGCCCATGCGCTGGCCGGCATCCACACCGTGGCGCCCACGGGCGCCCAGCTCGCGGCCGATCCCGTGGCCGCCCGCGCCCTGCTGGCCCAGGCCTGCCGCGACGTGGTGCGCCAGATGGGCGTGCAGTCCGTCATCCTGGGCGGTGCCGGCCTGGCCGGCATGGCTGCGGCCGTGCAGTCGCAGGTCAGTGTGCCCGTGATCGACAGCGTGGTCGCCGGTGCCCACTGGGCCCTGCGCGCCAACGCCGTGCCGCCTGAGCGCAGTGCGGCGGCGTTCGATGTGGCGTGGGAGGGGTTGTCGGCGGAGATGGGGAGGCTGGGTTTTCGACCTGGCCAATGAGCCTGTTTGACATGGCCTGCGTAGCGCGCTAGTGTGCCGCCATGGCAGTTGCTCCTGCAAAACACTATGCACTTTCACTGGTCGAGGCGGAAGACTCGTTGGCAGCCATCTTTCCCGATGAACTGTTGTCCCATTTGCAGCTCAAGGTCGGCGATGAAATCTACGTGACCGAAGGTGACGACGGTAGTCTGATCATCAGTGCAAAGAAGCCAGACCCCGGTGCACACAACGTGCTTCAGGATCTGACTGGGTAGTGATGCGGCGGGCGCCGACTTTCAACCCGGCGTAGCCACCCGCTCCATGCGTGTCAGCGGCAGTGCCTCGTCCTCATTGGCGGCCCTGGGCAGCACGAAGTTGAACACCGAGCGCGTGAACGGTGCCGTGATGCCCAGGGACTCATAGCCCTGGGGCGCCACATTGCGCTCCAGCGAAACGATCAGCCCGTCGCGCGTGGCAAAGGCGAAGTCATCGTCGATGTAGCTGTCGCCCGGAATGTTCACCTGCGTGGTCAGCGTGCGCATGCCGGGCGCCGCCACCAGGAAGTGGATATGCGCGGGCCGCTGGCCATGGCGGCCCAGGGCGGCGAACAGCTCGGCCACCGGCCCGGTCGGTGGGATCGCATAGCCCGGTGGCAAAAAGCTGCGAAAGCGGTAGAAGCCCTTGGCATCGGTCTCGATGCGCCGGCGCAATTCATAGGGCTGCATGCCCGGAAAGAAGTGCGAGTAGCCGCCTTTCTCATTGGCATGCCACACATCGACCATGGCATGCGGCACAGGGTGGCCATCGAGGTCCAGCACCTGGCCTTCCATGATGAAGACCTCGCCCTTGGGCTCGCCCTCGTCCAGGCGCACCTCGACCTTGGCGGTGGGGGCACCGGCAACGAACAGCGGCCCTTCGATGGCGCGGGGCGTGCCGCCTTCGCGGCCGGCCTTCTGGTCTGCCTCGTCGGCGCGGATGTCGAGCAGGCGGTCAAAGCCCAGGCCCGCCGTGATCAGGCCGGTCTGCCCCGCGGCGCCCAGGCGCGTGAGCCAGGCGGTGGCGGCCCAGAACTCGTCGGGGGTCACGTCGAGCTCGTCGATGGTCTTGAACAGGTCGGTGACGATGCGCTCGGTGAGCTGGCGCACGCGCGGGTTGCCGGGGGCGATCTTCTTCGTGTTGACCAGTGCGAGCAACTGGGCCTGGGTGAGTTCTGCCATGTTCTTGTCTCCTCTGTGGGGTGGTTCGTGGGAAAGAATTGCCGGGGTGTTGCTCAGTCGAGCTTGATGTGGCGTTCGGCGATCAATTTCGCCCAGCGCTCCGACTCGCGTGCCAGGTGGGTGGCCAGTTCAGCAGGCGTGGAGCCCACGGGCTCGGCGCCGATGGTCTCGAAGCGGGCCACCACATCGGGCTGCTTCATCGCATCGCGCAGCGCGGCGTTGAGCTTGTTGACGATGGGCGCGGGCGTGCCGGCCGGCATGAACACCGCGAACCAGGGCGAGACCTCGTAGCCCGGCAGGCCCGCCTCGGCCAGCGTGGGCACGTTGGGCAGGGTGGCCGAGCGCTTGGCCGTGGTCACGCCCAGCGCGCGCAGCTTGCCCGACTGGATATGCGGCCGCGCCGAGGTGATGCTGTCGAACATGTAGTTGATCTGCCCGCCCAGCAGGTCGGCCACGGCCGGGCCGCTGCCCTTGTAGGGGATGTGCAGCATGTCGATCTGCGCGAGCGAGTTGAACACCTCTCCCGCCAGGTGGATGGACGTGCCGTTGCCGGCAGAGCCGTAGGTGAGCTTGCCCGGTGCCTTGCGCGCGGCGGCGATCACGTCGGCGGCGGTCTTCACGTCGGGCTGGGTGGCATTGGTCACCAGCACGTTGGGCACCACGGCCAGCAGGCTCACGGGCGCGAAGTCCTTGATGGGGTCGTAGGAGAGCTTGCCGTACAGCGGCTTGTTGGTGGCCATGCCGATGGAAGTGATCATCAGCGTGTAGCCATCGGCCGGCTGCTTGGACACGAACTCGGCACCGATGTTGCCGCCCGCACCGGCCTTGTTCTCGATCACGAAGGGCTGGCCCAGCGCCTGGCCGGCTTTCTCGCCCAGGGTGCGGGCGATCGCGTCCATGGCACCGCCGGGCGGGAAGGGCACGACCCAGCGGATGGGCTTGTTCGGCCAGTTGGTGCCGGGGGCCTGGGCATGCGCCGTGGGCAGCACCGCCAGCATGGTGGTTGTGGCCAGCAGGGCCAGCAGATGTTGTCGCTTCATTCGTGTCGTCTCCGGTTCTTCTCTTTGGCGGGGGCTGCTGTCAGATGGCCGAGGGGTGCTTGGCCAGTGGCGTCACGGAGATCTTCATGAACGGGAACAGCGGCAGTCCCTGCAGCAACTGGTGCAGTTCGTCGTTGGAGGCCACGTCGAAGACGCTGTAGTTGGCGTACTCTCCCACCACGCGCCAGATATGGGGCCAGCGGCCGTCGCGCTGCAGCTCCTGGGAGTAGGCCTTTTCGCGGGCCTTGATCTCGTTGGCCTGCTCGGCAGGCAGGTCGTGGGGGATGTGCACATCCATGCGTACGAGGAACAGCATGTGGGGGTCTCCTTGTTTAAGCGGTGGTGGTGGCCTGGCGGCCCAGGTCGATGTGCAGGGGCGCCTTGCCTGCGAGCGCGCGGTCGAAGCGGTCGAGCTGCGCGAGCGAGACCTCCACCCCGAAGCCCGGGCCATCGGGCAACTGCAGGGCGAAGTCGGTGATGGGCATCTGGTTCTCCACAATGTCATCCACCAGCAATTGCGGGCCGAACAGCTCGCAGCCATGGTGCTGGCTGCCCAGGGTGGAGAACACGTGGGCCGACGCGGCACTGCCCAGCGAGGTCTCCAGCATGGTGCCGCCGTACCAGCCGATGTCGGCCGCCTCGGCGATCGCCGCCACCTTGCGCGTGCGCAGCAGGCCGCCGTGCTTGGCGACCTTGAGCGAGAACACATGGCAGGCCTGGCCGCGCGCCAGCGCCATGGCGTCCTGCGGGGTGCACACGGTCTCGTCGGCCATGATGAGGGCGCCGCGGCCCAGCGTGGCGGTCAGCTCTTTCAGGGCCTCCACATTCCAGTGGGCCACGGGCTGCTCGATCAGCGTCACGCCGGCCTCCACCAACTGCGGCAGGTAGCGGCGCGCGGTGTTGCCGTCCCAGGCCTGGTTCACGTCCACCGTCAGCGTGGCACGGCCCGCCAGGCCCCGGGCGATCTGGGTCACGTGGGCCACATCGTCGGCCGGGGCGTTGGCGCCGATCTTCATCTTGAAGATATGGTGGCGGCGCTGCTCCAGGCGCAGCTGGGCTTCCTGCAGGTCGCGCTCCACATTGCCGCTGGCAAGCGTCCAGGCCAGGGGCAGGCTGGTGTGCACCTTGCCGCCCAGCAGTTGCCAGGCCGGCAGGCCCAGCGTTCGGCTCACAGCGTCGATGAGGGCCATCTCCACGGCGCTCTTGGCAAAGGCATTGCCCTTGCAGGCCTTGTCCATGCGCGCCAGCGCGGCCTCGAAGCCGCCGGCGCCCTGGCCGCGCAGGGCGGGTGCGAGGTACTGGGTGATGGCGTGCTGGATGCTCTCGGGCGACTCTTCATTCCACGAAGGGCCGCCAATGGTGGCCGCCTCGCCGAAACCGCAGGCCCCGTCGGCCAGCCACAGCTGCACGATGACCGGGCTCTGGCGGCTGATGGCACCGAACGAGAGCTTGTGCGGGCGGATGGTGGGGATGTCCAGGATGCGCGCTTCGATGCGCTCGATGGTGAAACCACCGGGGTGGTTGGTCATGGGGCAGGCCTTCGGTCGGTAAGCGGGAAACGGTTCAATCAATCAAGGCGAAGGTTAGTTTTTGCCCGCCGGCAAATCCAATGATTCATTTTCAACGCATCGTTCGATATCATCGATGGGTTTGCTGCTACCCCCAGAATGCTTTCATGGAAATCCGCCAGCTCCGCTATTTCCTCGACATCGCGCGCACCGAGCACCTGACGCAGTCGGCGCAGAACCTGTTCGTCACCCAGTCCACGCTGTCGCACGGCCTGCGCCAGCTGGAGCAGGAGCTGGGCGTGGCCCTGTTCGACCGCTTGGGCCGCGGGCTCAAGCTGTCGCAGGCGGGGGTGGCCTTTCGCACCTACGCCGCGCGGGCCCTGCAGGAGATCGAGGCCGGGCGCATGGCCCTGGCCGACATGGGGGCGCTGGAGTCGGGCTCGCTCACCGTGGGGGTGATCCCGACCTTTTTGCACACCCTGGTGCCTGCCGCAGTGGCCGCGTTCAGCAGCGCGTACCCGCGCGTCAACGTGGTGGTGCGTGACTTGCGGGCCGGGCCCATCGAGGAGCTGTTGGTGGAGGGGCAACTGGATGTGGGCATCGCCTTCTACCCCACCGAACGCGAGGAGATCGAGACCGAGCCGCTGTTCGAGGAGCGGCTGCAGTTGGTGGTGAACCGGGCGCACCCATTGGCTCGCCGCCGGACTCTGGCGTTGAAGGATTTGGCTGGCGTGCCTTTGGCCATGTTGCCGCGGGCGTTCACTACCCGCCGTCTCATCGATGACAACCTGCGGGCTGTGGGGGTGGTGCCGGTGGTGCGGGTGGAGATGGAGTCGGTGGAGGGCTTGCTCGATGTGTGCCGGTGGGGGGATCTGGCGAGCATTGCGCCTGAACGTGCTGCCCTGCAGGCGGCCGACCTGCATGCCATCAATCTGCATTCGCCTGGGATGGTGCGGCATGCGGGGATTTTGTGGCGCAAGGGGGCTTCTCGGAGTCGGGCGGCTTTGGAGTTTGCTGCTTTGTTGAGGCCTTGATTGTTGGTTGTGGTTGCTTCTGTTTTTGGGTTGAGGGCGGAGGCCGGGGTGTGCGCCCGGCGGCGCAGTAACTTTCTCTTGAGTCGCCAAGAGAAAGTCACCAAAGAGAAGGCGACCCCCAGTCTGCGTCCCCCGTACGCCCTGTCGGGCGAACGGGGGCAACCTGCGATGCTCGGGCCTGGGGTGGTGCCGCAGAACTCGCTGCATTCTTCGAACTTCGCTCAAACAGCTGCGGCAAGTCAGTTCACGAAGCGTGTGTGTCCTTCGGCACACACGCCCACCCCAGCCCCTGCGCTTCTCGGCGCAGCCAGCAGGGGTGGGGAGCGGGGACAAACACGGCTGCTGCTTCGCAGCTGCGCCTTGGGTCGGGGA
>NZ_JBWKYR010000025.1:0-69832 GCF_059423865.1 Acidovorax sp. GW458-11-26-14-TSB4
GCGGCGTTGCGGCGCTTGTTGATAGCTGAGCTATCAACAAGCGCCTCGCCTAGCATCCCATCCCGAAAAGGGACTTGCGCGGCTTCAAAAAGGCATTGAACAGGCTCACTCCCAGGGCCTCGCCATAGGCGAACAGCTGCAGCGTGTGCTCCAGCCCGTCGAAGGGGTCGGTGTCGGGGAAATTGCCGGGTGACAGAAAGGCGAGATGGCGGATGGGCATGGCTCAGAACTTCGGCAGGCCGGGCGGGTTGGTTTCCGAGCGCGGCAGCGCTTCTTCTGCCAGGCGCCAGCGCGCGAGTGTCTGCGTGTACTTGCCGCTCTGGATGATGGCATTGCCTGCCAGCGTCAGCGCATCGGCCAGGCCGCTACCCTTGCGCGTGGTGATGGCCACATCGGACTTGAGCGGCCAGCCCGCGTTCACCGTGCCCACGAGCTTGATCTTGCCGTCCTTGGCCGCGTGGTAAGCCTGGGGCGCATTGGGGTTGAAGTTGGCATCGGCCCGGCCCGAGACCACGCCCAGCAGGCGCGCGGCATCGTCGTCGAAGTAGACCAGCTCCGCAGGCTTGAGGCCTGCCGCCACGTTCTTGCGGTTCCATTCGAGCAGGATGCGCTCCTGGTTGGTGCCCGAGGCGGTGATGACCTTGAGGCCAGCCACGTCCTTGGGCTCCTTGATGGAGGCGATCTTGCTGTCGGCGCGCACATAGAAGCCGTGCAGGCCCAGGCGGTAGGTGGAGAAATCGAACTTCTCCTTGCGCTGCTCGGTAACGCCCACATTCGAAATCACGGCGTCGTACTTGCCCGACGACAGGCCCAGTGGCCAGTCGGCCCACGCGATGGGCTGCAGCTCGAGCTTCAGGCCCAGCGCATCGGCGATGAGCTGGGCGTAGTCGGGGTCGAAGCCCACCACGGTCTTGGCGTCGCTGGCATAGGTGGAGATGGGCGGCGCAAAGGGCGCGATGGCCACGGTGAACGTGCCCTCCTTGACGAACTTGAAGTCCTTGGGAATGGCGGCAATCGCCGCGGCATTGCGCTCGGTGCGCAGCCGGCCCTTTTGCTCGGGCGTGAAGTCGAAGGTCTGTGCGAGGGCGGCACTGCCCCATGCAACCAGGGCCACGGCGGCCAGCCCGCGCAGAAGGGGTGAAGAGATGGTGCGCATGCGATGCCTCACTTCTTGGGCAGGCCGGGCGGGTTTGTGCGCGAGACCTGGATGGCCTCGGACTGCAGGTTCCAGCGTTCCAGCGACTTGGCGTAGTTGCCGTTCTGGATCTGCGTGTTCAGCGCCGCAGTGATCGCCTCGGCAATGCCCGAGCCCTTGCGCGAGGTCACGGCGATCTCGGCGTTCTGCGGCCAGCCGCCCGAGAAGGTGCCGACCAGCTTGGTGCGGCCGTCGCGCGCGTTGTGCGCGGCAATGCCGTTCGGCGCGAGGTAGGCGTCGGCCCGGCCCGAGAGGATGGCCAGGTACAGCACCACATCGTCGTCGTAGTACTGGATTTCCACGGGCTTGAGGCCCGCGGCCACGTTCTGCTGGTTCCAGCGCAGCAGGATCTGCTCTTGGTTGGTGCTCGCGCCGACGATGATCTTCAGGCCCGCCACATCCTTGGGCTCCTTGATCGCGGTGATCTTGCTGTCGGCCTTCACGTAGATGCCCAGCTGGTCGTTGCGGTAGGTCGAGAAGTCGAACTTCTCCTTGCGCTCCTCGGTCACCGTGACGTTGGAGATCACCACATCGAACTTGCCCGACTGCAGGCCCAGCGGCCAGTCGGCCCAGGCCACCGACACCAGTTCGAGCTTGCGGCCCAGGCTGTCGGCCACGAGCTGGGCGATGTCGGGCGCATTGCCCACGGGGGTCTTGTTGTCGGTGGCATAGGCGCCGAACGGCAGGCGTCCCGTGGTCGTGCCCACGGTGAGCACACCCTCCTTGGCGAACTTGAAGTCCTTGGACACGAGCCGGAGCGCCTCGTCGACCTTGGCCGAGCGCGGCCGCCCGGGTTGTTCGGGGCTCAGGTCCACGGCCTGGGCCGTGGCCTGCAGCGGGGCCATGGCCGCGGCGGCCAGCGCCAGGGCAAGGAAGGTGGAGCGGCGGGTGAAGTTCATCGGATAGTTCCTGAAAAAAGCCATGAAGAAAAGACAATGCGGGCACGCTGGCGCCCAGCCGGGCGCTGCGCGTGCAAGGAAGGGAAAGAACTGCGGCGGGCTGCTAGAGCACCTTGGCCAGGAACTCTGCGGTGCGCGGGTGCTGCGGGTGGTTGAACACCTGCTCGGGCGTGCCGGTCTCCAGCACCTGTCCCTGCTCCATGAAGACCACGGTGTCGGCCACTTCACGGGCAAAGCCGATCTCGTGCGTGACGATGACCAGCGTGGTGCCTGAGCGCGCCAGCTCCTTGATCACGGCCAGCACCTCGCCCACCAGCTCGGGGTCGAGCGCCGAGGTGGGTTCGTCGAACAGCAGCACCTTGGGCTTGAGCGCCAGGGCGCGCGCGATGGCCACGCGCTGCTGCTGGCCGCCCGAGAGCTGGCGCGGATAGCTGTGCGCCTTGTCGGACAGGCCCACGCGGGCCAGCAGCTCCTGCGCCAGGGCCTCGGCCTCGGGGCGCGGCAGGCCGCGCACGCTGATGGGGGCCTCGATGATGTTCTCCAGCACAGTGAGGTGGGGAAACAGGTTGAAGTTCTGGAACACCATGCCCACGTCCACGCGACGTTGCAGGATGTCCTTCTCGCCCAGTTCGTACAGGGTGTCCGCATCCTGGCGGTAGCCGATCAGCTCGCCATCGATGGCGATGAACCCGCCATCCACGCGCTCCAGGTGGTTGATGGTGCGCAGCAAGGTGGACTTGCCCGAACCCGACTGGCCCAGCACCACGGTCACGCTGCCGGGCGGCACGGTGAGCGTCACATCCTTGAGCACCTGCAGCGCGCCATAGTGCTTGGAGACGCCGTGGATGGTGACCTCGCCACCACGCGTGAGGCCGCCGCTCCAGCGCGGCACGGTGCCGGCAGGTGCCGCCTGGGGTGGGGCAGCAGCAGCAGTCTGGTCCACGGGCGGCACAGCCTTGGGAGCAAACCCCAATCGCCGCGCGATGGCCGTGAACAGCGAGGGCGGCGGGTTGCGCAGCGCACCCTTGGCAAAATGCCGCTCGATGTAGTGCTGCATGACCGACAGCACCGTGAGGATCACCAGGTACCAGACGGTGGCCACCATCAGCAGCGGGATCACTTCCAGGTTGCGCCGGTAGATGATCTGGATGGTGTAGAACAGCTCGGGCAGCGCCAGGATGTAGACGTTGGACGTGCCCTTGGCCAGACCGATGATGTCGTTGAAGCCGCTGGGTAAAATGGAGCGCATGGCCTGCGGCAGCACGATGCGAAAGGCCTGGCGGCGGCGCGGCAGGCCCAGCGCAGCCGCCGCCTCGAGCTGCCCCTGGTCCACCGACAGGATGCCCCCGCGCACGATCTCCGAGGCGAAGGCCGCCTGGTTGAGCGTGAGCCCGATCAGCGCCGCCACGAAGGGGCTGATGAGCTGGGTGGTGGGGTAGGAGAAGAAGGTCCAACCCGTGAACGGCACGGAGAGGCTCACCGACTCGTAGAGGTACCCGAGGTTGTTGATGATGAGCAGCAGCACGATCACCGGGATGGAGCGGAAGATCCAGACAAAGGTCCACGACAGGCCCGCCAGCAGCGGCGAGCGCGACACCCGGGCCAGCGCCAGCGCCGTGCCCAGCGTGAAGCCGAACAGCGCCCCCAGCGCCGTGAGCAGCAGCGTGCGGCCCAGGCCCACGAGCACCGGCTCGGCAAAGAACCATTCGGCAAAGATGCCCCAGCCCCAGCGCGGATTGGTGAGCACCGAGTACAGCACCAGCGCGATGACCACCGCGGCGAACACGGTGCCTACCGTGCGTGCCCGGTAGCGGGCGGGTACCACCTTGTAGTGGGAGTAGTCGCCTTTGACGGGCGGTGCGGTGGGGGCTGCCGCAGCGGCTGCAACAGGGGGTGCCGCATGGTGCGCCGGGCCCGCAGGCAGCGCATGGGCATCGAGCGTGGTGGTGGTCGACATCGTGGCGTGTGGGAATGGAATGGGAAACTCAGGCGGCACGGGCCAGCGCAGGCGCCTGCACCAGGATCTTTTCGAACGGCAGCGAGCGGTAGGTGCCCTCGGGCGCCGACGGGTCGAACAGGGCGCTGTAGCCCTGGCCCAGGTACAGCGCCACCGCCTCGGGCTGGCGGAAACCCGTGGTCAGGTAAATGCGCGTATAGCCCTGGCGCAGCGCCTGGGCCTCGAGTTCCTGCACCACGCGGCGCGCCAGGCCCTGGCGGCGCAGGGCCGAATGCGTCCACACACGCTTGAGCTCGGCCGTGCCAGGGTCCGGGTGGCGCTTGAAGGCACCGCCGCCAATGGCCTCGCCGTTTCGCAGCAGCAGCACGAAGTTGCCGCCCTCGGGTGGCGAGAACAGCTCGGCCGGGTACTTCTCCATCTCGCGCGGCCCGCCCTCGCGTTCGTAGAAGTCCCCGTAGCGGCTCTCGTACTCGTGGCTCAGTTCCTCGACCAGAGGGCGCGCCAGCGGATCCAGCGGGGTGGTGTAGACGAATCGTTCGCTCATGGTGTTGTCGCGTCCATCAAGGCAACAGAAAGAAAAGGGGGTCAGACAGCCGGAGCCAGAAAGCGCTCGGCCAGGCGCACCCAGTAGGTGGCCGAGGGCGCGAGGATGGCGTCGTTGAAGTCGTAGTACGGGCTGTGCAGCGAGGCGCCATCGCCATTGCCCACGAAGACATAGCTGCCGGGCCGCTTGAGCAGCATGAAGGCGAAGTCCTCGCTGGCCGTGCGCGGGCGAAAGCCGGCGTCCACGCGCGCGGCGCCAAAGGTGTCCACGGCCACGCTGCGCGCCAGCGCCGTCTCGGCATCGTGGTTGAGCACCGCGGGATAGCCCGGGCGGTACTGCACCTCGGCCGTGGCGCCAAAGCTCTCGGCCTGGGCGCGGGCGATGGCGGGAATGCGCTCCTGCAGGATGGCCCGCACTTCGGGCTTGAAGGCCCGCGCCGTGAGCTTGAGTTCCACGCTTTCGGGGATCACGTTCGGGGCGGCGCCGCCGTGGATCGAGCCCACCGTGACCACCCCCATGTCCAGTGGATCGACGTTGCGCGAGACCACGGTCTGCAGCGCCGTGATGATGTGGGCGCTGGCCACCACCGGGTCCACCGTCTCGTGCGGCGCGGCGCCATGGCCGCCCTTGCCACGCACAGTGATGGTGATCTGGTCCACCGAGGCCATGGCCGGCCCGGTGACGCAGCCGAAGTGCCCTGCGCCCACGCAGGGCCAGTTGTGCAGACCGAAGACCGCATCGCAGGGAAAGCGCTCGAACAGCCCATCGGCGATCATGCGGTTGGCACCGCCGCCGTTTTCCTCGGCGGGCTGGAAGATCAGGTTCAGCGTGCCGTCGAATCGGCCCGATTCGGCCAGGAAGCGGGCCGCGGCCAGCAGCACCGTGGTGTGGCCATCGTGCCCGCAGGCATGCATCACGCCCGCGTTTTCGCTGGCATAGGGCAGGCCCGTGGCCTCGGTGATGGGCAATGCGTCCATGTCGGCGCGGATGCCCAGGGACTTGCCGCTGCTGCCACGAACGAGCCGGCCCACCACGCCCGTGCCAGCAATGCCGGGGGTCACCTCGTAGCCCCAGGCCGCCAGGCGCTCGGCCACGATGGCGGCCGTGCGGTGCTCCTGGAAGGACAGCTCGGGGTGGCGGTGCAGGTCCTGGCGCAGGGCCTTGAACTCGCCGATGAAGGCAGCGATGCCCTCCTCCACGCGCGCCACATCATCAGCGCCGACCGCAGGCAGTGCGGCGCCCATCAGGCGACCTTCCTGTCGGAGGCGCCCAGCCCATCCACAGCCGCATACCGGCTGGCCTTGCGCGGCAGGCCCAGGTGGTCGCGCAGCGTGGCGCCGGGCAAGGTGCGCTCATAGCGGCCACGCGCCTCCAGCACGGGGATGACATGGGTCACGAAGTCTTCGAGCCCCTGGGCCAGCACCGGGAAGCCGAGGATGAAGCCATCGGCCGCGCCCTCGTCCACCCAGCGGATGATCTCGTCGGCCACGCGCTCGCCCGTGCCCACGAACTGCGAGCGTGGCGTGGCCGCCTCCAGGGCCACCTGGCGCAGCGTAAGGCCACGCTCCTTGGCGTCGGCCTTGATGCGGTCGGTGGTGGAGCGGAAACTGTTGCGCCCGATCTCGCCCAGTTCCGGGAAAGGCTCGTCCAGCGGGTACTGGCTGAAATCGTGGTGGTCGAAATAGCGGCCCAGGTAGGCCAGCGCTTCTTCCACCGTGAGCAGTTCGCGGATGGCCTGGTACTTGGCTTCGGCTTCCTCCTGCGTGGCACCCACCACCGGGCCGATGCCGGGGAAGATCTTCACATCGCTGCCCTGGCGGCCCTGGGCCACGGCGCTGGCCTTGACCTGGCGCAGGAAGGCGCGCGTGGCTTCCAGGTTGGGCGAATGGGTGAACACCGCATCGGCGTACTTGCCGGCCAGCCCCACGCCCGCATCGGACGAGCCGGCCTGGAAAATCACGGGCTGGCCCTGGGCCGAACGCCCGATGTTCAGCGGCCCGGCCACCTGGAAGAAGCGGCCCTTGTGGTTGAGCGTGTGCAGCTTGGCCGGGTCGAAGAACTGGCCCGTCTCGCGGTTGCGCACCACGGCATCCTCGTCCCAGCTGTCCCACAGGCCCTGGGTGACTTCGAGGTACTCGTCGGCGATCTCGTAGCGCAGCGCGTGGTCGGGGTGCTGGCGGCTGTAGTTGCTGGCCGTGCCTTCGAGCGGCGTGGTCACCACGTTCCAGCCCGCGCGGCCCTGGCTGATGAGGTCCAGCGAGGCGAACTGGCGTGCCACGGTGAACGGGTCGCTGTACGAAGTGGAGATGGTGCCCGCCAGGCCGATCTTCGAGGTCGCCACGGCCAGCGCCGAGAGGATGGATATGGGCTCGAAGCGGTTCAGGAAATGCGGTATCGACTTCTCGTTGATGAACAGGCCGTCGGCCACAAAGGCGAAGGCGATGCCGTTGGCTTCGGCCTTGCGTGCGGTGTCGATGTAGAACTGCAGGTTCACGCTCGCATCGGCCGGGCCGGCGGGGTGCTTCCACGAATTCATGTGGCCGCCTGCGCCGTGCAGCATCAGGCCGAAGCGGATGGGGGTGGGGTTGCTCATGGGGTGCGTCCTTCAAGGATTAATCAGGCTTCGGCGGTCTGCAGGGCACCCGCGAGCAGTTCCACCGAGGCCAGGCGCTCGGCGAAGCCGGTGACGGGCGTATCGACCACGAACTCATCGATGCCGTAGCGCTCGGCCAGTGCATCGAGCGCATCGCGCACAAAGGCCTGCGAGCCCGCGATCACATGCGGGCGGGTTTCTTCGAGGCGGTAGTCGCTCACACCGGCCTGGCGCGCAAATTCGGCAGCGGCTTTTTCATTGGGCAGGTTCACGCTCTGGCCGGTGGACAGGTGCAGCTTGACCACGCGCAGCGCGCCCACCAGGCGCTCGGCTTCTTCCTGCGTCTCTGCGACCAGGGCATACAGCGCCAGCAGCGGCGCGCGGCCCGAAGCCTCGCGGTAGACCTGCAGCGAGCGCTCGATGTTCACCGGGTCGCCATTGAAGTGGCCGGCATAAACGAACTGCCAGCCGTGGCGCGCGGCCAGCGCAGCGCTGTCGGGGCTGCCACCGAGCAGAAAGCGCTCGGGCAGGCTCGGCGGCTCTGGCAGGGCCACAGCCCCGGCCAGCGGGTGGTCGGCCGCAAGGGTGTTGCCGACGAAGGCATCGAGCTCGGCCAGTTGGGCCGCGAAGTCGGCCTTGCGCGCCGGGTCGCGTGCGGCCTGCAGCGCACGGGTGGACAGGGGCAGACCGCCGGGCGCCTTGCCCACGCCCAAGTCCACACGGCCCGGGGCCAGCGCGGCCAGCAGCTTGAAGGCCTCGGCCACCTTGAAGGGGCTGTAGTGCTGAAGCATGACGCCGCCCGAACCCACGCGGATGCGCGAGGTGCGTGCCAGCAGGTGCGCAACCAGCACCTCGGGCGCCGAGCCGGCCAGGCCCGGGTTGCCATGGTGCTCGGCCACCCAGTAGCGGCGGTAGCCCAGCTGCTCGGCGCGCTGCGCCAGCGCTACGCTGCGCTGCAGGGCCTGGGCCGCGGTGGCGCCTTCGGGGACAGGGCTCTTGTCGAGCAGGGACAGGGCATAGGACACGGTCGGGGCGATTCGCGCATGGGTGATCAATGCCGCAAATTCTGTGGCCCCGGGCCGGCGCGCGTTGCGCTAACTTGTCATATCGATATGCGGACAAAAGGCGTTCCGGCCCTTTGTCCGCGCGGCGTGGAGGGCCCACGCCGCAGGCGCTCTGTCAGGGGCGTTGCATGGTGCAGGTATGGGGTTGTTGCGCCTTGGCGGGAGCGATCTGGCGCACCACGCGGAAACCGTAGCCCGAGCCTTCGACGTCGAACTTGACCCCATTGGCGCCCTTCTTGTCCATCACGCCCACCACCAGCGCCTGCTGGAACTGGTGGTCGGCTGCGCGCATGCTGCCGCCCTGGCCCGAGAGCTGCACGCTGGCCTTTTCCATCTGGCGCGCCACGGCCACCGGATCGGTGCTGCCCGCGCGCTCGATGGACTGGGCCAGCGCCTCCACCATGAGCTGCATGCGCATGTGCACGTAGTCGTCCTGCGGCTTGGGAAAGCGCTCGCGGAAGGACTGGTAGAAGGCCTCGCTCTGCGCACCCGGCACATTGGGCAGCCAGTCGGCCACGGCCACCACCTTGCCGATGCCGGCGTCGCCAATGGCCGCGGGCGCACCCAGCGCATTGCCGTAGAAGGTGTAGAAGCTGCCTTCGTAGCCCACCTCGCGCGCGGCCTTCACCAGGAGCGTGAGGTCATTGCCCCAGTTGCCCGTGACCACGGCCTGCGCGCCGCTGGCCTTGATCTTCACGGCGTAGGGCGCGAAGTCCTTCACGCGGCCCACGGGGTGCAGTTCCTCGCCCACCACCGACACGTCGGGGCGCTGAGCCGACAGCTGCTTCTTGGCCTCGCGCAGCACGGCCTGGCCAAAGCTGTAGTCCTGGCCGATCAGGTAGACGCTCTTCAAGGCCTTGTCGTCGCGCATCACGTCCATCAGCGCGGCCATGCGCATGTCGGCATGGGCGTCGAAGCGGAAGTGCCAGAAGCTGCACTTCTCGTTGGTGAGGATGGGGTCCACCGCCGAGTAGTTGAGAAAGAGCACGCGCTTGTTCGGCTCGCGCTCGTTGTGCTTGTTGATGGCCTCGATCAGCACCGCGGCGGTGGCCGAGGAGTTGCCCTGCAGCACCACCTGCGCACCGTCGTCGATGGCTGCGCGCAGGGCCGACAGGGCCTCTTCGTTCTGGCCCTTGCTGTCGTAGCGCTCCAGCGCCAGCGGCCGTGCACCGCCGGGCAGCGGCACGCCGCCACGCGCGTTGACGCGCTCCATGGCCCAGAAGACGTTGCGGTACACCGCTTCACCGGTGTTGGCGAACGCGCCCGAGAGGCTTTCGATCAGCGCCACCTTCACCGGCTTGCCCGTGGCCGCAGGCACGGCGGCAGCGGTGGATTGCGCCCAGCCGGCGGACACCGGCGCCAGCGTGCAGGCCAGTGTGGCGGCAGCGGCCAAAGCGGTATGACGTAATGCCGCGGCGCCTGATTTCAAGCCCGCGAACCGCAATTTATTCATGCTCTTTTTCCCCTTGAAAACCTTTGCGGCCGTACACAAGTTCTGTCCATGCGGCGACCACGTCGAGAGCCGCGCAGTGTATAGGAGTCCTTTTCATGATCTTCGCCCCCGTCGCCCGCCGTTCCGCCTTCAACGCCCCCCGCTCTGCCGACCTCGCACTGCAGCGCTTTTTGCTGGGCAGTTTTGCCAATGCGGCCACCCCTGCCCGCTCTGCCGGCGTGACCGTCACCCAGGACGACAAGGCCACCACCTTGCAGCTGGATGTGCCCGGCCTGACCCGTGAGCAACTGCAACTGTCCATCGAAGGCAATGTGGTGCGCCTGTCCAGCGTGGAAGGCGCTCCCCGCCAGGTGCAGCGCGCCTGGGAGCTGGCCACCGACATCGATGCCTCGGCCAGCAGCGCCAAGCTCGAAAACGGCGTGCTCACGCTCACCCTGGTGCGCGTGGAGCCCGTCAGCAAGGCCACCACGCTGAGCATCCAGTAAGTCAATACACGGCGCAGTGGAGCGCGGCCTGGTGGCCGCGCTCCACCCCGTGCATGCCTTTTGCTCCTGTCCGGCAAAGGCCTTGCTTCATCAGGGCTTTGCCCCAGTTCTCTCACGCGCCGAACCGCAAGGGTTCATTCAATTTTCATACGCGCGCATTCCCAACAGCACCTACACCGCCAGCCCCAGCAGGCATGACACGGTCTGCCAGAACCGCACCGGATTGCGCTCCACCAGCGGTGGCGCACGCAGACGATGGAACTGCACGCCGGGCGATTGCAGGTCGTGCAGGAACTCGGACACCGCCTCCCGGCGTCTGTGCGCCTAGGATCAAACAGGTTTATCGCCCTTGCGCTCGGGGTGTGCGAACGCCAGGTCCGGCAGGGACAGCGTGGCCTCGGCCACGTCGAGCAGGCGGCGGTTCTGGTCCATCGAGGTCTTTTGCAGCATGCGGAAGGCGACTTCCTCGTTCATGCCCAGGCGGGCCATCAGCACGCCCTTGGCGCGCTCGATCACCTTGCGCTCGTTGAGCGTGCGGCGGGCCGCTTCGAGCTCGGCCTCCATGCTGGCCATGCGTGCCGACTGGGCCTGCAGCAACTGCAGCAGCGAGGCCGATTCGGCGCCCTGCGCGCCCGCTGCAGGCGGCTCCACCGCTGTCGGCGCGATGGCGATGTCGAAGAAGCGGTCCACCGCGTGCGTGCGCTGCGGCGGGTTGTCGCGCAGGCCGCGCAGCAGGCCCTTGGAGTCCTGCAGGTCCTGCTGGGCCCGCACGATGTGGGCCGCGCAGTCTTCGCGCAGGCGCTGCACCAGGTCCACCTGGAGCTGCCACAGCGCGGTGATGCGCTCGGAGCAGACCTCGAACCAGGTGTCGCTCAGATTGCTGTCCAGCGCGGCACCCGGCCGGGCCACGCCCAGGGTGCGGCGCAGGCGCTCCAGCTGGGCGGTGCCAGGTGCCAGTTGCAGTTGTTCCCAGCGGGCACGCAGGGCCGGATCGGCAAACTCAGCAAACGCGCCCAGGCTGCGCTCCTGCGCATCGATCAGGTGCAGCACGCGCTGTTGATGCGCATCGCTGCCCTGGCCGGAGGCGAAGAGCAGCGCACCCATGGCCCGCTCCTGCCCCGCCTCTTCCTGCGCCTGCACCAGGTGCACCAGCGCCACGAGCTGGCGCGAGACGCTGGGCAGGCCGGCGGCATCGGCCACATGGAAGACCAGTTCGATCAACCCCGCGATGAGGTGGCTGAACGCGGCTATGGAGTCATGGGCCGCCATGGCCTGCTTGTCGATCTGGCTGCGCAGCGCAGGCAGCGCGTCCAGGCCCAGCAGCGCCCAGGCCATCAGCGACAAGGCCTTGGCCGTGGCGCCCTGCGCGGGCTCGACATGCTGGGCGAACTCTGAGCGCAGCTTGGCCTCCAGCGCCACGACCTCCTGCACGGTGCGGCCACGCAGATCGGCAAAGCGCTGGCCCTTGGAGGCCAGGTAGACGCCCGAGACACCGCGCTCGCGCTGCAGGCCTTCGATCAACTGCCCGACCACGTCCACCAGCGCAGCACGGCTGGCCAGGTGGCGCACCGCATCGATCTCGAGCTGGCGCGAGCGCAGCACGAGGCTGGAAACGGACAGGGGCGCGGCGGCCAGATCGGGCATGCAGTCACTCCGTGATTCAGGATACGCAGATGCTAACCCCGCCCGGCCCCTGCAGCGGCATTCAAGCGACGGCCACGCTGATGCGCCCGCCCTCGGCACGCACGCTGTGCGCCTGCACGGAATGCTCGGGTGCCTCCAGGCATTCGCCGGTGCGCAGGTCGAAATGGTTCTTGTACAGCGGCGAGGCGACCACGACGCGCTCGCCCAGGTTGCCGATCAAACCGCGCGAGAGCACGCTGGCGCCGGACTTGGGGTCCACGTTGTCGATGGCAAAGAACTGGTCGCTGCCGGTGCGGAACACGGCCACATGGCGGTCGGCCACCAGGGCGCAGACGCCGGTGCTGGGCAGGATGTCGTCGACCGCGCAGATGTCGGTCCAGGCGAGCGAGTCGGTGCTGTTCATGGGGAGTGCGCTCATTTTTTTCCTCTCAGGCGGCCTGGCGGATGGGGATGACCTTGGCAGGGGTCTGGCCACGTTCCTCTGCACGTGCGGGGCGGATCTGTCCACGCTCCTCGACGAAGAGCACGTTCTCGTCGGCCTTGTCGCTGTTCACGAACGAGCGGAAGCGCTTGCGCGTCTCGGGGTCGGTCACGGCCGTCTTCCATTCGCACTGGTAGGTGGCCACCACGTGCTGCATCTGCGCTTCGAGTTCGGCGCACAGGCCCAGGCTGTCCTTTTGCAACACCTCCTTGAGGTAGCCGAGGCCACCCTCCAGGTTCTCGCGCCAGGTGCTGGTGCGCTGCAGCCGGTCGGCCGTGCGCACGTAGAACATCAGCACCCGGTCGATCATGCGCACCAGGTCTTCCTTCCCCAGGTCGGACGCGAACAGCTCGGCATGGCGCGGCTTCATGCCGCCGTTGCCGCAGATGTAGAGGTTCCAGCCCTTGTCGGTGGCGATGACGCCGATGTCCTTGCCCTGCGCCTCGGCGCATTCGCGCGTGCAGCCCGAGACGCCGAACTTGATCTTGTGCGGGGCACGCAGGCCCTTGTAGCGGTTCTCCAGCTCCACGGCCAGGCCCACGCTGTCGCCCACGCCGTAGCGGCACCAGGTCGATCCCACGCAGCTCTTGACCGTGCGCAGCGACTTGCCATAGGCATGGCCGGACTCGAAGCCGGCGGTGATCAGCTCCTCCCAGATCAGCGGCAATTGCTCCAGCCGCGCGCCGAACATGTCCACCCGCGCACCGCCGGTGACCTTGGTGTACAGGCCGTACTTCTTGGCCACCTGGCCCACGGCGATCAGGCCGTCGGGCGTGACCTCGCCACCAGGCATGCGCGGCACCACCGAGTAGGTGCCGTCCTTCTGGATATTGCCCAGGTAGTAGTCATTGCTGTCCTGCAGGCCGGCGAGCTCCTTCTTGAGCACGAACTCGTTCCAGCACGAGGCGAACACGCTGGCCGCCACGGGCTTGCAGATGTCGCAGCCCATGCCCTTGCCATGCCGGGCCAGCAGGTCATCGAAGCTCTTGATCTGGCCCACGCTCACCAGGTGGTAGATCTCCTGGCGCGAGTAGGCAAAGTGCTCGCAGATGTGGTTGTTCACGGCCATGCCGCGGCGTGCCATCTCGGCCTTCATGACCTGGGTGACCAGGGGCACGCAGCCGCCGCAGGTGGCGCCGGCCTTGGTGCAGGCCTTCATCTCGGCGATGGTGCAGGCGCCATTGCCCACGGCCTCGCAGATACCTGCCTTGGTGACGTTGTTGCACGAGCAGATCTGCGCCGTATCGGGCAGGGCATCCACGCCCAGGCCGGGTTTGGCCTTGCCGTCGCTGGAGGGAAAGATCAGGAACTCGGGGTCCTCGGGCAAGGTGATGCCGTTCAGGGCCATCTGCAGCAGCGTGCCGTACTCGGTGGCGTCGCCGATCAGCACGGCGCCCAGCAATTGCTTGCCGTCCTCGCTGATGACGATCTTCTTGTAGACCTGGCGGCGCTCGTCCACGTACTGGCAGGTGCGGCTGTGCGGGGTCTTGCCATGGGCGTCGCCGATGCTGGCCACGTCCACGCCCATGAGCTTGAGCTTGGTGCTCATGTCGGCGCCGACGAAGGCGGCATCGGCCTCGCCGGCGATGTGGCGGGCCGCCACGCGGGCCATGTCATAACCCGGCGCCACCAGACCGAAGGTCTGCTCGTTCCACGACGCGCATTCGCCGATGGCGTAAACGTCGTGGTCGCTGGTGCGGCAGGCGCTGTCGATGGCCACGCCGCCGCGCGGGCCGATGGCCAGCAGGCTCTGGCGCGCCAGCTCATCGCGCGGGCGGATGCCGGCGGAGAAGACGATCATGTCAGTCTCCAGCCAGGTGCCGTCGGCGAACACCATGCGGTGGCGCGCGCGGGCGCCGTCGGTGATCTCCTGGGTGTTGCGGCCGGTGTGCACCTGCACGCCCAACTCCTCGATCTTGGCGCGCAGCACGCGGCCGCCGCCCTCGTCCACCTGCACGGCCATGAGCCGGGGGGCGAACTCGACCACATGGGTTTCCAGACCCATGTCGCGCAGCGCCTTGGCGCATTCCAGGCCCAGCAGGCCGCCGCCCACGACCACGCCGGTCTTGGACTTGGCACCCGAGGCCAGCATGGCCTCCAGGTCTTCGATGGTGCGGTAGACGAAGCAGTGCTCGCGCTCGCGCCCCGGCACCTGGGGTACAAAGGGGTTGGAGCCGGTGGCCAGCACCAGCTTGTCGTAGTGCAGCACCTCGCCGTCCACCGTGGTCACGGTGCGGATGCGGCGGTCCACCGATGCGGCCCGCGCCGCCAGGCGCAAGGTGAAGCCGGTGCGCTCGAAGAAGCCGGGTTCGACCAGGGAGAGTTGCTCGGCCGTGGTGCCGCTGAAGAAGGCGGAGAGATGCACCCGGTCGTACGCGGGGCGCGGCTCCTCGCACAGCACAGTGACTTCGACGCCGGTCATGCCGGTCTCGGCCAGGCTTTCGAGGAACTTGTGGCCGACCATGCCGTGGCCAATGAGAACGATCTTCATCATGCTTGCTCATCCTGCAAGGACCCGGGGAACCAGGGGCACAGGATGCGCCGTGCCGTACCACGGCACTGCACACCCTCCGCGGAACCACGGGCGTGGGTTGGAACTTCCAGGCAAGCGGCGGCGAACGCCATGGCTTGCCCGGGTGTTCCGCCATCATTAGCGGAGGGGTTGTTATCGGACCGCAGGCAGCTTTACCGGCGGACACGCTGTGTTGAGCAAAATGCGTGCCGGCTTTTTGAAGAAGGGTTCTCCCCTGTGGCAGCTGCAGGGATGCATGTCCAAGCGCCTCGCTGCGGTGCAGCACGTCACCAAATTGGGGCGCAGGGCGGCGGGTCTGCCGCCCTGCGCCGGTGCCGCATCACTCGTGGCGCAATGCGTCGATCGGGTCCATGCGCGCGGCACGGCGCGCTGGGAAGTAGCCGAACACCACGCCGATGCCGGCCGAGAACACGAAGGACAGCAGGTTCACGCCCGGGTTGAACAGGTAGGGCACGCCCATCAGCACCGACAGGCCCAGCGATGCCACGGTGGCCAGCACGATGCCGGCCAACCCGCCCAGCGCGGCCAGCACCACCGCCTCGATGAGGAACTGCAGCAGCACCTCGCGCTCGAGCGCGCCGATGGCCAGGCGCAACCCGATCTCGCGGGTGCGCTCGGTCACGCTCACGAGCATGATGTTCATGATGCCGATGCCACCCACCAGCAGGCTCACCGCCGCCACGGCGCCGAGCAAGGTGGTCATGACCTTGGTGGTGCCCGAAAGGGCCTCGCCCAGCTGCTTGGTGTCGAGCACGTTGAAGTTGTCCTCGTCGGTGTCGGAGAGCTTGCGCAGCTCGCGCAGCAGCTGGGTCAGGCTGGCCTTCACGCGCTCGGGCTCGCTGCCGTCCTTCATCGATACCAAGAGGGTGTTCACGCGCACATTGCCCGTGACGCGGCGCTGCAAGGTACGCAGGGGCACGAGCACGGTGTCGTCCTGGTCGTTGCCGAAGGCGCCCTGGCCCTTGGAGGCCAGCACGCCGATCACCTCGCACGAGAAGGCCTTCACGCGCAGCTGCTCGCCCACCGCGTCGCGCGTGCCGAAGAGCTCGCGCCGCACGGTCTCGCCGATCACGCAGGTGGCAGCGCCGGCGCGCAGCTCGTCGTTGGTGAACTCGCGGCCGCTGCGCAGCGTCCAGTTGCCCGTCTGCAGCCAGGCATTGGTGCTGCCGATGATGCTGGTGGACCAGTTGCGCCCGCCCGCCACCACGGTGGCCGAGGCGCGCGACTCGGGCGCCACGGCCAGGATGCCGCCGATCTGCTGGGCAATGGCATCGGCGTCGGTGTCCTTGAAGGCCGGCGCACCCGTGCCGCCGCCCGGGCCCATGCGCTGACCGGGGCGCACCTGCAGCAGGTTGGTGCCCAGGCCCGCGATCTGGTTCTGGATGGAGACGGTGGCGCCGTTGCCCAGCGTGACCATGGTGATCACCGCGCTCACCCCGATCACGATGCCCAGCACCGTGAGGAAGGAGCGCATGAGGTTGCGCCGTATGGAGCGCAGCGCGAGCAGGATGGTGCTGAGGAACATCAGTGCACCCCCGCCTGCAGTGCCGCAGCCGGCGCGGCCAGACCGCACGGGTGAGGATTGACCTCGTCGCTGCCCACCACGCCGTCGACGAAGCGCACGATGCGCCGCGCGTACTCGGCCATGTCGCCCTCGTGCGTGACCATGAGCACGGTGATGCCCAGGTCCACGTTCAGGCGCCACAGCAGTTCCATGATCTCGTGGCTGCGCTGCGTGTCGAGGTTGCCGGTGGGCTCGTCGGCCAGCAGCACGGCCGGCTCGGTGACGATGGCGCGGGCAATGGCCACGCGCTGCTGCTGCCCGCCCGAGAGTTCGGCCGGCGTGTGGTGCTCCCAGCCCTTGAGGCCCACGGCCGCCAGTGCCTTGGCCGCCGCCGCATGGCGCGCCGCGGCAGGCTCGCCGCGGTACAGCAAGGGCAGCTCCACATTCTCTTGCGCCGAGGTGCGGGCCAGCAGGTTGAATCCCTGGAAGACAAAGCCGAAGAAGCGCCGGCGCAGGCGCGCGCGCTCGTCGCGCTGCAGGGCCTCCACATGCACGCCCTTGAACAGGTAGTCACCGGTGGTCGGCCTGTCCAGGCAGCCCAGGGTGTTCATGGCCGTGGACTTGCCCGAGCCACTGGGGCCCATGATGGCCACAAAGTCGCCCTGGGCGATGTCCAGGTCCACGCCCTTCAAGGCCTGGAAGGCGAGCGCGCCTTCGCCGTACACCTTGGTGACCGCGCGCAGGCGGATCAGTGGCATGGCGCCCGTCATCGCGCGGCCCCGCTGCTGCGCTGGTCGGTGATGACGGCCATGCCGGGAGTCAGGCCCTCGCCCACCACCTCGGTCATGCGCCCGTCGCTGATGCCCACGCGCACCTTGAGCGGCTGGGCCGTGCCGTCCTTGAGCACCCAGACCTGGCGCGTCTTCGATGCCGCGTCGTCCGCAGAAGGACCGCCCGCACCGGCCCTGCGCCCGCCCTGGCCACCCGGGCGGGGCATGCGCGGCATGAGCTGCCCCATGATGCCGCCGCCCTGCTGCTGGCCCTGCGCCGATGGCGGCTTGCCGCCGCCTGAGCCCGGGGCGCCTGCCTGTGCGAGCGTGAAGCGAAGCGCCGTGTTGGGCACCAGCAGCACGTCCTTGCGCTCGGTGGACGTGATGGTGGAGGCCGCCGTCATGCCGGGGCGCAGGCTCATGTCGGTGTTGTCCACCTCCAGCCAGGTGACGTAGGTGACCACGTTGTCGGTCTTGGTGGAGCCGAAGGACACGCGCGTGACCTGGGCCGGGTAGCGGCGCGAGGGATACGCGCTCACGGTGAAGCTGGCCTTTTGCCCCACCTGCAGGGTGCCCACATCGGCCTCGTCCACGCTCACGTCCAGGCGCAGGCGCGTGAGGTCCTCGGCCAGGGTGAACAGCGTCACGGCCTGCAGCGATGCGGCCACGGCGTTGCCCGGCTCCACCGATCGGGTGAGCACCACGCCATCGATGGGCGAGCGGATGGAGGCCTTGGACAGGCTGGTCTCGTCGGTGGAGAGGGCGGCGCGCGCATCGTCCACCGTGGCGCGGGCGCTGGCCTCGTCGGCGCGGGCCCGGTCGAGCGTGGCGCGGCCGGTGTCCAGCTCAGCCGCCGAAGGCACCTTGCCGCCCGACAGGCGGGCCACCTCTTCCAGCCGGCCGAGCGCGGCCTGCGCCTCCTTGGTAGTGGCCGCGGCCTGCGCCAGGCGCGCCTGGGCAGAGGCCAGCGAGGCGCGCGAGCGCAGCACCTGGGCGTCGAGCTTGGCGGTGTCGAGCTCCACCAGCACCTGGCCCTTCTTCACCTTGTCGTTCACGTCCACCATGACCTGGCGCACGGTGCCCGAGAGTTCGCTGCCGATGGTCACGAGCCGCGTGGGCTGCAGCGTGCCGTTGGCGGCCACGGTGAGCGTGAGGTCCCCCTTCTTCACTTCTTCGGTCACGTACACGGGGGCGGCGTTGGCGGCGTGGTGCTGCCGCCAGGCATAGAAGCCGGCGCCCGCCAGCGCGATGGCGGCCATGCCCAGCCAGAGCGATGTGCGCCGGTACCAGCGGCGCGGCGGCTCGCCGCCCAGCAGGGCCTGCAGGTCGGCGGGGGACCGGCTGGCGGCGGTGGTGGCGGCAGCGCGGGGCTGCGAATCCTGGGAGGTATCGGTCATGGCAATCAATCGCCTCGGGTGAAATGCAGAAAAAGGGAGGCCGGCACCGCCCGCGCACGCACGGTGCGCCGGGTCGGTGGGCTGTGGCTGCCAGGTGCCCGCGCGGTGTGCGCGGGGCCTCCAGGTGGCTAATGAAAGAGAAGCGGTAGGCGGCTACTGCGGCTGCCAGCCGCCGCCCAGCGCTTTGTACAGGCGCACATGGTCTGCAGACACGCTGGCCACCGTGGTGGCCACGCCGTCCTGCGTGGAGAGCAGGGTGCGCTGGGTTTCCAGCACCGCCTGGAAGTCGATCAGCCCGCTGCGGTAGCGCTGCTGGGCCAGCAGGGCGGCATTGCCGGCTGCGTCGGCCGCGGACGTGAGGCGCACCAGGCGCTCGCGGTTGCCGCGCAGGGAGACAAGGGCGTCTTCCACGTCCTTGAGCGCCGCCAGCACCGCCGCCTGGTAGGCGATGCGTGCCTGCTCCAGGCTGGCCTCCTGCGCGCGCACCTGGGCCCGGTTGGCACCGCCATCGAGCAGGGGCACCGACACGCTGCCCAGCAGCGATGCCGCCAACGCGCTGCCGCCACCCAATGCCCCCAACGTGAGGGCGCGCAGGCCCACCGAGCCGCTGATGCCGAAGTCCGGGTAGCGGGCTGCCTCGGCCTGCGAAACGCGCGACAGTGCGGCGCGGATGCGCTGCTCGGCCGCGCGCACGTCGGCGCGCTGGCGCAGGGTTTCGGCGGGGATGGCCAGGGCCAGTTCGTCGGGCGCCTGGGGCACGGCCGCACTGGCGGCCAGTTGCGCATCGAGCGCGCCCGGCGCCTGCCCGGTCAGCACGGCCAGGCTGTGGCGCGACTGGGCCAGGCTGGCTTCGAGCGCGGGGATCTGCGCGGCGGTTTGTTCCGATGCGGCGCGTGCCTGCTCGGCCACGAGCGAGGTGGTCAGCCCCGCCTGCAGGCGCCACTGCGTGATCTGCAGCGTCTCGCCCTGGCTGGCCAGGTTGCTCTGTGCAATGGCGAGGCGCTGCTGCAGGCTGCGCAGCTCGATGTAGTTGACGGCCACCTCGGCCGCCAGCGACACCTGCACGTCGGCCAGGCTGGCCTCGGCGGCGCGGGCATCGGCTTCGCTGGCGTTCACGCCGGCACGCACACGGCCGAACACATCGGGCTCCCAGCTGGCATCGAAGCCCAGCTGGAAGCTGTTGCCCGTGCCGCTGTTGCCCGAGCGGCTACGCTGCGCCGAGGCCGAGGCCCCCACCTGGGGTGCGAGCCCTGCGGCCTGCACATCGACCTGGGCACGGGCCTGCTGCAGCGCGGCCTGGGCCGTGCGCACGCTGGTGTTGGCTGCCAGGGCCTGCTCGACCAGCGCGGTCAGTTGCGCGTCACCCAGGCGCTGCCACCACAGGGCGAGCGGGGTGGCGGGGCCGGTGGTGCTGCTGCCCGTGGACCAGGTGGCGGGCACGGGCGCATCGGGCAGGCGCGCATCCTGCGGCGTGAGGCCGGCGCAGCCTGCCAGGGCTGCGGCCAGCGCCAGCACCGGCCAGCGCGGTGGTGCTTGGCGGCGGGAACCGGTCGGTGAAGAAAGACGCATGAAAAGCTGTGCTCCGGGTTGTTGCGTCCATTGTGCGGAGCCACCCCTTCGCGAAGATAGTCAATGCGTCAAGCCCATGTAAAGAATTGCTGCAATGCAAAAAGAAAGGCCCGAAGGGCCTTTGCTGTTCAGTGTGGCTGCACAGCCCGCATCCGGTACTCGCTCGGGCTGCAGCCTGTATGGGCCTTGAACACCCGGCTGAAATGCCCGCTGTTGCGAAAGCCCCAGGCCAGGGCGATGTCCGTCACCGAGCGGTGCGTGTGCGCGGGGTGGCGCAGCTCGCGCAGGCAGGCCTCCAGCCGGCGCTGCTGGATGGTGGCGGCCAGCGTGTCGCCATCGTCCGCCATGGCGTTGTACAGGTGCCTGCGGCTGCAGTTGAGCGCCTGGGCGATGCGGTCGATGCTGAGGTCGGGGTCGGCCAGGTGGCGGTCGATGTACTGGCCGATGCGGTCGCGCAGGGCCTCGCGCTGCGACATGGCGCTGTGCTGGCCGTTGCGCTCCAGCAGCGACAGCTGCACCAGATGGGTGATGACGTCGGCCACGCCGTCGGCGGCCGCGTCGGACATGGTGGGCAGCTCGGTGAACGCGGCGCGCATGGTGTCCCAGGCCAGGCGCGAGACACCGCTGGTGCCCGAGAAGCGCTGCACCATGAGGTCGTCGAGCCGCATCCTGCGCTCGGGCAGGTGTTCCTTGGGGATCATCAGCACCATCTGGCGCACGGCATCGGGGTTGCTCACGGCGTAGGCGCGCGTGGTGTCGTACACGCTCCACTCGCCCGGGGACAGCCAGACCTGGCGGCCGTTCTGCTCGAAGCAGGCGCGCCCTTCGAGCTGCGCCACCACCTTGATGTAGGCCCGGTCGCTGCCGCGGATGAGGCTGGGGGTGCGCACCACGCGGTGGCGGCTCACGTCGAGCTGGCACAGGTTGACGTAACCCGCCTGGCCCGAGGTGATGTGGCCCGCGAAGGCCTCATCGCCAAAGGCGTCGGACTCCAGCCCGCCAATGAGGCGCCACACCGCGTCGCCCCACAGGTGCAGGCGGTCGCGCGGTGCCACGGTGTCGGTGGATACCTCGGTCAGGGTGTGGGCCATGCTGTCTCCAGTGCAGAGGCGGGTTCCCCCGATTATCGGTGGGGGTGCTAATCCTTTGCGCAGCGCGGAAATCCGGGTAAACCCGCTGGCCCGTGCACGCTGGGAGCAGCGTTTTGTGCACGCTCAGCACAGCGCGCCAAAGCCCTTCTTCCTACCATCGGTCAACGGCCTGCACTGCGCGGGCTGCCCATCCGAGGAGACAGAAAAATGGTTCAACAATCCAAGCGCCAATGGATCAAGGGCATGGCCGCCACGGTGGGCGCCATGTCGGTCGCGCCCCACCTGCTGGCCCAGTCGGGCCCCGTGCGCATCGGCTACGCGATTGCCCGCACGGGCCCCTGGGCCGCGGGCGCCCAGGTCAGCCAGGAGCCCAACTACCTGCTCTGGGCCGAGCAGGTGAACGCGGCCGGCGGCCTGTCCGTCAAGGGCGCCAAGCGCCCCATCGAGCTCATCGGCTACGACGACCGCAGCGAGACCGAGACCTGCGTGCGCACCTTCGAAAAGCTCATGGGCAGCGACAAGGTGGATTTGATCCTGCCGCCCTGGGGCTCGGGCGCCAACTTCGCCATCGCGCCGCTGGCCAACCGCTTCGGCTACCCGCTCTTGGCGCCCACGGCGCTGTCGCGCAAGCTGATCGACATGAACCTGCCCTACTTCTTCTCCCTGCTGCAGCAGCCCGACAAGATGATGGGCGCGCTGGTGGACATGCTGGTGGCCAACGGCGTGAAGTCGGTGGCCATCGTCTACATGGACGACCTGTTCGGCCTGGAGAATTTCGCGGCGCTGAACAATGCGCTCAAGAAGACCAGCATCCAGGTGGTGGAGCGCAAGAGCTACCCGCTGGGCGTGAAGGACCTGGCGCCCGTGCTGCGCGGCATCAAGGACCTGAACCCCGATGCCTTCATCGGCATCACCTATCCGCCCGACACCATCCTGGCCAGCCGCCAGGCGCGCGAGGTGGGGCTGAACCCCAAGTTCTTCTACGCCTCGGTGGGCACGGCCTTCCAGCTCTACAAGAACGTGATGCAGGCCAACACCGAGGGCGTGA
This sequence comes from Acidovorax sp. GW458-11-26-14-TSB4, assembly GCF_059423865.1. Lineage (NCBI taxonomy): Bacteria > Pseudomonadati > Pseudomonadota > Betaproteobacteria > Burkholderiales > Comamonadaceae > Acidovorax > Acidovorax sp. GW458-11-26-14-TSB4. The sequence continues at coordinate 22,228 of NZ_JBWKYR010000025.1, forward strand.
TCGGCATGGGATCGTGGAGCGTGAAGACCAGCCCCGAGGCCAAGGCCTATTTCGACGCCCACGTGAAGAAGTTCAGCAAGGAGCCCGACCGCTGGGCCAGCGGCCATGCCTGGGCGGGCCTCGAGATCCTGCAGCAGGCCGTGGACAAGGCGGGCCTGGACCGCAAGGCGCTGCGCGAGCACATCGCCAAGAACGAGTTCAAGACCATCCTGGGCGGCATCCGCTTTGCGGGCAGCGAGAACGCCTCCATCCCCGGCACCGTGAGCCAGTGGCAGGGCAGCGACTTCGAAGTCGTGTGGCCCAAGGACCGCGCCACGGCGCAATTGAACACCGCGAAACCAGCCTGGAAATAACAAAGTGTCTCTGACTTCCTGGGCCGAACTGGTCGCCAGTGGCCTGATTACCGGCGGCATCTATGCGCTGGTGGCCATGGGCCTGAACCTGCAGTACGGGCTGATGCGCATCATGAACATCTCGCACGGCGAGTTTTTGATGCTCGGCGCCTTCATCACCTGGTGGGCACACACGGCCTGGGGCTGGTCGCCCCTGCTGCTGATGCCCATCGCCTTCATCGCGCTGTTCGTGCTGGGCGTGGCGGTGCATGCGCTGTGCTTTCGGCGCCTGGCGGCGCGCGCACCGAATGTGGACGTGTTCGAGGCGCGCAGCCTGATGGTGGGCTTCGGCCTGATGTTCCTGGTGCAGAACACCGCCCTGGTGATCTGGGGCGGCGACCTGCGCGGCTACGAGTACCTGGCCGACCCGGTGCAAGTGGCGGGCATGCGCTTCACCGAGAACAAGCTGGTGCTGTTCGGCGTCGCGCTGGCGCTGTCGGCGGCGCTGATCGCGCTGCTTCGCCTCACCTTGCTGGGCAAGGCCGTGCGGGCGCTGATGCAGTCGCCCACGGGCGCGCAGTTGGTGGGCATCAACACCCGGCGCCTGCACCCCATGATGTTCGGCATTGGCCTGGGCCTGTCGGGCGTGGCGGGGGCGCTGCTGTCGATGACCTACGAGATCTCCCCCTCGATGGGCGAGCCCTACACCGTGACGGCGCTGATCGTGATCACGCTGGGCGGCTTCGGCAGCCTGGCGGGCAGCCTGGCCGGCGGCCTGCTGCTCGGTGTGGTCGAAGCCCTGGGCATGCACTTCAGCAGCCCGTCTCTCAAGATGCTGCTGAGCTATGCGGTGTTCATCGGCGTGCTCATCTGGCGCCCCAACGGCCTCTTTTCCAAGAAATGAAATCCCTCCATTCCAACAAGCCCTGGTTCGCGCTCGCAGCGGGCACGGCCGTGGTCGGCACCCTGCCCTGGCTGGTGTCCGAGTTCGTGGCCTCGGTGCTGCTCAGTTGCCTGATGTACATCGCGCTGGCCACCAGTTGGTCGCTGTTCTGCGGCGCCACACGCTACCTGTCGCTGGCCACCTCGGCCTTCTTCGGCATCGGGGCCTATGCCAGCGCCACGCTGCTGGGCAGCCTGCCCTGGCCGCTGGTGATACTGGCCGGTGCGCTCATCGCGGCGGTGGTGGCCATCGTGATGGGTGCGGCCGTGCTGCACCTGCGCGGCACCTATTTCGCGGTGCTGACCTTCGGCATGACGGAGCTGATCCGCCATGCTGTGACCTTTGTCGAAAAGCAGGTGTCAGGCACCGTGGGCCGCGTGCTCACGGTGGTGCCCAACAACGAGACGGTGTACCTCACGGTGCTGCTGATCGCCGCCGCGGCCATTGCCACATCGATTGCGGTAAAGCGCAGCCGCTTTGGCCTGGCGCTTGCAGGCATCGGTGCCGACGAGCAGCGCGCACAGACGCTGGGGGTGGACACGCGCCTGGCCAAGATCGCGGGCTTCGGCATCACTGCGGCCTTTGCGGGCGCCGTGGGTGCGGCCATGGCCGTGCGCTGGACCTACATCGAGCCGGCCGCGGTGTTCAGCCCCTTCATCGGCTTCCAGACGGTGCTGATCGCGCTGATCGGCGGCGCGGCCAGCATCGGCGGGCCGGTGCTCGCGGCCATCGTCTTCAGCCTGCTGGCCGAGACGCTGCGCCTGCAGCTGCCCTATGGCTACATGATGGTGCTGGGCCTGCTGCTCATCCTGTGCGTGATGTACCTGCCCAACGGGCTGGCCACGCTGTGGCAGCGCAAGCGGGCGGCCACGCCTGCAGTGGAGGCGGGCCATGTCTGAGGCACTTTTGACCATCGACGCCGTGACCGTGCGCTTTGGCGGCCTGACCGCCGTGGACGGCGTGAGTGCCACGCTGCATGCGGGCGAACTGATCGGCATCATCGGCCCCAACGGCGCGGGCAAGACCACGTTCTTCAACGCCATCTCGGGGGTGCAGCCGCCCACCTCGGGCCGGCTGGTGAGCGGGGCGGACGAGCTGACCGGCAAGGGCCCCCACCACTATGCGGCGCACGGCATTGCGCGCACCTTCCAGACGCCGCGTGTGTTCCCCGACATGACCGTGCGCGACAACGTGCGCTTCGGCATGCAGTTCGCAGGCCGCTACCGCCAGGGGCCCGTGGGGCTGCGCAGCGAGGACGAGATCCTGGCCATGCTGGGCCTGTCGGCACTGGCCGAGCGCCCTGCCGCCGATGTGACACCCTCGCAGCAGCGCCTGCTGGAGATCGGCATGGCCCTGGGCACGCGCCCGCGCCTGCTGCTGCTCGACGAGGTGGCCGCCGGCCTGACCGAGGCCGAGGTCGATGCCATGGCCCAGCGCATCCGCCGCCTGCGCGATGACTGGGGCCTCACGGTGGTCTGGATCGAGCATGCGGTGACCACGCTGCTCAAGTACGTGGAGCGCGCGCTGGTGCTGCACCAGGGCCGCAAGATTGCCGACGGTACGCCGGCCGAGGTGGTGCGCAACCCGGAGGTGATCGAGGCCTACCTGGGCGATGAGATGGCTGCTACCAGCGAAGGAGCGACGGCATGAGCGGCGCACAGCTTTCTGTACAGGGCCTGACCACGGGCTACAACGGCTTCCAGGTGCTGCAGGACCTGTCGCTGGAGGCCCGGCCCGGCATCACGGTCATCGTGGGCCCCAATGGTGCGGGCAAGACCACGCTGCTCAAGGCGCTGGCCGGACTGCTGCCACGCCAGGGCACGGTGCTGCTCGACGGCCAGGCCGTGCCGGCCCTGAACGCGACCGCCTGCGTGCAGCGCGGCCTGGCGCTGGTGGCGGAGGGGCGCCAGCTCTTTCCGCAGATGACGGTGACCGAGAACCTGGAGCTCGGTGGCTGGCTGGTGCCGGCGCGCGTGCGCGCCGAGCGGCTGGCCCAGGCCTTCGAGGACTTTCCGCGCCTGAAGGAACGCGCCCAGCAGCTGGCCGGCACCATGAGCGGCGGCGAGCAGCAGATGGTGGCCGTGGCCCGCGCATTGATGAGCGGCCCGCGCCTGTTGATGCTGGACGAGCCCTCGCTGGGCCTGGCGCCGCGCATGGTGGACGAGCTGCTGGCCATCGTGCAGCGCATCGCGGCCCAGGGCGTCACCGTGCTGATGGTGGAGCAGAACGTGCGCAAGGCGCTGCAGGTGGCGCAGCGCGGCTATGTGCTGGAGCGCGGGCGCATCGTGGCCTCGGGCGAGGCATCAAGCCTGTTGCAATCGGATGCAGTGCGGCAGGCCTACCTCGGCGTAGCCTGATCTCTTTTTTTCTTCTTCTTGTCTTTTCTTTCCTTGTTGTTCAGGAGATTGATTCCATGACTGCCATTTCCATGCTGATCAACGGCGAGCGCGTGCAGGCCACGGGCGGCGCCACCTTCGAGCGCCGCAACCCGCTGGACGGGTCAGTGGCCACTACGGCCCCGGCTGCCACGGTGGCCGATGCCAAGGCGGCTGCCGATGCCGCGGCCAAGGCCTTCCCCGCCTGGTCGGCTCTGGGGCCCAATGCGCGCCGTGCGCTGCTGCTCAAGGCCGCGCATGCGCTCGAAGCCAAGGGCGACGCCTTTGCCGCCGCCATGGCCGCCGAGACCGGCGCCTCGGGCCTGTGGGCCGGCTTCAACGTGCACCTGGCCGCCGGCCTGCTGCAGGAGGCCGCGGCCCTGACCACGCAGATCGCGGGCGAGGTGATCCCGTCGGACGTGCCCGGCAGCCTGGCCATGGGCGTGCGCCAGGCCGCGGGCGTGGTGCTGGGCATCGCACCGTGGAACGCGCCCATCATTCTCGGCGTGCGTGCCATCGCCACGCCGCTGGCCTGCGGCAACACGGTGATCCTCAAGGGTTCGGAGCTGAGCCCCGCCACGCACGGCCTGATCATCGAGGCCCTGCAGGAGGCCGGCCTGCCCCCGGGCGTGGTGAACTTCGTGACCAATGCGCCTGCCGACGCCGGTGCGGTGGTCGAGGCCATCGTGGCCCACCCTGCCGTGCGCCGCGTGAACTTCACGGGCTCGACCAAGGTCGGCCGCATCGTCGCGCAGACCTGCGCCAAGTACCTCAAGCCCACAGTGCTGGAACTGGGCGGCAAGGCCCCGCTCGTGGTGCTGGACGATGCCGACGTGGACGCGGCCGTGGATGCGGCCATCTTCGGCTCGTTCGCCAACTCGGGGCAGATCTGCATGTCCACCGAGCGCATCGTGGTGGACGACGCCATCGCCAACGACTTCGTCGCCCGCTTCGCAGCACGCGCCCAGGCCCTGCCGCTGGGCGACCCGCGCAAGGGCCCGGCGGTGCTGGGCTCGGTGGTGGACATGGCGACCGTGCAGCGCTGCAACGCCCTGATCGACGACGCCCTGGCCAAGGGCGCCAGGCTGGTGTGCGGCGGCAAGAGCGAGAACACGCTGATGGCAGCCACCATCATCGACCACGTGACGCCCGAGATGGACATCTACCGCGAGGAATCCTTCGGCCCCCTGAAACCCATCGTGCGCGTGAAGGGCGTGGAGGAAGCGATTGCCTGTGCCAACGACAACGAGTTCGGCCTGTCCGCTGCCGTCTTCGGCCGCGATGTGGCCCGCGCCTGGAACGTGGCCGCGCGCATCGAGTCGGGGATCTGCCATGTCAACGGGCCTACGGTGCATGACGAGGGACAGATGCCGTTTGGCGGGGTGAAGAATTCGGGGTGGGGGCGGTTTGGGGGGATGGCGGGGGTGCGGGAGTTTACGGAGTTGCGCTGGATCACGGTGCAGACTACGGCGCGGCATTATCCGTTCTGAGAGCCTCTGGCTGCCTGGGCCGTTCATGGTGCACAGCCAGGCGAAGCGCCATGGAACCCGTCCATGGCGTCCGCAAAACGTGTCCCCGGGTCATTGCATGCTGTAGCTCACTGCACATGCTCCACCACCGCCATGCCAGTCAGAGTTACCGCGTTGGTAACGGGCGAAGGGGAGACATTGGCAGGATTGGACGAGTAGGCGTACGCATCGACCACCTCCTTGTTCCACGCCACGGCGGCTGCGCTGAACGCGGCCTGATCTCCTGTTGCGTTTTCCAGGCCTGACAGGAGCTGCCCCAGCTGCAAGGCCACGACACCTACGTTGGCCTTTGCCACAGATACCAAGTAATCCGTCAAAGCGGTGTGCAGACCTGCATTGGGCCAAACCCCCAGGTTGACCAGGAGCTTGGCGGACAATATTTCTTCTGACAAGCCGTTGAAAGCCGCGCCAAACTGCAAGGCGTAGGCGGTGTTCCCGGCCGACGTAGCCATCTCCACCTGTCTGGTGTAGACCGCATGCACAGGGGATTGATCGTTGAACGCCCGGTTCAGGATCGTAGCGACGACGTACGGTTCATCGAAAAAGTACTGTGCCATCAAAAAGCTCCGGAAAAAGGGCCGATCAGGCCGAGGCCCATGAGGCGTCTGCCAATGACGACACACCGGCCAGTTTGACGAGGCTGTCGTTGGCGTTCAGGGTCGCCACAGCATCGTTCACCAGGATGTAGGTGTCGGCCCCGTAACGAAAGACAATGGCCTTGTTGGCGCCCGCCATGGTGGCTGCCAGGGCCGTGGCGTCCAGCAGGGACGATGCATCGGAAATGCCAGCCAGTTGCAGGCTGGTCGGTGTCGCCTTCGCCGTCGCAGTCTCGGCCGCCAACACCAGCCTGTCGGTACCGCTCACGAAGTCGGTCACCACGATGGCAGACCAGCCCAGCCCGACGGAGAAACTGGTCTCCAGATCCTTGGCGGCGGCACCCGCCAAGCCGGTGAGGTTCAGCGTATCGGCGCCACCGCCCAGGGTGATGCTGTGGGCATTGGCGGCGCCCACGGTGATCGTGTCAGCTCCGTCTCCCGCGGCGATGGTCACCTGGGCGCCAGAGGCATCGTTGATGACAAAGGTATCTGCCCCCTTGCCGCCCGTGATGGTAACGGCCCTCTGCGTGGTGGCAAACGCCAGGGACAGCGCGCCGGTCAGCGCCGAGGCATCGATCACCGAGACCTGGGCGCCCACCACGGTGGTCTTCAAGGCCTGTTCGCCGGTGAGCACGATCTTTTCGGCCGCGTTGGCGGTGATCCTGGCTGTATTGGCGGCTCCGTCCGTGGAACTGAACCCCTGGCTCCTGACGTTCAGGTTCTCAACCGCGTCCACGATCACCTCATCATTGCCAGCAGCCCTGAAGAGCACCAGGTTCGCAGTGTCTGCGCTACCGCTGGTTCCCGCAAACGCCACCGTCAGTGCACCGCTCCCGCCGCTACCAGTGCCATTGATATTGCGGATACCGACGGTGGTGGCCAGGTCCACGCCGTCAAACTCGGCAGGACCTGCTGTGGACTCGCGCCACAGCTCCGTGATGCCGGTTGCGCCGGACACCCCGAATTTCGATTTTGCTCCTGCCTGGATGAACACCCGCTCCACACTCTGCAGCGTGGGTGCCACCGTCGCACCCGCGGCCAGCGTGGCCCTGAGCGTGTCCATCCCGCCTGCGCCATCGATGGAGTCGGCGGTGGACAGGAAGCCGGCAGTGGTCGCCACAATGGTGTCGTCATAGGCCGTTGTCTTGAACTTGGCCTGCGCAGACGAGGGCGATAGGGCGTCCGCTTCCGCGGTGAGCGACAGCGTCACACCCACAGGGAGATCGGGCCCGGGCGACACTATCGGCCCGGAATTCGCGGGGTTGCTTGAATACGCATGCGAAGCCGTCACTTCTTCGTTCCACTTCACCGCGGCCGCCGCATACACAGACAGATCACCGGTGGCGTTTTCAAGCCCCGAGAGGATGCGCCCCAACTGCAGTGCAACGATGCCCACATTGGCCTTGCCGACAGACACAAGATAGTCCCGCAAGGCAGTCTGCAAGCCCGCATTGGGCAGCACGCCCAAGTTCATCAGCAGCTTGGTGGACAGCGCATCCTCGGTCAGCGCAGTAAAGCCGGCACCGAACCGCTGGGCAAAGGCCGTGATGCCGATGGGCACGACCGCCGCCACCTGGTTGACATAGACATTGTGCGAAGGGGACTGGTCGTTGAATGCCCGGTTGAGCATGGTGACGTCGGCATAGGTGCCAGAGACTTGGACAGGCATGCGTTCCTCCAGTGAGTAGTGTTGTGATGTGCGCTGTGAGCCTAAGGTGCGTCCCGCCAGCAGGGTGTGGCAGCAGTCACAAAGAAACTTTTTGACACCAACCACTGCCGTCTGCCCACAAGGGTCACGGCCACCACGAACACGCGACCAGCCCGGGCTCTGTGCGGAAAGGATCGCCCTCGCGTCCGATCAGGCCATGGCCCACGTCGCGTCCGCCAGCGCTGCCACGCCGGCGAGCTTGACCAGGCTGTCGTTGGCGCCGAGCGCAGCCACGCCATCGTTCACCAGGATGTAGGTATCGGCACCATAGCGGAAGGCAATCGCTTTGCTGGCACCTGCCGTGGTGGCGGCCAGGGCCGTTGCCTCCAGCAGCGAAGGCGCTGCGGCAATGCGGGCCAGTTCCACGCTGCCAGGGGTGGCCTTGGCCGTGGACGCAGCACCTGTCAGCCGGAGCAGGTCGGCGCCACTGGCAAAGTCCCGCACCTCGATGGCCGAAGCCGCCAGGCTGGCCGATGTCCCGGTATCGATGTCCTTGGCCGCAGGGCCGGCCAAGCCGGTGATGTTCAGCGTGTCGGCACCCACCCCCAGGGAGATCAGATGGGCGTTGTGGGCGCCGATGGAGATGGTGTCGGCGCCATGGCCGGCCTCCACGACGACCCGCGCCCCTGATGTGTCGTCGATGGTGAAGGTATCACCACGCGTGCCGCCGCTGATGGAGACCGCCGTCAGGCCTGTGGTAGCAAACGCCAGGGTCAGCGCGCCCGTGAAAGCCGAGGCGTCGATCACCGAGACATGGGCACCCTTCACGGTGGTCGTCAAGGCCTGGTCACCCAGGATGGAGATCTTTTCGGCGGCGTTGGCCGTGATCTTGACCGTATTGGCTGCGCCGGACTTCTGGCTCTTGATGCCCAGGTTCTCAACAGCATCCACGATCACCTCATCGTCGCCAGCGGCACCCAGGAACACCAGCGTCGCAGCGTCTGCGCTGCCGCCCGTGCCTGCAAAGACCACGCTCAGTGCGCCACCGCTGCCGGAGTTGCGAATGCCGACGGTGGTGGCCAGGTCCACGCCGTAGAACTCGGCCGGACCTGCCGCAGCCTCCCGCCACAGCTCGGTGATGCCGGTCGACTGAGTCGCCATGAATTTCGAATGGGCGCCTGCCTGGAGGAACACATGCTCGACGTTCTGCAGCATCGGCTCGACGGTCGCATCGGCCGCCAGCGTGGCCTTGAGCGCGTCAACCCCTCTACCGCCATCAATGGAGTCACCACTGGACAGCAGGCCCGCAGTGGTTGCCATGATGGTGTCCCCATAGTCCGTCGACCGGAGCCCGGCCAGTGCTGCAGTAGGCGAGATGGAGTCATCGCCCATGGTCAGCGCCAAGGTAACACCCGCGAGACCGACCCCTATCGGCATGGCCGGCGGAAAATTCGCCGGGTTGTTCGAATAGGTGTGCGAGGAGAAGATGTCCTCATTCCATCGCACCGCAGCCGCCGCGTACGTGGCCTGATCGCCCGTGGCGTTTTCCAGCCCGGAAAGGATTTGCCCCAGTTGAAGGGCCACGATGCCCACGTTGGCCTTGCCGACAGACACCAGATAGTCCCGCAAGGCGGCCTGCAGGCCCGCATTGGGCAGCACGCCCATATTGCCCAGAAGTTTGGTGGACAGAGCGTCTTCGGTCATCCCGGCAAAGCCCGCACCGAAGGTCAGGGCGAAAGCCCGGATACCGTTCGCTGCAGCCCAGGCTGCCTGGTTGTTGTAGGCGGTGTAGGAAGGCGACTGGTCGTTGAACGCCAGGTTCAGGATCGTCGCGGCGACAAAAGAATCGTCGGGAAAGTTGTGTGCCATCCGGAGCTCCAAAAAAGGCCATCAGGCCGAGGCCCAAGCGGCATCGGCCAGCGCCGCCACGCCGGTCAGCTTGACCAGGCTGTCGTTGGCGCCGAGCGCCGCGGCGGAATCGTTGACCAGAATGTAGGTGTCGGCACCATAGCGGAAGGCAATGGCTTTGTTGGCGCCCGCGGTGGTGGCGGCCAGCGACGCAGCGTCCAGCAGCGAGGCTGCCCCTGCCATACTGGCCAACTGAGCATCGCTCGGGGCTGCCTTGGCTGTCGATGAGGTCCCATGCAGTCGGATCACATCGGTGCCGCTCGCGAAGCCCCTTACCTCGATGGTCGATGCGGCCAGTGTGGCCGTCGACCCCAGGTCAATGTCCTTGGCCAGAGCGCCTGCCAGGCCTTTGATGGACAAGGCATCGGCTCCTTCGCCCAAGGTCACTTTATGGCGGGCCTCGGCGTTGACAGTGATGGAAACACCCCCAGGAGTACCCGCCAGCCTGAGGTCCAGCGCCGAAGTGAAGACCGACGCATCGATCACGGACAGCTTGGCACCAGTCACGGTCGCGGTCAAAGCCTGGTCACCAAGGACGACGATGCTTTCCGCCTGAGCAGCTGTGATCCTGGCCTGGTTGACCGTGGTGGCGAAGACCGTGCCGGCTGTGCTGCTTACCACCAGGTATTCGATGTTCGCCACGATGATCTCGTCATTGCCCGTGGCATCGGCCAGCGTGATGCGGGCCGTATCCATGGGGCCCGAGGCACCGCTGAAGTTCACGGTCAAGGCACCGCCCGCCAGGGAGTTCTGGATGCCTGCATTGGTGGCCAGGCCTACGTTGGAAAAAGTGGCGGGGCCCTGCGCGGCATCGATCCGGAGTTCCTGCAGGCCGGCGGTATCCCCGGCGCCAAACTCGGCCCCCGCGCCTGCGGTGATGTAGACCTTCTCGACATTGCGCAGCACGGGGGCGGCCTTGCTTGCGGCTGCAAGGGCCGCCCTGAGGGTATCGAGACCCTCCGCGCCATCGATCACATCCGCCGTCGAGAGAAAGCCCGCGGTGGTTGCCAGGATCGTGTCCTTGTCGGCCGTGGTCTTGAACCTTTCATCTGCCGCTGCAGGCGATACCGCATCGTCACCGGAAGTCAGCGAAAGGGTGACACCCGTCACGGGCGGACTGTGCCCTGCGCTGACGCCGTACGGGTCGCTCGAGTATTTGTAGGAATCCACCAACTCCTTGTTCCATGCCACGGCGGCCGCATTGAACGCCGATGGGGCGCCCGTGGCGTGCTCCAGCCCCGAGAGGATCTGGCCGAGCTGCAGGGCCACAACGCCGACATTGGCCTTGCCCACGGACACCAAGTAGTCCCGCAGCGCGGTCTGCAGGCCCGCGTTGGGCAGCACGCCGAGGTTGCCAAGCAGCTTGGTGGACAACTGGTCTTCCGTCATGCTGGTAAAGCCAGAGCCAAATGACAGCGCAAACGCATGGGTGCCGTTCGATGCGACCCTTGCGACCTGGTTGTTGTACACCGCGTAGGCAGGTGACTGGTCGTTGAACACCCGGTTCAGGATCGTCGTGACAACGAGGGGATCATCAAGAAAGTTCTGTGCCATCAAAAGCTCCGCAAACAGCCGATCAGGCCGAGGTCCACGAGGTTTCGGCCAGCGCCGTCACACCGGTCAGCTTGACCAGGCTGTCGTTCACACCCAGTGCAGCCGCGGAGTCGTTCACCAGGATGTAGGTATCCGCGCCGTAGCGAAAGGCAATGGCCCTGTTGGCGCCTGCCGTGGTGGCGGCCAGGGCCGTTGCGTCCAGGAGTGAAGAAGCCGCCGCGATGCTGGCCAGCTCCGTACTTCCGGGGGCGGCCTTCACTGTCCCCTTGGCGCCGTCCAGTTGGATCGAGTCGGTGCCGCTGGCAGCAAAGCCGGTCACTTCGATGGCCGAAGCCGCCAGCGTGGCCGATGTGCCGAGATTGATGTCCTTGGCCTCGGCGCCCGCCAGGCCCATGATTTTCACGGTGTCGGCACCGGCGCCCAGGTTGATCTTGTGCGCGGCCTGGGCGTTGAGCGACACGACAACGCCATTTGTGCCTGCGAGCGTCAGCCCCAGGGCCTTGGTCAGTGCGGTTGCATCGACCACGGCCACCTGGGTGCCGGTCACCGTGGTGGTCAGGGCCTGGTCGCCAAGGATGGCGATCCCTTGGGCCTGGGCCGCACTGATCTTGGCCTGGTTGACCGTGGTGGCGGCCACCGTGCCGGCAGTGCTCCTCACAGTGAGGGATTCGATGTTCGCCACGACGATTTCGTCATTGCCCGTGGCATCGGCCAGCACGATGGTGGCGGCATCCGTGGGGCCCGAAGCGCCGCTGAAGCTCACGGTCAAGGCGCCGCCGGTAAGGGAGTTCTGGATGCCTACGACGGTGGCCAGTGGGACACCGGAGAACGTGGCTGGGCCCTCGGCAGCATCGATCCGAAGTTCCTGCAGGCCGGTGGCACCTCGGGCATTGAATTCGGCCCCTGATCCTGCGGTGATGAAGATTTTCTCGACGTTGCGAAGTTGCGGAGCCACCGTACTGCCAGCGGCCAGGGTCGCAATCAGCGTGTCGACACCCGCTGCGCCATCGATCACATCGGCGGTTGCAAGGAGCCCCGCAGTGCGCGCAAGGAAGGTGTCGTTGTTGGCAGTGCTCTTGAATTTGGCCTCAGGCGCCGTGAGCGAAATCGAGTCATCGCCGGCCGTCAGCACCAAGGTGACGCCGGTGACGGGTTGCTCCTCCTCCTCAGGTGGCCCGCTCCATGAGTTGGCAGGATTGCTGGAGTAGTTGTAGGAATCCACCAGTTCCTTTTTCCATGCCACAGCCGCGGCATTGAACGCCGCCAGATCACCCGTGGCCTGTTCCAAACCCGAGAGGATCTGGCCCAGCTGCAGGGCCACGATGCCGACATTGGCCTTGCCCACGGATACCAGGTAGTCCCTCAAAGCGGTCTGCAGGCCCGCGTTGGGCAGCACGCCCAGGTTGCCAAGGAGTTTGGTGGACAGTTGGTCTTCCGTCAGGCCGGCAAAGGCGGCGCCATATGACAAGGCAAAGGCGTTGATGCCATTCGACGCGGCCATGGCCACCTGCTTGGTGAACACGGGGTAGGTAGGCGACTGGTCATTGAACACCCGGTTCAGGATCGTCGCAACAACGTAGGGCTCATCGAAAAAGTTCTGTGCCATCAAAAGCTCCGTAAAAGGCCGATCAGACCGAGGTCCACGAGGCATCGGCCAAGGCCGTCACGCCGGCCAGCTTGACCAGGCTGTCGTTTTCACCCAGCGCAGCAGCACCGTCGTTCACGAGGATGTAAGTGTCCGCTCCATAGCGGAAGGCAATCGCCTTGTTGGCGCCGGCCGTGGTGGCGGCCAAGGTCGCGGCGGCCAGCAGCGAGGAGGATGCGGCGATGCTGGCCAGCTCGCTGCTGCCGGGTGCGGCCTTGGCCGCAATGCTGGCGCTGGCCAGTTGCACCCTGTCCGTGCCGCTCACAAAGCCAATCACCTCAATGGCCGAAGCAGCCAGCGTGGCTGCTGTGCTGAGGTCCATGTTCTGGGCCGCGAGGCCCGCCAGGCCGATGATGGACACCGTATCGGCGCCAGCGCCCAGGGTGACCTTGTGCGCGGCCTGGGAGTTCAGGGCGATGGAAACACCCTGCGTTCCTGCAAGCGTCAGGTCCAGTTTGGCCCTGAAGATGGCCGATGCATCGACCACGGCCACTTTGCCGCCCGTCACGGTGGTGGTCAGTGCCTGGCCGCCTCCAATGACGATCTTCTCAGCCTGGGCAGCCGTGATGCGGGCCTGATTCGTCGTGATGGCAGCCAAGGTGCCTGCCGCGCTATTGACATTCAGGGTTTCGATATCTGCGACGATGATTTCGTCGTTGCCCATCGCGTCCGCGAACACGACCTGCGCGGAGTCGGCAGGTCCGCCGGTACCGGCAAATTTCACGGTCAGGGCGCCCCCTGGGCCGGAGTTCTGGATACCGACAGTGGTGGCCAAACCCACCCCGGAGAATGTGGCGGGGCCTGCCGCTGCATCGACCTTCAAGTCCGTCAAGCCGGTCGCACCAGTCGCGCTGAACTCGACTCCTGCACCTGCGGTGATAAGCACCTTTTCAACGCTCTTGAGCGTGGGCGCCACCACTGCATCTGCTGCCAGGGTGGCCTTGAGGGTATCGATGCCAAAGCCGCCGTCGATGGCGTCCGTGCTGGACAACGTGCCATTGAGAGGCGCCAGGATCGTGTCTCCCCAGGGTGTGGTCTGCGCAGAGGTGATGGCGTCATCACCCGACGTCAGCGATACGGTCTTGCCAAAATCACCGAGAGGGCCCGCGGGTGAAGAAACGACGTTGGCGGGATTGACTGAATACGCAAACGACGCCTCCAGTTCGGCATTCCATGCCACCGCCGCAGCCTTGTACACGGCCATGTCGCCCGTGGCGTCCTCAAGGCGCGACAGGATGTCGCCCAATTGCAGGGCAACGATGCCGACATTGGCCTTGCCTACCGAAACCAGATATTCCTTGACGGCGGTTTGCAGACCTGTGTTGGGCAGCACACCCAGGTTGCCCAAAATTTTGGCGGACAACTCGTCCTCTGTCAGGCCGGCAAAGCTGGCGCCGAACTGGAGCGCAAACGCCTTGCTTCCAATCGAGGTGTGCTGTGCTACCTGGTTGTTGTACGACGCGTTGGACGGGGACGCATCGTGGAACGCGCGGTTCAGAATATCGACGTATTCGTACAGAGGATATGTTCCGCTCACTTTGGGCATCGCCAACTCCACAACAACAAAAGTGCATGGAGCGTATCTGGGCGAGCCGGCCAACCCATGTGCCAGCCGTCACAAGAAAACATTTTGAAACCTGGCACGCGCCTGCGCCACTTCCAGCAGCGATTACACAAAAGTCGCAGTACAAGGCACCTCAGGCCACAGCCCAGGATGCATCGGCCAGCGCCGTCACACCGGTCAGCTTGACCAGGCTGTCGTTCTCACCAAAGGCCGCAGCACCGTCGTTCACCAGGATGTAGGTGTCCGCTCCATAGCGGAAAGCGATGGCCGTGTTGGCGCCGGCCGTGGTGGCGGCCAGTGTCGCCGCGGTCAGCAGCGAGGAGGATGCGGCGATGCTGGCCAGCTCGCCGCTGCCGGGTGCGGCCTTGGTGGCGGGGTTGGCGCTGGTCAGCCGAATCGCATCGGTACCACTCGCGAAACCGGTCACCTGGATGGCCGAAGCGGCCAGCGTGGCCGCGGTGACGAGGCCGAAGTCCTTGGCCGCCGTGCCAGCCAGGCCGGTGATGCGCACCGTGTCGGCACCATCCCCCAGGGCAACGGCGTGTGCTGCCAGGGCATTGAGTGCAATGGAGACCCCTGAGGTACCGGAAAGCGTGACATCCAGGGTATCCCGGAGCCCCGATGCGTCGATGGCGGTCACCTTGCCCCCGGTCACGGTAGTGGTCAGGGCCTGGTCGCCGGTGAAGACGATCTTCTCGGCCTGGGCGGAGGTGATGCGGGCCTGGTTGGCAGTGGTGGCCGCAACGAGGCCCACACCGCTGTGCACGTTCAGGGTTTCGACGCCTGCCACGATGATTTCGTCATTGCCCGTGGCATCCGCGAACACGAGGTTCGCCGAGTCGGCGGAGCCCGACGCACCGGCAAACTTCGCGGTCAAGGCACCGCCAGCGCCCGAGTTCTGGATACCGACGGATGTCGCCAGGTTTACACCCGAGAAGGTGGCTGGGCCCGCGGCGGCCTCGACCCACAGGTGCATCAGACCGGTTGCGCTGGAGGCGCTGAATTCGGCCCCCGCACCCGCCTTGACGAAGACGTTTTCCACGCTGGTCAGCGTGGGTGAGACCACTGCTGCCGCCGCCAGTGTCGCCTTCAGGGTGTCGGTACCCGCAGCACCATCGATCACATCCGCCGTCGAAAGAAAGCCCGCGGTGGGCGCAAGGACGGTGTCGCTGTGGACCGTGGACTTGAATTTGGCTTCTGCGGCTGCAGGCGATATCACATCATCGCCGGAGGTCAGCAAAAGCGTCACGCCTGGCAGGCTGGGGGCGATGGGGCCGATGGGCGAGGGCCAGATGTTGGCGGGGTTGGCGGAGTAGTTGTACGAGGCCGCCAGCTCGGTGTTCCACGCCAGGGCAGCCGCGCTGTAGGCGGCCTGATCACCGGTTGCATTCTCCAGGTTCAACAGGATCTGCCCCAATTGCAGTGCGACGATACCGACGTTCGCCTTGCCCACGGCGACCAGATAGTCCTTGACCGCCGCTTGCAGCCCCGCATTGGGCAGCACGCCCATGTTGCCGAGGATTCTGGCGGACAGCGCTTCCTCCGTCAGGCTGGCAAAGCTGGCACCGAACTGCAATGCGAAAGCCGTGTTGCTCACGGAGGTCGTACCGGCAGCCACTGTTTGGCTTTGGAACAAGGCATTCGAGGGGGCCTGGTCGTTGAACGCACGATTCAACAGGATGACGGGGTCGTACATGGGCCAGATGACTGCAGGCATCGCGCACTCCAAAGCAGCAAAGATGCGCGAAGCGTAGGGGGCTCACGGGCAGGCCCGTGTGTCAGTCGTCACAAAAAAACATTTTGCAACCTATCGTACGGCCCTGCGCCGGGCGGCAGCGAACCGACAGCACAGGCTGCCGCCACGGGCTCAGGCCACAGCCGTGATCGAATCCAGCGGCCAGCGCGGCTTCACGTCGAAGGCATACTCGGTCGAGGCCTGCTGCTGCCCCGATTCCAAACGCATGGCAGCCGCCATAGCGATCATGGCGCCGTTGTCGGTGCACAGGTGCAGTTCGGGGTAATGCACGCGCACCTTGTTCTTGGCGCAGGCCTCGTTGAGATGCTTGCGCAGGTGGCGGTTGGCGCCCACGCCGCCGGCCACGACCACGCGCTTCATGCCCGTCTGCTTGAGGGCCGCCAGGGTCTTCTTCACCAGCACCTCGACGATGGCGGCCTCGGTGCTCGCGGCCAGGTCGGCCTTGCGCACTTCGAGGTCATCGCCGAGCTTCTTCGCCTGCGTGAGCACGGCGGTCTTGAGGCCCGCGAACGAGAAATCGAGGTCGCCGCTGTGCAGCAGCGGGCGCGGCAGCTTGAAGGCCGTGGCGTCGCCCTGCTCGGCCAGCTTCGACAGTGCGGGGCCGCCGGGGTAGCCCAGACCCATCAGCTTGGCCGATTTGTCGAAGGCCTCGCCCGCCGCGTCGTCGATGGTCTCGCCCAGGATCTCGTAGCGGCCCACGCCGTCCACGCGCATGAGCTGGGTGTGCCCGCCGGAGACCAGCAGCGCTACGAAGGGGAATTCGGGCGGGTCGGCGCTCAGGAAGGGCGAGAGCAGGTGCCCCTCCAGGTGGTGCACGCCCAGCACGGGCTTGCCCAAAGAAGCTCCCAGGGCGCAGGCCACGCCCGCGCCCACCAGCAGCGCGCCGGCCAGGCCCGGGCCGCGGGTGTAGGCCACCACGTCCACGTCGGCCAGGCTCTTGCCGGATTCGCCCAGCACCTGGGTCGCCAAGGGCAGCACGCGGCGGATGTGGTCGCGGCTGGCGAGCTCGGGCACCACGCCGCCATAGGCCTGGTGCATCTCGATCTGGCTGTGCAGCGCGTGCGACAGCAGTGCGGGCACCTGGCCGTCCGCGCGCGTTTCCACCAGGGCCACGCCGGTTTCATCGCAGGAAGACTCAATGCCCAGTATCAACAACGTCATGCCCCAAGTGTAGGGGGCTTGCGCGGGCCGCGAGGCGCCACAATCGGACAACCCCACGCATTGCAGGCACGCACCGCCTTTTTCTTTTCGCTTCCATGGCCGACGCCCTCCACTTCCACTCCCCGCAGTTGGCGCAGATGCTGCTTCTGGCCCAGCAGGTGCGTGCCTGGGAGCGCGTGCCCCCCGCCGAGTACCAGGCCCTGCAGCAGCGCCAGCTGCACACGCTGATGCGCCACGCGCACCAGCATTCGCCCTTCTGGCGCCAGCGGCTGGAGGCCGCAGGCTGGTCGGCAGAGGTGCCGCCGCACACCGTGCTTGCCCGCCTGCCGGTGCTCACGCGCGCCGACCTGCAGGCGCACTTCGCCCAGGCCCGCGCACGCTGGCCGGGGCTCAAGGACGAGGAGGTGGCCACCTCCGTCACCTCGGGCTCCACGGGCGAGCCCGTGCGCGTGGAAAAGGCCAGCGCCATGTACGCGCCCTTGTATGCCGCCATCTCCTGGCTCGAGGCCCAGTGGCACCAGCGCGATGCGCGGCGCAAGATCGCCGTGCTGGGCACGGGCCTTACCGACGGCACCCGCGACAGCTGGGGCGACATGTACACCGCCATGGGCCTGCGCGGCCCCTGCGTGGTGCGCAACATCACCCAGCACGGCATGGAATCGCATCTCGACTGGCTGCTGCAGGAGCGGCCCGACTACCTCAAGTGCAGCCCTTTCGCGGCGGCAGAGCTCGCGCGCATGGCGCTGGCGCGCGGCGTGCAGTTGCCCATCCGGCAGGTGATCTCGCAGTCCGAGCGCGTCACGCCGGCCCAGCGGGCGCTGTGCCGGCAGGCCTTTGGCGCGACCATCGTGGACCGTTATTCCTGCGAAGAAACGGGCTGGATCGCCCTGCAGTGCCCCACGCACGAGCACCTGCACCTGCTGGGCTCCACCACGCTGATGGAGATCGTGGACGAAGCGGGCCGGCCTTGCCCGGCAGGCACACCAGGCCGGGTGCTGGTGACCAGCCTGCACAGCTTTGCCATGCCCATCCTGCGCTACGAGCTGGGCGACATCGCCGAATGGGGCGCACCCTGCGGCTGCGGCATGGCCCTGCCGGTGATCGCGCGCATGGGCGGCCGCACGCGGCACCTGGTGCAGACCGCGAATGGCCCGTTGCCCATGCCCTTTCTGGGTGATGAGCTGGGCCGCATCGAGCCGATCCGCGCCTTCCGCATGCGGCAGTATGTGGACGGCACGCTGCAGTTGGAGATCGAGGCGCCCCGCGCGCTCACGGCCGAGGAGCATGCCGCCGTGCGCGCGGTGTTTGCCGCCAACGGCATGGCGGACCTGCCCCTGCATGTGGAGCAGTTGGCCCGCATCGACTGGCCTGTCGGGCGCAAGCGCGAGGAGTTCGAGCGCGTGGACCGCGCCTACGAGCCATAGAACCCGCTCACTGCGGCCAGACCTTGCCCTTGTTCACGAAGGCACCACTGCCGGCCCGGAAGCCGAAGTAGACCTCTGCATTGGCGGCCCGCATTTCCGCGTCGGTGAAGTCCAGCGAGGGCCTGAACTGCAAGGTGGCGGCATTCGCCACCTGGCTGGCGAAGGCGGCACCCTCTGCATCGGCCGGCACCTGGCTGGCCCAGGTGCCATCGCTCTTGCGGAAGAACCACAGGTCCGGGGCCGCGCCCTGGGCCGGAATGCGCGCCGCCACCCATGCGCTGAGCTTTGGGTTGGCAGCCACATCGGCCGCTGCCTGCGCCAGGGTGATGGCCAGCTGCAGCGGCTGGCCGGCGGTGGACAGCACCGCGGTCGAGACCGTTGCGGCCGCAGCCGCGGGGGTGGCCGTCGCCACCGGGGTGCTCGCAACCGTCTGCTGGTTGGTGGTGCTGGCGGTGCCCACGGCAGGGCTCGGGCCCTCCACCGGGTCGGGGTAGGTCGAGGTGGTCCAGGTGATGGCGGCATAGCCGGCTGCGTACTTGTCCATGTCCACGTCGATGGCGCCCTGCACGTCGTACAGCGGGCTGCCGCTGACCTGGCGCACGTAGAGCCAGTTGCCCTGGCTGGTGCTGCCCTTGCTGGCGTCGAGCTGGCCGCCCACGAAGCGCACCGTGCCGCCGCCGTCGTGCACCACGAGGTGGTCGGCACCGGGCTCGTTGACCAGGCGCGAGAAGGTGGTGTCGATGTGCTCGCTCGCCTGGGTGCTGGCGTACTCCGCCGCGCTCAGCGCCGCCTCACGGACCGGCGCCGAGCCGTAGCGCAGGGCAAAGGCCGATTCCGTGCGTTGGGGCGCATAGCCCGAGAACAGGAAGGAGCGCGTGCCCGCGGGGATGTAGATCTTGAATTCCTTGTACTGCAACTGGTAGTTGGTGAACTCCGGCAGGGCGAGCGATCCGCCGCCGGGAAAGGCACAGCCGCTGGAGGAAAAGCCGATGGCGCAGCCGGTGACACCGGTGGGCGCGTACTGCTGCTGAAAGCCGATCTTGCTGTCGAAGCTGTAGTCGTAGGTCCCGGCGGCGGGCGGCAGGGCGATCCTGAGGGGTGACTGGTGAAGAGAAACGAAATTGGCGGCATGGGACAACGACGCCGCCGCAGAAAGGCACACAACCAACAAAAACCGCATCCAGACCACTCCAGGACAAAAAAAGGACATAAAAAAGCGCCCCGCCAACGCCACGGGCCCGGCCCGCAGCGCCCGCCAGGGCACCTGCCATTCAGTGATGAAAAATAACTTTTGCAACCACCTGCATGCCGCAAAAAGCAGCGTGCGCAAACCCGCCCAGCCGCTTCATGCGGGCGAAGCGAGGCTCTGAGAGGCAGCCCGGGCGGGAAGTTCCTGTAAAGATGCGTGCGTTACATCCGCCCGCTGCGGGCTGCGCCGCGTCCGGGCACCGCGTCAGGACTGCGGGGTGCGGGCGGCCAGGAGCTGCTGCACCATGGCCGCCACCGCGATGGCCTGGGTGTCGTACTGCGACTCCGGGGCGCGGGGCACCTCGTAGGTGCCATCCAGGCCGGTCAGGCCGGTGATCAGCCCGGCTCGGGCGCGCGCATACAGGCCCTTGGGGTCGCGCCGGGCACATTCCTCGACCGAGGTGCTCAGGTGGACCTCATGGAACTCGCCGGGCGCGAACAGGGCGCGCACCCGCTGGCGGTCGGCCTCGAAGGGGGAGACAAAGGCGCACACCACGGTCAGGCCATTGCGGGCCATCAGCCGCGCCACCTCGCCCGCGCGGCGGATGTTCTCGGCCCGGTCGGCGGCCGACAGGCCCAGGTCGGAGCACAGGCCCTTGCGCAGCTCGTCGCCGTCGAGCACGCAGGCCCGGCCGCCGGCCTGGTTGAGGGCATCGGCCAGTGCGCCGGCCAGGGTGGTCTTGCCTGCGGCGGGCAGGCCGGTGATCCAGTAGACGAGGGGATTCGAGCAAGGCATCGCGGCTTGGCAGAGGTAGCTGAGGTGCGCCTACTGTATGCCAGCCTTGCCGCCACGCCCTTCGCTTTGTTACCAGCGGTCCGAGCGCATGCGCAGCTCCCACCCGCCACCGCGCAGTTCGTACACGCCCACGGCGCCGTAGCGCTGCTCGCCCTTGTCGTCCCAGGTCATGGTGCCGATCACCGGCGCATAGCCGTTGATGCTGTGCATGGCCTTGGTGATGTCCTTGGGGTCGGCGGACTTGGCCTTCTGGATCGCGGCGGACAGCACGTAGGTGCTGTCGTAGCTGTAGTGGCCGCCGTAGGCCGGGGGCTTCTTGAATTCGGCCACGTACTTTTCGAGGAAAGGCTTGCCGGTGGCGAACTCCTTGGCCTCCAGCACCGGCGAGGTGGCGTAGATGCCCTCCACGATGCCGGCGCCCTTGGCCATGTCGGTGGTCTTGATGGTGTCGCCGCCAAGCAGGCGCACCTTGGTGTGGTCGACCTTCTTGAGGGCTTCCAGCAGGGCGATGGCCTGGAAGTCGTTGAGGGTGGAGACGATGACCTCCACCTTGGCGGCCTTGAGCTCGCCGGCCAGGGCGTCGAAGGCCGTGGTCTTGTCGTCGAAGGACTTGCGCACCACGACTTCCTTCTTCTCGGCCTTGAGCTGCTCGGCCGCGCCATCGGCCAGGCCCTTGCCGTAAGGCGTGCCGTCGTCCAGCGCGGCATAGCGGCTGGCACCCAGCTGCGTGGCGGCGAACGAGCCGATGGCACGCGCCTGCAGCGTGTCGTTGGCCACCATGCGGAAGGTGGTGGGAAAGCCCAGCTGCGTGAACTTGGGGTTGGTGGAGATGGCGATCTGCGGGATGTCCTTGGCCGCGTAGATGGGAGCGGTCTCGATGCTCACACCCGAGTTGAGGTGGCCGATGACGGCGACCACGCCCGAATCCACCAGTTGCTGTGCCACGGTCTTGCCGGTGGCGGCATCGGCCCGGTCGTCCACCGGCACCACCTCCAGCTTCACCACCTTACCGTCCACGCTGTAGCCGCCCTTGTTGAGCTCGGCCACTGCCAGGTTGACGCCGTTGAGCAGGTCCTGCCCCAGGGCGGCCAGGGGCCCGCTCAGGGGCTGGGCCACCCCGATCTTGATGGTGTCGGGCACTTTGCCGCAGCCTGCCAACAAGGCGGTGGCGGCCACAGCGGCGAAGGCCAGGTGGGCCGGGAATCGGCGCCGGTCGATGGACTGGTTCATGCAGGAAACTCCAAATCTGTATGTCAATGTGTCCGGATGTATATGCGACGCCGCAAAGAGGCGCTATCGGGTATGCCCTCCCAATACTCACTCTATTAGCAAGTTTCAGGCCCCCGGAGCCGCGCGGGTTGCAAAACCCAGGGTAGACCCCTGCCTGCACCAGCCCCGCGCACCAATTTGTGGCGCAAATCTTGCTATGCTGACGGCATGAACGAGGCCTTGCGCATAGTGGTGGTCGCCCCCGATCTGGCGGTCGCCGACCCCGACGACGAGCACGCCCTGCTGCAGGCAGAGCGCTCGCGGGCGCTGCGCATCGGCCTGCTGGAGAACAATTTCAACCTCGTGGCCACCCTGCCGGCCGACGTGTTCCTCAGCGAGCGCCTGGCGCAATTGCAGCCCGACCTGATCATCGTGGACGCGGAAAGCGAGGCGCGCGATGCGCTGGAGCATGTGGTGATGGCCACGCGCAACGAGCGCCGCCCCATCGTCATGTTCACCAACGACGAGGACACCTCGCACGTGAAGGCGGCCGTGGCCGCCGGGGTGTCGGCGTACATCGTGGCCGGCCTGGCACCCCAGCGCATACGCCCCATCCTGGACGTGGCGATGGCGCGTTTCCAGCACGAGCAGGCGCTGCGCGCCGAACTGGCCGATGCCAAGACCGAGCTCAAGGACCGCAAGACCATCGACCGCGCCAAGGGCCTCTTGATGCAGCGCCAGGGCCTGAGCGAGCAGGCCGCGTACGAAAAGCTGCGCAAGACGGCCATGGACAAGGGCCTCAAGCTCGTGGACGTGGCGCAGCGCATGCTGGACGTAGCCGACCTGCTGGGCTGACCCCCGCGCCATCGCCCGCACCACTCCCGCCACCACCCACCCCGTGGTGGTGCACCGCACAAAACCTGTGCATGCCGATGCCAGGCACGCAAGCGCGCCAAGCCATGCCGCGCTTTGCCCTGAAGGCCCTACTGGCAATGATCTGCCGCTATGAAAAGCAGAGTACACCGAGGCTGGAGAGAGCTGGCACAGGGCTTGCATCGGTTGGTGTGAGACCAACGAAGGTCTTCGATGAGCGGGGATGTGGCCAACGGCGGACAACTCCCCCTCGCACCGGACAGAGGCGTCCCACCCGCGCTAGGCGCTGCATGGCTTTCGAGCCGCAGCAGCCTTGCGCCGGGGGGACGCCTTTTTTGTTTTCTACGCCACCAGGGAAGCCCCATGACCGATCTGCTCAAAACCAGTCTCAACCGCCGCACCGTGCTGCAGGCCGCCACCGTGGGCGCCGTCGGCGTGAGCCCCGCGCTGCGCGCCCTCGTCCACGCACAGGGTTCGGACGCCCCCGAGAAGAAGGAAGTGAAGATCGGCTTCATCCCGCTGACCGACTGCGCCAGCGTGGTGATGGCCTCGGTGCTGGGCATCGACAAGAAGTACGGCGTGACCATCATCCCCACCAAGGAAGCGAGCTGGGCCGGCGTGCGCGACAAGCTGGTCAACGGCGAGCTGGACTTCGCCCACGTGCTCTACGGCCTGGTCTACGGCGTGCACCTGGGCATTGCCGGCCCCAAGAAAGACATGGCGGTGCTGATGAACCTGAACCAGAACGGCCAGGCCATCACGCTGTCCAAGAAACTCGCCGACAAGGGCGCCGTCAATGGCGCCGGCCTGGCCAAGCTCATGGCCAGCGAAAAGCGCGAGTACACCTTCGCCCAGACCTTCCCCACCGGCACGCATGCCATGTGGCTGTACTACTGGCTGGCCGCGCACGGCATCGACCCGATGAAGGATGCCAAGGTCATCACCGTACCCCCACCGCAGATGGTGGCCAACATGCGCGTGGGCAACATGGACGGCTTCTGCGTGGGCGAGCCCTGGAACCACCGCGCCATCATGGACGGCATCGGGGTGACCGCCACCACCACGCAGGACATCTGGAAGGACCACCCCGAGAAGGTGCTGGGCACGACCTCGGAGTTCGTGCAGAAGTACCCCAACACGGCCCGTGCCGTGACGGCCGCCATCCTGGAGGCCGGCCGCTGGATCGACGAAGGCCTGGCCAATAAAAACAAGATGGCCGAGACCATTGCCGGCAAGGCCTATGTGAACACCGGCGTGGACGCCATCAACCAGCGCATCCTGGGCCGCTACCAGGACGGCATGGGCAAGACCTGGGACGACCCCAACCACATGAAGTTCTACAACGACGGCGCGGTGAACTTCCCCTACCTGTCGGACGGCATGTGGTTCCTGACCCAGCACAAGCGCTGGGGCCTGCTCAAGGACCACCCCGACTACGCCGGCGTGGCCAAGTCCATCAACCGCGTGGACGTCTACAAGCAGGCGGCCACCGCCTCCAAGACCCCGCTGCCCAAGAGCGACATGCGCAGCCACAAGCTCGTGGACGGCGTGGTCTGGGACGGCAAGGACCCCAAGAAGTACGCCGACGGCTTCAAGCTCAAGGCCTGAGCGCCCCAGGCCCAGGCCCCACTCTGATCGCCCCACGTTTCCACCCGCACAGGAGATCCACCATGGTCAGTGCCGTTTTTCACTCCCCTCCCCCCGCGCTGCCGGCCGAAACGCACGCGGCGCCCACGCGCAGTGCCGCCGCCCCAGCCGCCGAGGCCCGCACGGAGGCGCCCGTCCCGCGGGCCCCGCGCGACTGGGCCGCCGTGTCGCGCAACTTCTGGATGGCCGTGCTGCCGCCGCTGTGCGGCCTGGGCCTGCTCATCGGCCTGTGGGCGGTGGTCTCCACCACCACCGGCGGCAGCATCCCCAGCCCGCAGGCCACCTGGGCGCAGGCGCTGGAAATCTTCAGCAACCCGTTCTACCGCAATGGTCCCAACGACCAGGGCGTGGGCTGGAACGTGCTGATGTCGCTGGAGCGCGTGGCCATCGGCTTCGGCATGGCGGCGCTGGTGGGCATCCCGGCCGGCTTCGTGATCGGGCGCTTCAATTTCCTCTCGCGCATGTTCAACCCGTTGATCAGCCTGCTGCGCCCCGTGTCGCCGCTGGCCTGGCTGCCCATCGGTCTGCTGGTGTTCAAGGGGGCCAACCCGGCTGCCATCTGGACCATCTTCATCTGCTCCATCTGGCCCATGGTCATCAACACCGCCGTGGGCGTGCAGCGCGTGCCGCAGGACTACATGAACGTGGCCCGCGTGCTCAACCTGTCGGAATGGAAGATCGCCACCAAGATCCTGTTCCCCGCCGTACTGCCCTACATGCTGACCGGCGTGCGCCTGGCGGTGGGCACGGCCTGGCTGGTGATCGTGGCCGCCGAGATGCTGACCGGCGGCGTGGGCATCGGCTTCTGGGTCTGGGACGAGTGGAACAACCTGAACGTCAAGAACATCATCATCGCGATCTTCGTGATCGGCATCGTGGGGCTGGCGCTGGAGTTCGCGCTCATCAAGCTGGCCACCGCATTCACATTCGAAGAGGTGAAGGCATGAACACCACAACCAACACAACGCCCAACGGCAAGTTCATCGAAGTCCAGGGCGTCGGCCAGACCTTCAAGACCGCCAAGGGCCTGTTCCCGGCCCTGCGCGAGATAAACCTGAGCATCGCCAAAGGCGAGTTCGTGGCCCTGATCGGCCACTCGGGCTGCGGCAAGTCCACGCTTCTGAACCTGATCGCCGGGCTCACCACGCCCACGGCCGGCGCCCTGCTGTGCGCCAACAAGGAGATCAAGGGCCCCGGCCCCGAGCGCGCCGTGGTGTTCCAGAACCACTCGCTGCTGCCCTGGCTGACCTGCTTCGACAACGTCTACCTGGCGGTGGAGCGCGTGTTCGGTGGCCGCGAGAACAAGGCCCAGCTCAAGGCGCGCACCGATGCCGCACTGGCCCTGGTGGGCCTGACGCACGCCGGCGCAAAGCGCCCCGGCGAGATCTCGGGCGGCATGAAGCAGCGCGTGGGCATTGCCCGCGCCCTGTCGATGGAACCCCAGGTGCTGCTGATGGACGAGCCCTTCGGCGCACTGGACGCCCTCACCCGCGCCAAGCTGCAGGACGAGCTGCTGGAGATCGTGGCGCGCACGCAAAGCACCGTGGTCATGGTCACCCACGATGTGGACGAAGCCGTGCTGCTGTCCGACAAGATCGTGATGATGACCAACGGCCCGGCCGCCACCATTGGCGAGGTGCTGAAGGTTGACCTGCCCCGTCCGCGCAAGCGCGTGGAGCTGGCCGAGGACGCACAGTACGTGCACTACCGCAAGGCGGTGATCGACTTCCTGTACACGCGCCAGGGGCACGTCGAGAAAGCCGCTTGAAGCCGCGCGCCGCCAGGCGCGGCAGCATCACGCCAAAGGCGCTGGCCGGTCCCGGTCAGCGCCTTTTTCACAGGGTCAATGGCTTCCTGTGATGTACTGCTCCAGCTGTTCGATGATGAATTTCTGCTCGGAGATGATGTCCTTGACCAGGTCACCGATAGAGATCATGCCCACGAGCTTGCCGTTGTCCACCACGGGCAGGTGGCGCAGGCGGCCGGTGCTCATCATCTGCATGCACTGTTCGCTGGTCTGGTCGGGCCGCACGAAGCGCACGGCCGAGGTCATCACGTCGCGCGCCAGCGTGGCGGCCGAGGTGCGGCCCAGGAGGGCGATCTTTCGCGCGTAGTCGCGCTCGGTGAAGATGCCCACGATGGCATCCCCTTCGGTGACCACCAGGGCGCCGATGCCCTTGTCGGCCATGAGCTGCAGGGCAGAAAGCACGGAATCCGTGGGCCGGATGGTGTGCACGGTGGCGTCAGGCTTGGACTGAAGAATCTTGGCTACGACGGTCATGGAAACCTCCCTCTGAGAGACGTGGATCGGGCACAAGGTCATTTCAGCCCATCTGCTCTCCGAGTGCAACCCGCAGCATCCCATGCTGATGTTTCTGCGCTGTTGCATTCCGCCGCTGTCGAAACAAACCGAAAAGAAACGAAACCGCGACGAGACCCCCGATAGGGGTTAACCCGGCACGATACATCCATGTTCAACGCGCTGGCTCTCTCGGGAACAAGCCTGGTGGACACCGCAGGAACTCTGTGGATTGTTTCTGATACCGGAACAGTTAATTGGCGACTAGGTGGTTTTTCAATGAACACCCCAGGCGTACAGTTCAACCCATCGATGAGCCGAACCCGCAAGGCGACTCACCGAACCCGGTTCAGCAGCTTGTTCGTATCGCAGCCGTTCCGGTTTTTTTGAGACGCTTTTTCAACTTTTCAAGGATTTCATCATGAACACGACCGCACGCTTCCTCTCCATCGCCGCTGTTGCCGCCTTTGCATCGTTCGGTGCCCAGGCCGACGAAGCCGACGCTTCGCAATTCGCCACCAAGTTCGAAACCAACCGCACCCGCGCTGAAGTGGTGGCCGAAGCCTCTGCCGTCGCCAAGACCCGCAGCATCGAACCCGCTGGTTCCCGCGTGGTGACCTACCAATCCACGGCCGACCGCGCTGCCGTGCGTGCCCAGGCCGCAGATGCCGTACGCACCGGCCAGATTTCTGCTGGCGAAATCGGCGCACTTTAATTCGCATCCAGATTGCGTCTTGCCCCGTATTCCTCAGTACCTCATCCTTATTTTTGAATTTCACAGGAGTTTCACCATGAACACCGCCGCACGTTTCCTCTCCATCGCCGCCGTTGCTGCCTTCGCCTCCTTCGGTGCCCAAGCTGACGAAGCCGATGCTTCGCAATTCGCCACCAAGTTCGACACCCAGCGCACCCGTGTCGAAGTGATGGCCGACGCCGCCAGCGTGGCCAAGACCCGCAGCACCGAACCCGCTGGTTCGCGTGTGGTGTCTTACCAATCGACCGCCGACCGCGCAGCCGTGCAGGCCCAGGCTGCCGACGCCGTGCGCACGGGCAAGATCTCGTCGGGCGAACTCGGCTCCATGTAATTCTCAGAGCTGCAGTCCAAAAAAAGGCCGGAGCCCCCTTGGGGCCCCGGCCTTTTTGCATTGGCGCCGCGATGGTCCGCAGGGCTTGCTTACTTGCGAGCGGCGGCCACGGCGCCCTGCACTTCCTTCCACAGGTCTTCGCCCACGTTGGCGGCGATGCTGGCGTTCACGGCACCGAGCTTTTCGCGCATGCGGCTGGCTTCGGCAGACGACAGCTCATTGACCTGCATGCCCTTGGCCTTGAGGTCGGCAAGCGCCTTGGCGGCTTCGTCGCGCGTGTCCTGGCGCTCGAAGTCGCGGCTCTTCTTGGCGGCGTCGAGCAGCACCTTCTGCTCGGCCTTCGAGAGACCATCCCAGTACTTCTTGCTGACCAGCACGATCCAGGGGCTGTAGACGTGGTTGGTCACGGTGAGGTACTTCTGCACCTCGTAGAACTTGCTCGACAGGATGGTGTTGTAGGGGTTCTCCTGGCCGTCCACGGTGTTGGTCTCCAGGGCCGTGAACAGCTCCGAGAACGGCAGCGGCACGGCGTTGGCGCCCAGGGTCTTGAAGCTGTCGAGGAACACGTTGTTCTGCATCACGCGCAGCTTGATGCCGTTCATGTCCTCCAGCTTGGCCACGGGGCGCTTGCTGTTGGTCAGGTTGCGAAAGCCGTTCTCCCAGTAGACCAGGCCGACGAGGCCCTTTTCCTGCAGCTTGTCCATCACCTTCTGGCCCACGGGGCCGTCGAGCACGATGTCGGCCTCCTTGGCGTTGTTGAACAGGAAGGGCGTGTCCCAGATCGCCATTTCCTTGGTGATGCCGACCAGCGTGGCGGTGGAGCCGACCATCATCTCCTGCGCGCCGCCGATCAGCGCCTGCTGCATCTGCACGTCAGAGCCCAACGCGGCGGCGCCGATGGCACGCACCTTCATCTTGCCGCCGGAGGCCTTTTCGACCTCCTGGGCGAACAGCTTGGTGGCGCGGCCCTGGTTGGACACCTCGTTGAGGCCATAGCCGAAGCGGATGATGCGCGGCTTGAAGTCCTGGGCGGCGGCCTGGAACGAGGCGGCGACAGCGGCGACCGACAGGGCGGCCAGCAGGGTACGGCGGAAAGTCTTCATGGTTGTCTCCATTGGCAAGGGAAAGAAAGGCACGGAAAAAGAGAGGCGCACCGGCATCACCGCATCCACAGGACAGGCATGGTCACGATTTGCGGGAACACCACCAGCAAGGCGAGGATCAGCACATAGGTGAGCAAGAACGGGTTGACGCCCTTGATGACGCTGTGCATCGAGATGCGCCCCACGCCGGCCACCACGTTGAGCACGGTGCCCACGGGTGGGGTGATCAGGCCGATGGCGCCGTTGAGCACGAACATCAGGCCGAAGTAGACCGGGTCAATCCCCGCCTTGACGGCGATGGGCAGCATCACGGGTGCGAAGATCAGGATGGTGGGCGTGAGGTCCAGCGCCGTGCCAATGAGCACCAGCACCACCATCATCACCGCCATCAGCAGGCGCGGATTCTCCACCAGCGGGCCGAGCCAGCCGGTCAGCACCGTGGGCAGGTCGGCCAGGGTGATCATGTAGCTGGCCACCTGGGCACCGGCGCACAGGAACATCACGATGGCCGTGGTCTTGGCGGCGCGCACCAGCACGCCGTAGATCGCGGGCACCTTCATCTCGCGGTGGACGAACAGGGCCACGGTCAGGGCATAGAAGGCGGCCACGACCGCGGCCTCCGTGGGGGTGAACACGCCCGACTTCATGCCGCCGATGATGATGAGCGGCATGAGCATGGCCCAGAACGCCTTGCGCGTGGCGTGCAGGCGCTCGCGCAGCGGCAGTGCGGGCCGGCTCGGCGGCAGGTCGATGCCGCGCAGCACCCAGCGCCACGCGAAGATCAGGCCCACGCCCATCATCAGGCCGGGCACGATGCCCGAGACGAACAGCGCCGAGATCGAGGTGTTGGTCGTCACACCGTAGATCACGAAGGGCATGGAGGGCGGGATGATGGGCGCGATGATGCCGCCCGAGGCGATCAGCCCGGCGGAGGTGTTCATCGGGTAGCCCTGCTGGCGCATCATGGGCAGCAGGATGGTGGCCAGCGCGGCCGTGTCGGCCAGGGCCGAGCCGCTCATGCTGGCCATGAGCACCGCGGCGCCGATGGCCACGTAGCCCAGGCCGCCGCGGATGTGGCCCACCCAGGCCTGTGCCATGTCGATGATGCGGCGGCTGATGCCGCCGGAGTTCATGAGCTCGCCGGCCAGGATGAAGAAGGGCACGGCCAGCAGCGGGAAGCTGTCGACCCCGGCCACGAGGTTCTGGGCCAGCAGCTGGGTGTCGAAGAAATCGAGCACCCAGGCCATGCCGGCGCCGGTGAGCACCAGGGCCAGGCCCATGTTCATGCCGGTGCCCATGAACACCAGCATGCCCAGCGAGAAAACGATGAATGCCTGCGCTTCGGGACCCATGTCCATCACTCCACTTCCGCGCCGTGACCGAGGTCCAGCGGCTTGCGTTGAATCAATTCGATGAGTGCCATCACCCCGATGGCCGCCGCGCACAGGAAGGCCGGCAGCGGCAGCAGCGCCGCCGAGTAGCCGAGCACCACCGAGTGGCTGCCCAGACCCACCACGACCTGCTGCCAGGCGCCCCAGGCCAGCATGCCGCAGGCAGCGATCACCAGCAGCCGGATGAACGCGGACAGCAGTGCGAAGGCCAGCGGCCGCTTGGCCAGAAGCCCCGCCAGGCTGGTGAAGGCCATGTGCTCGCCCGCCGGGTAGGCCGCCGCGGCACCGATGAACACCATCCATACAAAAAGCAGGCGCGAGAGTTCTTCGCTGGCCACGATGCCGCTGCCGAAGCCGTAGCGCAGCACCACGTTGATGAAGACGGCCAGCGCCATCACGCCCAGGCAGGCGGCCATCAGGACCTCGGCGAATCGGCCGAAGCGGCGGCGGGATCCCTGCTCGGGATGGGAGGTTTCAGCGCTCATGGGGCGGCTTTCGTGGAGTCGGCAAGCCAGGCGGACACCTGGGCCTGCAGGGTGGCAATGCTCTGCAACGCATCCAGGCGCAGCACGCCGGGCTCGCCCACGGGCGATTCCAGCGTGGCGAACTGGCTGTCCACCAGGGTAGTGGAAAAGAAGTGGGTGTTCACCCGGGCCGCCACGCGCTCGGCGGCATGGGCCCGATCAATATCGAGGAAGGCAAAGCGCAAGGCCGGGCAGGCGGCACGCAGGCGGTCGCGGTAGGCCTTCTTGAGGGCCGAGCAGGTGAGCACGGCACCTTCGGGATGGCCCTGCAGCAACTGGCCCAGTGCAGCGAGCCAGCCATCACGGTCGGCGTCGGTCAAGGCAATGCCCTGGCTCATCTTGGCGCGGCTGGCCGGGCTGTGGTGGTCGTCGCCTTCGATCAGAGGCAATCCCTGGGCCTGGGCCACGGCAGCGCCCAGGCTGGACTTGCCGCAGCCGGCCACGCCCATGACCACGAGGAAGACCGGTGACAGCACCGGTGAGGGCAAAACATTCATGTTGGTAGCGCTATCCAGCAGGCTTCAAAAAAACATCCCGGTGGGGGATGCTGGAAAAATCGGACGCCGAAGGAGAAAATGACACACTCGCACGCGCGCTGGCCTTGCTCTTGCCTTTGGACAGCGCTATCCTAATTCCATTCAGCCGACTCTATCCGAGGGAAAACCCTTGCCCAGACCCGAAATCCGGCGCCGCTCCAGCGGCCGTGTCACCCTGAGCCATGTGGCCGAGGCCGCCAGCGTGAGCCCCATCACGGCCTCTCGCGCACTGCGCGGCGAGCGCGGCGTGGCCGAGGAACTGGTGCAGCGCGTGAAGGCCGCCGCCGCGCAGCTGGGCTATGTGCCCGACCCCGCCGCGCGCGCCCTGGCCTCGCAGCGCAGCGTGCAGGTGCCGGTGCTGGTGCCGCTGCTGTCCAACGCACTGTTCGTGGATGTGCTCGATGCCGTGCACCGCACGCTGTTCCCGCACGGCTACCAGGCCCTGATCGGCGTGACCCACTACGACCCCGACGAAGAAGAGCAATTGCTGCGCACCTACCTGGCGCACCGCCCGGCAGGCCTGCTGGTCACGGGCTTCGACCGCACGGAATCCGCGCGCCAGATGATTGCCGCCAGCGGCGTGCCCTGCGTGCACCTGATGGAGATGACCACCGCGCCCGGCGTGTACTGCGTGGGCTTTTCGCAGCAGGACGCGGGCCACCGCATCACGGCCCACCTACTGGAACGCGGCCGCCGGCGCGTGGCCTTCGTGGCGGCGCAACTGGACCCGCGCACCATGCAGCGCGCCGAGGGCTACCGCCGCTGCCTCAAGGATGCCGGCCTGTACGACCCACAGCTGGAACTGCTCAGCCCCGAGCCCTCCTCCATCCGCCTGGGGGCTGGGCTGTTCGAGCAGATGCTCCGTACCCGGCCCGACGTGGACGCCGTCTTCTTCTGCAACGACGACCTGGCCCAGGGCGGCCTGCTGGCCGCGCAGCGCCTGGGCATCGCCGTGCCCGGCAAGGTGGCGGTGGCCGGCTTCAACGACCTGGCCGGCAGCGACCAGATGCTGCCCACATTGACCACGGTGCGCACGCCGCGCTTCTCCATCGGCGAGGCCAGCGCGCGCATGCTGCTGGCCCTGATGCGCGGCGAAGCGCCCGAGCACAACTCGGTGAACCTGGGTTTCGAGCTGACGGTGCGCGAGAGCACATGAAGGAGCCAAAGACGTTGAAAAATGGACCGCTGCGGCGGTTTTGCAGCCAACAGCCCTCAAGCCCGACTGCCTCCTGAACAGAGTTTCTGCACCCGAGATGGAGGAGACGACTGCCTCGACAAGCCTGGTGGCTTTCAGCGGCTCGTGGAAGGCGATGCCGAAGTTTCAGGACCTGCCGAGGCAATGCTGGTTGCAGCCCCCAGCGCTCTGACGTCGACCTCCCAGGCGCGCAGTTTGTCGCGAGCATGGCGGCGCTGCTCGGGTGTGGTGCTGTTGTGCAGCTCGGCCAGCCAGGCGCAGTTGTTCTCCACCACCTTGCGCTGATAGGCTGCATAAGCCGGACGCGGCGAGCGCAGCCAGCTGCCCATCAAGGCCTTGACCTGCGCCTGGGCGACCGACGCCGCCAGGGCGCGACCGTCGCCGGTGAGCGAACGCAGCGTTTGCAGCGTGTCACGCTGGCGGGCCAGGCGCTCCTGCTGCCACACCTCGGCGTCGTAGGGCGACGCGGCCAGCGCCTTGGACAAGCGCTCTCGCTGCGCATCGTCCAGCCGGCCATAGAGCGTTTCGAGCCGCTCGACGGTACGCTTGTGCCGTTCCTCTCGGCGCTCATCCAGGTCGGGCTGCAGGTAATCGTCGCGGAACTCCTTGTTGCTGCGCTCGTAGCGCTTCTCGATGTGGCGCAGTTGCTGTGGCCTCAGCGACACCGCCAGCTCGGTCGCGGGCACCACGGCTTGCGCCAGCGCGGCCTCGGTCCGCAGGAGAAATTCGGGCTCCCAGCGGCACAGCTCGGCGCCGGTGGTGTTGTCCATCACCTGCGCCTGCATGCGGGCCAACATCCCTGCGTACTCCGGCAGTTGCGTGCTGCGGTGCCAGCGGAACCAGGCGCCGATGGCGTCACGGGTGCGGGGGCCCTGCTCGTCGTCCAGGTCGGCGTAGTTGTCGATCCACACGGAGGCCCAGTTCGGGGCCTGGTTGTAGGCCAACCGGACCACGGTGCAGCCGGCGAGAGCGAGTGCCAGCAGGCTGGCGCCGACTATCCGCGCCCCCTTTCGCCATGGAATTACACAGAAAGATTCGCGCATGATTCTCCATATGGTCCTGGTGGCTGCGGGCCAGGATACCCGCATGGCCTCCGATTCACCCGGCCAGCTGCAACGTGCGTTCGATGCCACCGCCTCGCTGCAGACAAAAAACACAAAATACGCTGATGAGCCCGGTGGCTTCACTTTCTGACCAGGTGGATGCGCGTGAGTTCCGACGGCTTGCAAAGTCGAAGCACGAATCCAGGCCATAGTGCTGCGCCGTTGTTGACATCAATGCAAGTTCCAATCTTGCAGCTGACGATCCGGGGTGTTTTGGCTTGCAAGGTGGGCATGGACGAAAGACTCTCAGCCTCTCAGCCGCCAGCCATGCCTTTCGGGGCTGATGGGCGCATTTCGGGGCGCTCCGGCGAGCGCCTTTGCAAGGTCGGGTCCATGCGGACCGACGCTGGGCGCCATCAGCTTCGCCTGCTGCTGGCTGCATTGGCCTACATTCTCACGATCACCATGCGCCGACTGGCCCTGCAAGGGCCCGGGTTGGCGCAGCCAGCACCGCAACGATCCGCATCAAACGGCTCAAGCCGAGGCGAGCGCCCTTTGCGAAGACGAAGATTTCATGGCCTTGCGCAAGGCCACCGCGTCCTGGGCCTGCGCGGGCGCCGACGCGTCGAGGCGGAACACGGCCACGGTCTCGGTGACGGACTGGGCCTGGCCCTGCAGCTCCATGGCCGAAGCGGCGTTTTCCTCCACCAGCGCGGCGTTCTGCTGCGTGATGGTGTCGAGCTGCGCCACCGCGGCATTGACCTGCGAGATGCCCGTGAGCTGCTCGTTGGAGGCGTTGTGGATCTCGCCGATCAGGGTGTTCACGCGGCGCACCAGTTCGAGCGATTCGCTCATGGTCTTTTGCGCCATGTCGGTCTTGTGGTGGCCCTCTTCCACCTTGGTGGCCGAGTCATCGATGAGCTGGCGGATCTCCTTGGCGGCCGACAGCGTGCGGTGCGAGAGGCTGCGCACCTCGGAGGCCACCACCGCGAAGCCGCGCCCCTGGTCGCCCGCACGCGCGGCCTCCACGGCCGCATTGAGCGCCAGGATGTTGGTCTGGAATGCGATGCTGTCGATGAGCTGGGTGATCTCGCCGATGCGGCCCGAGGCAGTCTGGATCTGCTTCATGGTCTCGGCCACGCCATCGACGGCTTCGTTGCTGCGCTCGGCCACCGAGGTCGCCTGCGTGGCCAGCACCGTGGCCTGGCGTGCCGATTCGGCCGTGTGCTTGACGGTGCCGGTGATCTCTTCCATCGAGGCCGCCGTCTGCTGCAGGTTGCTGGCCTGGGTCTCGGTGCGCGAGGACAGATCCTGGTTGCCCTGGGCGATCTCGCGCGTGGAGACCTGCATGCGCTCGCTCTCCTGGCGCGCATCGCGCACGATGGACAGCAGGTTCACGTTGAGCTGCGACAGCGCCTTCTGCAGGTTGCCCACGGTGTCGTCGCGCGAGACCTCGATCTTCTGCGTGAGGTCGCCCGCCG
Source organism: Acidovorax sp. GW458-11-26-14-TSB4 (assembly GCF_059423865.1). Taxonomy (NCBI): domain Bacteria; kingdom Pseudomonadati; phylum Pseudomonadota; class Betaproteobacteria; order Burkholderiales; family Comamonadaceae; genus Acidovorax; species Acidovorax sp. GW458-11-26-14-TSB4. The sequence goes on from NZ_JBWKYR010000025.1 coordinate 57,033, forward strand.
CCATGCGGTTGGCCCAGCCCAGCATCTGGAACAGCGGCGCCACCGTGGCACTGTGCAGGTACCAGGCCATGCCGATGGCCAGGGCCAGCACGCCGGCCCAGGCCAGGCCCGAGCCGAACGTGAAATCATGCCCGCCCAGGTCCGCCGCACCCCAGGCCGCGAGCACCAGGACCAGCAGGCACATGCACATCTTACCCAGGGGCCCGAGCTTGAAGCGGGCTGCCAGCGCCCCCCAGGGCGTGTTCTTCACCACGCGCCCGTTGCGCAGCACGTGCACCAGGCTGCCGCGCTCCTTCTCGGCACGCATGGTGGCGTAGAGCCGGTCGGCGGCCTGGATCTGCTCGCGCGTGGCCTCGGTGCGCACCGACATGTAGCCCGTGGGGTGGTCGCCCTGCATCAGCGGCGTGACGTTGGCCATCACCCAGTAGAAGCTGCCGTCCTTGCGCCGGTTCTTGACCGCGGCCGACCACGGGTGGCCGTTGCCGATGGTCTCCCACATGTCGCGGAAGGCCTCCTCGGGCATCTCCGGGTGGCGGATCATGTTGTGGGGCTGGCCCAGGAGTTCCTCTTTCTCGTAGCCGCTGACCTCGATGAACATCGGGTTGCAATACAGGATGCGGCCCTTGAGGTCGGTCGTGGAGACCAGGGTTTCGCCTTTGGGAAAAATGTACTCTTGGGTACTGACCGGCAGATTCACTCGCATTGGATTCCCTCCAAGGATGGCATCTCGTCTCCGCACGGCAGGGCTGGCAGAGCCCTGGCGGTAAAAACATCCTATGGGCATTGCCCCGGCCATGCAAACAACTTTTCGCCACCTGGACCATCCCGCGCGTGGTGCACGCCTGGCCGGCCGGCGGGCGCACCACCGTGCCCCCACACCACGATGCACCGCATCCGCCCGGAAGCGCATCAAAATCCATAGCACCAGAATCAACAAGGCCCTTCGACTGGCGGCGAGAGGGCCCTTTCCGAAAGATGCACCACCATTGGCATACGCCTTGCTCGATCTGGTGCACGGCTGAAGCAGGCCGTTTGTGTTGGCCGGTGCAAGGACGCACCAGACGAAGCGACACAGGAAGCAGGCGTCCCCATGGAGAAGCGTTGGCTGCAAGGCCGGCGTGCATCCGTGTGGGCGCCTTTTTGTTTTGCCCGTCGCCCAGCCTGCCCCCGCGGCCACGGCACCTGACAGCAGCACCGCAGCCGCCGGATGCCGCCCATTCCACACGAGACAGACCTCCAGGCTCCAATTCCGGGACTTCCTCCAGGGCCTGTTAACACTAATTTCGGGGTCGCGAAGGCCCTTGCCGGTGTGCCAATCTAGGCGCGCGACGCCGCGTGTGCCCTTGCACAGGCAAGGAACGCAACGACCAGTGGCGCGCCGGCAAGGGCCTTCCCTTCGGGTTGCCCGAAATTAGGGTTAACAGGCCCTAGTCGGACAGGAGCGTGCGCACCGTGGTCTGCGCCGCCTCGGGCCCATTGCCAGCTGCGCCCACGCCGTCGGCAATGGCGGCGATGGCGCCGCGCGCGGGTTCGCGCCCGCGCCGCTCCACCCGCGCCGCGAAGTTCTCGTTGCCGTTCTCGCGTCCGGCTTCGGAGACACAGCCGAAATCGAGTTCACAGCCCATGCACCACCGGCAAGCACCTTTCATGCCCCAGCTGGTGCAGCGACGTTAGCCCACGCACCCCGTCAAGGCAAGCCGGCCACCATCGCCCCACCACGGTGCAGTGCAACATGGTGGATGCGGCACCAGCCAGGGGCATTGCACAGGAGCACCGGTGAAACCCCATGCCCCGCAGCAGGGCGGCCTGCTTGGCATAGGTATTGCTAATTCCCAGTACGGCCCGAGCGGGCCACGCAGACCCACGGCGCAATGGCGCGCCCGGGTGCTGTAAGGACGAAGGCGTCCCCACATGCGGTTTCGAGCGTTTTTCCTCGAAGCAGCATCGTGCGGACGCCTTTTTTGTTTTTGTCTTTCCGATGTGCGTTGGGGGTTGCGATGGCAAGGAAGTCCAGGCTGGTGATGGTGGGCAATGGCATGGCCGGTGTGCGCACGCTGGAAGAGCTGCTCAAGATCGCCCCGGACCTCTACGACATCACGGTGTTCGGCGCAGAGCCGCACCCCAACTACAACCGCATCCTGCTGTCGCCCGTGCTCGCGGGTGAGCAGACCATCGACGAGATCATCCTCAACGACTGGTCCTGGTACGAAGACCACCACATCACCCTGCACACCGGCTTCACCGTGACCGAGGTGGACCGTGTGCGCCGCATCGTGCATGCCACCAGCGCGACCGGCGAGACCGTCAGCACCGAGTACGACCGCCTGATCCTGGCCACGGGCTCCAACCCCTTCATCCTGCCCGTGCCGGGCAAGGACCTCGACGGCGTGCTCGCCTACCGCGATATTGCCGACACCGAGGCCATGATCGCCGCCGCGGCCACCTACCGCCATGCGGTGGTGATCGGCGGCGGCCTGCTGGGGCTGGAGGTGGCCAACGGCCTGGTCAAGCGCGGCATGCAGGTGAGCGTGGTGCATGTGGGCAACACGCTCATGGAGCGCCAGCTCGACGCGGTGGCGGGCCGCATGCTGCAGCAGGCGCTGCAGGAGCGCGGCATGCAGTTTCTGCTCAACGCCCAGACCGCAGAGCTGGTCGGCGGCCCCGAGGGCCGTGTGAGCGCCGTGAAGTTCAAGGACGGCAGCGAAGTGCCCGCCGACCTGGTGGTGATGGCCGTGGGCATACGCCCCAATACGGCACTGGCCGAGAAGATGCGCCTGCACGTGAACCGGGGCATCGTGGTCAGCGACACGCTGCAGACCATCACCGACGCACGCATCTACGCCGTGGGCGAGTGCGCCGCGCACCGGGGCATCGCCTACGGCCTGGTGGCACCGCTGTTCGAGCAGGGCAAGGTGCTGGCCAACCACCTGGCGGAGCTGGGCATCGACCGCTACCAGGGCTCGCTCACGTCGACCAAGCTCAAGGTGACCGGCATCGACCTGTTCAGCGCCGGCGACTTCCAGGGCGGCGAAGGCACCGAGGAGATCGTGCTGAGCGACCCGGTGGCCGGCTCGTACAAGAAGCTGGTGATCAAGGACGACAAGCTCGTGGGCGCCTGCCTGTACGGCGACACCGTGGACGGCAGCTGGTACTTCGAGCTGCTGCGCGAGGGCCGCACGGTGGATGAGATCCGCGGCCAGCTGATGTTCGGCCCTGCCGCCACCGAATGAACCCCATTGCAGCCATGACGACCCGAAAGGACACCCCCATGACCACCACGATCTCCCCATCGCCCGCCCTGCACCGCAGGGCCTTGCTGCTCAAGGCCGGTGCCGCAGCAGGAGCCGCCACCGTGGCCGGCACGCTGGCCCTGGTCTCGCGGCCGGCCCGGGCCCAGGTGGCCAACCTCAACGACGCCATCAACAAGGCCGGGCGCCAGCGCATGCTGAGCCAGCGCATGGGCAAGGCCTGGCTGGCCCTGGCGCACAAGGTGCAGGAGCCCGCCGCGCGCCAGGTGCTGGAGCAGTCGGTGGCGCTGTTCGAGCGCCAGCTGGCAGAACTGAAAACCTACGCACCCAACCCCGGCATCCGCGACACCTATGGCCAGCTCGACGGCGCCTGGGCTGCGCACAAGGCCACGCTGCTCACCGGCACACCGGCGCTGGCCGGGGCGACGGCGATGCTGCAGGCCGACGCCAAGGTGCTGGCCCTGGCGCACCAGGGCACGGTGCAGTACGAGTCGGCCTCGGGCAAGCCCGTGGGGCACCTGGTCAACGTGGCCGGCCGCCAGCGCATGCTGAGCCAGCGCATGGCCAAGTTCTATCTGGCGGCGCAGTTGCCGGTGGATGCGGCTGTTGCCACGGCGGAGATTGCCAAGGCGCGCACGGAGTTCATCGCGGCGACGGAGGTGTTGCGCAAGGCTCCTGAGGCCAATGAGCGGATTCGGCAGGAGTTGCTGCTGGCGGATGGGCAGTGGGTGTTCTTTGATGCGGCTTTGAAGCGCATGCAATCCGGCGGGGCTGTCGGGAATACCGGGCGGCAGGTGTCGGATGTGTTTGTGGCGAGTGAGAATTTGTTGTCGAGCATGGATCGGGTGACTGGTCTTTATGCTGCTCTGGCTGGGTGATATCGTGGTCTGTGGTTGCTTCATTTCTTGTGCCAAGGGCGGAGGCCGGGTCTCGGCCCGGCGGCCGAGGTACTTGTTCTTTGCTTCGCCAAAGAAAAGTACCCAAAAGAAAGGCGACCCTGCTGGCCGTGTCCCCCTCGCCGGTGGCGAGGGGGCAGCCTGCGATGCTCGGTCCTGGGGTGTGCCGCAGAACTCGCTGCGTTCTTCGAACTCCGCTCAAACAGCTGCGGCAAGTCAGACAACGAGGCGCGTGTCCTGCGGCACGCGCTCACCCCAGGCCCTGCGCTTCTCGGCACGTCCAGAAGGGATTGGGGGCCCCACACGGGCCATTGCTTCGCTCGGCCCGATTTGCCTCGCTGCGCTTCGGCCTGTCGGCAGCGCGAAGCGCGTGACCAACACCCGGCGCAGCTGCGAAGCAGCAGCCGTCTTTGAACCCGATCCCCACCCCTGCTGGCTGCGCCGAGAAGCGCAGGAGCTGGGGTGGGCGTGTGTGCCGAAGGACACACACGCTTCGTGGTCTAGCTTGCCGCAGCTGTTTGAGCGGAGTTCGAAGAACGCAGCGAGTTCTGCGGCACCACCCCAGGTCCGAGCATCGCAGGTTGCCCCCTTCGCCCATCGGGCGAAGGGGGACGCAGACTGGGGGTCGCCTTTTCTTTGGTGACTTTCTTTTGGCGAAGCAAAAGAAAGTTACTGCGCCGCCGGGCGCACATCCCGGCCCCCCGCCCCAAGAACAAGCACGCCGCAACCACGAAACGAAAATGACAGAAACCAAATCCACCTGCCCCTACTGCGGCGTAGGCTGCGGCGTGATCATCGAATCCCAAGGCGCGCAAATCACAGGCGTACGCGGCGACCCCACCCACCCCGCCAACTTCGGCCGCCTGTGCACCAAAGGCTCCACCCTGCACCTGACTGCAGCGAGCCCCGTCACCCTGCAGACCCGCCTCCTCCACCCCCTGCACCGTGCCCAGCGTGGCGCACAGGCCCTGCCCGTCACCTGGGATGCCGCACTGGACATGGCGGCGCAAAAATTCGCCGACACCATCGAACAGCACGGCCCTGACTCAGTCGGCTTCTACGTCAGCGGCCAGCTCCTGACCGAGGACTACTACGTCTTCAACAAGCTGGCCAAGGGCCTGATCGGCACCAACAACATCGACACCAACTCGCGCCTGTGCATGAGCAGCGCCGTGGCCGGCTACAAGGCCACGCTGGGGGCCGATGCGCCGCCCGCCTGCTACGACGACGTGAAGCATGCGCAGTGCCTGTTCTTCGTGGGCAGCAATGCGGCCTGGGCGCACCCCATCCTGTTCCGGCGCATCGAGGATGCGCGCGCGGCCAACCCGGGCATGAAGATCATCGTCGCCGACCCGCGCCGCACCGACACCGCGGGCATGGCCGACCTGTTCCTGCCGATCCAGCCGGGCAGCGACGTGATGCTGTTCAACGGCATGCTGCACCTCATGCTGCGCGAGGGCTGGGTGGATGCCGCCTACATCGGCGCGCACACCACCGGCTTCGATGCGCTGAAAGCACTGGTGGCCGACTGCACGCCCGAGCGCGTGAGCGCCGTGTGCGGCATCCCCGAGGCCGACCTGGCCACGGCGGCGCAATGGTTCGCCACCTCCAGGGCCACGCTCAGCCTGTACTGCCAGGGCCTGAACCAGAGCAGCAGCGGCACGGCCAAGAATGCCGCGCTGATCAACCTGCACCTGGCCACGGCGCAGATCGGCAAGCCGGGCGCGGGCCCGTTCTCGCTGACCGGCCAGCCCAATGCCATGGGCGGGCGCGAGGTGGGTGGCCTGGCCAACCTGCTGAGCGCGCACCGCGACCTGGCCAACCCCGCGCACCGCGCCGAAGTGGCTGCGCTGTGGGGCATTGCCGACGTACCGGCGCGCCCCGGCAAGACGGCGGTGGAGTTGTTCCAGGCCGCCGCCGACGGCGAGATCCGCGCGCTGTGGATCGCCTGCACCAACCCCGCGCAGAGCATGCCCGACCAGGCCACCGTGCGCCGCGCACTCGAGCGCGCCGAGTTCGTGGTGCTGCAGGAGGCCTTTGCCACCACCGCCACCGCGCAGTACGCCGACCTGCTGCTGCCCGCCACCACCTGGGGCGAGAAGACCGGCACCGTGACCAACAGCGAACGTCGCATCTCGCGCGTGCGCACTGCGGTGCCGGCGCCTGGACAGACGCGCCACGACTGGGCCATTGCGGTGCAGTTTGCGCACCAGCTGGAGGCGCGGCTGCGCCCCGGCGCGCCCAGTCTGTTTCCCTACACCACCAGCGACGCCGATGCCGGGGCCGAGGCGGTGTGGAACGAGCACCGCGAAACCACGCGCGGCCGCGACCTGGACATCACCGGCCTGTCCTGGCCGCTGCTCGAAGCCGACGGCCCGCAGCAGTGGCCGCTGCCCGAAGGCACGGCCAGCGGCAAGGTGCGCCTGTACGAAGACGGCATCTACCCCACGCCCGACAGGCGTGCGCGCTTTGCCGCCCATGCCTGGCAGCCCGTGGCCGAGCCGCGCGAGTCGCGCTACCCTTTCAGCCTGACCACCGGCCGCCTGCGCGACCAGTGGCATGGCATGAGCCGCACCGGCACGCTGGGCCGGCTGTTCGGCCATGTGGCCGAGCCCTCGGTGCAGATGCACCCGGACGACATGGAGCAGCGCCAGTTGCGCACAGGCGACCTGGTGCATGTCACCAGCAAGCGCGGCTCCATCGTGGTGCCTGTGCAGGCCGATGGCACCATCGGCCGGTCGCAGGCCTTCATGGCCATGCACTGGGGCAGCGAATACCTCAGCGGCCAGTCGTCCACGGGCGAGCGGCTCTCGGGCGTGAATGCGCTGACCACATCCGCCTACTGCCCCACGTCCAAGCAGCCCGAGCTCAAGCACGCGGCCGTGAAGATCCTCAAGGCCGAGATGCCCTGGACGCTGCTGGCCCTGGCCTGGCTGCCCGGCGACCAGGCCCTGGCCGTGCGCGAGGCCCTGGCGGCGCTGATGGAGGAATTTCCGTTCGCCAGCTGCGTGCCCTTCAGCAACAACACCCCGCTATCGGAGCCGGACCGCGAGCGCAGCGGCGTGCTGCTGCGCGCCGCTGCGCACGAGGCGCCGCCCGATGCCACCATCGAGCGCATCGAGGCCCTGCTGGGCCTGGCCGGCAGCGACACCGTGCGCTACGCCGACAGAAAACGCGGCCAGCGCCGCGCGGCCCGCCTGGCCCGGCGTGGCGATGGTGCCAGCACGCTGGAAGCCATCGTGCTCGCGGGCGACACCAGTGCCCAGGGCTGGATCAAGACCCTGCTGCAGGAAGAACTGCCCGCACAGACCTACGGCCGCCTGCTGCTGGTGCCCAGCGCCAAGGCGCCGGTGGCGGTGCAGTCGCGCGGCAAGACCGTGTGCACCTGCTTCAACGTCACCGACGCGGCCATTACCGGCCAGCTGGCGCAGTGCCACGGCACCGACGACGAGTGCCTGGCCCAGTTGCAGGGCGCGCTGCGCTGCGGCACCAACTGCGGCTCGTGCCTGCCCGAGCTCAAGCGCATGGTGCGCGCCACAGGCCCCCTGGCCACCAAGTCTGCAACCACCATCGCCATAGCCGCCATATAACCAAAAGTTCGCTGGGTTGCGAGAAAATACCCAGCCCCACTCCAAAGAGCCATCCGCCACCACCATGGGCATCAGCCAGTACATCAAGGAAATCGGCCGCGGCCCCCGCGGTGCCAAGCCGCTCACGCGCGAGCAGGCCACGGACCTGTTCGGCCAGGTGCTGGACGGCACGGTGACCGACCTGGAGATCGGTGCCTTCTGCCTGGCCATGCGCATCAAGGGCGAGACGGCAGAGGAGATGTGCGGCTTCCTCGATGCCACGCACGCCCGCATGGCCCTGCTGCCGGCCAGCGAGCGCCCGCTGGTCGTACTGCCCAGCTACAACGGCGCGCGCAAGCTGCCCGTTCTGACCCCGCTGCTGGCCCTGCTGCTGGCGCGCGCGGGCCAGCCCGTGCTGCTGCACGGCATGCGCACCGAGGCACGGCGCATCCTGGCCTCCGACGTGCTGGAAGCCCTGGACGTGCCAGCGCTCACCGCGCCGCGCCAGGTGGCGGCTGGCGAGGTGGCCCACATCACCACCCCATTGCTGCACACGGGCCTGGCCCGCCTTCTGGCCGTGCGCGAGGCCGTGGGCCTGCGCAATGCCGGGCACAGTGCCGTCAAGCTCATGAATCCCTGCGCCGGTCCGGCCGTGGTGGTCACGAGCTATACGCACCCCGAGTACTTCGAGATGCTGCAAAACACCTTCAGCGCCATGGGCATGAACGCCCTGCTCTCGCGCGGGCTCGAGGGCGAGGTGGCGGCCGATCCGCGCCGCACACCCCGTTACGACGCCTTCATCGGCGGGGTGCACCATGTGCTGCAGGAGCAGGAGCCCGGCACCGCGGGCGAGGTGCCCGGCCTGCCCACCGAGATCGACGTGGCCACCACCGCCGACTACACCCGCCGCGTGCTCTCGGGCGAGCTGCCCGTGCCCCCTGCGCTGACGCGCCAGGTGGAACATATCTTGCACGTCACCGCTCAAACAGCCACACCCGCCCTGCCGGAGACACAGCCATGAACCGCCCCACGCATCCCTCCCCGACGACCACCCCGCGCCCGCACCTGGGCACCGGTGGCTCCTGCACCCTGGTGGGCGCGGGGCCGGGCGATCCGGAGCTGCTCACGCTCAAGGCGCTCAAGGCCATCCAGGCTGCCACCGTGCTGCTGGTGGACGACCTGGTGAGCGATGCCATCGTGGCCTACGCTGCGCCCACGGCGCGCATCGTGCACGTGGGCAAGCGCGGCGGCTGCAAGAGCACGCCGCAGGCTTTCATCGAAAAGCTGATGCTGATGGCCGTGAACGAAGGCGAGAACGTGGTGCGCCTCAAGGGTGGCGACCCCTTCATCTTCGGCCGCGGCGGCGAAGAGGTGGAGCACCTGCGCGCGGCGGGCGTGCCGGTCACGGTGATCAACGGCATCACCGCGGGCCTGGCAGGCCTGACCTCGCTGGGCGCACCGCTCACGCACCGCGAGCATGCCCACGGCGTGGTCTTCGTCACCGGCCATGCCAAGCCGGGTGATGCGGGCACCGACTGGCGCCAGCTGGCCGCCACGGCGCGCGACGCCAAGCTCACGCTGGTGATCTACATGGGCGTGAGCGGTTCGGCCACCATCGGCCAGGAACTGCTTACCGGCCTGCCGGCGGCCACGCCCGTGGCCATCATCCAGCACGCCAGCCTGCCGCAGCAGCGCCATGCCGTGACCACCCTCGGCGAGATGCACGCCACCATCGCGCGCGAGGGGCTGGCCAGCCCTTCCGTGATCGTGGTCGGCGACGTGGTGCAGGGCATCGCAGTAGCGGCCCTGCCGCAGCAGCCGGTGGGTTTGCGCGCCGCCTGAGCGCCCCCCCTCTTCCAACCCTATTTCAGCAGACCCTTGCGAGTCCTTCGCAAGGCGTTTGTGCGCCTGTACACCAGGGCCTGCGCGCACGCTCCCGGGGCAAGAAGCAGGCCTTCACTGGCCCGGGTATTGCTTGTTGAACAGCGACAACCCGATGGCAACCACACAGGATCACACCATGGCCGCCTACCCTCTTTCCGCTGCCCGCAGCAACCTGCCCGTTCCCACCACCACCGCATCGCGCGATGGCGACATGTCCCTGGTCAACCTGGCGGCACGCCAGCGCATGCTGTCGCAGCGCATGGTGCTGCAGACCGTGCTGGCCACGCGCGGCAGCGGCCTGCACCTGAAGGCGGCACGCAGCTCGCTGGCGCTGTTCAGCGACAGCCATGCGCGGCTGGTGGACACGCCGCGCCACCTCGATGCGGCCATGGGCGAGCGCATCCGCACGACCTACCACGGCGCCACCGGTGTGGGCCCGACCATCGAGGCCTTCATGGAGCAGGTGGATCGCACCCTGGAGCTGGCCGAACGGCAGAGCCCCCGCATGGAAGAAGCCCTGGCGCGGCTGGTGGAGATCACCGATGGCGCGCTCGAAGCACTGAACACGGCCACCACTGCCTTCGACCAGATAGGCAAGGCCAAATCCGAGACGCTGATGAAGGAGTTGGCGGGCATCGTCGCCTCCATCCAGACCGTGGCGCGCGAGGCCAAGGTAGTGAGCTTCAATGCCCAGGTGATGGCCGCGCGCGCGGGCCAGCATGGCCGCGAGTTCGCGGTGGTGGCCAATGTGCTCTCGGGCATCACCAACGAGATCGATGGACTGTCGCTGCAGGCCGTGTCGCTGGCAGGGCGCAACCGCTGAAGCGCGCCACGTTCAGATGTTGGTGAAGCCACCCTCTGGTGCCGGATGCGGGATCGACCAGCCGAAGTAGACCTCCACCTCGGTGATGCGGCCGTTGCGGGTGGTCACCACCTCGGTGTTGCGAAAGCGCCCGCCGCCCTCGCGCGTGCCCTCGTAGGTGACGAAAACGATGTGGCCCTGCTGGACCAGGTGAATGAACTGGAAGCCGCTGATGGCCTCGCTGTTGGGCCAGCAGCGCGCGAAGTAGGTGGCGCGGTCGATGCGGTTGTCGAGCGGGCTGGAGAAATGGAAGTCGTCGTCGAGCAGCGCCTCGATGGCCTCGCGGTCCTTGCGGACGTAGGCCTCGTAGCTGGCGCGCACCAGCGCTGTGGCATCGTTCATGGTGGCTTGTCTCCCCATCGGGCAGGAACGCGTGGGCGCCCCCAAAGATACAAGGCTACCCCTGCGCGCGCAGGGGCCTGTTAGCACATGTTCTCGGCCCGTTCGCCGGATGGGGGCTCAGGCGGCCACAGGGGCCGGCACGGGCGCACTGCGCGCCTGCTCAAAGCGAGCGGCCAATTCCTTGCGCAGGGTCTTGCGCATCACGGCGGCATCCCAGCGGCGGCGCTCGTCGGCGGTGGAAGGAGACAGCGCAGGCACCTGCACGGGCTTGCGCGCCTCGTCCACCGCCACCATGGTGAAGAAGCAACTGTTCACATGCCGCACCACCTGGGAGCGGATGTCCTCGGCCACCACCTTGATGCCGATCTCCATCGACGAGGAGCCGGTGTAGTTGACGCTGGCCAGGAAGGTCACCAGCTCGCCTACGTGGATGGGCTGCAGGAACATCACCTGGTCCACGCTCAGCGTGACCACGTAGCAGGCCGAGTAGCGGCTGGCGCACGAGTAGGCCACCTGGTCGAGCAGCTTGAGGATGGCGCCGCCGTGGACGTTGCCGGAAAAGTTGGCCATGTCGGGCGACATGAGCACGGTCATGCTCAGCTGGTGCGAGGGGATGTTCATGGACCCCGATTTTACGTGCGATGGCGGTTACACAAGGATGCACAAGGCCCCGCTACACTCGCGTCACACAAAGCCAACACAAGCCCGGGCAATACGCCACGACCCGGGCGCAGAGGGGTAGAACATGCTCGAAATCGACAAGCTCAACGAATTCACCGAAAGCCATGGTGCGCTGCGCACCGGGCGCGGGCTGGTCTCGGGGGTGATTGCGCTCACGCTGGCCATCCTGTGCTTTCTGGGGGTACTGGCCTTCCACTTCCCCGAGTACCTGACCACGCCGCAGCTGCGCAAGAGCTACGACGTGGCCGTGATCCGCTACATCATGCTGGCGGCCATGGCCATCGCAGGCGGCATCTCGCTGGTCAACATCATCTTCAACCGCTCGCGCTGGCTGGCCACCTTCGCCTTCGCCACCGTGGCGCTGGCCGCCATCCTGGGCGGGCACAAGGTGGAGGTGGACCCGAACTTCCCCGACAACACGCCCTACATCGGCCTGGACTGGTTCATCCTGGACCTGCTGGGCAGTTCGCTGATCTTCATCTTCGTCGAGAAGCTGTTCGCGCTGCGCAAGGACCAGCCCATCTTCCGCGAGGAGTGGCAGACCGACTTCCACCACTTCATCGTGAACCACATGGTGGTGGGCTTCGTGCTGCTGGCCACCAACCTGGTGGTGCACAAGTTCTTTGGCTGGGCAGCCAGCGACGGCGTGCGCGGCTGGGTCCAGGGGCTGAACTTCTGGGTGGCGCTGTTCCTCATCATCCTGGTGGCCGACCTGGTGCAGTACTGGACGCACCGCGCCTACCACGAGGTGCCCGTGCTGTGGCGCCTGCATGCCGTGCACCACAGCGTGAAGAGCATGGACTGGATGGCCGGCTCGCGCCAGCACATCCTGGAACTGCTGATCACCCGCACCCTGGTGCTGGCCCCCATCTACGTGCTGGGCTTTTCCAAGGAGGTGATCGACGCCTACATCGTGGTCGTCGGCTTCCAGGCCGTGTTCAACCATGCCAACGTGAGCGTGCGCCTGGGGCCGCTGCGCTATGTGCTGGTCACGCCCAACTTCCACCACTGGCACCACAGCCAGGACCAGGAGGCGCTGGACAAGAACTATGCGGCGCATTTCGCCTTCCTGGACTACCTGTTCGGCACCGCCGTGAAGAGCACCAAGCTCTGGCCCGAGAAGTACGGCGTGCTGGGCGACTACGTGCCCAACGGCTTCATCAAGCAGTTCAAGTTTCCGTTCACCTGGAAGGGCTGAGCGCACCTCCGCCGGGTGCCTCCCGGCTTACAAATGAGGCGCAAATGGGGAGGTGATCGAAATGGCACACCCGAACCACCGGGAAAAATTGGGCATCGCTAGAACTGGCGCGGGTTAGCG
>NZ_JBWKYR010000026.1:0-64481 GCF_059423865.1 Acidovorax sp. GW458-11-26-14-TSB4
CAGACGTGCAATCGGGTACCATTGCTGGATGAAAACACAGTATCTGGAGTGCCGCTGGAGCTAAGTGGATACCCCTTGTTTAAATACAGTATTGCGCCAAGTAAAAAGAATCAATAACGCAACATTTAAATATTGTTGTTGCTTTTCGAGGTGGTTATTGTTGCGTTTTCGTGATTGCATTTGTAGAATGCTCTGCATAGGATGAGTAACAGCATGCCCAAATGCGTATTGGACGAGGTCTTGCAGGAGCAGGCAAAAACAGTTGTGGAACAGTTCGGTGGCAATGTGGCTGCTGCAGCTTCGGCATTGAGCATTGATCGAACCAAGTTTTGGCGGTTCGTGCAGTCAGGAAAGGCTCTGACGCGCACGCGGGAAGAGATTTCAGTCGGAGTGTTGCGATTTGTCGCGAAAAAAGCCACGCAGCAAAACGAAACAAAACAGCAAACCGATACGAGTTTGGCTCCTTGGACGTTAGAGGAGGCTGCATCAATCAGGTCGTTTTGCCACAAGGTGATCGCCTTGATCGACTTTTACGAGGCATCAATCACCCAGGGCGGGGGTCATCAAGGAAGTGGCTCTGCACCTAGCGCCTAAAGGTTGGCTGCAAAGTCGAAAGGAATGGTAGGGATATGGCAACTTCAAACGCTCGCAACGACCGCCGTGCGCTTCAACGCACGATGGAAGCGATTATTTCTGACTCTCAGCGTCCTTCCCCCCAAGCTATCTTGTCTGGCTTTGAGCGCAGCATGGCTCACCCAGCGCCGCAAGGCAGGCTTCCGCACCTGGTTGCTGAGCTTGTGTACGACATGCCAGCTCGACGCAAGTTGGACGAACTGGTCTTGGCGTCCGAGTTGGTGACGGACATTCAAGAGTTTTTGCACGAGTATACGCAAGCGGCACTTCTGCGCGCGCATTCGCTTGAGCCGAGGCACACCGTTTTGATGGTGGGGCCTCCCGGCAATGGAAAGACGACATTAGCTGAAGTCTTTGCTACAGAACTATCGCTTCCACTGCTCTTCATTCGGTACGACGCAATTGTCGACAGCTTTCTGGGAGAGACTTCAAACCGACTTCGGCGCCTTATTGACTGGGCAGCCGTCAACCCGTGCGTGCTGTTTTTTGACGAATTCGACACTGTGGGTAAGGAGCGAAGCGACGCCCAGGAAACAGGCGAGATCAAGCGCGTCGTGAGCACTCTTCTCATGCAGATGGATCGGCTGCCCAGCCACGCCATCGTTGTGTGCGCTACTAACCATCCGGAATTGTTGGATCGCGCCGTCTGGCGCAGGTTTCAGCTCAAGTTGGAGGTGAACAAGCCCAACATTGAACAGCTGCGTAGTTGGTTCAAAAGGTTTTGTAATTCACTAGGCGAGGATCCAGGCCTTTCTGATGCAGAATTCGCGGAGCAGATGCTTGGTGAAAACATGTCCGAGGTTGAAGCATTCACCCTTGACGTGCGCCGACAACTCGTTCTGTCGCAGGGACGGATGTCTGCGTCACAGGCCGTACAAAAAGTGCTCTCTCGCATGCAAAGGCGACTGAGAGGACCTATGGAGGAGGGACAGAATGGCCACGCAGTATCCATTGTTGAGACTGGTAAGGGAGCAGAGCGAAGGAAAGCGTCAAGGGGTAAAAGGAAGACGGTTCAATCCGCCGCCCAAAATTCCGTACCAGACGCAGTTGACCCGTCTTAGTAGCCGCTTCGAAAAAACAGCACAAAGCTTAAGCAACTGGACGGAGAACATTGAGGCATCAATAGACGCTCGTACGGTAATCCCCGAGCGTGTTCTTGTCTTTGAACTAAAAACCGATGTTGCTTCGTTCATTGAAGCTGCTGAGCGCCTTGGGTTTGAGTGGCTAGCTAGCGAATTGCCTCGACCAGCTTCGTCAGATGAAGAGCGCGAAGATGAAGATGACGAGGAAGGGTCGGCTCAGACCAACACCGAGGTCCTTAAGGCTGAGCTGCTCTATCTGACAATGCCTAGTAGGGATGGGCTTTCAAGGCTTTTGGCCCAGTGGAATCGATTCAGCAGAGGTGAGCGCTGCTCAGCCGACGAGTTTCGGGGCTTGTGGGAGTTGTTTGAATACCTGATAGATATGCGGCGATGGTCCGTGCGAGACCGAATTGATCCGCTTCTCAGTGCATATGTTGAACGCGCTTTGAGAGAAAATGCAGAATCAGCAGTTCGTGTCGAGATTGACCTTTGGTATCGATCAACCGTCACGCAACGTGACTTGGCGCGCGAGACACTGCTGACCCTTATCAACGAGGTTGGCGGCCAATTACTTGACATAGTCACGATCCAAGAAATCCGATACCAGGGAGTTCTGGCATCGTTGCCGCCCGCTGCGGCTAGGCGACTTTTGACACTGGATGAAGGCAACCGCTTAGGTGGACTAGATGAGGTCATGGCCATAAGGCCGCAGTCCGCATTTGTGTCTACAGCGTCCCAAGACACCGGAGCCGGATCCCCGATACCGCCAGTCCCTGGCACCGCCAAACCTTGCGTAAGCGCAATGCTCGATGGCTACCCTGTGACTGGGCACGCGGCTCTTGCAGGCAGGGTGGACGTACGTGAGGTAGACGTTACAGCAGCCAACGTGCCTGTCTCAGGACGCCACCATGGGACGGCAATAGCTTCGCTGATTGTGAGAGGAGACTTGCATGCGCCTTGGCCTGCAATAAGTCGAACGCTTCTGTCAATTCCAATATTGACCGATGGTGGCCGAGGTGTCGAAACGACCCCAATAGATAAATTGCCTATAGGAACGGTATATCGAGCGCTGTCGAATCTAGCGGTCGAGATAGATAAACCCGACTCACCCTATCGCAACCTTACGGTCATAAATCACTCGGTCTGCGATATTTTTGCGCCATTCACCCGCAGGCCTTCGCCATGGGCAATGCTTTTGGACTACTTCAGCTTTAAGCACAGTTTATTGTTTATAGTGAGCGCGGGAAATATTAGTGAAGGCATATTGCTAGACCAGTTCAGAGATGTAGCAGAACTACAGGCGGCGCCGCTCGAAAGAAGACAAGCAGAATTCATCTTGGCCGTGGAAAAAGCCAAAGCGCGTCGTGGCATTCTCAGCCCGGCAGAATCTGTGAATAGCTTAACAGTTGGAGCGTTACACGCCGAGGAAGCCACTAACAAAGCCACCGCATCTTTTGACCCATTTCCTTTGGTCGCTGTGACCAATTTGGCTTCAGCCATCGGATTAGGGGTAAATGAAGGTATTAAGCCAGAAATCCTTGAGAACGGTGGCCGCATAGCAGCATTGTGCGCGAATCTGCCTCAGGGGGGCGTCATCGCTCAACCGACCCATTCGCAGGAGCTTGGGCAGTTGGTTGCAGCCCCTTCGGTCACAGGCGATCTTAACCATCGAGCCCGATGTGCTGGGACCAGCAACGCGGCAGCGCTTGTTACGCGCAGCGCAAATTTTATTGCTGATGCTTTGGACGATGCATTTGCAGGAGAGCCTGTCAATTGGAGTTTGAAGAGAACGCGAGCGCCTCTGCTGAAGGGTCTGCTAGCACATACTGCATCATGGGGTCCATTGGGTGATCTACTCGAAACAGCTTACCCGCCGCAAGAGCGTCACTTCGCGCGCAGAAAAACGATTGCTCGCTTTCTTGGATACGGGAAAATATCTTTGGGAAGAGCAATCTCCGGCGCGCAGCAAAGAGCGACATTGATTGCCGAAGACGTGATATCTGTGGGTAAACAACATATTTTCAGGGTCCCACTTCCTGCATCCATGGTGAACAATAGAGAGGTCCGAGCAATTACGGTTACCCTCGCTTGGACAGCCCCTGTGATGCCATTCGCGGATTATCGTGGCGCACGGCTGACCGTGTTATCAAGTGATAGAAGCCAGAAATTTTGGGATGGCGTGAAACGCGCCGATGGGTTGCTTCAGCCTGATCATCACTCAATAGCTAGGGGGACCTTGATGCACATCAGAATGCAAGGTCGCCAAGCCAGGGCGGCTTTGGGACCGGACGGGCTCTATTTCGGTGTCCATGCCACTGCGAACCATGCGGACTTTGCCTCCGCGCAAATACCATATGCGCTGATCGTCACTCTCGAAATGGGGCAAGGATCACGTGCAGAAATTTTTAACGAAGTTCAGAGTGCTCTGCGTGCACGTGCAGCCCGCGCTCGTGTGAGGTAAATATGGAATTCAGCGCTGCGGACTCACTCGGTTCCCTTCCTCCTGATCGGATCGCCAGATATCTGGAAGAAATTGGCGACGTTGCCAGGGCAAATGCGCTTGTTGAAAGCGCTGTTCAAGGGCAAAATATTGTAAGACCGGGTGCCCCCTTCAATGCCACAGGGCTTCAAATTGGATTTATCGCAAGCAATGATGCTGAGGGAGTCAAACCAATAATTGGCGCGGCTCAAATTGAGCCCGCCCCAGACCTCATAGGCACACAAATCAAGATTTCGTTTAACCGAGCTTTTGTATACGAGTATCCTGGGCTTGGTGCACATTCCATTCTATGTGAGTTCGTTGGTCGAAATCAAATCGATGGCGAAAAGGAAGCACTACGAATGGCTCTCCGCTTCAAGAGCCGGGATGGCACTCTGGCAAGCGTCGTCGGAGTTCCAATTTTTCTTGGCCTTACTGTGGGGGAAAACGGAATCGAATTTGAGGGGCGCACGGTCAATGTAGGCTCCTCGACCGACGAAGCGCTTCTTGGAGCACTCGACAGTGAGGCATTTAAAAACGGCCTCGCTCTTGTCAATAACCTTCAACCTGGCCTCAAGCCTTTCGTTAGCTTGATGCAATGCGCAGTCAAAGGCGTCGCTAATCGTTTGAGGAATGTCCAAGTTCATCATTTCAACTTGGGCCTCGATTTCTCCGCTGACAGCATTGCTGCCAGGCTGAACCTGGGATCGTACGTGATCGTCCAAACCAATGAAACGCAGTGGAATTGGAACGATTTCGAGTGGGATATGGGCTCAATGTCCGTGAGAGCTAAAAATCCGAGTAGAAAAATCGACTTTAACTACCTCGTCATCGGTATTTCTCCATATACGCCCACGCCTGCTACGCCCGCAGCTCGGCGAAGAAGCAGCGCAGGCTGAGTCGGGCCTTGAAGCTGTGCGCTTGCCAAGGGAAGTCGACCCGAAAGTTGGGAAGCCTAATTGGGCGGGAGAAAGTCGATGCGGCTTCAACACTACGTCAACTAGGGGGTCGGCATGTCAATTGAAAAGCGCGTAAGAGATAGAATTTCGGAGTTAATCGTCGAAGGGGAAACACTAAGTCGCGCTACTTCTACCGTCATTCCGCAGCGACAGCAGTCAGACTGTGTTGGATGGCTCACTTCTGCGCATAATGCTGTGCATCTTGCTTGCGCTCAAGGATCTACGTACCGACTAAGCGCCGACCGCATTGCAACAGAATCTTGGGGACTTTTCATTCACAAGGGAGTTGGGCAATTGAGGGCGGTTTTGCAGGCTCTTTTGAAGGATGCAGACGCTGGCGCACTCGTGGCGGTGGCCGATCAGGCTCGTGCTGAGACGTTCGACGATTTCCTCGATCATGCTCAGTACTATGCGAAAAACAATCGCTCGCGTGAAGCAGGTGTTATCTCAGGTGTTGTCTTCGAAGATTCCCTGCGTAGGGTTTGTCGTAAACATGAGATCGTCGATAAAGATGAGAGGCTTGATAGTTTGATTTCCGCTTTGACGGCAAAGGGGATTCTGACGGCTACTAAGGCCAAGAGAGCTCGCACTGCTGCCCATGTGCGTACAAAGGCGACACACGCTCAATGGGATGAATTTGAAATGTCTGATGTTCAGGAGACGATTGCCTTCACCCGTGAATTGATCGCTGCGCAACTGGATAGGAGTGACTCGTCATGAACCGGGTTGTCTGGCCCGCCTGTGTGGGATCGAATGGGCCGGATTTAAGCAGGAATGCTTCAGCCTATATGCGCACTGGGATTCTTGATCGAAGCTGGTGTGGCGCAACCATACTATGACGGCTGCGATGTCGATCACTCTATTAAAAAGGCCGCGTCCTGTGAGGGGCGCGGCCTTTGTTAGTGATAAATGGCTCGCCGCGCGAGCCATTTAATCAATACCCCAACGTCTTCCCATCCGGATTCCGCGGATCCGAGTACCCATACAGCGCCCCACCACGCAGCTGGATCGTCTGCGTACGCCCCATCGAAGCCTTCACCGCGATGTTATGGCCGCGTTGCTTGAGCAAGGCCAGGGTGTCGGGCGACAAGCCCTTTTCCACGCGCAGCTCGTCCGGCGTCCACTGGTGGTGCACGCGCGGTGCGGCGGCGGCCTCGGCGGGGTTCATGCCAAAGTCAATCGTGTTCACCACCGTCTGCAGCACCGTGGTGATGATGCGCGCGCCGCCGGGGCTGCCGGTCACCAGGGTGGGCTTGCCGTCCTTCAGGACCAGGGTAGGCGTCATGGAAGACAGGGGGCGCTTCTTGGCAGCCACGGCGTTAGCATCGCCGCCGACCAGGCCGTAGGCATTGGCCACGCCGGGCTTGGCCGAGAAGTCGTCCATCTCGTTGTTGAGCAGGATGCCCGTGCCCTTGGCGACGATGCCGCTGCCGAAGTTGGTGTTCAGCGTGTAGGTCACGGCCACGGCGTTGCCGGCCTTGTCCACCACCGAGTAGTGGGTGGTCTGGTCGCTCTCGTACGGCTGGGGCTGGCCGGGCTTGATGCTCTTGCCGCTGCGTGCGGTGTTGGCGTCGATGCCCTTGGCCAGCGACTCGGCGTAGCGCTTGGAGGTCAGGCCCTTGAGGGGGATCTTCACGAAGTCCGGGTCGCCCAGGTACTCGGCGCGGTCGGCATACGCGAGCTTCATGCTCTCGGCCATGTAGTGGATGGTCTGGGCGCTGTTGGGGCCCCACTGGGCCAGGGGCAGGGGCTCCAGCATGTTCAAGATCTGCACCAGGTGCGGGCCGCCGGAGGAGGGTGGCGGCATGGTCACGATCTCATAGCCGCGGTAGGTGCCGCGCGTGGGCACGCGCTCGGCCACCTTGTATTCGCGCAGGTCCTGCAGCGTGAGGGCGCCGGCGTGCGGTGCCATCTCGGCGGCGATCTTCTGGGCGATCTCGCCTTCGTAAAACGCCTTGGCGCCCTGCTGGCCGATCAGGCGCATGGACTGGGCCAGGTCTTTCTGCACCAGGGCGTCGCCCACCTTCAGGGGCGCGCCGTTCTTCCAGAAGATGGCCTGGGTGGCGGGCCACTTGCCCATGTTCTTCTTTTCCTGGTCCAGGATCTTGGCCAGGGTTTCGCTCACGGGGAAGCCGCGCTCGGCCAGTTCGATGGCCGGGGCGATCACGCGCGACAGGGGCAGGGTGCCCCAGGTCTTGAGCGCATGCTCCATGCCGGCCACGGTGCCGGGCACGCCCACGGCGTAGTGGGTGTACAGCGATTTGCCGTCCACCACGTTGCCGTTGGCGTCCAGGTACATGTCGCGCGTGGCCTTGATGGGCGCCACTTCGCGGAAGTCCAGGGCCACGCTCTTGCCGGTCTTGGCGTCGTGCACCATCATGAACCCGCCGCCGCCCAGGTTGCCCGCATTCGGTAGGGCCACGGCCAGCGCAAAGCCGATGCCCACGGCCGCGTCCACCGCATTGCCGCCGGCTTTCAGGATATCCAGGCCGATCTGCGAGGCCAGCTCCTGCTCGGTGGCGACCATGCCGTTGCGCGCCACCACGGGGTGGAACACATCCATGTCGAAGTCATAGGCGGCGCTGGCGGCCTGGGCCGCTGCCGTCTGCTGCACTGCCGGCGCGGATGCCGGGACGGCCGGCAGGGCCTGCGGGGTGCTGCCGCAGGCGGTCAGGCTGGCCAGGGCCAGTGCGACGCTGCTGGCCAGCAAGGTGTGGCGGATGCTCATTGGTAGGTGCTCCTCTGTTATCAATCTTTTGGGTGTGTCCGTCCGGGTGTCGGAATGACAAACGGGCGCATCCCTGGTGGAATGCGCCCGCAGCAAGTGTAGGTCGGGTCGGCATGGGCGGGTGGACTCCGCGCCATGCCGATCTGTAAGCGAGTTATGCGAGCAAGTCCTTCAGCGTGCGCGCAACCACCTTGGTCGCGCGGCGCAGGTCCTGCAGGTCCAGGCGCTCGTCGGCGCGCTTGGCGTGCGATTCGAGCACGGTGCGCGGGCCGGCGCCGTAGATCACGCCGGGAATGCCGCGCTCCACGTACAGGCGCACGTCGGTGTACAGGGGCGTGCCCACGGCGGGCACGGGCTCGCCGATCAGTGCCTGGGCGTGCTTCTGGATGGCATCGACCAGGGGCTTATTGCCGGCCAGCGGCGTCATGGCGTTGGCCAGCAGCATGCGGCGGATCTCCACCGAGATGCCGGCGCGTTCGCCCGCGGCGGTTTCGATCACGCGGCGGATGTTGGCTTCCACCTCCACCGGGTTCTCTTCGGGGATCATGCGGCGGTCGAGCTTGAAGGTCACCTTGCCGGGCACCACGTTGGTGTTGGTGCCGCCCTCGATGCGGCCCACGTTCAGATAGGGGTGCTTGATGCCGGCCACGTTGGACGTGACCTTGAGGTACTCCTGGTTCTGCGCGTACAGTGCGTTCAGGATGTGCACGGCGCCCTGCAGCGCGTCCACGCCGGTGTGGGGCACGGCAGCGTGCGCCATCTTGCCGTGCACCGTCACTTCCATCTGCAGGCAGCCGTTGTGGGCGGTGACCACCTCGTACGAGAAGCCGGCCGCGATCATCAGGTCCGGTTTGGTCAGGCCCTTTTGCAGCAGCCAGCCGGGGCCCAGTTCGCCGCCAAACTCTTCGTCGTAGGTGAAGTGCAGTTCCACCGCGCCCCGGGCGGGCTTGGCCACGGCCTCCAGCGCGCGCACGGCATAGGTGAAGCTGGCGAAATCGCTCTTGCTCACGGCAGTGGCGCGGCCGTACATCTTGCCGTCCACGATCTCGGCGCCGTAGGGGTCGTGCGTCCAGCCTTCGCCGGGCGGCACCACGTCGCCGTGGGCGTTCAGGGCAATGGTGGGGCCCTGGCCCTCGTTGCCGTACTTGCGGCGCACGATCAGGTTGGTGATGGACTCCATGCCGTAGGCCTGCACGTCGGCGGCGGGCACGGCGTGCTTCTCGGCCTCGTAGCCAAAGTCACGGAGCAGTTCGGCCGTGCGTTCGGCGTGGGGTGCGTTGTTGCCAGGGGGCGTGTCGGTGGGCACGCGCACCAGGGCCTGCAGAAAGCGCACTTCCTCGTCGAAGTGCTGGTCGATCCACGCATCCAGGGCGGCGTAGTCGGTCGTTGGGGTGGAGGCGGTCATGCGGGGGTTTCCTCGGAGAGCTGTTGCAGCACGTGCGTGAAAGCGTCCACGGCCAGCTGCATGTCGTTGTTGGTGGTGGATTCGAGCGGGTTGTGGCTGATGCCGGAGTTCAGGCCGCGCACGAAGAGCATGGCCTGGGGCATGATCTCGTGCAGCTTCATCGCATCGTGCCCGGCGCCGCTGGGCATGCGGAACACGGGCACGCCCAGGGCGTCCACCGCGCGCTCCCAGCGCTGCTGCCAGGCCGGTGCGCTGGGGGCGGCGGCGGCGCGCATGGATTCCTCCAGCGTGTAGCGCATGCCGCGGCGCTCGGCGATGCGGGCCAGCTCGTCCAACACGTCCTTGACCATGGCGTCGCGCTGCGGGTCGGTGGGGGCGCGCAGGTCCAGGCTGAACTGGCAGCGCCCCGGCACCACGTTGATGGAGCCGCCGGGCACGTTGAGCAGGCCGATGGTGCCCACCGAGTCCCCGTCCTTGGCGGCGCGCTGCTCGATGTACAGGGCCAGCTCGGCCACGGCCACGGCCGCGTCGCGGCGGCGGTCCATGGGGGTGGTGCCGGCATGGCTGGCCATGCCGATCATCTCGCCCACGTAGCGCACGCCGCCGTTGATGGAGGTGACCACGCCCAGGGGCAGGTCCAGCTCGTTGAGCACCGGGCCCTGCTCGATGTGCACCTCGATGAAGCCCAGGTACTGCGCCGGGTCGCGCTGCAGCTTGGGGATGTCGTCGATGCACAGGCCGGCATGCTGCATGGCCTCGCGCATGGTCACGCCGTCGGCGTCCTTCTGGTCCAGCCAGGCGTGGTTGAAGTGGCCTATGAGCGCGCCCGACCCGAGGAAGGTGGCCTTGTAGCGCTGGCCTTCTTCTTCGGCAAAGCCGATGACCTCGATACCGAAGGGCAGGCGCTTGCCCGCGCGGTGCAGCTCGCGCACGCAGGCCATGGGCACGAAGATGCCCAGGCGCCCGTCGTACTTGCCGCCGTTGCGCACTGTGTCGTAGTGCGAGCCGGTCATCAGGTACTTGCCCTGGGCCGAGCCAGCAGCAGGGTGGTAACGCCCCACCACGTTGCCCACGGCGTCGATCTCGACCTCGTCGAAACCGCAGTCGCGCATCCAGTGGCTGATGCGCTGGGCGCAGGCGCGGTGCGCGTCGGTCAGGTAGGTGACGGTGAGCTGGCCCTTTTCGGCAAAGCCGGGGTCCGAGTGCTGGGCCAGGTTCTCCTGCCAGTCCCACACGTCGTTGCCCAGCACGGGCTCTGCGTCGAACTTGTCGTTCAGGCGGATCTCGGCGATGCGGTGGATGTTGCGCAGCGCCTCGGCCTGCTCGAAGGCGGGGTGGTTGTCCAGCCGGCGCGCAAAGGTGGCAATGATCTCCTGCCGTGGCAGGCCCGCGCCGCGCGGCCCGCGCACCGCCAGGATGAAGGGAAAGCCGAAGCGCGCGTTGTAGTCCGCATTGAGCTGCTGGATGCGCGCGAACTCATCGGGCGTGCACTGGGCCAGGCCGGCCTTGCTCTGCTCGTTGGTCGACTCGGCCGTGAGGCTGTTGGCCACCATGGCCTTGCCGGCCAGCTCCGGGTGGGCGCGGATCAGGGCCAGTTGCGCATCCTGCGGGGCATTGCGCACGGCCTGGGCCAGCGCGTGGCGCAGGTGCGCCAGCGAGCGGAAGGGGCGCTGGGCCAGCGCCTGCTCTGCGATCCAGGGCGAGTGCTCGTACACGCCGTCCAGCCACTGCAGGGCCTCGGCCGGGCTGGCCGCGTTGAGTTGGGTGATGGTGAGTGCCATGGTGGTCAGGCCTTGCTGGTGGCGGGGGTGGTGTCGTTGAAGGGATGCACCTTCGCCCAGTGGCGCGCAATGTCCACGCGGCGCGCCACCCACACCTTGTCGTGCTGGGCGATGTGGTCCAGAAAGCGCTGCAGCGCCGTGATGCGGCCGGGGCGGCCGAGCAGGCGGCAGTGCATGCCCACGCTCATCATCTTGGGTGCGTTGTCGCCATCGGGGTCGCCTTCGGCGTACAGGGCGTCGAAGGTGTCCTTGAGGTACTGGTAGAACGGGTCGGCATGCGAGTAGCCCTGGGGCAGGGCAAAGCGCATGTCGTTGCAGTCCAGCGTGTAGGGCACGATGAGCTGGGGCGCCACGCTGCCGTCGGTGCGCTGCACCTTCATCCAGAAGGGCAGGTCGTCGCCGTAGTAGTCGCTGTCGTATTCGAAGCCGCCGAAGTCGGCCACCAGGCGGTGGGTGTTGGGGCTGTCGCGCCCGGTGTACCAGCCGGTGGCGCGCTGGCCGGTCATGCGCTCGATGATGGCCATGGCCTCGGCCATGTGGGCGCGCTCCACCTCTTCGGGCACGTTCTGGTAGTGGATCCACTTGAGGCCGTGGCAGGCGATCTCGTGGCCGGCCTGCACGAAGGCCTGGGTCAGCTCGGGGTGGCGCTGCAGCGCCGTCGATACGCCGAACACCGTGAGCGGCAGTTGGCGCTTGTCGAACTCGCGCAGGATGCGCCATACGCCGGCACGCGAGCCGTATTCGTAGATGCCCTCCATGCTCATGTGGCGCTCGGGGTAGCTGGCGGGGTTGAACATTTCCGAGAGGAACTGCTCCGATCCCGCGTCGCCATGCAGGGTGGCGTTCTCGCCGCCCTCTTCGTAGTTGAGCACGAACTGCACGGCAATGCGTGCCTGGCCCGGCCACTGGGCATGGGGCGTGTGGCGGCCGTAGCCGACGAGGTCGCGGGGATAGGGGCGGGTGGCGTCGTAGATCATGGGCGAAAAAGGCAGTGTCAGTTGCCTTGGGTGGCGGTGACGGGCGCGAGCGCCATGGCCAGGTCGCTGGCAGGGCGCTTGCGGTCGAAGGTGAGGCTGGCCTCGACGTGCTCGAGGTGCGACTGCATGAGGGCCACGGCCTGGTCTTCGTCGCGCGCAGCCAGCGCGGTGACGATCTCGCCGTGTTCTTCATGCGAATGTTCTGCGGCGCTGGCCGACTGGTACCTCAGCGTGATCAGCGCGCAGCGCGAGATCAGATCGCCCAGCAAGTGGGCCAGCACCTCGTTGCCCATGAGCTCAGCCATGCGCACGTGGAAGTCGCCCAGCAGCTCGGTGCGGCTGCTCGCATCGGCCGTGCCCATGGCGGCCTTCTCGCTGGCCACGTGGGCGCGCAGGGCCTTGATCTTGGCGGGCGTGACGCTGCGCACGAAGGCGCGGGTCATCTCGGTCTCGAGCATGCGGCG
Organism: Acidovorax sp. GW458-11-26-14-TSB4; assembly: GCF_059423865.1. Classification (NCBI taxonomy): domain Bacteria; kingdom Pseudomonadati; phylum Pseudomonadota; class Betaproteobacteria; order Burkholderiales; family Comamonadaceae; genus Acidovorax; species Acidovorax sp. GW458-11-26-14-TSB4. The sequence continues at coordinate 12,509 of NZ_JBWKYR010000026.1, forward strand.
CACGGCGAACACCTGGCGTGCCTCCTCGACCGAGGGGGTGGAGACAAAGGCGCCGCGCGCGGGCTCCAGCGTGACCAGCTTGTTCTGGGCCATCTGGAACAGCGCCTGGCGCACCAGCGTGCGCGACACGCCGAAATGGTCGGCCAGCTTCTGCTCGGCCAGCTTGGTGCCCGGCTGCAGGCGGTGTTCGACGATGGCGCGGGTCAACGCCTCGACGATGGCACTGGTGGATGAAGATTCCATGGCGACATGATAGGAGGATTGGCGAAAAGTGTATACACTTTTAGTCTACAGATTGCATTTTTTCGGTCCCCACCCTTTCAGGAGAATCCCTATGGGCTTGAGCACGCATGTTCTGGACACCATGAATGGCTGTCCCGCCGCCGGCATGGAAGTGGCGCTGTATTCCACCCACGGCGACGCCGCCACGCTGATCAAGCGCCTGGTGTTGAATCACGATGGGCGCACCGATGCGCCGCTGTTCGACAACGCCAGCCTGCGCGCCGGCACCTACCGGCTGCGCTTCGATGTGGCGGGGTATTTCAAAGCCAAGGGCGTAGCTTTGCCCGAGCCGAACTTTTTGAACCAGGTGAGCCTGGACTTCGGCATTGCACACGAAGACCAGCACTACCACGTGCCCCTGCTGGTGAGCCCGTGGAGCTACTCCACTTACAGGGGCTCGTAGGCCTTACAACTGGCCTTCAGTGAGGGTATCGAGTTGGAACTTGCCGCTCTTGTCCCACAGCCAGGTCTCGGTGTAGGTCACCTTGCCCAGGCGCGTGGGCACCGGGTAGGGGGCCGCGGCGCGCACCGTGCGCTCGATCTCCTTGACCACCTCGGGCGCATGGCGCGGCGCGCGCAGCCAGTTCACGCGCGTGACCTTGCCGGTGCGGTCGATGTCCACCTCGATCACGCCGATGGCGTAGAGCTGCGGCGGCAGCTTGCCCTTGAAGATGCGCTCGGCGTTCAGCCCGTAGAGGTGGGTGGCGCCGTCTTGCCGGTAGGCGCGGGGCGTGGCGGCGGCCGAGGGGCGGGCCGAGCCGGCAGTGGCCGGCACGGGGCCCTTGACGCCCTGGATGTCCGTGGTGGTGGGAGGGCGGGTCTCCGGCGTGGCTGGCGCGGGCGTGGGTTCTGGCGCAGACTTGCAGGCAGCGATCAGGGCGGCACCAGCGGCCATGATGCCTGCCAGCAGCCAGTGGCGGCTTTTGCCGGGGCGGTGGTTGGGCGGTGTATCGGACATGGTGGGCTGGTGTAAGGAAAGGACGGCGGCAGTGGAAAGCTACTTGCGTTTGTTGCTGGAGGGCCTTGCGGCCGAACCGGCATGCCTGGTGACCGTGGAGTCTACCCAAGGCTCCGTGCCGCGTGAATCGGGCGCGTGGATGGCCGTGTTCGCGGGCAGGTTGGTCGGCACCATCGGCGGCGGCCACCTGGAGCACCAGGCCATTGCCGAGGCGCGCCGCCGCCTGGCGGACCCCGGCGCCACCAATGACCCGGCGCCCATGCGCTTTGCCCTGGGCCCGGCGCTCGGCCAGTGCTGCGGGGGCGTGGTGTTCCTCGAATTCGAATGCGTGGCCGCGCAGAACGCGCCCGCTTTGGCCCGGCGCCTCACGGCCGACCTGCACCCCGTGGCCCTGTTTGGCGGCGGCCATGTCGGCCATGCCCTGGCGCGTGTGCTGGCACCTTTGCCCTTTGCGCTGACCTGGATAGACAGCCGCGACGGGGTCTTTCCCGACGCGCCTCCCCCCAATGTGCACTGCGAGCATTCCGAGCCCGTGCAGATGGCCGTGCCCCTGTTGGCGCCCGGCTCGCGCGTGCTCATCATGAGCTTCAGCCACGCCGAGGACCTGGACGTGGTGGCCGCCTGCCTCAAGCGCCAGCGCGAGCAGGGCGATCTGCCCTTCATCGGCCTCATCGGCAGCAAGACCAAGTGGGCCACCTTCACCAGCCGGCTCACGGCGCGCGGCTTCAGCCCGCGCGAACTGGCGCACGTGACCTGCCCCATCGGCGTGCCCGGCATCCCGGGCAAGGAGCCCGAGGTGATTGCCGTGGCCGTGGCGGCACAACTCTTGCAATCAGTGGCGGCAGTCCAGGCGGTGGTGCACAACCCACAACGAGGGTATTCCCAGGCCTGATGGCTTCTTGATGGGCTGGAATTGAGAACAGTTTTTGCATACACTTTCACCCGGGACCTGGCCGGCCGTTGCGGCACCGGTCCCATGGGTCGCAGCGGTGCCCCGGCAAGCCTGGCTTGCCATGGTGCGCGACCCCATCTTCTGCTCAGAGCGCCCGCAGTGGTGAGCAGGTTGTTCAGGCGGTGTGTCCCCCCACGCCGCCGAGGTTGAGAAAAAAATGGAACACTACCTTCTCGACTGGGCCAACCTGCTCTTGCGCTGGGTCCACGTCATCACCGCCATCGCCTGGGTTGGCTCCTCCTTCTACTTCGTCTTCCTGGACAGCAGCCTCACGCCGCCCGAGGACGAAGACCTCAAGAAGCAGGGCGTGAGCGGCGAGCTCTGGGCCGTGCACGGCGGCGGCTTCTACCACCCGGTCAAGTTCGCCGTCTCCCCGCCCGAGCTGCCCAAGCACCTGCACTGGTTCTATTGGGAGAGCTACAGCACCTGGCTCAGCGGCTTTGCGCTGTTCACCTTGTCCTATCTGTGGAGCGCGGGCACCTACCTGATCGACAAGTCGCGCATGGACTGGGCACCGCCCGCAGCCATCGGCGCGGCGCTGGCCTTCCTGGTCGTGTTCTGGCTGCTGTATGACGGCATCTGCCGCATCTTCGGGCAGAAGAAGAATGGCGACGCCATCGTCGGCGGCCTGGTGCTGGTGCTGGTGTGCATCGCCTCGTGGCTGGCCTGCCACCTGTTCGCCGGGCGCGCGGCCTTCCTGCTGGTGGGCGCGATGATCGCCACCTCGATGAGCGCCAACGTGTTCTTCTGGATCATCCCGGGCCAGCGCACCGTGGTGCGGCAGATCCGCACCGGGCAGAACGTGGACCCGATCCACGGCAAGCGCGGCAAGCAGCGCAGCGTGCACAACACCTACTTCACGCTGCCGGTGATCTTCGCGATGCTGAGCAACCACTACAGCTTCCTGTGGAGCCATGCGCAGAACTGGCTGGTGCTCATCGTCATGATGTTCGCGGGCGCCGCCATCCGCCAGTTCTTCGTGATGCGCCACGGCTACAAGCTCGGCCGCAACCCCAACCCGCTGCCCTATGCCCTGGTGGGCGTGGCGGCCCTGGTGGGCGCCATCGTCTGGATGAAGCCCGCCCCGGCACCCGCCCCGGAGCCTGTGGCTGCTGCCAAGCCCGCCGCCACCACGGCCACCCCCGCTGCACCGGCAACGGCCCCCGCGTCGGGCGCTGCAGCCACCCCTGCTGCGGCCGCTGCCCCAGCGGCGGCCCCGGCCAACGACTTCGCTGCCGTGCAGTCCGTGCTGGAGCAACGCTGCTATCTGTGCCATGGCGCCCAGGTTCAGATGAAGAACCTGCGCCTGGATTCGCCGGCCTCGGTCAAGCAGCATGCCCAGGCGGTCTACCAGCAGGTGGTGGTGCAAAAGCTCATGCCCATGAACAACGCCACGCAGATGACCGACGCCGAGCGCGCCCTGATCGGCCGCTGGTTCCAGGACGGCGCAAAGACCCCTTGATGAATGAGGCGCCGCCTGGGGCGGCGCTGGATCACGCCGCCAGCACGCTTTGCAGCGCACGCAGGGCGTTGTGCGGCGGGCCGGGCAGTTCGCCGCCATGCAGCACCACGCCGGTGGATGCCAATTTGGCCTCATGCTTGGCCACAGCCGCCAGGTTGGCCACCTCTTCGGCATGGCGGTACATGCCGGGCTGTATGCGCACCGCGCCGATGGCCAGTGTGGTGCAGGGGAAGAAGCGGCGCACGCCGTGCCGGTCTTCCGAATGGATTCCGCCCATGGCGCGCGCGCCTTCGTCGAACAGGGTGAGCGCCTCGCGCGCGAACTCGTCCACGATGTTCTTGCAGCGCTGCAGCCAGTTGCTGCTCTGGAAGATCAGCATGAAATCGTCGCCCCCCACATGGCCCACGAAGTCGCGGCGTGCGTCGCAGTGCGTGGTGGCCAGGCGCGCCACCAGGCGGATCATCTGGTCGCCGCGCCAGTAGCCGTAGTGGTCGTTGAAGGGCTTGAAATTGTTCAGGTCCGCATAGCAGGCCACGAACTCGGTTCCGCTCTCCAGCAGGCGCTGCATGTGCATGCTGATGGGGATGTTGCCGGGCAGAAAGGTGAGCGGGTTGGCATGGCGCGCGGCCTCGATGCGCGTCTCGGTCACCGCGCGCACCAGCTGGTCGCCGGTGCCCAGGCCCACGTAGCGGCCGTTGTCGGTGACGATGTAGCCATCGCTCAGGTAGCGCTGGTCCTGCGAGGTGAGGATGCCCACGAGCTGGTCCACGTCGCAGTCGAGTTCCACCACGCGTGGCGTGTTGTTGGCAAAGCCGACGCAGGGCTTGCGGCCATGCACTTCGCGGAAGTACAGCGTGGCGTAATGGTTCATGAACTGCTGGCGGTTGATCAGCGCCACCGGGCGCGTGCCATCCACCACCGCCAGCGCATGCAGGTCGGGGCGCCCCTGCAGCACGGCGGCCACCTCGTCGTTGCTGGTGGCGGGCGCCACCGTGGGCGCCTGCACCACCATCAGGCTGCGCAGGATGCCCGGGCGCGCGGTCTGGCCCAGGTGCGGCAGCACGGCCACGCGGCGGTCCTGCAGCACGTCGAGCGCCGGGCCGTCGATGGCCTCGCGCGGGTTGCGTGCCGGGCGTCCCAGCACCCAGCCCTGGCCGTAGGGGATGGCCAGGTCGCGCAGGGCGCGCAGGTCGTCGCGCGTCTCGATGCCCTCGGCGATCAGCGTGGTGCCGAACACGTCGGCAATGCCCTTGATGGCCTGCAGCATCTGCAGGTTCTCGGGGTGGTCGCTGATGTCGTGGATGAAGTAGCGGTCGATCTTCACGAAGTCGGGCTTGACCTCGGACCACAGGCGCAGGCTGGAGCGCCCGTCGCCGAAATCGTCGAGCGCCAGGCGCGCGCCGCAGGCATGTACCTCGCGGATGGCCTCGCGCAGCGCGGGCATGTCGGTCACGCGCTCGTGCTCCGTGATCTCGAACACCAGCATGCGCGCGCTCACGCCGAAGGCGCGCACCGTCTCGCCCAGGCGGCGCTCGCCGCACAGGGCCACGGCATGCACCAGGGCATCGGCGCTGATGTTCACGAACAGCCGGCCGGGCGCACCATGGTCGCCCCAGTTGGAGAGGGCCGTGAACACGCACACCAGCTCGAAGTCCTGCAGCAGGCGCTCGCGCCGGGCGGTCTCCAGCAGCACGTCGGGCGTGTGCAGGGCCGAGCCCTCGGGGCCGCGGATCAGCGCCTCATGGGCAAAGATGCTGCCCTCGCGCAGGTCGCCCAGGGGTTGGAAGACGCAGTGCAGCCCGCCCTCGCGCATGAGCTTCGCCAGCGCTCCCGATCCCAGCCGCGCCGCAGGCGACAGCAGCGCCAGCATGCGGTCGAGACGTTCTTGCTTGGGATGCACCATGGTTGCAATTTGTCACTTCTAGGGGGCTCACGATACTGGCCGGCCGTGACAAGTGCGTTACAGCGGGCCGGCGCCCTCCGGCGCGCCCTTGAGCAACGCACAATGTGCGCATGGCTGAACCATCTTCCTCCCCCCTTTCCTCACCGGCCGGTGGACTGCCGGATTTCCACGCCGACCCGCGCGGCTTTTTGCGCGGGCTGTTCGACACCGCGGTGCGCAGCGCCCAGCCGCTGCATGGGATGCGCGCCTGGCTGCCGGCGCCGCCGCGCGGGCGCACCCTGGTGCTGGGCGGCGGCAAGGCCGGGGGCGCCATGGCCCAGGCGCTCGAAGCGCTGTGGCCGCAGGACGCGCCGCTGTCCGGCCTGGTGGTCACGCGCTACGGCCACATCCCGCCCCGGCCCGAAGGGCTGGCGCAGCGCATCGAGGTGGTCGAGGCCGCGCACCCCGTGCCCGATGCCGCTGGCGAGGCCGCCGCGCAGCGCCTGCTGGACCTGGCCGCCGGCCTCACGGCCGATGACCTGGTGCTGTGCCTGATCTCGGGCGGCGGCTCCTCGCTGCTCACCCTGCCGGGCGAAGGCATCACCCTCGAAGACAAGCAGCGCATCAACCGCGCCCTGCTCGAGAGCGGTGCCGACATCGCCGAGATGAACTGCGTGCGCAAGCACCTCTCGCGCATCAAGGGCGGGCGGCTGGCGGCGGCCTGCGCCCCGGCGCGCGTGGTCACGCTGACCATCAGCGACGTGCCGGGCGACGACCCCTCGGTCATCGCCAGCGGCCCCACCGTGCCCGATGCCACCACCTGCGCCGAGGCGCTGGCCATCCTCACGCGCTACGGCATCGACTTGCCGCACCAGACCCTGCAGGCCCTGCGCGACGGCGCGCTGGAGACGCCCAAGCCCGGCGATGCGGTGTTCCAAGGCCATTCCGTGCATTTGGTGGCCACGCCCTGGCAGGCGCTGGAGGCCGCGGCCGCGGCAGCGCGTGCGGCGGGTGTGGACGCGGTCATCCTCTCCGACGAGATCGAAGGCGAGTCGCGCGAGGTGGGCAAGGTGCACGCGGCCATGGCGCGCTCGGTGGCGCGCCGGGGCCAGCCGTTCACGAAGCCCTGCGTCATCCTCTCCGGTGGCGAAACCACGGTCACGGTGCGCCCGCGCGCGCCCGACGCACCGCGCGGCCGGGGTGGCCGCGCCGGTGAGTTCTGCCTGGGCCTGGCCAAGGCGCTGCAGGGCGAGCCCTCGGTCTGGGCGCTGGCCGCCGATACCGACGGCATCGACGGTGTCGAGAACAACGCGGGCGCCTTCGTCGGGCCCGACACCCTGCAACGCGCCCATGCGGCGGGCGCCGACATCGAGGACGCCCTGCAGCGCAACGATGCCTGGAGCTACTTCGCGGCCCTGGGCGACCTGCTGGTCACCGGGCCCACGCACACCAACGTCAACGACTTCCGGGCGATCCTGGTGGTGTAGCGTTCCAGGTCCGCCTGCGCGGCCCCGGCGTCAGAACCTGTGGCGAATGCCCAGACCAAAGCTGTTGCCGGTGGTGCGCGCCGTGATGCGGTCGTTCATCAGCATGGCATAGACGTCGGTGCGCTTTGACAGGAAGTGGTTGTAGCCCAGCGTGAAGGTCTTGCGCGACACGTCGGTGGCCGACATCTCGGTCTTGGCCCACGATGCCAGCACCTTGCCGGTGCTGAACACTGGAACGGACACACCCAGCTGCAAGGTCTTGGCCTTGTTGCTGGTGTTGTCGGCCTTGGCCTGGCCGTAGCTGGCGAAGGCCTTGGCCACGCTGAAGTCATAAGCGCCGCCCAGCATCCAGTCGCTCTTGGTGGTGCCCAGGTAGGTATTGGGCACGGCGGGGTTGCTGATCTGGTCGCGCTCGTAGAAGCCGGTCAGCGTGAGCGGGCCGTTGAAGTAAAGCGCATTCAGGCCCACGTTCTTCTTGCCATTGTCGCCCGCGATCTCGCCGATCTGGTAGTGCGTATTCAGCGTGAGTCCGCCCAGGCTGGGCGTGCTGTAGATGATCTCGTTGGACCAGCCCGTGTCCGATGGCGTGGTCGCCGTCCAGCCGGTGCCGTTGAACAGCGGCACGTTCATGTGCAGGATCAGCGGCGCAAAGGTGAACGAGTCGCCCAGCGGGTTGGACAGGATCGAGGGCAGGAAGTTGGGCGCCAGGCCCCGACCCACGGTCACCGTGCCGAAGCCGCCCGACAGGCCCACGTTGGCATCGCGCGAGAAGAAGGTGTCGTTGACGAAGCGGCCCTGCACGCCGCTGTCCACCTTGATGAACGAGGTCAGCGCGAAGTTGGCCTTGAGGCCGCCGCCGAGGTCTTCCGTGCCCTTGATGCCGAACCACGAGGTGGTCATGCCGCCGCTGTTGACCACCGACGCACGGCCGGCGTCGCCGGCATTGCGCATGGAACCGACGAAGACATCGGTCAGGCCCATCAACTGGACCGAGCTCTGGGCCTGGGCGGCACCGGTGGCGCACAGCAGGGCGCCGCCGAGCGAAAGAGCCATCAGGTTTGTTTTCATTGTGTACTCCTGGGGGTGAGGGAAAGCCGGGGTGCCCGGCGCTTCGAATGCAGCTTCGCCAAGGGTGCACCTTGGTGCACGGGCGAAAGCAGCGGCGAGGACTTCGCAAGTTCCATGCCCTGGCGGATACAGGTGCTTACAGAGACCGGACGGGGCTGACCGGGGTGGCTTGCCTGGGATGGTTTTGATCTTGCTCAATGCACACCGGGCCCTGCCGCGGCACAGTTCGGGCCATGCTGCCCTCTTCGCTTTTCTCGCTGCCTGCACAGGTCCAGATCGCCGCAGCCGGTGACGTGCTGCGCCACCGCCACCAGACCCTGGCCACCGTGGCGCACCTGGAGCGCGGGCGTGTGCTGCTGGGGGTGTGCGAGCAAGGCCAGATGCGCCACCAGCTGGGCGTGGTGGAGGGGCCCTTCTGGCTGGACGCCGCATCGGCGCTGCTGGGCGAGCCCTGCGCGGTGGACATGGTGGCGCAGACCCAGGTGCACCTGCGCCATCTGCCGGTGGAGGTGTTCCGCAGCAGTTGCGAGGCGCTGCCTGCCGGGGTGCAGGCCCTGCTGCGTAACATGGCCACCGGTTACATGCAGCAGTCGGGCCTGGCCGTGAGCCGCCTGGCGCAGGACGCGCAGGCGCGCTGCGCCCAGTGGCTGCTGCAGAACGCCGAGCCCGACACGGGCGGCGCCATGAGCGTCACCCTGCACCAGCGCAAGCGCCTGATCGCCGCGCAATTGGGCATCGCCCCCGAAACCTTCTCGCGCGTGATGCGCCACCTGCGCGAGCACGGCCTCGTGGCCGGCACCGGCAATGTGCTCAGGCTGCCCCAGCCCATGGCCCTGCAGTCGGTCGCTGGCGGTTGAGCCGCCAGCACGGCAGGTTCCCGCCGCGCCCGCAAGAGGTTCCCCCTTTCGGGTGAACTAGGGTTTTCCTCGGCGGGACCTGAGGGTTCCACCCAAGCCCAGGCGCGTGGGGGCTGCGTATATTTATCGGGAAACCCTGTTGTTTCCCACAGCCCATGCCCGCCCCGTTCGCCGTTCACACCTGCAGCCCTCCAGAGTGGGACAGCGCATGACCCCTCCTGCGAACCCTGTCGCTGCTGCGCAAGAGCCGGCCTTCAGCCTGCCGGGCTCGCTGGTGCTGCGGCTGATGGCGGTGGCGGCGCTGGTGGTGGTGCTGGCCAGTGCGGCGTCGGTGTGGCTGGTCTCGCGTGCGGCCGGCCAGGAGGCCATGCGCCGTGTGGTCGGCCAGCAGACGGACGAGGTGGAGGTGGTGGCCCGGCTCCTGGCCAGCAAGATCGAGCAAAGCCAGAAGGTGTTGCGCACGGTGGCCCAGGGCATCACCCCGGCCATGCTCGAATCGCCTTCGTCGCTCGATTGGCTGCTGCAGCAAGGGCTGCCCGCGGTGGGCTTCTTCGACGCGCTGCACGTGGCGCGCAAGGACGGGGAATTGCGCCTGAACATCCGCTCGGGCCAGTTGGTCAAGGCGGCCGACCTGGACCCGGCCGAGCGCGATGCCTTGCGCCGCACGCTGATCGACGGCAAGCCCCAGGTCTCGGAGCTGATCGCCGGGCGCACCAGCAACGCGCGCATCATGTTCACCTTGCCGCTGCACAGCGAGGAGGGGGCCGTGCTGGGCGTGGTCGCGGGGGCGCTCAAGCTGCAGTCGCAGGGCCTGCTGCCGCAGTCCATGGCGCTGCCGGCGCGCGACGACTCGCGCCTGGTCGTGTTCACGCGCGACGGCACCATCCTCTCGCACACCGACCCGGCGCGCATCATGGGCCAGGTGCGCGACGAGCCGGGCCTGGCGCCCGTGTTCGCGCAATGGCTGCGCAGCGCCCAGCCCGTGGTGGGGCGCGGCACCACCGAGGTGCAGCCCGATCACATCGTGAGCGTGGCCGGCATGCCGCTGCCCCAGTGGTTCGTGGCCCGGGTCAGCAACTCCAAGGCGCTGCTGGAGCCGCTGCAGGGGGCGCAGCGCGAGGCCTGGTGGCTGGCCGCCGCGGTGATCGCCCTGGGCGTGCTGCTGCTGGCCGTGGCCATGGCCTGGATGGCGCAGCCCCTGGCCCAGCTGTGCCGTGGCGCGCTGCAGCTGCTGCGGCATGGGCAGCAGCCGCGGCAGGGTAGCCGGGACACCATCGAGTGGCCCACGGGCCGGGGCGAGGTGGGCACCCTGGTGCGCGTGTTCGACGGGCTGGCGCAGCAAAAGCGCCAGCAGGACCACCTGCACACACTGCTCCATGGCCAGTTCCAGGCCATTCTGGCCAACGCCTCGGTGGGCATCTTCATCACGCGCCATGGCGTGCTCGAGGTGGTGGGGCGCCAGGCCTGCCTGATGCTGGGATATGCCGAGAGCGAGCTGCAGGGCCGGCCGGCGCGCACGCTGTACGGATCGGACGCCGACTACGCGCGCCTGGGCGAGCGCGTGCAATCGGCCTTCGCGGCGCACGGCACCTTCGATGGCGACGTGTGCTTCGTGCGCAAGGACGGCAGCCCCGTCTGGGCGCGCGTGCAGGGCCGCAAGGTGGATTCCGAGGCGCTGGGCGGCGGCACCGTGTGGATGCTGGAAGACATCACCGCCGCGCGCGAAGCCCAGTACCAGCAGGCCTGGGAGCTCACGCACGATGCCCTCACGCAGCTGCACAACCGCTCGGCCTTCGACCACCGGCTGGCCCTGCTGCTGGCCGAGCGCTCGGCCCGCACGCGCACCGTCGATACTGCAGCGGCCGACGATGCGCCCGACGACGGGGTGGTGCTGTTCCTGGACCTCGACCACTTCACGCTGGTCAACGACGTGGCCGGCCACGACGCGGGCGACGACGTGCTGCGCCACGTGGCCCGGCTCATCGAGACCCAGGTGCGCCAGGTGGGCTGGTCCGCGCGCCTGGGCGGTGATGAGTTCGCAGTGGTGCTGCCCGGCTGCCCCCTGGCGCGCGGCCAGGCCGTGGCCGAGCAGCTGCGCGCCACGGTGCAGGCCTGGGAGCCGTCCTACCAGGGGCGCAGCTTCACGCTGGGCGTCAGCATAGGCCTGGTGGTGCTCGATGCTCACCTGCACGACGTGGCCTCGGTGCTGTACGCGGCCGACATGGCCTGCTACGACGCCAAGCGCGCCGGGCGCAACCGGGTCGAAACCCGGCATGCGCGCGACATGACCTCCTCGGGCCGCATGGCTTTGGGGCCGTATTGAGGCCCCTCAGCCGCTGACCTTGCCCAGCGCGCGCAGCACGTTCTCGGCCGTGGCCGGGGCTGTCAGCCGCACGGGGGCCTGCGCGTCCTCGCCCGCCTCGCGCCCAGCAGCCACGGCATTGCGCAGGGCCTCGTAGACGCTGATGGCCAGCATGAATGGCGGCTCGCCCACGGCCTTGCTGCCGCCCACGTTGTCTTCGCGGTTGGCCTCGGGCCACAGGTTCACGCGGAAATGCGCGGGGATGTCGCCCGTGGCCGGGATCTTGTAGGTGCTGGGGGCGTGCGTGGCCAGGTAGCCCTTGTCGTTCCACACCAGTTGCTCGGTGGTGAGCCAGCCCATGCCCTGCACGAAGCCGCCTTCGATCTGGCCGATGTCGATGGCCGGGTTGATGCTGTGGCCCACGTCGTGCAGGATGTCCACGGCGATCACGCGGCTCTCGCCGGTCAGGGTGTCGATCACCACCTCGCTGCAGGCCGCGCCGTACGAGAAGTAGTAGAACGGCCGGCCCGTGAGCGTGGTCTTGTCGTAGTGGATCTTGGGCGTGCGGTAGAAACCATCGCTCCACAGCTGGATGCGGTTGGCGTACGCCTCCTTGACCACGTCGTCGAAGGCGCGCACCTTCTTGGGAGAGATCACCTGCCCGCCCGCGAACTGGATCGCGCCCGCGCCGCAGCCATCGAGCCCGCAGACATAGGCCGCCAGGTTGTCGCGCACATGGCGCGCCGCGAACTGGGCCGCACGGCCATTCAGGTCGGTGCCGCTGGAAGCAGCGGTGGCGCTGGCATTGGGCACCTTGCTGGTGTCGCTGGCCGTCACCAGCACGCGCTGCAGCGGCACGCCCAGCTCGTCGGCCACGATCTGCGCCACCTTGGTGTGCAGGCCCTGGCCCATTTCAGTGCCGCCGTGGTTCACCTGCACGCTGCCGTCGGTGTACACGTGCACCAGCGCACCGGCCTGGTTGAACAGCGTGGCCGTGAAGCTGATGCCGAACTTGACCGGCGTGATCGCCAGGCCCCGCTTGAGCACCGGGCTGGTGGCGTTCCAGGCCGCGATGGCGGCCTGGCGCTGGCGGTAGTTGGCGTCGCGCTCCAGCTGGGGCATGAGCTCGTGCAGGATGTTGTCCTCCACGGTCATCTGGTAGTGGGTCACGTTGCGGCCCTCGCTCGCATCGCGGCCGTAGAGGTTGCGCAGGCGCACGTCCTGCGCGTCCACTCCCAGGGCGCGCGCGATGTCGCCCAGGATGGCCTCGATCACGACCACGCCCTGCGGCCCGCCGAAGCCGCGGAAGGCAGTGTGGCTCTGGGTATTGGTCTTGCAGCGGTACGAGGCGATGTCCACGTCGCTCAGGTAGTAGGCGTTGTCGCTGTGGAACACCGCCCGGTCGGCCACGGGGCCCGACAGGTCGGCCGAGAAGCCGCAGTTGGCCGCCATGTGCAGCTTCAGCCCGGTGATGCGGCCCGTGCCGTCGAAGCCCACGTCGTAGCGGTAGGCGAACGGGTGGCGCTTGCCGGTGACCATGAAGTCCTCGTCCCGGTCCAGGCGCAGCTTGATGGGGCGGCCCAGCTTGTGCGCCGCCACCGCGGCCCACACGGCCAGGTGCCCGGCCTGCGTCTCCTTGCCGCCAAAGCCCCCGCCCATGCGCCGGCACTCCACGCGCACCGCGTGGTTGTCGATGCCCAGGGCATGCGATACCCAGTGCTGCACCTCGCCCGGGTGCTGGGTGCTCGAGTACACCCACCACTGGCGCTGCTCCAGCGGCATGGCATAGGCGATCTGGCCTTCGAGGTAGAAATGCTCCTGCCCACCGACCTCGAACGTGCCTTCCAGCCGGTGCTGCGAGCCGGCCAGGCCGGCCGCCGCATCGCCACGGCGCACGAACACCGGCGGCAGCACATAGCTCTCGGCCGCCAGCGCATCCTGCACCGAAAGGATGGCCGGCAGCGGCGTGATGTCGAGCTTCACCGCGCGCACCGCGCGGCGCGCCTGCATCACCGTGTCGGCCACCACCAGGCCGATCACCTGGCCGATGTGCTGCACCGTGTCCATGGCAAACACCGGCTCGTCGTGGGCAAAGGCGGCCAGCATCTTGTCGCCTGGCACGTCGGCCGCCAGCACCACGCCGCGCACGCCGGGCAGGGCCAGCGCGGCGCTCGCGTCCACGCCGTTCAGGCGGCCATGGGCCACGGTGGAGAGGATGGGCGCCGCGTACAGCGTGCCCTTGATCTCGGGCAGGTCGTCGATGTAATGGGCCAAGCCCGCCACCTGGGCGCGCGCGCTTTCGTGGATGTGCGAATGCCCCATGGCGCGCAGGCCGGCGCTGGCCGGCAGCGGGGCGGGTGTGGCCTCGGGCGGCACCTCCACGGGCTGGTCGGCCCGTGCGTCGGCCTCCACCACCACGGGGTCGTCCACCGCGTCGCGGCTCAGGGGAAGGGTGTCACGCTGGTTCATACGGCGGCCTCCAGTCGGAAGTTCTCCACGCTCACCGCCTCCTGGCCCTGGCTCTCCAGCCAGAAGCGCTGCAGCAGGCTGGCCAGCACGGTGCGGCGGTAGGCGCCGCTGGCGCGCATGTCGGAGATGGGGCTGAACTCGGCCTGCAGGGCGTCGGCGGCCTGCTTCACGGTCTGGGACGACCAGGGCTGGCCGGTGAGGGCAGCTTCTGTCTGCCGCGCCCGAGCCGGCGTGGCGGCCACGCCGCCCGCGCCAATGCTGGCGCGGCGCACCACGCCGGCCTCGATGTCGAGGTTCACCACCAGGCACACGGCCGATATGTCGTCGTCAAAGCGCTTGGAAATCTTGTAGGCGCGCAAGGCCTCGGTCACCCCGGGGCGTGGCACGATGATGCGCACCAGCAGCTCGTCCGGCGCCATCACGTTCTGGCGGTAGCCGGTGTACAGGTCTTCCAGGGACAAGCTGCGCTCGCCGTGCACGCTGGCCAGCACGATCTGCGCGCGCAGCGCGATCAGGAGCGGCATCGAATCCCCGATGGGCGAGCCATTGGCCACGTTGCCGCCCAGCGTGCCCGAGTTGCGTACCGGCAGCCCGGCGAAGCGCGTGGCAAAGCTGTGCAATTGGGGCCATTGGCGCACGAGCGCCGCAAACGCATCGGTCAGCGACACCGCTGCCCCGATGCGTATCTGGTGTTCGTCTTCAGCAAGCTGCAGCAGCTCGGCTGCGCGCGTCACGTCCAGCACCTGGGCGTACTGCTTGTGCATCTTGGTGACCCACAGCCCCACGTCGGTGCAGCCGGCCACCACCTGGGCGCCAGGGTGCGCGGCGCGCGCGGCCAGCAGGGCGGGCAGGGTGGTGGGCGCGAGGTAGGCCGTGCCGTCACCCGCCGGGGCCTGCAGCTGCGCCAGCTGGCGCAGCAGCTGCGCCTCGTCCACGGCCACCGGGGGCAGGGCGGCCATCTGCTGGGCCGCGTCGAGGATGGGGCGGTAGCCCGTGCAGCGGCACAGGTTGCCCGAGAGTTCCTCCTGCGCCAGTTCGCGTGTGATGGGCTGGCCGTGGCACACGTGGTTCTGGTACATGCCGAACAGGCTCATCACGAAGCCCGGCGTGCAGAAGCCGCACTGCGAGCCATGGCACTGCACCATGGCCTCTTGCGCCGGGTGCAGCGTGATGGATTTGTCCTCCGGCGCTGCCGGGCCGGCGGGGCGGATCAGCGGGTCCTCGGCCAGGTCTTCCACGGTCCACAGTGCCATGCCGTCCACCGAATGGGCCAGGCGGATGCAGCTGTTCACGGCGCTGTAGTGCAGCTTGCCGTCGCGCTCTTCGCCCAGTACCACCGTGCAGGCACCGCAGTCGCCCTCGCCGCAGCCCTCCTTGGTGCCCGTGCAGCCCAGGTCCTCGCGCAGCACTTCGAGCAGCGTGCGGTCGGGCGGTACATCGTGCAGCGCCGCGGTCTGGCCGCGGCGGATGAAGCGGAGAGGTCGGTGGGTCATCATCGTCATGCGTGGGGTGCTCAAAACGGACAAATATTCGAAACCAGAGCGTATGCGCGCCTGCGAGGGAACGCATATGCCGGAGCGTATAACGGGGATGCCTGCCGCGCTATGGGGCGGCTCGGCTCGGCCTCTGCTGGATACACTGCCGCAGCCCCATTGTTCACCGTTTTGTCCTGCCTGCAACCGCCCATGCCCGCTGCCATGCCCCCCCGCAAATCCGCCGCTGCAAAGGCCATGCCTGCCGCCACCCTGGACCAGCCGGTCTATGAGGCCGTGCTCGACGCCGTGATGCATGGCCGGCTGCGCCCCGGCGAGCGCCTGGGCGAGCCCGCGCTGTGCGAGCGCTTTGCCGTGAGCCGCACCGTGGTGCGCCAGGCCCTGCACCGGCTGGCCGAGCTGCGCATTTTGGACATCGTGCCCAACAAGGGTGCAACGGTGGCCCGCCCCGGCCCGAAGGAGACGCGCGACATCTTCGCCGCGCGGCGCGTAGTCGAGGCCGGTATCGTGCGCATGGTGGCCGCGCGCATCACGCATGGCGAGGTGCAGCGTCTCACGCAGCGCATGCGCGCCGAGCACGATGCCCTGCACCAGCAGGACCATGCGCGCTGGGTGGCACTGGCGGGCGGCTTCCACCTGGCGCTGGCGGAGCTCTCGGGCAATGCCGAGCTGCAGCGCATCCTGACCGAGCTGATGACGCGCTGCTCGCTCATCGTCGCGCTGTACGAGGCGCCCGGCGAAGCCACCTGTGAGCACGAGGAGCACGAACAGCTGGTCGAGTGGCTGGCCCTGCGCGATGGCGACGCCGCCGCCGCCGCCATGGACCGCCATCTGCTGGCGCTGGAGGCCCGCCTGCGCCTGCCGTCGGATGGATAAAATCGTATACGTTTCATATCTAAATAAACTTTATTAAGATAATTTGGTTAAAATTTCGTATACGATTTTTCATAAGATGGGCCATGGACATCGATTTCGCGCAGCTGGACGCCTACCAGCGCTACAAGCTCATGGCCAGCCTGATCGTGCCGCGCCCGATCGCGCTCATCACCACGCTGGGCGCGGACGGCACGGTGAACGCGGCGCCATTCAGCATGTTCAACATGCTGGGCGAAGACCCGCCGGTGGTCATGGTCAGCATCAACCGCCTGAAGGACGGCCTGCTCAAGGACACGGCGGCCAACATCCTGCGCAGCGGCGAGTTCGTGGTGCACATCACCGACGAGGCCATGGCCGCGCAGATGCATGCCTGCGGCGACAGCCTGCCCCCCGATGAAAGCGAGCTGGCGCACGCCGGGCTCACGCCCGTGCCCTCGCGCAGCGTGGCGCCGCCGCGCATCGCCGAGGCGCCCGTGGCCTTCGAATGCGTGCTGCACGAGACGCTGGAGACCGCCAGCCGCTACGTCTTCATCGGCCGCGTGCAATGGCTCGCCGTGCGCGACGGCCTGGTGGACACCGAGCGCTGGCGCGTGCGCCTGCAGGACTTCCACCCGGTGGGGCGCTTCGGCGCGAGCTTCTACGTGAAGACCGGCGAGCGCTTTGCCATCGGCGCCGAGGCGCCTGCGCAGGCGCGCAGCACGGCCATCGACGAGATATGAGCCCGACCGTGTTCAGCGATCAGGACCATGCCGCCATGCAGCAGGCCATCGCGGCCTCGCGCCAGGCGCTGGCTGCGGGCGACAACCCGTTCGGTGCCACGCTGGCATCGCCCCGCGGTGAGGTGCTGTTCACCGCCCGCAACAACCAGAACACCACGCAGGACTGCACGGGCCACGCCGAGATGGTGCTGGTGCGCGAAGCATCGGCTGCACTCGGTGCCGAGGCCCTGCCTGGCGCCACCGTGTTCGCCAGCGGTGAGCCCTGCGCCATGTGCGCCGGCGCCATGTTCTGGGCCGGCATCGCGCGAGTGGTGTACGCCGCGAGCCAGGACGATATTGCGCAGGCGCTGAGTGGGCCGCAACTGGCCACGCCCTGCGCCGAGTTGCTGGCACAGGCGCGCCCACCCGTGGCCGTGCAAGGCGGCCTGCTGCGCGACGAAGCCGCGGCCGCATTGCGCGGAGCCTGACCCCGGGCCTGCGGGCCTGCACAGGGATTTCCAGGGGCACGCCGCAGCGGGTGTGCGGTGTACAGTGCGCCGACACTTTTTCGCCCACCCCACAGCGCCCCACAGCCCCCACCGCGCAGCGCATCGCATCCCATCGCGCAGGGCGGCATACGTGATGGCGTATGACAAGAATGCAGGCCCCTGTATGCGAGACCACGCCCTTTTCGACAAGATAGACCTCCATCTCATAAGGGTCTTGCACACCGTGTTGACTGAACGCAGCGTATCGAGGGCAGCCATCCGCCTGGGCATGCACCAGCCGGCGGTGTCGGCCGCGCTCAAGCGGCTGCGCGACCTGGCCGGCGATCCGCTTTTGGTGCGCTCGGGTGCCAGCATGATGCCCACCGACGCCGCACTGCGCATGGTGGAGCCCGCGGGCGCCATCCTGCGCTCGGCCGAGGCCCTGTTCTCCGATGCGCGCGGCTTCGATCCGCGCACCGCCACCCGCACCTTCCGCGTGGCGGCCCATGACTACCTGGACCCGCTGTTTTTGCCCCAGCTGGTGGCGCGCATCAAGGTCGAGGCACCGCTGTGCCCGATCGAGATCCTGCCCCTGTCGGGCGACACGCACTACCACGCGCACCTGGCGCAGGGCGATGTGGACGTGGTCATCGGCAACTGGCCGCAGCCCCCGGACGACCTGCACATGGGCCGCCTGTTCGGCGACGAGGTGGTGTGCCTCGTGAACCGCGACCATCCCGCGGTACGCCGTGGCTGGGACGCCGAGAGCTGGCTGGCCGCCGAGCACATCGCACCCACGCCCACCCACCCCGGCGCGCGCGGCGTGATCGACGTGCACCTCGACGGCCTGGGCCTGGCCCGCAACATCACCGCGCGCTGCGCGCATTTCAGTGCCATCCCGCCCATCGTGGCATCGAGCTTGCTTGTGATGACCACCGGGCGCCAGTTCTGCGAGCGCTATGTGGACCACCTGCCGCTGGCCATCCTGCCGAGCCCAGTGGAGTTCCCGCGCCTCATGTACTACCAGCTGTGGCATGCCCGCACGCACCACTCGGCCGCTGCCGTGTGGCTGCGCGAATGCGTGAAAGGCGTGGCTGCGTCGCTACGAAAAGAATAGCTTTGCAGTCATGCTGAACAAGCGATGGCAGGCAGTTTTATCCCTATAACGACCCACCAAACTGAGAGACAATCCCCCGCATGAGTTCACCACCTCTTTCCAATGCCCCGGGCGTGGCGCCCCGGCTGCAGCTCACAGGCATCACCAAGCGCTATCCCGCCGTGGTGGCCAACAGCGGCGTCTCGCTCACGGTGCAGCCTGGCGAGATCCATGCCGTGCTGGGCGAGAACGGCGCGGGCAAGTCCACGCTGATGAAGATCATCTACGGCTCGGTCAAGCCCGACGAGGGCAGCGTGCACTTCAACGGCCAGGCCGTGCAGGTGCGCAACCCGCAGGAAGCTCGGGCCCTGGGCATCGCCATGGTGTTCCAGCACTTCAGCCTGTTCGATACCCTCACGGTGGCCGAGAACGTCTGGCTCGGCCTGGACAAGAGCCAGGCCCTGGCCGAGGTGACCGAGCGCATCCGCGCCAAGGCGGCGGAGTACGGCCTCGATATCGACCCGCTGCGCCCGGTGCACACGCTCAGCGTGGGCGAGATGCAGCGCGTGGAGATCATCCGTGCGCTGCTCACCAACCCCAAGGTGCTGATCCTGGACGAGCCCACCTCGGTGCTCACACCCCAGGCGGTGGAAAAGCTGTTCGTGGTGCTGCGCAAGCTCGCCTCCGAGGGCTGCAGCATCCTCTACATCAGCCACAAGCTGCACGAGATCCGCGCGCTGTGCACCGCCTGCACCGTGCTGCGCGGCGGCAAGGTCACGGGCGTGTGCAACCCGGCCGAGGAATCGAATGCCTCGCTCTCGCGCCTGATGATCGGCGCCGAGCCGCCGGCGCTCATGCACCGCGAGGTGCAGACCGGTGCCACCGTGCTCAGCGTGCAGGGCCTGTCGCTGCCGCGCGCCGACCAGTTCGGCGTGGACCTGGTGGACCTGTCCTTCGTGGTGCGGGCCGGCGAGGTGGTCGGCATTGCCGGTGTCTCGGGCAATGGGCAAAAGGAACTGCTCTACGCCCTGTCGGGCGAGGACCAGCGCGCCGCGCCCGCCAGCATCCAGGTCGCGGGGCAGAACGCGGGCCGCATGGGCCCGGCCCGGCGGCGTGCGCTGGGCCTGCATTTCGTGCCCGAGGAGCGCCTGGGCCGCGGCGCCGTGCCCACCATGGGCCTGGCGCACAACCTGCTGCTCACGCGCACCAACTCGGTGGCGCGCAGCGGCTGGATCAAGGTGGGTGCGCTCGAAGCGCATGCGCGCGTCCTCATCGAACGCTTCAACGTGAAGGCTGGCGGCCCGCATTCGCCGGCCAAGTCGCTGTCGGGCGGCAACCTGCAGAAATTCATCGTCGGCCGCGAGATCGATGCGAAACCGCGGCTGCTCATCGTCTCGCAACCCACCTGGGGTGTGGACGTGGGCGCGGCCGCGCAGATCCGGGGCTCCATCCTGGCGCTGCGCGATGCCGGCTGTGCCGTGCTGGTGGTCAGTGAGGAGCTGGACGAATTGTTCGAGATCTGCGATCGGCTGCATGTGGTGGCCAAGGGCCACCTGTCGCCTTCGGTGCCGCGCGCCGAAGCCACGGTGGAGCGCATCGGCGAATGGATGAGCGGCCTGTGGCATGCCGATGTGCAGGCCCACCTGGCGCAGGCAGAACGGGCTTCGGCCGTGGGAGGGCTGCAGCATGCTTAAGCTTGAACCCCGCCCCCAGGCCTCGCGGCTGTGGACCTTCGGCTCGCCGCTGCTGGCGCTGGCCTTCACCGTGCTGATCGGGATCCTCCTTTTTGCCGCCCTGGGCAAGGACCCCGTGCGCGCACTGCAGATCTTCTTCTGGGAGCCGATCAAGACGCCCTACGCCATCGGCGAACTCATGGTCAAGGCCACGCCGCTGCTGCTCATCGCGCTGGGCCTGGCCGTGTGCTTTCGCTCCAACGTCTGGAACATCGGTGCCGAGGGGCAATTCGTCATCGGCGCCGTGGTCGCGGGCGGCGTGGCCCTCATGGCCGACAAGACCACCGGCCCCTGGATCGTGCCGGCCATCCTGGTGGCCGGCGTGCTTGGCGGCATGGCCTGGGCCGGGCTCACCGCGTTGCTGCGTGACAAGTTCAACGCCAGCGAGATCCTGGTCAGCCTGATGCTGGTCTATGTCGCCACGCTGGTGCTGGGCTACCTGGTCTACGGGCCGTGGAAGGACCCGATGGGCTACAACTTCCCGCAGACCAAGACCTTCGAGCGCGTGACGCAGATCCCGCGCCTGATGCAGGGCTCGCGTGTGTCCATCGGCCTGCTGCTGGCCCTGGCTGGTGCGGCCGCGCTCTGGGTCTTCCTGTTCCGCACGCGGGCCGGCTTTGCCCAGCAGGTGGGCGGTCTGGCACCGGCCGCGGCGCGCTACGCGGGCTTCTCCTCGCGCCGGGCGCTGTGGGTGGCACTGCTGATCTCCGGCGGGGCCGCCGGCCTGGCCGGCGCGCTCGAAGTGGCGGGCCCCATCGGCCAGCTCACGCCCTATGTGCCGGCGGGCTACGGCTTCGCGGCCATCATCGTCGCCTTCGTCGGGCGGCTGCACCCGGTGGGCATGGTGCTCTCGGCCATCCTGATGAGCATGTTCTACATCGGCGGTGAACTCGCGCAATCGCGCCTGGGCCTGCCCAAGTCGCTCACCGGCGTGTTCCAGGGCCTGCTGCTGTTCACGCTGCTGGCCTGCGACACGCTGATCGCCTACCGCGTGCGCTGGGTGGGTGCCAAGGGAGCCGCAGCATGAGCCACTCCCCCTCCACCACTTTCCCGACCCACAAGGAGGCTTGAGACATGGAATCCTATGCATTGCTCCTGGGCTCCACGCTGAGCGCGGGCACCGTCCTGGCCATCGCGGCCCTGGGCCTGTTGATCAACGAGAAGGCCGGCGTCGTCAACCTCGGGGCCGAAGGCATGATGCTCTGCGCCGCGATTGCCGGCTTTGCCACCGTGGTGCACACCGGCAACAGCTGGCTGGGCTTTGCGGCCGGCATGGCCGCCGGTGCCGTGCTGGCCGCCATCTTCGGCGTGCTGGTGATCTGGCTCAACACCAACCAGTACGCCACGGGCCTGGCGCTCAGCCTCTTCGGCGTGGGCTTCTCGGCCTTCCTGGGCATCAGCTACGTGCAGGCCAAGCTGCCCGAGATGCCCAAGTACGCCATCCCCGGCCTGGCCGACATCCCCCTGCTCGGCCCCGCGCTGTTCCAGCAGCACCCGGTGGTCTACCTCACCATGCTGCTGGTGGCCGCGCTGATCTGGTTCCTGTACCGCTCGCGCGCCGGCCTGGTGCTGCGCTCGGTGGGCGAGTCGCCCGAGTCGGCCCATGCCCTGGGCTACCCGGTGCGCCGCATCCGCCTGGCCGCCGTGGTGGCCGGCGGCGCGCTGTGCGGCTTGTCGGGGGCCTACATCTCCACCGTCTACACGCCCCTGTGGGTCGAGGGCATGGTGGCCGGTCGCGGCTGGATCGCGCTGGCGCTGACCACCTTCGCCACCTGGCGCCCGGCGCGCGTGCTGCTCGGCGCCTACCTGTTCGGCGGCGTGACCATGCTGCAGTTCCACCTGCAGGCCACGGGCGTGCAACTGGCCAGCCAGTTGCTGAGCATGCTGCCCTACGTGGCCACCATCGTGGTGCTGGCCCTGATCTCGCGCAATCCGGCCTGGATCCGCATCAACATGCCGGCATCGCTGGGCAAGCCTTTCTATCCCGGTTCATGACGGCGGATGCCGGGGTTTGGGGCGCCAGCAGATGCCCCGGCTTGGATCTTGCATCCGGCTCCCCGGCGCATCCCGTTGAAAACCTTTGGTTACCGCCCGGTAGATCGCCCCATAATCACCGTCTTCGTCCCCAACCTTGCAAACTCCTTCTTCTTATAAGGAACCGACATGACTGATCTGCAGAAACGCTCCATGCTCAAGATGGCTGCGCTGACCGCCGTTGCGGCCGCCGCGCTGGCGGGCTGTGGCAAGAAGGAAGAGCCGGCACCGGCGCCTGCTGCCGCGCCGGCCCCGGCGCCCGTGGCATCGGCCCCCGCGCCCAAGCCCGAGCCGCTGAAGATCGCGTTCGCCTATGTCGGCCCGGTGGGCGACGGCGGCTGGTCCTTCGCCCATGACAACGGCCGCAAGGCCATCGAGAAGGAATTCGGCGACAAGGTCGTGACCAGCTTCGTCGAGAGCGTGCCCGAGTCCGCCGACGCTGAGCGCGTGCTGCGCGACCTGGCCGGCCAGGGCAACAAGCTGATCTTCGGCACCACCTTTGGCTACATGGAGTCGATCCAGAAGATCGCCCCCGACTTCAAGGACGTGAAGTTCGAGCACGCCACCGGCTACAAGACCGCCGACAACGTGCGCACCTACGACAGCCGCACCTACGAAGGCGCCTACATGGCCGGCGTGATCGCCGGCGCCATGACCAAGAGCAACACGCTGGGCGTGGTGGGCTCGGTGCCGATCCCCGAAGTGATCCGCAACATCAACAGCTTCACGCTGGGAGCGCAATCGGTCAACCCCAAGGTCAAGACCAAGGTGGTCTGGGTCAACGAATGGTTCAGCCCACCCAAGGAAACCGAAGCCGCGACCTCGCTGATCAACGGCGGCGCCGACGTGCTGTTCCAGAACACCGACTCGCCCGCCGTGCTCAAGACCGCCCAGGAAAAGGGCAAGCGCGCCTTCGGCTGGGACAGCGACATGACAGCCTACGGCCCCAAGGCCCACCTGGCATCGGCCGTGATCAACTGGGGCCCGTACTACATCAAGGCCACCAAGGACGCGCTGGAAGGCACCTGGGCCACGGGCCAGAGCTGGTGGGGCGTGAAGGAAGGCGCGATCGACATCGTCTCCATCGCCGAAGACGTGCCTGCAGACACCAAGGCCAAGGTGGAAGCGGTCAAGAAGGGCCTGGCCGACGGCAGCTTCCAGATCTGGAAGGGCCCCATCGTGGGCCAGGACGGCAAGGAAGTGGTCGCCAAGGACACCGTGGCCGACGACAAGTTCCTGAGCGGCGTGAACTTCTACGTCAAGGGCGTGGAAGGCAAGATCCCCGGCGCCGAAAAGAAGTAAGCAAACCACCCGGCAAGCAGCCCGCGGCCCTGTGCCGGCGGGTGCCGCCGCAACAAAGGGCCGCTCCGTGCGGCCCTTTTCTTTTCAAAAGCGCCACAGTCGGTGCATCATGCCTGCATTACGACGCGCGGACGAATCCGCCCTGGAGCCCACACGATGTTCAAAGTCCCACCCATCCCCGCGGCCCGCATTCCCGAGCTCCTGCGCGCCATGCCCAAGGCCGAGTTGCACATCCACATCGAGGGATCGCTGGAGCCCGAGCTGATCTTCGCGCTGGCAGAGCGCAATGGCCTCAGCCTGCCGTACCCGAGCGTGGAGGCGCTGCGCAGCGCCTATGCCTTCACCAACCTGCAGAGCTTTCTCGACATCTACTACGCGGGCGCCAGCGTGCTGTTGCACGAGCAGGACTTCTACGACATGGCGCGCGCCTACCTGGTGCGTGCCGCGGCCGACAACGTGCTGCACACCGAACTCTTCTTCGACCCGCAGACCCATACCGAGCGCGGCGTGGCCATGGAAACGGTGATCAACGGCCTGCACCGCGCCTGCGTGGATGCGAAGGCGGACCTCGGGATCAGCGCCACGCTGATCCTGTGCTTCCTGCGGCACCTGAGCGAAGAGTCGGCCTTCGAGACCCTGGAGCAGGCCCAGCCCTTCCTGGGCAAGATCGTCGGCGTGGGCCTCGATAGCAGCGAGGTCGGCAACCCGCCCGAGAAGTTCGCGCGCGTGTTCGCGCGCTGCCGAGAGCTGGGCCTGCACCTCGTGGCCCACGCGGGCGAGGAGGGGCCGCCTGCCTACATCTGGAGCGCCCTGGACGTGCTCAAGGTCGAGCGCATCGACCACGGCGTGCAGGCCGTGCACGACGCCGCCTTGATGCAGCGCCTGGCGCAGGACCGCATCGCGCTCACCGTCTGCCCGCTGTCCAACCAGAAGCTGTGCGTGTTCCCCAACCTCGCCGACCACAACTTGGCGAAACTGCTCGATGCAGGCCTGGCCGCCACCGTCAACTCCGACGACCCGGCCTACTTCGGCGGCTACATCAACGACAACTTCACCGAGGTGTTCGCCGCCACCGGCATGACGGTGCGCCATGCCTACCAGTTGGCGTTCAACAGCTTCGAAGCCAGCTTTGCGGGCAACGCCGACAAGCGCGTGTGGGAGCACAAGCTCAAGGAGCGCTTCGAGCGCTTCATGGAGCACGACTACTGATCCGGGGCGCAGGCACCACAGGGGTGCAAAAATTCAGGGTAAACCCTATAATTCAACTTTATGTAAGCATTTGTTGGCTCCTGTGAGGTGCTGGCACTGCTGAATGCGGCCCCTGGGGGCCGTATTTTTTTGCGCAACCCACGCCCCTTCCTGGCCGGAGCCTTCCCCATGTTTCTCAATCAGCTGTCCATCGGTAAGCGCCTGACCCTGGTGCTCGGTGTGATTCTTGCCCTGTTCCTGCTCAGTTCCATCGTGGCCGTGGTCCGTCTGGGCCAACTGGGCACCGAGATCGACACCATGGTCAACGACAACATCCAGGTCGAGCGTGCCGGTGCCGACTGGCTGCGCCACACCACCTCGGGTGTGCAGCGCGCGGCCGCCATCGCCAAGAGCAGCGATGCATCGCTGATTGCCTACTTTGCGCCCGCCACGGCCGCATCGATCAGCCAGACCAACGAGCTGCAGAAGTTCATCGAATCGAAGATGGACACGCGCGCCGAGAAGGAACTGTTCACCAAGGTGGGTGAATTGCGCAAGGCCTACCTGGCCGCCCGCGAAGAGGTGAGCAAATTCAAGCAGGCCGGTGATGCCGAGAATGCAGGCAAGGTGTTCACGGAGCGGTTCGAGCCCACGTCGCGCGACTACCTGGCCGGCGTGCAGCAGCTGGTCGATGCCCAGCGCTCCGACCTGGATGCCGCAGGCAAGCGCGCCGAGGAACTGCGCTCGCAGACCACCATGCTGCTCTATGTGTGCACAGCCGTCTCCCTGGTGCTCGGGGCCCTGCTGGCCTGGCTGCTGGCCGCCAGCATCACGCGCCCGCTGCGCAAGGCCGAGGCGATTGCCGAGTCCATCGCCAACATGGACCTGACCGGCAGCCCCCAGGCCAGCTACGCCAACGACGAAACCGGCCACCTGCTGCGCTCGCTCGACGCCATGCGCAGCGCGCTGCACGGCTCGCTGCAGCAGGTGCGCGGCGTGGTGGACAGCATCTCCACGGCCAGCGCGCAGATCGCCGTCGGCAACCAGGACCTGAGCGCGCGCACCGAGCAGACCGCCAGCAACCTGGAGGAGACGGCCGCCTCCATGGAAGAGCTCACCAGCACCGTGCGCCAGAGCGCCGACTCGGCCGTGCAGGCCAACCAGATGGCCGCATCGGCCGCCCAGGTGGCGCAGCGCGGCGGCGAGGTCGTGGCCCAGGTGGTGAGCACCATGGACGCGATCAACGCCAGCAGCAAGAAGATCAGCGACATCATCGGCACCATCGATGGCATCGCCTTCCAGACCAACATCCTGGCACTCAACGCGGCGGTGGAAGCGGCGCGTGCGGGCGAACAGGGCCGCGGCTTTGCCGTGGTGGCCAGCGAAGTGCGCAGCCTGGCGCAGCGCAGCGCCGAGGCGGCCAAGGAGATCAAGACCCTGATCGGCCAGTCGGTCGAGAAGGTGGAATCGGGTGCCGCCCTGGTGCAGAACGCGGGCAGCACCATGGACGAGATCGTCAGCTCCGTGCGCCGCGTGACCGACATCATCGGCGAGATCAGCGCCGCGGCCTCGGAGCAGAGCCAGGGCATCGGCCAGGTCAACGTGGCCGTGAACCAGCTCGACCAGATGACGCAGCAGAACGCGGCGCTGGTGGAAGAGTCCACGGCCGCGGCCGAGAGCCTGAAGGACCAGGCCGCCCGCCTGGCGGAGGTGGTGGGGGCCTTCCGCCTGGGTGCTGCCACCGGCACATTGCGCCTGCATTGAGCACGCGCCCGCCGTGCAGGTGGGCAACGCGCGCTGGCCCTGATCGGTCTTCTGCCCCACAATGGTGCAGGAGACAACACCACCGATCAGGCACCACGCATGCCGACACCCAACCACCTGCACCTCTGGGACGACCGCTTCTTCTACATCACGCCGGCCATCCAGTCCGGCCTCACGGCACGCTCTTCGGCCACCTTGCTGGCCTCCGTCAGCGGGCACCCGTTCACGCTCGTCACCGTGGACGGCAGCGTGCTGCGCTGTACCGCCGCGCTGGTGGCGCCCCATGTGCCGCGCCAGCTTGATGCCGATGGCTGCGGCCTGCTGTCGCTGAACATCGATCCGGCCTCGGCGGCTTTTCGCGAGCTCTCGCTCACCCTGGGCGAGCGCCCCATCCTGACCATCGATGCGGCCTGCTTCGGTGCGCTGCGCGACCAGTTCGCGGGTGCGCTGCACGGCCAGCTCAGCTCCGCGCAACTGCGTGAACTGAGCAACCGCATGGTCCAGTGCATCTGCGGCGCCCAGGCGCAGCGGGCCCTGCTGGACCCGCGCGTGGACCGGGTGCTGCACCGCCTGCACGTCGCTTCGGGGCAGGGCAGCACCATCGCGCTCAAGGAACTGGCCAGCCTGGCCTGCCTGTCGCCGGACCGCATGACCCACCTGTTCCGCGAACAGACCGGCATGTCGATCAAGCGCTACCTGCTGTGGGCCAAGATCCGGCGCACGGTGCAGCTCATGGCCACGGGCGGCTCGCTGACCGAGATCGCCCTGTCCGGCGGCTTCACCGATGCGGCGCACATGAGCCGCACCTTCCAGCGCTACTTCGGCCTGCCGCCGTCCTTCCTGGCCAACGCCGGCAGCGTGGCCGTGATGGTGGACGAACACGCCTTGCGCACTTGGCAGGCCCAGTAGGCCCCTAGTGTCCCAAGTTCGAAATTCGTTGAATAAATCTCCCGACAATCGCCGCCATGCGTCGTTACAAATGCGCGCCATGCCACCCGGCATGGCTGTGCTTTGCGCCTAGCCTGGCAGCGATTTCGGCAGATTTCTTTCTTCAACGAACTTCCAACTCAGGACACCAGTCAACCTAGCCGCTGCGTTCAAGCCAGCGCCGCCGCAGCTGCCTAAGCTGCCTGTGCCCCACCAAAGAGGGCACAAGGAGACAACAGCAATGAGGCATCTGATACGCAGCGGCTCCCGGCCGCTTTCCCTGCTGGCCCTGGCAGCACTGCTCGCCGCGTGCGGCGGCGACGATGGCGGGAGCGGCTACAGCGCCGAGATCCGGCGCACCGAGATGGGCGTGCCGCACATCAAGGCATCGAACTGGGCCGGGGCGGGTTACGGCTACGGCTACGCGCAGGCCGAGGACAACCTGTGCACCATGGCCGATTCCTTCCTGACCTACCGGGGCGAGCGCTCGCAGTACCTGGGCGGAGAAGCCACGCTGCTGCACGACAGCACCATCGGCCAGCCGAGCAACCTCGATTCGGACTTTTTCCACCGCCACGTGCTCTCGCCCGACGCCGTGGATGCCATGGCCGCCGCCCAGCCGGAGAACATGCGCAAGCTGGTCGAGGGGTTTGCAGCCGGCTACAACCGCTACGTTTTGGAAGCCAAGGCCGGCACCCGCGCCCATGCGGCCTGCCGCTCCGAAGCCTGGGTGCTGCCCATCACGGCGCAGGACATCTGGCGCCGCATGTACGCCGCCAATCTGGCGGGCGGCTACAGCAACTTCCTGCCCAACATCGCCAACGCCCAGCCGCCAGCGGCTGCCCGCCTGGCCGGCAATGGTGCGGCCACGAGATCCGCGGCCCGCCAAGTCGCCGCCTTCGACCCGGCGGACACCCGGGCCCCCCAGTTGGCGGTGGGCGGCACCGAAGGTGTGGGCAGCAACATGTACGGCTTCGGTTCCGCGGTCACGGGGGAGGGCAGCAGCGTGCTGTTCGGCAATCCGCACTGGTACTGGACCGGGCCGGACCGCTTCTACCAGGCGCAGCTCACCATCCCGGGCGAGCTCAACGTCAGCGGCGTGTCCTTCCTGGGCATACCGGTCGTGCTCATCGGCTTCAACGACAACGTGGCCTGGAGCCACACCGTTTCCACCGCGCGCCGCTTCGGCTTCTACGAGCTCACGCTCACGCCGGGCAACCCGACCAGCTACGAGCGCGATGGCAAGAGCGTGAAGATGGCGGCCAAGGCCATCACCGTTCAGGTGCGCAATGCGGCGGGTGCCACCACGGCCGTGACGCGCACGCTCTACAAGTCCGAGTACGGACCGATGCTGAACATGGGCCTGCTCAACCCGGCCCTGGGCTGGAGCGGCACCAAGGCCTTCGCGATCCGCGACATCAATGGCGAGAACTTCCGCACCTTCCGCAACTGGATGCGCTGGAACCAGGCCGGCTCGCTCGACGAGTTCATGGCCATCCAGCGGGAGGAGGCGGCCATCCCCTGGGTCAACACCGTGGCCGTGGGCCGGGGCCATGCCAAGGCCTGGTATGCCGACATCGGTGCCGTGCCCAACGTGTCGCCCGAGCAGGTGGCCAGTTGCACCACCACCTTCGGCAAGGCCATGGCGGCGGCGATTCCCAATGCGCCGTTCTTCGACGGTTCGCGCAGCGCCTGCGACTGGGGCAGCGATGCCGACTCGGTGCAAAAGGGGGCGGTGGGCCGCTCGCGCATGCCCAGCCTGCTGCGCGAGGACTATGTGGGCAACATGAACGACAGCTACTGGTCCACCAATGCCAAGGCCCTGCTGACCGGCTACCCGGCCATCTTCGGCGCCGCCGGCACCGAGGCGCTGAGCCTGCGCACCCGCCTGGGCCACCAGATGGTGCAGGACCGCTTCGCGGGCACCGATGGCTACCCGGGCAAGCAGGCCAGCAGCGCCATCGTGCGGCAGATGGTGCTCAACAGCCGCGTCTACAGCGCCGAGCGCTTCAAGGCCCATGCGCTGGACATGGTCTGCAGCACACCGCAGATCGCCGTCGTCGCCGTGCGCACGGTAGATGTCACTGCCGCCTGCGCCGCGCTGCGTACCTGGGACAACACCGGCAACACCACGGCACGCGGCTCGCATGTCTGGGACGAGTTCTGGAGCGCCAAGCAACTGCCGGCTTCGCAACTCTACGCCGTGCCCTTCGACCCCGCCGACCCGCTCAACACGCCGCGCGACCTCAAGCCCGGTGCGGCGGATGCCTTGCGCCAGGCCTTCGGCGCCGCGGTGGCCAAGGTGCAGGCCAGCGGCTTTGCCATGGATGCGCAGCGCGGCGATGTGCTGTACTCCCTGCGCAACGGCAGCAAGATCCCGCTGTATGGTGGCTGCGGCGGGGCCGGCTACTTCACCATCACCTGCTCCGACAACCCCATCGGAGAGGGCGGCTATTCCATGGTCGGCCAGTCCTACGGCAACAGCTACATGCAGGTGGTGAGCTTCCCGGCCGGTGGGGTACAGGCCCATACCTTCCTGACCTTCTCGCTGTCGGACGACCCGGCCTCGCCGCACTTCGCCGACTACACCCGCGCCTACGGCGCCAAGCAGTGGCTGCGGGTGCCCTTCACCGAAAGCGAGATCACCTCCGCCGCAGGCTACACCACCACCAGCGTGCGCGACTGAGGCCCCGGGCGCTGCCACTCGCGCAGCGCCTTTTCCGGCGCCTTGGTACAATTGTGGCCCGCAAAGGCTGCTGTCCCGGCAGCCTTTTGCTTTTTCTGTCTCGGGACCATGTAGAGGACTACCATGTATAAAAACCTCGCCACCGCACTGCGTGCGGTCTGTGTGAGTGCGCTGTTCGGCGCCGTTTCCATCTCCCCCGCCTTGTCCCAATCCAGCAAGAACGCGCCTGCAGCCGCCGGCGCGGCGCCCGTCAAGGCCGGCTTTGTCTATGTCTCGCCCATTACCGAGGCCGGCTGGACGAAGCAGCACGACGAGGGCCGCAAGGCCGTGGAAGCGGCGCTGGGCAAGGACGTCAAGACCAGCTTCGTCGAGAACGTGGCCGAGGGCGCCGACGCCGAACGCGTGATCCGCGACCTGGCGGCCACGGGGCACCAGATCATCTTCACGCCGAGCTTCGGCTACATGGAGCCGACGCTCAAGGTCGCGCAGGACTACCCGAACGTGAAGTTCGAGTCCATCACCGGCTACAAGACGGCCGCCAACGTGGCCGCCGCCAACGCGCGCTACTACGAGGGCCGCTACCTCGCCGGCATCGCCGCCGGCCGCATGAGCAAGACCGGCGTGGCCGGCTACGTGGCGGGCTTTCCCATCCCCGAGGTGCTGCAGGGCCTGAACGCCTTCACCCTGGGCATGCGCTCGGTCAACCCCAAGGCGACGGTCAAGGTGGTGTGGCTCAACGTCTGGTTCGATCCGCCCAAGGAGCGCGACGCCGCCATGGTGCTGTTCAACCAGGACGTGGACGTGATCGCCTTCCACACCGGCTCCACCGCCGTGATGGCCGCGGCCCAGGAGCGCGGCAAGATGGCCGTGGCCTACCATTCCGACATGCGCAGTGCCGGACCCGACGCACAGATCGTTGCCGTCACCCACCAATGGGGCAAGTACTACACCGAGCGCGTGCGCGCGGTGCAGGCCGGCACCTGGAAGAGCGGCACCTTGTGGGGGGGCGTGCGCGAAGGCCTGATCCGCGTGGGCGACTTCGGCCCCAAGGTGCCCAAGGCCGTGCAGGAGGAAGTGCTGGCCGCGCAGAAGGCCGTGGGCGCGGGCACGCTGCACCCGTTCCGCGCCGGCAAGGCGCCCGTGCGCGACAACGAAGGCCGCGAGGTCATCGCGGCCGGCCAGGTGCTCGGCGACGAGCAGATCCTCAAGATGAACTGGCTTGCCGAAGGCGTGCAGGGCAAACTCAGCCACTAGAGATAGAGAACAACCCCCTGAGTCGCTTCGCGCCTTCCCCCTTCTCTCGAATTGCTGCGCAATTCGGGAAGGGGGACGCCTCCAGTGCGGCGGGGCGGCCCTTGCACGGAGGCCCTCGCCTTGGCCGCGCGCTTGCTACGGTTGTTGGCGTTGTGGCGCTTTGGTGAAACCAGCGCACTGACGAGTCTCGCATACCCACTATAGGCACAAGAATATGCAGCGGGTGGCCGCTACCGCTAAGCTCGCGCCCATGCATGTCTACCGTTCTGCCCTATTGCGTTTTGCCGACGACGGCTCGGCCCTGTACGACGAAGATGGCCTGCTGGCCATTGCCCCCGATGGTGCCGGCCGCCAGCGCGTGGTGGCCTCGGGGGCCTGGAATGCCCTGGCCCTTGAATACGGGCAGGGGGTGGTCGAGCACCTGCCGGGCCGACTCATCGCGCCGGGCTTCGTCGACATGCACATCCACTTCCCGCAGACGGACGTGATCGGTGCCCCGGCCGCGGGCCTCCTGCCCTGGCTGGAGAACTACACCTTCCCGCACGAGTCGCGCTTCGTCGACCCGGCGTATGGTGCCCAGGTGGCCGGCTTCTTCGTCGATGAACTGCTGCGCAATGGCGTGACCACGGCGCTGACGTTTGCCACCTCGCACCCGGCCAGCGTGGACGCGCTGTTCACCGAAGCCCAGCGCCAGCAGCTGCGCCTGATCACCGGCAAGGTGCTGCAGGACCGCCATTCGCCCGACGGCGTGCGCGACCAGACCGAGCAGAGCCTCATCGACACCGAGGCGCTGATCCGCCGCTGGCACGGCGTGGACCGCCTGGGCTATGCCATCACGCCGCGCTTTGCACCCACCAGCACGCACGAACAGCTGAGCGGTGCGGGCGAGCTGGCAGCGCGCCACCCCGACGTGTGGATCCAGTCGCATGTGGCCGAGAACCTCGACGAAGTGCGCTGGGCGCGCGAGCTGTTCCCGGCCTCGCGCAGCTACCTGGGCGTGTACGGCGACTACGGCCTGATGCGCGAGCGCGCCGTGTACGCCCACTGCATCCATTTCGACGACGACGACCGTGCGCTGATGCGCGACACCGGCACCGTGGCCGCCGTCAGCCCGACGAGCAACCTGTTTCTGGGCAGCGGCTTCTTCGACTACGCGGGCGCCGACCGCGTGGGTTTTGGCTATGGCCTGGCCAGCGACGTGGGCGGCGGCACCAGCTTCAGCCCGTTTCGCACCATGCTGGCCGCCTACTACGTGGGGCGCGAGGGCCAGACCAAGCAGGGCCTGAGCCTGTCGCCCCAGCAGCTGTGGTGGCAGCACACGGCCGGAGCCGCCAAGGCCCTGGGCCTCGGTGGCGCGGTGGGCAACCTGCAGCCGGGCTGCGAAGGGGATTTCGTGGTCATCAACCCCGCCGCCACACCGCTGCTGGCGCGCAAGACCGCCCAGGCGCGCAACCTGGACGAACTGCTGTTCGCGATGATCGTGCTGGGCGACGACCGCCTGGTCGAGCGCACGGTGATCAGCCAGGCCCTCAGCGATTGAGTTTTTTCTCGCGGATGTAGCGCGCCAGGCCGCAGTAGCCGTCCTTGAACAGGATGTCGCTCTCGACCTTGGCGGGCAGCAGCTTTTCCTTGAGCTCGGCCGCGGCCTGGTTGCCCTGCGAGCGGCGCACGAAGCCGATGGCTTCCTCGAACTTCGACACCTCGCTGCGGCATGCGTCCTGCGCCTGTTTGGCTGCGGACGCATCGCTGGCCAACTGGGCTCGCGCGGCGCCACAGGCCAGCAGGGTCGCCGTAAAGGCCAGGGAGGTCAAGACTTGGATGGTGGGGTGCATGGCATCGATGGTCTATGGACGCAGCGTGTTTAGCAAGAAGCATGCAAAACCTGCATGTCAGGACTGTGATTGCGGGACAAGCTTCTAAAATGCGCGCAGGAGTAAGTCAATGAGCATCAAAAGCGACAAATGGATCCGCCGCATGGCGGCCGAGCACGGCATGATCGAACCCTTCGAGCCCGGCCAGGTGCGCGAGGCCGAGGGCCGCAAGATCATCAGCTACGGCACCAGCAGCTATGGCTACGACATCCGCTGCGCGCCCGAATTCAAGGTGTTCACCAACATCCACAGCACCGTGGTGGACCCCAAGCACTTCGACGAGAAGAGCTTCGTCGACTTCCATGGCGACAGCTGCATCATCCCACCCAACAGCTTTGCGCTGGCGCGCACCATGGAATATTTCCGCATTCCGCGCAACGTGCTCACCATCTGCCTGGGCAAGAGCACCTATGCGCGCTGCGGCATCATCGTCAACGTCACGCCCTTCGAGCCCGAGTGGGAAGGCTATGTGACGCTGGAGTTCTCCAACACCACGCCGCTGCCCGCGCGCATCTACGCGGGCGAAGGCTGCGCACAGGTGCTGTTCTTCGAAAGCGATCCCGACGATGTCTGCGAAGTCTCCTACAAGGACCGGGGCGGCAAGTACCAGGGCCAGGTCGGGGTCACCTTGCCCAAGGCCTGAGCGTTTCCCGGGCGAGCGTGCCGCCCGTGGTCCTGTCCTACAGGGCCAGTGCACTTCGGCTGAAGTGCAAACGTTGGTAAGTTTCCTAGCATGGATGCACGCCTGTGGATGTCCGCGGGTCTGTGTGAAGGAGTCCAACATGATCGACTTTGTTGAACCGTCCGCACCCCGCACCACGGCGGGTGCCGACCTGCCCACCCTGTCTGCCGCCCGCCACGACCACACTGGTGAGGCGGATATCCACTACTGGCCCTGCGAAGTGCTGGATGCCTTCATCCTGCAGATGGCCAAGCGCGGCCACTGCGTCAACACGGCCATGATGCTCGGCCACCCGCCCTATGCGCGGGAACAGCTGGCCACGGCGCGCAAGCACCATGATGGCGAACTCGACCAACTTGCCGACCGCCTGGGGGACTATTTCAGCGCCGGGCCGGGTTCCGGCTCCGCGCACACCCTGTTGCGCCCCTGGCCCTTGGCTGCGTAGAGAGCTGCGTCGCTGCGGCGCAGCAGTTCGAGCGCACTGTCCGGCGCATCGCGCAGGCTGGCAATGCCGGCGCTGACCGTGATGCGCCCCACCAGCGGGTCTTCCTGCGCTGCCATGCCGTCCACGATGGACTGGGCGATGGCAAGCGCATCCTCCGCTGCGGTGTCGGGCAGCACCACGGCAAACTCCTCGCCGCCGAGCCGCGCGATCACGTCGGAGGCGCGCAGGCGCTGCTGCAGCGTCTGCGCCAGGCGCCGCAGCACCTCGTCGCCCGCCTCATGCCCGAAGCGGTCGTTCACGCCCTTGAAGTGGTCCACGTCCAGTGAGACCACGCTCAGCGGCCGGCCGCTGCGCCGTGCCAGGGCCAGCGCAAACTCCATCCGGCTGTCGAAGCCCCGGCGGTTGAGCAGGCCGGTGAGCGCATCGGTACGCGCCTGCAGGTCCAGGGCGCGGTTGGCGGCCTGCAGCTCCAGCGTGCGCAGGCGCACCTGGTCTTCCATGGCCCCTTTGGCTGCGATCAGGCGCTCCGTCATGCTGCTCAGGGCCGAAGACAGCTGGTGCACCTCGCGGTTGTGGGTGACGAGCGGGATCGTGGCTCCAGGCTTTCCCGACTCGACGCGGCTGGCGGCATCGGCCAGGGCGTAGAGGTCTTCGCTCAGGCGGCGCGCCGCGAACCATGCCAGGGCGGCGGCGAGGGCCGCGGCGAGCAGGCCGATCACCAGGGCCATGCGCACCGCGCGCTTGGCGTCCGCGAAGGCGATCTCCACCGGGTCGCGGGCCACGATGTGCCAGCCCAGGTCGCTGGCCGCATTGCGCGCTTCCATGCGCACGCTCGCGGTGAGGTAGTCCCGGCCATCGGCCCAGAGCACCACGCTCGCGGGGCGCGTGCCCGATTCGCGCGTGGCCACGGTCAGTGGCACGGGCAGGCGCTGACCGGCGGCTTCGAGCTGGCGCCGGTACTGCGGGGGCGAGAAGATGAGCTGGCCCGTGCGGTCGAAGACGAACAGGTCCGCCGAGGTACCCTGGATGCCGATCGGCGCCAGGCTTTCGAGCACCTCGCGCGTCCACTCCCAACTGCCGTGCAGGCCCAGCACGCCCACCGTGCCGTGCGCGTTGCGGATGGGGGCAGAAAAGTCCACGAAACGGTGTGGCTCCCCCGAGGCGGTGGGCTGCAGCAGCTTTTCGAGCAGCTTGGCCGGGTGCACGTCGCCCACATGCAGCCCTGCCAGCCCAGCGACGAACCAGGGCCGCTCGCGCACATCCTGGCCTTCCAGCAGGCCCTGGGTGGCCGCCCGCACCACGCCCTGTGCATCGGCCACGCCGATCCACAGGCTGTGCGGGTCGACTGCCTGGCTGCGCGCCAGCAGCTGGCGCACCTCCAGCGAGTCGAGGCCGCGCTCCCAGATGCCCGGCGCTTCGGCCAGCACCTGCACCACGCGGCTGCGTTCGAACAGGCCCTGGGCCAGCTGCCGGCTGGCGTTGTCGGCGACGTGGTGCAGGGCCTGGCTGGCATCGCGCTGCACGCGCCGCTTGAGCAGTTCGCCAAACCCCACGGACAGCAGCACGGCCAGACCGACCACCAGCAACGCGAACACCAGCGAGATCTGCGTGCGCAGGCTCTGGCCGCGGAATCGGGTGGGGTGGGTCATGGTATTGGGCCTGGCTGGGAATGTGCCTCCGCTCCCCGACTCCCGTCAATGCCCCGCTGGCGCGCTGCGGGCAGAGCGCAACACCAGGCGGGCGGCCGCCAGGTCCCAGCCGGCCCAGCCGCAGCTCTTGAACAGCACCGGACCGCTGCGGGCGCGCAGGCCGCCGTCTTCCCGCACCACATCGCGCAGCGTGGGCAGGCGCGCCACGTCGATCCCGGCCTGCAGCAGGTCGCCGGCCTCGTGCACCGCATCGGCCGTGTCCACCACCACCGTGCCCTGCTGCACCATCCACTGGCACAGCGCAGGCGACAGCTCCGCCATGGCAGGGGTGTAGGCGCCTACCGCCGCCACGAAGGCATC
Source organism: Acidovorax sp. GW458-11-26-14-TSB4 (assembly GCF_059423865.1). Lineage (NCBI taxonomy): Bacteria > Pseudomonadati > Pseudomonadota > Betaproteobacteria > Burkholderiales > Comamonadaceae > Acidovorax > Acidovorax sp. GW458-11-26-14-TSB4. Next base: position 48,774 of record NZ_JBWKYR010000026.1, read on the forward strand.
GGGACGCGGCCGGGCACCCAGCACCAGCGCCGTGCCCGGTGTGCATGCGGCCACCAGCGGGCAGTGCGCCAGGGCTGCGTCGGCGTCCTGCACCACGCGGGCCTGGGCGCCCAGCGTGCGTGCGGCCTGCGCCAGGGCCTCGGCGCTGGCTGCACTGCGCGACGCCACCCAGACCTCGCGCACACCGAGCACCTCGACGAAGGCCTGCACGTGGGCCAGGCCCTGCACGCCCGCGCCTACCACCAGCAGCGGGCCCTGCGGCACCGGCGCCAGGCGCTGCGCCGCCAGCAGCGAGACGGCCGCCGTGCGCCGGGCCGTGACGGTGGGGCCGTCCAGCACCATGCGGCGCTCGCCGCTGGCCACGTCGAACACCACCACGTCGCCCTGGATGGTGGGCTGACCGCGCGCCGCGTTGCCCGGGGTCAGGGTGATCAGCTTGGCCATGGCCACCGTGCGGTCGCTGGCCGGCATCACGAACAGGCGCGCGCCGCCCGCCAGCGGCAGCACGCTGCGCGCAGGCACCTCGATGCCATCGTCGCGCAACAGGGCCGCGATCTCGTCGGCCAGCGCCGCCCAGGGCAGCAGGGCGGCCGTGGCCTCGGGGCCGAGCAGGGGGGGTGGGGTGGAAGGCGCTGTGGAATGCATGCGCCGACTGTACACAGCCTGGGTGCGTTTCAGGCACCGGGCCTGCCCGGGGTTCAGTGGGTGGCGCCGGCCCCGAGCGCGATGTCCTGCCGTGCCAGCACGGCCGCCCACAGGGCCGTGTGCAGGCCGCGCACGGCGTCGCGCAGGGGCAGGCTCGGCGTGCCCTGGCCAGGCAGCCAGGGCACGTGCACGAAGCCGCCGCGCACGCCGGCCGCGCCCTCGGTGGCCAGCAGGTGCATGAGGCCGTAGAGCACGTGGTTGCAGACGAAGGTTCCGGCGGTCTGCGATACCTCGCACGGCACGCCCGCACGCTGCACCGCCCGCAGCATGGCCTTGATGGGCAGGCTGGCGAAGTAGGCCGCCGGGCCGTCCGGCACGATGGCATGGTCGATGGGTTGCGCGCCCCGGTTGTCGGGGATGCGCGCGTCGTCCACATTGATGCCGATGCGCTCGATCGACAGCGCCGCCCGGCCGCCGGCCTGGCCCAGGCACACGGTGAGGGCCGGGCGCAGTTGGCGGTGCAGGGCGGAAAGGCGTTCCAGCGCCTGGCCGAACACGGTGGGCAGTTGCGCCGAGACCACGGTATGCCCGCCGATGCTCTGGCCCTGCAGCGCCTGCGCCAGCAGCCAGCTGGGGTTGACGGCATCGCCGCCGAAGGGGTCGAAGCCCGTGAGCAGGATGACGGGGTTGCTGGCGCCCGAGGGCAGGTGGTGGGGGTGGGGCAGCATGGGGCAGGGCGGTGTGGGGAAAACTGCCTGCATGGTAGCGCGCCGGTTTCCTACCTGCATTGGGCAGCCGGGAGGGCCGGGCGCGCGTAACATGCTGCCCATTGCCCCCACCGGTTCAGGGGGTGCTGGAGAACGTGCGATGAAATGGGAAGGCAATCGGGAATCCGACAACGTGGAGGACCGCCGGCACGAGGGTGGCGGTGGGGGCGGCGGTTCGCCCATCTTCGGTGGCCGCAGCATCGGCATCGGCACCATCGTCATTGCCCTGGTGGGCGGCTGGGTGCTGGGCATCAACCCGCTCACCATCCTGGGCCTGCTCAGCGGCGGCGGGCCGCCCGCGCAGGTGCAGCAGCAACCGCAGGGGCCGGCACACCGCCCGCCGGCCGACGACACCATGGCGCGCTTCGTCTCCACCGTGCTGGCCGACACCGAGGACGTGTGGCAGGGCGTGTTCCGCCAGGGCGGCGGCACCTACCAGGAACCTCGGCTGGTGCTGTTCCGCGGCTCCACCCCCACGGCCTGCGGTGCCGGCCAGGCGGCCATGGGCCCGTTCTACTGTCCGGCGGACCAGAAGGTCTACATCGACCTGGGCTTTTATGAAACCCTCAAGAACCGCCTGGGCGCGCCCGGCGATTTCGCGCAGGCCTATGTGATCGCGCACGAGGTCGGCCACCATGTGCAGAACCTGCTGGGCATCAGCGGCAAGATGGACCAGATGCGCGGCCGTGTGAGCAAGACCGAGTACAACGCCTTGTCCGTGCGCCTGGAGCTGCAGGCGGACTGCTTTGCCGGCGTCTGGGCCCACCATGCGCAGGCCGCCCGCAAGATCCTGGAGCAGGGCGATGTGGAAGAGGCCATGAACGCCGCCGCCAAGATCGGCGACGACGCCCTGCAGCGCGCTGGCGGCGGCCGGGTGGTGCCCGAGAGCTTCACCCATGGCAGCAGCGCCCAGCGCCAGCGCTGGTTCAACAACGGCCTGCAGAACGGCAGCGTCAAGGGCTGTGACACCTTTTCCGCGCGCAGCCTGTGATGGGCGCTGAGCCGCCCTCCGCTGCGCTGGGCCGGGGCACGGCCGGCGCCAGGCCCGCAGTGTCGCCGCCCTCGGGCGCGGCAGCTGCCTGGTCGGCCGCTGCCGTCACCGTCCCGCATGCCGTGGGCCTGGGGCTGCTGGCCTTCGCGCCGCTGGCGGGCAGCTACTCGTTGGCGGCCCTGGCCCTGTGGTCGGCCGCCTTGCCCGGCCTGCTGCTCACGGTGCTGACGCCGCGCCCGGGGGTGGTCTACGCGCCCACCACCGTGGTGGCCCTGCTGTTCGCTGCCGTGCTGGCCACGGCCCATGGCGCGGCCGGCAGCCTGGGCCTCTCGGCGCGCCAGGTGCTGGCCGTGAGCGGTGCCACGGTGGCCCTGGCCTTCGGTTTCCAGTGGTTGCTGGGCGTGCTGCGCCTGGCTTCGGTGGCGCGCTTTTTGCCGATTTCGGTGACCCATGGTTTTGCCGCGGGCGTGGGCCTGTCCATGGTGGTGGGCCAGTTGCGCAATGGCCTGGGGGCCGGCGCGGGCTGGGGCTGGGACCTGCGCACAGCCTGGCACGCCGTGGCCGCCCTGGCGGTGGTGGGCCTGGCGGTGCTGCTGCGCCGGCGCTGGCCGCGCATGCCGGGCCTGCTCACGGCCGTGGTGCTGGTGGCGCTGGCCGTGGCCGTGGCAGGTCTGTGGGGCCTGGGCATGGACAATGTGTTCGCACCGGCCGTCCGCCAGAGCGCCTTTGCCGGGCCGCTGTGGCCTGACTTCACGGGCATCCCCTGGCTGGTGCTGGCGCAGCGGCATGGCTCGGCGCTGGTGGTGCTGGCCCTGCTGATGGCACTGGTCAACAGCCTGGAGATCCTGGTCTTCAACCAGGAGCTGGAGCTCGACCACGGCCTGCGCGGCAACCCCAACCAGGCGCTGCGGCGCGAGAGCCTGCTGGGCGTGCTGTGCGGCCTGGCGGGCATGATCCCGGCGTCCACCAGCGCTTCGCGCTCGCGCATCGTGCTGGCGCAGGCGGGGCCCTCGGCCAGTGCGCCGCGCTGGCATGCCGGCATCATGCTGGCCGTGGCGCTCACGGGGGCCTGGTGGCTGCACTGGGTGCCCATGGCCTGCCTGGCCGGCGGACTGGTGCTGGCGGGGCTGATGCAAGTGCCCGCCCTGCTGTGGTCGCCGGGCTATGCGCGCCGTTCCCGCGTGACCTGGGCGCAAAGCTGGCTGGTGGCCCTGGTGTTCGCCGTCGTGGGCGGCGTGGGTGCGCTGGTGGCTGGGCTGGTGGTGGCCACGTTCGTGCTGCTGCACGACTCGGCCGCCAAGGTGCTGCGCCACGTGCGGCTGGACGGGCAGCTGCGGTCGCGCCGCTTGCGCCGCGCCGGCTCCGACATCTGGCTGGCGCCGCGCATGAACCAGGTGGCGGTGTTCGAGCTGCAGGGCGTGATGTCCTTCGGCGTGGCCGCGCACCTGGCCGAACAGGTGCGGTTGCTGCTGCAGCCGCGCCACCGCTGGGTGGTGCTCGACGCCAGCCGCGTGCCGGCCTGGGACAGCACGGCGCTGGCGCAGCTGCGGGCCCTGGTGCGTGACCTCGGGCAGCAGGGCATCGCCTGCGCCGTGGCGGCACTCGACCGGGTGGCCGCCGAGAACGTGGGCGAGGGCGTGCGCAGCTTCGCCGATGGCGACCGGGCCCTGGAATGGGCCGAGGCCGCTATCCTGGCCGAGCGGCCCGAGAACGAACGGCCCGTCTATCCCGAGCAGGACATCCTTGGCGAGATCGGCGAAGGCATTCCCGCCGATGCACGGGTGGCGCTCGAGGCCGTGCTCGAGCCCCTGCCCGTGGCGGCCCATGGCGTGGTGTTCAACGCCGGCGACGCCGACCGCGACCTGCTGGTCGTGCAGTCGGGCCACATCACCCTGGTGACCCAGTGGCCGCCCGAGCGCGGGCTGCGCCTGGCCACCGTGGGGCCGGGCATGGCGTTCGGCGAGATGGCCTTCCTCAACGGCGCGGCGCGCACCGCCAGCGCCGGGGCCGAACTGGGGCCGGCGCAGGCGGTACGGCTGTCGCGGGTGCATTTCGATGCCTGGGGACGCCAGTACCCCGAGGCTGCGCTCACGGTGATGAACAACATCGCCCAGATCGGCGCGCGGCGCCTGGCGGTCACCACGCGCCAGTTGCGCGCGGTGCTGGAGTAATTCCTCCAAAATTACCATCTGCAGCTTGATGGTTATTGCTTTGGTGCTATCGAAATAAAAGCAGCCAAGCCAGTCTTCTTGCCGCATCGCTCCGTGAATTCACCCTTGCTTACCACCCCCATGGTGTGTTTGGGCCGCCAGTGCGACAATAGAAGGCTAAATGACAAGTTCTTTTTCCAATCTTTCGCTGGCCGAGCCGCTGGCGCGTGCCGTGGCCGAAATGGGCTACGAGTCCATGACGCCCATCCAGGCCCAGGCCATTCCGGTGGTGCTCACCGGCCAGGACGTGATGGGAGCCGCCCAGACCGGCACCGGCAAGACGGCCGCGTTTTCGTTGCCGCTGCTGCAGCGCCTGCTCAAGCACGAGAGCAGCTCCACCTCGCCCGCCCGCCACCCGGTGCGCGCCCTGGTGCTGCTGCCCACGCGCGAACTGGCCGACCAGGTCGCCCAGCAGATCGCGCTGTACGCCAAGTACACCAAGCTGCGCAGCACCGTGGTGTTCGGCGGCATGGACATGAAGCCCCAGACCATCGAGCTCAAGAAGGGCGTCGAGGTGCTGGTGGCCACGCCCGGCCGCCTGCTGGATCACATCGAGGCCAAGAACGCGGTGCTCAACCAGGTCGAGTACGTGGTGCTCGACGAGGCCGACCGCATGCTGGACATCGGCTTCCTGCCCGATCTGCAGCGCATCCTGTCCTACCTGCCCAAGCAGCGCACCACGCTGCTGTTCTCGGCCACGTTCTCGCCCGAGATCAAGCGCCTGGCCGGCAGCTACCTGCAGAACCCCGTCACCATCGAGGTAGCACGCCCCAACGAGACGGCCTCCACGGTGGAGCAGCGCTTCTACAGCGCCAATGACGACGACAAGCGCCGTGCCATCCACCAGGTGCTCAAGACCCGGGGACTGAAGCAGGCCTTCATCTTCGTCAACAGCAAGCTCGGCTGCGCACGCCTGGCCCGCAGCCTGGAGCGCGAAGGCCTCAAGACCGCGGCCCTGCACGGCGACAAGAGCCAGGACGAGCGCCTGAAGGCCCTGGAAGCCTTCAAGAAGGGCGAAGTCGACCTGCTGGTGTGCACCGACGTGGCCGCGCGTGGCCTGGACATCAAGGACGTACCCGCGGTGTTCAACTTCGACGTGCCCTTCAACGCCGAGGACTACGTGCACCGCATCGGCCGCACCGGCCGTGCCGGCGCCTCGGGTCTGGCCGTCACCCTGGTGTCGGGCAGCGATGCCCGCCTGGTGGCCGATATCGAGAAGCTCATCAAGAAGAAGATCGAGCTCGAAGCCATCGAGTACGACGAAGACCAGCCCCGCGGCCGCATCAACGACGGGCGCCGTGCCTGGCGCGAAGCCGGCGAGACCGGCGATGGCCGCGACGGCATCCCGTCCGGCCCGCGCCGTGAGCGCGAGCGCGAATACCGGGGCGGGCGCGAATCCCGCGAGCCGCGCGAGCAGCACCGGGGCTTCCGCCCGGCGGTGGCCTCGCGCGATCCCTTCTTCGAGAAGCCTTACGAAGCCAGCGCTGTCGGTGAGAACGCGCCCGCATGGGAAGCCTCGCGCGCGGCAGGCCCGCGCAGCAGCGTGTCGGCCAACATCAAGCCCAAGCGCAAGGTCGCTGCGCTGTTCAAGGCCGCTGTTACCTCCTGACGGCCAGTCCGCGCGAGGCTTCGCGCTCCCGCTGGCAGCCAGGGGCCTTCACCCTGGTTTTTGGGCCTGTTCGCAGTGCACCTGCAGCAGCTCGCGGTCGGCCAGCGTGGTGCCAAAGCGCATTGCGGAGAGGCAGCCGCCCCAGACACAGCCCGTGTCCAGCGCCAGGGTGTCGCTGCGGTCGAGCAAGCCCAGTGTCGACCAGTGGCCAAAGGCCACCAGGCTGCCCGCCGCCTTCCTGTCGGGAACGTCGAACCAGGGCATCAGGCCTTCAGGTGCGTTGCCTGCGCTTTCGCTGCTCTCGAAATCCATCACCCCGCCCAGTGAGCAAAAGCGCAGCCGCGTCATCGCGTTGACGATGGTGCGCAGCCGGTCCATGCCCGTGAGCGCCGGGTCCCAGCGGTCCGGCCCGTTGCCGTACATCTGGTGCAGGAAATCCGGCAGCCCCGGGCCGCGCAGCACCTGCTGCACCTCGTCCGCCAGCGCCAGCGCCTCGTCCACCGTCCAGGTGGGCAGCAGGCCGGCATGCACCATGGCCAGGCGCTCCCCTGCATGGGTGTGCGTGCGCATCAGCGGCTGCTGGCGCAGCCAGGCCAGCATCGCCTGGCGATCATCCGCCTGCAGCACCGCCTCCAGGGTGTCCTTGCGCGAGGGCTTGCGTGCCCCGTGCGCCGCTGCCAGCAAGTGCAGGTCGTGGTTGCCCAGCAGTGGGCGCAGCGCGTCGCCCGCGTCCATGCAGCGCCGGAGCACGGCTGCCGATTCCGGTCCCCGGTTCACCAGGTCTCCCAGCAGGTAGACGGTGTCGCGGCTCGCGGAAAAGCCGATCTCGCCCAGAAGGCGCCCGAGGGCGCTGTCGCAGCCCTGGATGTCGCCTATGCAGTAAAGTGCCATCGTGTTCCCATTCGTAGAACCATGGATTTTCTGCTGATTGCGCTGCTCACGCTGCTCAATGGCGTGTTTGCCATGTCCGAGCTGGCCCTGGCTTCAAGCCGCAAGTCGCGCCTGGTGGCCCTGGCGGCCGAGGGGGACAAGGGCGCGCATGCCGCGCTTGAGCTGCTGGACAACCCGACCCAGTTCCTGTCCTCGGTGCAGGTGGGCATCACTTCCATCGGCATGCTCAATGGCATCATCGGCGAGGCCGCCTTCAGCGACGACCTCGCGCGCTGGCTGCAGATGCTGGGCGCGCCCGAGCGCGCCGCCGGCATCACCGCCACGGCGCTGGTGGTCACGGTCATCACCTTCATCACCATCGTCTTCGGCGAACTGGTGCCCAAGCGCATCGGCCAGCTCTACCCCGAGACCGTGGCCCGCTTCGTCGCACGGCCCATGGCCGGCGTGGCGATGGTGGCCAAGCCCTTCGTGCGCCTGCTGGCGCTGTCCACCCAGGGGGTGCTGGGCCTGCTGCGCATCGACAACAACGCCGGCCGCGCCGTGACCGAAGAGGAGATCGTGGCCAGCCTGGAGGAAGGGCGCGATGCCGGTGTGATCGAGCACCACGAGCACCAGATGGTGCGCAACGTGTTCCGCCTGGACGACCGGCCGCTGATTTCGCTGATGGTGCCCCGCACCGACGTGCAGTGGCTGGACGCCCGGCTCTCCGTGGGCGAGGCCTTGCAGAAGGCGGGCACCGGCGGCGGCCATGGTGCCCACTCCTGGTACCCGGTGTGCCGGGGCTCGCTCGACGAGGTGGTGGGCCTGGTCAGCGTGGCGCGCCTGCTGGAGCTGGGCCTGCAGGCACCAGGCCCGATAGAGCAGCATGCGCTGCCCGCCGCCTTCCTGCCCGAGACCCTGAGCGGCATGGAACTGCTCGAGCAGTTCCGCGCGCGCTCGGGCCGCATGGTCTTCGTGGTCGACGAATACGGCGTGGTGCAAGGCATCATGACGCCGCGCGATCTGCTGGAGGCCATCACCGGAGAACTGCAGCCGGGCGCAGCCACCGATGCCTGGGCCACGCAGCGCGAAGACGGCCTGTGGCTGCTGGACGGCCTGATGCCGGTCACCGAACTCAAGGCGCGCCTGGATATTCGCGATTTACCCGGGGAGGAGCGGGGCCGTTACAACACGCTGGCGGGTTTGCTGATGGCCGAATCGGGCCATCTGCCGGCAGTGGGCGAGCGCATTGCCTGTGCGGGCTGGATATTCGAGGTGCTCGGCCTGGAGGGCAAGAGAATCGACCGGGTATTGGCGCAAATGGACCTGCCCGAGCGGTCCGGTTGATTACCTGGGGAAACGCATTTATTTTGAACGGGATGCGGTTTCAACGACTTGTCACGAATTTTTTGTCAAACCCAGCAAAGTCTGCCCATTATTCCTATAATGGGACTTCCTTTGTCCACCCAGCAGTAACACACACCATGACAACCAGCTACAAAGAACTCCTCAAGCAACGCGATGCCCTGGAACAGCAAATCGGCGAAGCGCGCAAGCGCGAACTCTCCGACGCCGTGTCGCAGGTGCGTGCTCTGGTGGCGGAGTTCGGCTTGACCGCGCAGGACGTTTTCCCCAGCGGCCGCGCCCGTAGCGCCAGTGCGGGCACCAAGGTGGCGCCCAAGTACCGCGACCCCTCCACCGGCCAGACCTGGACCGGCCGTGGCAAGGCACCCAAATGGATTCAAAACGAGAACCGCGAGAAATTCGCCATTTGAGCGACTGAATGCGGGCCTGAATGATCGCCTGAATCGATGGCGTGGCAGTGCCGTGCCGCAGCGCATGAAAAAAAAGCCCGCGGTTGCGGGCTTTTTGCATTGAACCCGGCCATGGCGCAGGCCGGGTGGCCGGATGAAACCGTGTTGGCGCTCACTACTGCCCGCTGGAGGCGGCAGCGATTTCGCGCAATACCTGGGCGGTGAATTCGTCGGCCGGAAAGAATGACTCCACGGCCAGTTCCTGCAGTGTCACATCCACCGGGGTTCCAAATATGGTGGTGGTGCTGATAAAGGAAAGCGTGCCCTGCGCACTTTGAAAGCAGAAGGGCATTACCACGCCCAGCATTTCCCCGTCGAGCACCATGGAACCTGATTCATCGGGCGCGGGGTATTCGAGCAGCTCGGCCTGCAGGGCGACCAGCACCGGGTCGGCCGTGGCCTGTATCTGCTGGCGCAGGCGCTCGAACAGGTGGGCCCGCCACTGGGCCAGGTTGGCGATGTGCGGCGCCAGGCCCTTGGGGTGCAGGCTCAGGCGGAACACATTCACCGTGCCTTCCAGCAGTTCGGGGCTCACATGGCTGGCCAGCAGCGCCTGCGCCGCGCGGTTGGTGGCCACCACGTTCCAGCAACGGTCCAGCGCCAGCGCGGGGCAGGGCTCATGGCCCTTGAGCACCAGCTCCACCGCCCGGCGCGCGGCGGCCAGGGCCGGGTCGTCCAGGGCGCGCTCGCGGTACATGGGGGCATAGCCGGCGGCCACCAGCAGGGCATTGCGCTCGCGCAGCGGAATCGCCAGGCGCTCGCACAGGCGCAGCACCATCTCGCGGCTGGGGTTGGTGCGGCCGGTCTCCATGAAGCTCACGTGGCGCGTGGAGATGTCCGCCTCATCGGCCAACTCCAGCTGGCTCAGGTGGCGCTGCTGGCGCCAGGTGCGCAGGTGGTCCCCGAACGAGGCAGGGCCTGCGCGGTGGCCTGCGGCCGCAGGCCGGTGGGGCAGGGAGGGGCGGGGGGCGTGGTGTGTGCTGCTCATGCCCCGCATCCTAGAGGCATATCGCATGCGGGCCATTACCTTGCATGTCATCGACGCGGTGCGCGCCCGCCGCGACCATGGAGGCTCTTTCAACCGCAAAGCCCAAGGAGTTCACCATGATGTCCGTTCTGTCCTCTCCCTCGTTCCTGCGTGCTGTGGTCTGGTTCGATGCCGCCACCGGCGTGTTGCTTGCCGCACTGCACCTGGCGCTGACCGATACCCTGGCGCAGTGGCTTGGCTTGCCGTCGGGTCTGGTCTCGGCCAGTGGCCTGGCTCTCATCGCCTATGCGCTCCTGGCCGGGGTGATCGCCAGCCAGCGCAGCACGCCCCGCGGCCTGCTGTGGGTGTTGATCGCGGGCAATGCGGCATGGGCCTTCGCAAGCCTGGCGCTGCTGCTGTCCTCGGCCGTCGCGCCCACCGTGTGGGGCCAGGCCTACCTGGTGGTGCATGTGGTATCGGTGGGCCTGCTGGCCGAGTTGCAATGGTTCGGCATGCGCCGCCTGCCATCGATGGCCGTGGCCTGACACGCCCTGGCCGCATGGCGGGTGCGCAGTCTGGCCGTGAGAGGGGTCCTGCGGGGCCTCTTTGGGCGTGTAGGCGGGCACCGCTTCCTGTTGCTTGCATACCCACACCGTTTCATTCGCCACCGGGGGCTGACAGAATAGGCCTTGTCGCATCACAGGAGTCAGCCATGGCCACATCGACCAAGTCGTCGCCCCAGCCCGCCCGCCACGCGTTTGCCAACACGCTCAAGAACTTCAAGACCGCGTCCGGCAAGACCGGGCAGTTCTATTCGCTCCCTGCGCTCGCCAAGGAGTTTCCCTCGATCAACCGCCTGCCGGTATCCATCCGCATCGTGCTCGAATCGGTGCTGCGCAACTGCGATGGGCGCAAGGTCACGGCCGAGCATGTGCGCCAGCTGGCGCACTGGGGCCCCACGGCCGAGCGCAAGGACGAGATCCCCTTCGTCGTTTCGCGCGTCGTGCTGCAGGACTTCACCGGCGTGCCGTTGCTGGCCGACCTGGCCGCCATGCGCAGCGTGGCCGCCAGGCTGGGCAAGAACCCCAAGAAGATCGAGCCCCTGGTGCCGGTGGACCTGGTGGTGGACCACTCCATCATGGTCGATTACTACGGCAAGAAGAATTCGCTCGACCTCAACATGAAGCTTGAGTTCCAGCGCAACCGCGAGCGCTACGAGTTCATGAAATGGGGCATGCAGGCCTTCAGCACCTTCGGCGTGGTGCCGCCGGGCTTCGGCATCGTGCACCAGGTGAACCTGGAATACCTGGCCCGCGGCGTGCACAAGACCAAGGCCGGCGTGTACTACCCCGACACCCTGGTCGGCACCGACAGCCACACCACCATGATCAACGGCATTGGCGTGGTTGGCTGGGGCGTGGGCGGCATCGAGGCCGAGGCCGCCATGCTCGGCCAGCCCGTGTACTTCCTCACGCCCGACGTGGTGGGCTTCGAGCTCAAAGGCCAGCTGCGCGAGGGCGTCACCGCCACCGACCTGGTGCTCACCGTGACCGAGATCCTGCGCCAGCACAAGGTGGTGGGCAAGTTCGTCGAATTCTTCGGCGAGGGCACGCGCACCCTCGCGCTGCCCGACCGTGCCACCATCGGCAACATGGCGCCCGAATATGGCGCCACCATGGGCTTCTTCCCGGTGGACGAGAAGACCATCGACTACTTCCAGGGCACGGGCCGCACCAGGGCCGAGATCGAAGCCTTCGAAGCCTATTTCAAGGCCCAGGGCCTGTTCGGCGTGCCGCTGGCCGGCGAGGTCGACTACACCAAGGTCGTCTCGCTCGACCTCGGGACCGTCACTCCCAGCCTGGCCGGCCCCAAGCGCCCGCAGGACCGCATCGAGCTGGGCAAGGTCAGCAGCCAGTTCGTCGACCTGTTCAGCAAGCCCAATGCCGAGAACGGCTTCAACCGCCCGGCCGAGCTGCTGCACACGCGCCACCACATCCACCGCGGCCAGGACGTGGTGCAGGAAGCCGCGCCCAAGGACAAGCCCGCGCCCGCCGGCGCGCCGCGCTCCATGGCCGAGATGGAGGGCAACAAGCCCGCCCTGGCCACGGCCCATGCCGACGCGGCCGCGGCCATGCCCACCAAGGGCGCCGACCCGACGGTGGGCAACGGCGACGTGCTGATCGCCGCCATCACCAGCTGCACCAACACCTCCAACCCCAGCGTGCTGCTGGCCGCCGGCCTGCTGGCCAAGAAGGCGGTGGAGGCCGGGCTCAAGGTCAAGCCGCACATCAAGACCTCGCTCGCTCCCGGCTCGCGCATCGTCACCGACTACCTCACCGAAACCGGCCTGCTGCCCTACCTGGAAAAGCTCGGCTTTGCACTGGCCGGCTACGGCTGCACCACCTGCATCGGCAACGCCGGCGACCTCACGCCCGAGCTCAACGAGGCCATCACCGGCAACGACCTCATCTGCGCCGCCGTGCTCTCGGGCAACCGCAACTTCGAGGCGCGCATCCACCCCAACCTCAAGGCCAACTTCCTGGCCAGTCCGCCGCTGGTCGTGGCCTACGCCATTGCCGGCACGGTGCTCAAGGACCTGATGACCGAGCCCGTGGGCAAGGGCAAGGGCGGGCGCGACATCTACCTGGGCGACATCTGGCCGAGCAGCGAAGAGGTGCACCAGCTCATGAAGTTCGCGATGAACGGCAAGGCCTTCCGCGAGAACTACGCCAAGGTGAGCACCGACCCCGGCAAGCTGTGGGAGAAGATCAAGGGAGTGAGCGGCAACGCCTACACCTGGCCTGCCAGCACCTACATTGCCGAGCCACCCTTCTTCGCCAGCTTCGCGCTGGAGCAGGGCGCCGCGACGGCCGCCGAAGTGCATGGCGCGCGCATCATGGCGCTGTTCGGTGACTCCATCACGACCGACCACATCTCGCCCGCGGGCTCCATCAAGGCCACCTCGCCGGCCGGCCAGTGGCTGCAGCTCAACGGCGTGCAGAAGGCCGACTTCAACAGCTATGGCGCGCGCCGCGGGAACCACGATGTGATGATGCGCGGCACCTTCGCCAACGTGCGCATCAAGAACCTCATGATCCCGCCCACCGCCGATGGCTCGCGCGAGGAGGGCGGCGTCACGCTGTTCCAGAACGAGGGGCCGCTGCAGGGCGAGAAGATGTTCATCTTCGACGCCGCCATGCAGTACATGGCGCAGAAGACGCCCACGGTGATCTTCGCCGGTGAAGAGTACGGCACCGGCTCCAGCCGCGACTGGGCTGCCAAGGGAACGCAGTTGCTGGGCATCAAGGCCGTGGTGGCGCGCAGCTTCGAGCGCATCCACCGTTCCAACCTGGTGGGCATGGGCGTGCTGCCCCTGCAGTTCAAGGGCACGGACTCCTGGGAGTCCCTGGGCCTCACGGGTGAGGAGACCATCAATGTGCTGCCCGATCCGGCGCTCACGCCCCAGAGCGATGCCACGCTGGTGATCCGCCGGGCCGACGGCTCCAGCCAGGAAGTGACGGTGACCCTGCGCATCGACACGCCCATCGAGGTGGACTACTACCAGGCCGGCGGCATCCTGCCCTTCGTGCTGCGCCAGCTGCTCGAGGGCTGAACGCCGGGAGGTGGGCGCGGCACGGGAGCCCGAGCCCACCTGCCGGACCGATGCCCGGGTGGCGCGGCGGCGGCCATTGTGGTGCCCATGCCGCGCGTGTTTCGCCCGATAGTCGTTTGCGCTTACAGCCCGATACACTGGTGAGGTGCAGCTGACGCCCTACCTCCCACAGCGCCTATGACATCCCCGGTCCACCGTTCCCAGCGGACGCTTGCCGCGCAGGCCCCTGCCGTCACGGTGGTGCTGGTCGTGGGGGTGCTGGCGCTGGTGATGGTGTCGCTCGGCGGCATCCTGGGCGAGGGCGCGGACCGCCAGCACGGGCTGGAGCCCTTCATGGAGCTGGTGGCCATCCTGCTGGCGCTGCTGGTGGTCTCGGTATCCCTGCACGTGCTCGAAGAACAGGGCCAAGGCCGTGCGAACGTGCTGGTCGCCGGTTTCGGCGTCGCGGCGGTCTGCAATTTCCTGCATGGCGTGCTGGCCCATGCCACCCCGCAGCCGGCTGCTCCAGTGGTGGCGGACATGGCGCTGTGGCTGGGCGCCTGGGTGCGGGTGGCCGAATGCGCCGCCCTGCTGCTCACGGCGCTGCGTTGCTCCCTGCCCGGGCCTGCCCGGCTGTGGGCGGTGGCGGCGGGCGCATTTTCGCTGCTGCTGGTGTGGGCGGCCGTGGGGCCGCTGCCGCGGGTCTTTTCCCAGGCCTCGGGCGGCATGCTGCCGGCGCTGATGGCCTCCGTGCTGTGTGCGGGCCTGGTGGTGGCGGCGGTGCGCCTGCACCGCGATGCGCCAGCGGCCGGCCAACGCACGCGCGAGCGCCTGCTGGCCTGGGCGGCGGCCACCTTCGCGCTGGCGGAGCTGCTGGTGGGCCTGAGCGGCGTGGAGCGCTTCGGCTGGGCCGACATGCTGGCCGACGGCGTGCGCGTGGTGGGCTACGCCCTGCTGTACCAGGCCGTGTTCGTGGCCGGCATGCGCCAACCCTTCGACCGCCTGCACCAGGCCGAGGCCCAGCTGCGCGAAAGCGAGACCCGGCTGCAGCTGCTGGGCCGCAACCTGCCGCTGAGCGTGCTCTACCAGGTGGTGCGCGAGGCCGATGGCCGCATGCACTTCGTGCACATCGGCGACGCCATCGAGCGCCTGAACGGCTTGCGCGCCGAGGACGTGCTGCGCGACCCCCAGGTGCTGTACCAGCAGATCCTGCCCGAAGACCTGGCTGCGCTGGAGGAGGCAAGGGAGCGCTCGCTGCGCAGCATGGAGCCCATGGAGGCGACTTTCCGCATGCGCATCGCCTCGGGCGCGGTGCGCTGGATCCACCTGAGCTCATCGCCCAGGCCGCTCGAGGGTGGGGGCGTGATCTGGGACGGTGTGCAGAGCGACATCACCACCGAGCGCGAGGCCGAGCAGGCGGCCCATGCGCACGAGGTGCAGATGGCCAACATGCTGCGCCAGGTGCCCGGCGGCGTGGCCCGGCTGGACCGCGACCACCGCGTGCTCTACGTGAACGAGCAGCAGGCGCGCTGGCTGCACCGCACCCCCGCCGAGCTGCAGGGCCAGCTGCTGCAGGACGTGATTCCGGCGGCCGTGATGGCGCGCATGCAGCCCCAGCTGCACAAGGCCTTTGCCGGGGAGACGGCGGTCTTTGAAAACCGCATCGACGGCCTCGATGGTGCGCAGTACCGCCACACCACGCTGGTGCCCGAGTCCATCCCCGGGCAGGGCGTGACGGCGGTGGTGGTGTTCGCCTACGACCTGACCGAGCTCAAGCGCATCGAGATGGAACTGGCCCAGCAGAAGGCCCACCTGGCGCGCGTGGTGAACGCCATACCGGACATGGTCTTCCTCAAGGATGCGGACGGGGTCTACATCTCCTGCAATCCGGTGTTCGAGCGCTTTGCCGGCAAGCCCGAGCGCGAGATCATCGGCTGCACCGACTACGACCTCTCGCCCGCAGCCGATGCCGAGCAGTTCCGGGCCTATGACCGGCGTGCCATGCAGGCCTGGCAGCCCCTGGTCTATGAAGAACAGCTGACCTTTGCCGAAGACGGCTACCAGGGGTATTTCGAAACCATCAAGACCCCCATCCGTGACCTGCACGGCCGCGTCACCGGCATCCTGGGCGTGTGCCGCGACATCACCGACCGCAAGCGCGCAGAACAGGAGATCGAACGCCTGGCGTTCTACGACGCGCTCACCGGCCTGCCCAACCGGCGCCTGCTGCTGGACCGCCTGCA
>NZ_JBWKYR010000027.1:0-61528 GCF_059423865.1 Acidovorax sp. GW458-11-26-14-TSB4
CCTTCTCTTTGGTGACTTTCTCTTGGCGGCCCAAGAGAAAGTTACTGCGCCGCCGGGCGCACATCCCGGCTCCCGCCTTCAATCCAGGCACGCCGTAGCCATAAAGCCCCGCCCGTAGCAAGCACCGTACAAACACAGGCCAATACCATGCTCACCGTCCAAAACATCAACCAGTACTACGGCGGCTCCCACATCCTGCGCGACGTGAGCCTCACCGCCGAACCCGGCAAGGTCACCGTCCTCCTCGGCCGCAACGGCGTAGGCAAGACCACCCTGCTCAAAAGCCTCATGGGCCTGGTCCCCATCAAGAGCGGCTCCATCCAGTTCGATGGCAAGGCCATCGACAAGACCGCCCCCTACGACCGCGCCCGCGCCGGCATAGG
Source organism: Acidovorax sp. GW458-11-26-14-TSB4 (assembly GCF_059423865.1). NCBI lineage: Bacteria > Pseudomonadati > Pseudomonadota > Betaproteobacteria > Burkholderiales > Comamonadaceae > Acidovorax > Acidovorax sp. GW458-11-26-14-TSB4. Next base: position 384 of record NZ_JBWKYR010000027.1, read on the forward strand.
CTTCGTGCCCCAGGGCCGCGAGATCTTCGGCCGCCTCACGGTGGAAGAGAACCTGCGCATGGGCCTGGCCTACAAGAGCGGTGCCACCCCCGTGCCGCCGCACCTGTACGAGCTGTTCCCCGTGCTCAAGCAGATGCTGCGCCGCCGCGGGGGCGACCTCTCGGGCGGGCAGCAGCAGCAGCTGGCCATTGCGCGGGCGCTCGCGCCCGGACCGCGGCTGTTGATCCTGGACGAGCCCACCGAGGGCATACAGCCCAGCATCATCAAGGACATCGGCCGCGTCATCCGCATGCTGGCCGACAAGGGCGAGATGGCCATCCTGCTGTGCGAGCAGTACTACGACTTCGCGCAGGAACTGGCCGACCAGTACCTCGTCATGGAGCGTGGCGAAGTCATTGCGCGGGGGCCTGGCAGCGAGATGGAAGCCAAAGGAATCCGCAACCTGGTCGCGATCTGATCGGGCGCCGGTTCAACCCGCCTTGGCGGGCCGCTCGCCTGCAAGCTCGGGCAGCACCATCGCCTCCACCAGCAACTGCGTGAACGTGTCGTGCAGGGGCGAGGCCGGCGCATGGCTCAGCGTGGCGATGGCCAGTTGGTAGGCGATGTGCGGCTTGAATGGTCGCGAGGTGATGCCGTCCATCGGGCAATGCCGCGCCAGCAGCGCGTTGACGATGGACACGCCCAGGCCCCGGGCCACATGGGCACAGGCCTCGCTCACCGAGTGCACCTCCAGCGCCACGCGCGGCTGCACGCGTTTCTGGCGGAAGGCCATGTCGATCTCGTGGCGTATCTGGCGCTGGCGGCCCAGCAGCACCAGGCTGCAGTCGATCAGGTCGTCGGGGCTCACCTCGGCCAGTTGCTCCAGCGCATGGCCCTTGGGCATGATGCACACGGCCTCGGATTCCAGCGTGGCGCGGGTGCTCAGCCCCTGCATCTCCATGGGCAGGCGCACCAGGCCGATATCGGCTTCGCGGCCCAGCAGGGCCTGCTCCGCATCGCTGTACGAGCCCGAGAGCACCTCCACCACCACGTCCGGGTGCGCCTGCATGAAGCGCTGGGCCAGCGTGGGCATCAGCGTGGTGGCCAGCGTGTTGGGCACCGCCACCTTGAGCAGCCGGCGCCGGAACCCGCCCAGGCGCAGTTGCTCGGCATGCCGGCGAAAGCACTGGGCCGAGTCCATCAGCCCCTGGGCGTCGTTGCGCAGCGCCTGGGCTTCGGCCGTCGGCGTCAGGCGCCCCTTCTCGCGCACGAACAGGCGCAGCGCCAGGCTATCCTCCAACTGGGCCAGCAGCCGGCTGACGGCGGGCTGCGACAGGCCCAGGCGCTCGGCCGCCGCGGTGGTCGAGCCACTGAGCATGATGGCGTGAAAGGCCTCGAGCTGCTTGAAATTCATGGAGGGCGAATGAGCCGTGTGGATTGCCGAGTGCGTGCATCTTTGCATCGCCACTGCGCAGGTGCAAACGCGCAGCAATCCGCATAGGGTAATACGGCTTTGTCATAGCGTTGTGAGGACCTGCCTCGCTCCACAGAATTCGTGGCGTCTGAACCCACACCCTGCTTTAGGAGCGAGATTCATGAGGCCTATTTCCCCCGCCGCGCTGGCTGCCAGCGGCCTGGCATTCCTGTCTGCCGGCACCCCCGCCGCAGCGCAAACGCAAGACCTGCAGGTCTACGGCCAGGTGCGGCTCACCGTCAACAACGCCAAGACCGGCAACGCCGGCTCCGTGATGGAGATGCGCGACAACGCCTCCCGCCTCGGCTTTCGCGGCAAGGAGGACCTGGGCGACGGCATGGCCGCGCTGTTCGGCCTGGAGATGGGGCTCGAAGCCGACTCGGGCGCAGCCACCACGCCCGCATTCCGCAACAGCTATGTGGCGCTGCGCGGCGGCATGGGCACGCTGGCGCTGGGGCGGCTCGATTCGGCCAACCCCACGGGCTCGCCGCTGTACTCGCAGGTCACGCGCATCACCTCGTTCGCGGCCAACGACGCCGGGGCCACGGCCATCGGCACCTCCATCCTCAATGCGCGCAACCGCACCTCCAACTCCCTGGGCTACCAAAGCCCGACCTGGGGCGGCGTGAACCTGCGTGCGCGCTACTACCTGCGCGGCGACGCCAAGACGCCCGAGCAGGAGAACGGCGCCAGGTCGCTCGACCTGGGCTTGAACTACGTGGACGGCCCATGGTCCGCCGGCATCGGCTACGGCAAGGACACACGCCCCGGCGGCCTGCTGGCCAACGAGTTCGCGAGCAAATGGCAGGTCGGCATGCGCTACGACTTCGGCGCCATCGAGCCCTATGTGCTGCTGGGCCGCGACCGGTATGCGGCGGCCTCCGCCGCCGTGCGTGCCAACGTGGACTACTGGCTGGTGGGCAGCCGTTTCTCCACGGGCCCGCACGCCCTGGTGGTCAACCTGATGCAGCGCGACGTGCAGGCCTCGCGCCTGGGGCTGCGCAGGCGCCAGCAGGTCGCGTACACCTATGCCTTGTCCAAGCGCACCGAGCTGCAGGCCTTCCTCGACCGCGATGGCATCGATTCCAGCCGCAGCAACGTGGCCGTGCGCGTGGTGGGCGCGGGAGTGCGCCATGATTTCTGAACCCCGGCAACCCCAGCCCCATTCCTCTTTGCCATCGACCCCGAGTTCCCCCATGTCCCGAATCCAGAAAGCCCTCGCGCTGATAAGCGTCTCATTCGCCCTGTGCCACCCCCTGGCCGTGGCGGCGGCCGATTTTCCTGAAAAGCCCGTGCGCATCGTGGTCCCGTTCCCGGCAGGGGCAGCTGCCGATGCGGCCATGCGTGTGGTGGCGCGCAAGATGTCGGAGCAATGGCGGCAGCCCGTCGTCATCGACAACCGGCCCGGTGCGCACGGCTTCCAGGCGGTCACTTCCTCGGCGGCCGATGGCTACACCCTGCTGATGGGCGCGGGCTCGGGCATGGTCACGGCACCGCTGCTGTCGAGCAAGCTCTCCTACAACCCCTCGCGCGACTTCGTGCCCGTGGGGCGGGTGGTGATCAACGTGCCCATCCTCACCACGCACCCCAGCCTGCAGACCCGCACCGTGCGCGAGCTGGTCGACCTGGCGCGCAAGAGCCCGGGCACGCTGAACTACAGCACCAGCGGCAATGGCAGCCCAGGCCACCTGTCGATGGAGATGTTCCAGGCGACCACGGGCACCAAGATGGTCCAGATCCCCTACAAGGGCGGCGGCCCGGCCGTGAACGAGCTGGTAGGCGGCCATGTGCAGCTGGGCATGAACGCCGTGCCCAGCGTGTTCGCGCACATCAAGGCCGGCCGGCTGGTGCCCCTGGCGGTGGCCAGCGCCAAGCGCTCGCGCGCCTTCCCCCAGGTGCCCACCATGGCAGAAGCCGGCGTGAAGGGCTTCGAGTACGACATCTGGTATGCCCTGTTTGCCCCCACGGGCACGCCGGCCGAGGCGGTCACCAAGGTCAGCAAGGCGCTCAACACCGCACTCGCCGATGCGCAGGTGAGCGAGCTGCTCGTGGCCCAGGGCGCAGAGCCGGCGCCCACCACGCCGCAGGAACTGGCGCGTTTCATCCAGGACGACACGGCGCGCTGGGCCCGGCTGGTCAAGGAACGCAACCTCAAGCTCGACTGACCGGGGCCATTGCAAGATGACAACGAATCCCATGGTGGTTGCCGATGGCAATGTGACCCGGCGCACCCACCGCGTTCCCATGCGCGATGGCGTACACCTCGCCACCGATTTGTACCTGCCTGCCGACATGGCGGGACCATTGCCCGTGCTGCTGGAGCGCACGCCTTATGGCAAGGACGCCGAGACCCGGCGCGAGCGCACCGCCGCCAACCCGTCGCCCATGCGCCGCGGCGAAGTGGCCGCGCGTTTTGCCCAGGCCGGCTACGCCGTGGTGGTGCAGGACTGCCGCGGCCGCTTCGACTCCGAAGGCCAGTTCACCAAGTACCTGGGCGAGGCGCACGACGGTGCCGACACCCTGCAGTGGATCACGACCCAGCCCTGGTGCAACGGCGCCGTGGGCACCTACGGCCTGTCGTACGCGGCCCATACCCAGACGGCGCTGGCCAGCCAGCGGCCCGCGGGGCTCAAGGCCATGTTCCTCGAATGCGGGGGCTTTGCCAATGCCTACCGCGGCGGCATACGCCACGGCGGTGCGTTCGAGCTCAAGCAGGCCGTCTGGGCGCTGCGCAACGCCTGCAGCGGCAGCACCCAGCTCGGTGAAGCCGCGCGCCAGGCACTGGCGCAAGCCGACATCGGCGAGTGGTTCCTGCGCCTGCCCTGGTCGCGCGGCGACTCGCCGCTGCAGTGGGCGCCTGAGTACGAGGACTATCTCTTCAGCCAGTGGGAACGCGGCACCTTCGACGACTACTGGCGCCAGCCCGAGCTGTATGCCGCAGGCCACTACGGCGCGCTGGACGGCGTGGCCGTGATGCTCATGTGTGGCTGGTGGGACCCCTACGCGCAGACCACCACCGACAACTACCTGGGCCTGGCCGGGCGCGGCAACACGGATGTGCGCATGGTGCTTGGCCCCTGGACGCATGGCGAGCGCAGCGTGCCGTATGCGGGCGACGTGGACTTCGGTCCGGCCGCCGTGCTCGATGGCTCGCTGGCCCCCGACTACGTGGCCATGCGACTGGCGTGGTTCGACCACTGGCTCAAGGGGGCGCCCCTGCCGCCGGGCATGGACGAGGGGGTGCGCTACTTCCGCATGGGCGGCGGCTCGGGGCGGCGCACCCCCGAGGGCCGGCTGGACCATGGTGGATCCTGGCGCAGCGCCAGCCACTGGCCCGTGCCCGGCACCGATTTCGTTCCCTGGTACCTGGGGGCCGATGGCGCGCTGTCGTCCCAAGCGCCGGGGCGTGACGAAGCGCTGGCTTTTGACTTCAACCCCGCATGCCCGGTGCCCACGCTGGGCGGTTCCATCACCTCGGGCGAACCCCTGATGGTGGCCGGCGCCTACGACCAGCGCACCAGCGCGCAGACCTTTGGCGCCCAGGCGCCTTACGGCCCGCTGGCGCAGCGGCCCGACGTGCTGGTCTTTCAGACACCGGTGCTGCAGGAAGATGTGGAGGTCTCCGGGCCCATCACCATTGAACTCTGGGTGTCTTCCACCGCGCCCGACACGGATTTCACCGCCAAGCTGATCGACCTGTACCCGCCCAGCGCCGACTACCCCGAGGGCTATGCCATGAACCTCACCGACGGCATCCTGCGCTGCCGCTACCGGCGTTCGTGGGAGTCGCCCGCCATGATGCAGCCCGGCGAGGTGGTGCAGATCACCATCGAGCCCATGCCCACCTCCAACCTGTTCCGCAGGGGGCACCGCATCCGGCTGGACATCTCCAGCAGCAATTTCCCCCGCTTCGATGTGAACCCCAATACCGGCGCGCCGGAGGGGAGTGCCGGGCCGCGCGTGGTGGCGCGCAACAGTGTGCACATGGGGGTGAGCCGGCCTTCCCGGGTGGTGCTGCCGGTCCCGCGCTGACCCCGGCGGGCCGCCATGCTCAGCCGCGCACGGGCGCAGCGGCTGGCAGCGCGCGGCGCCAGCGCGCCACGCTCTCGATCACCAGCACCGTGCAGACCATCCAGGTACCGCCCAGCAGCCAGCCCGCGAGCACGTCGCTGGCGTAGTGCACCTGCAGCACCATGCGGCTCCAGCCGGTGGTGAAGACCAGCATGCCCGCCAGCACCGCGCAGGGTATGTGCCAGCGCGGCGGCAGCAGGCGCGTGGCCAGGTAGGCCAGCAGGGTGTAGGCCACCATCGAGGCACTGCTGTGCCCGCTGGGAAAGCTGTAGCCATCGGCCTGGGCCACGCCGTGGTGCAGGTGCTCGGGTCGGGCGCGCTCGAAAATGGCCTTGAGGATGCGCGTCAGTACCCCGTTGCCCGCCATCGCCGCCAGCCAGCCCGTGGCCAGCAGCCGGTGGCCATGCCACCAAAGCGCTGCACCCACCGCGGCGGTCAAGGCGGTGAGAACGGCGGTGTCGCCCAGGTGGGTCAGGGTGGCAAAAAAGCGCAGCACCTCGGCGGGCGCCTGCAGGCGCAGGCCGGCTGCGATGGCGTCGTCCAGCGCGCCCCAGTCGTCGGCGCCGCGTTCGCTGCCGCTCTCGGCCAGTTCGGCAATCACGCTTCCGGCCAGCACCATGGCGCAGGCCGCTGCCGCCATGCCGGCCAGCAGCACCCAGCGTGCATCGGTGGGCGTCCAGGAGGGCAGGGCCCGGTGCAACCAGGGGCCGCCGTGCCGGCGCAGCGTGCGCAGGCCCCACAGCGATGCAGGCCCCACCAGGCTGGCCAGCGCCAGCCCCAGCAGCCACCAGCCCAGCGGGTGGGCTGCAACCAGGGTGCCGATGGCATGGGCATCCGCCATCATCATCGCCATCGTGGAATCGGCGCTTTCGCCGTGTACGGTGTCAAGGGCATGGTGAACAAGACAGGAACAGACAAGGATGCCGTTTTTACCCCAGTGCCCAACAGCCCTTCGCGGCCGGTGTGAATGTAGGACGAGGCGCCGACAAGCGCACAGCGCCGTGGCTGACAGGCTCCGGACCGCAGTCCGGGCACCATTGCCGGTAGCGGCGCAGGCATCCTTCCTGTACTGTCACTCCCAGCCCGTCCGCCCCCATCCATGACCATCGCCGAACGCCCCCCTGCCGTCCACCCCCACGGGCGCATCCACCTCGTGGTGCCCAAGCGCCCCGGCGCCGACTTCGATCTGGTGCGCGCCAAGCTCGAGGGCGCTTTCGCGGCGCACGCACACGACGTGGTGTGGCACGTGCCGGACCAGCGTGGCGACATCGTCGACCTGGCGGTCACCGCAGTGCGTGCCGCCCAGGCCGATGCCGGGCTGGTCGTGGCTGCAGGCGGCGACGGCACCATCAACGCCGTGGCCGCTGCTGCGCTCCAGGCCGGCGTGCCCATGGGCGTGATTCCGATGGGCACCTTCAACTACTTCAGCCGCGAGCACGGCCTGGCGCTCGACCCCGAGGTCGCCGTGCAGGACATGCTGCGCGCCATGGAGCTGGGCGACATGCGGCCCGTGCAGGTCGGCTTCGTCAACGAGCGCATGTTCGTGGTGAACGCTGCCGTGGGCCTGTACCCGCGCCTGCTGGCCGAGCGCGAAAAGGCCTCCAAACGATTTGGGCGCTCGCGCATGGTGGCCATCCTGTCGGCCGTGTGGAGCATGTTCCGGCCCGCGGGCGGACGCCGCTGGCGCGTGATCCTGCGCACGCACGAGGGCGCCCAGGCCCGGCAGGAAGAGCATCTGGTCACCACGCTGTTCGTGGGCAACAACCCGCTGCAGCTGGATCGCATGGGGCTTGCGCAGGCCCAATCGGTCGCCGATGGCGGGCAACTGGGGCTCGTCCTGCTGCAGCCCCAGGACCGCTGGGCCGTGGCGCGCACCGTGTGGAACGCGGCCACCGGCCAGTTGGCGCGCGATCCCGCCGTGGTCAGCATGGCCTGCGCTGAAATGAGCGTGGCGCCCGCGAGCTGGCGCCCTGCGCAGGTGAAAGTGGCTTTCGACGGCGAGCGCGAATGGATGGCGCCGCCGCTGCGCTTTCGCGTGCACGACAAGCCGCTGTGGCTGGTCACGCGCACCACGCTTGATCGCGACCCCACGTCCGCACCAGCGGCTGGCGACGTGGCTGCAAGCCCCCTTGCGCAAGAGGTGCCGGCGCCCGAGCCCACGGCCCCACCGGCCATCAGCCCCTTGCCAGCGCTGGGCTGACTGTTTTTCGCTTCTCTTTCACACTCGGCTCCACGTCCCACCGCAGCGCCACCCATGTCCGTACTGATGCACCTGTCCGACCTGCACTTCGGCGCCCACGAACCCGTGGTCTGCCGGGCGGTGCAGGCACTGGCGCGCCAGCTCGGGGTGTCGGTGGTGGTGGTCTCGGGCGACGTCACGCAGCGCGCCACGCCGGAGCAATTTGCGCAGGGCGCCAGCTTTATCCGCGGGCTCGACGCTGGCGCCACCGTCGTGCTGCCCGGCAACCACGACCTGCCCCTGTTCGCCTGGTGGCTGCGCTGGGGCCGGGCCTACCAGCGCTTCCAGCACGAGTTCGGGCAGGACCTGGAGCCCGTGCGCCAGCTCGGCCGCTTCTTCATCGTGGGCGTCAACACCACCCGCCCCTGGACGCACGAGCGCGGCAGCCTCTCCAGTGCGCAGATCGCCCGTGTCGAAAAGCAGCTGGCGCAAGCCTACGAGGAGCCCTGGCGCATCGTCGTCGCCCACCACCCGCTCACGGCCCGCAACGCGCACGACAAGGAGCACCGCCCTGCCCGCGCCGAAGAAGCCCTGCTGCGCTGGCGCGACGCCGGCGCGCAGATGCTGCTCTCGGGCCACGCCCATGCCGCCGGCCTGCTGCAGCCGCTGCCCGGCCTGTGGGTCAGCCAGGCCGGCACGGCCGTGTCGCACCGGCTGCGCCACGGCTACCCCAACAGCCTCGTCATCCTGAGCCACGAAGTCGACCCCCAGGACCCCGACAAGGCGCAGCGCTGGGCCTCGCGCTGGGACTACGACCCCGAGCGTGCGGCCTTCCACTGTGTGCAGCGCCAGTGGGTGGATGACCCCAAGGGCGCCCTGGCCATCTGATCCTCAGAAGCGGTGCCGCACGCCCAGCGCGAAGCTGGTGCCCTGCGCGTCCAGCGCACGCGGCGGCGCTGGCAGGGTCTGCGTGCGTGTGCTGTCGCGCATGGCCACCAGGTACAGGTCGGTGCGTTCGACAGGAAGTGGACTGGAGCCTGCGCAGCTTCGGCCCGCGCGAAGCGAAAAGCGGCTTCGGCTTTCTGCAGGCCAAGCCCCTCCACGGCCTTTGCGCCCATTGCCGTCACGCCCGACGAACTGGGCCCTGCCTGGCGCGACGGCCGGGTGCACCTGCAGATGCAGGGGCACCGCAACGACGCCTGGTGCGGCCACCCGCATGGCGGGGCCATGCATTTTCACTTTGGCGAACTCATCGCCCATGCGGCGCGCACGCGCCGGTTGTCGGCCGGCACCCTCATCGGCTCGGGCACGGTCTCCAATGCCGACGCGGCCATGGGCTCGTGCTGCATCGCCGAGCGGCGCATGATCGAAACCCTGGCCCAGGGGGCGTCGCGCACGCCCTTTCTGCGCTTTGGCGAGCGGGTGCGCATGGTCGCGCTGGACGGGCAGGGCCGCCCGGGGCCTTTCGGAATGATCGACCAAGTGGTGCTTCAGGCCGCAGCCCAGGCTGGTTGAAAGGGGGTTGGGGCAGGCTGCCATGGATGGGGGCACGCCCTAGCTTGACCGCCCCCGGGGGCGCGCCTATTCTGGCCGGACCGGGTTGCCGTGCCCTTTGCGCGGCCAGGGGTGCGCACCGCCACCGCCTGTGGAATCCGTTAGCCTGCTGCCCATGCACAAAGAATTCAACCAAGACGTCCTGCGCCGCCTGCAGGCATTGATCGCCCGCGAGACCGGTGCCCCTCTGGGCGAGTCCGCCGCCGCCGAGATGGCCGCCATCCTGCGCGGTGCCGATGGCCCTGAGGGTGCGCCGCAGAACGACGACGTGATCGCCGCGCCGCGCGAGGTCACCATCTTGCTGGCCGACCTGCGCGGCTTCACTGCGCTGTCGGGCGCGCACCCGGCCAGCGTGGTCATCACCGCGCTCAACCGCTGCCTGTCCAAGCTCAGCGAGGTCGTCTTCAAGCACGGCGGCACCATCGACAAGTTCATGGGCGACTCCATCATGGTGCTCTTCGGCGCCCCCGTGGCGCGCGAAGACGACGTGGACCGCGCGCTCATGTGCGCCATCGAGATGCAGATGGTCATGCGCGACCTGAACCTGGCCCATATCCGCGAGCGCCTGCCCGAGGTCTTCCTGGGCGTCGGCGTGAACACCGGCACCGTGATGGCCGGGCGCTTCGGCTCCAATGTGTACTCCGAATACACCGTCATCGGCGAAGAGGTGAACCTCGCCTCGCGCATCGAGGCCTTCAGCCTGCGCGGGCAGGTGCTCATCAGCGAAGGCACCTACCAGCGCTGCTGGGGGCTGGTGTCGGCATCCGCCCCCATGCAGGTCTACGTCAAGGGCCGCCAGCAGCCTGTGGCCCTGCGCGAGCTGGTGGCCATTCCCTCGCGCAAGCTCAAGGTGCCACGCCAGGAGTTCCGCCGCAGCCACCGCGTGGACACGCGCCTGCCCTGCCTGTGCCAGCGCATCCAGGACAAGATCATCGTGCCGCAGATCGTGCACACCGCCGTGCGCGACATCGGCTACCACGGACTGCTGCTCGAAGTGGCCGAGAAGATCGAGCTGCACAGCGAGGTCAAGCTCGAATTCGACCTGAGCCTGGTCGAGTACCGCGCCACCGAGGTCTACGCCCGCGTCGTCACCCTCAAGTCCGAGGGTGGCCAGTGGCTGGCCGGCGTGGAGTTCACCTCCATCAGTGCCGAATGCCTGGAAAAGGTGCGCATGTTCGTGCAGCTGTTGGTGGCTGCGCGGTAAACCCGCATTAGGAAGCCGCGGGTGAGGCCCGCATCGGACCGGCTGGACAGAATGTCCAGCGGCCGCGTGGGGAGGCTGTCTATCATGGGCCACGGGACACAGTTGGCCTGTCGGGCGGTTGGTTGCCGCCTCACTGGGGCGCGGCCTGGTGTTCCTTGTCGTACCTCGCCCATCCCCTCCATGGCTTACTGAATGTCTTCGAACACCCTGACCTTTACCTGCATTGGCACCGACACGCCGGCCCTGACCCATCTGCACCAGCTGCTGCAGGCTTGCATCGGTGTGAAGTCCGAACAATGGCCAAAGCTCCTTCAGGAGTGCTTTGAAGACTGGGAGTCGCCCTATGTCATGAGCGCCTCCCTGCGCGGGCAGACGCTGCGCTTCGTCGTCGACAGCTCGGCGGGCGACGAGCTGGAGAAGTCGCACATCCTGGCCCTGCATGCCGCAGGGGCCGAGCACATCCGCCTGCGCACCTGGTATGGCCAGGTGGGCGAGACGCGCACCCTGTACCTGCACAGCGGCAAGCGCGTGTCGGCCAAGTCTTTCCCCGCGCCCACGCTGTCCGAGGAGGAGCGGATGTACGAGCTGGTGCTGGAGGGCAAGGACGCGGCGCTGGCCAAGGAGGTCAAGGCCGGTGCACCGCCCGATGCCGTGGTGGACGGCAAACCGCTCTTCGTGCACGTGGCCCGCGCGGACATGGGCAAGTCGATGGAGGCGCTGTTCGACGCCAAGGCCGACCTGGGCCGCTGCCTGCCGTGGGCGCCCGAGGTGGTGCGCGCCGTGGCCTACCGCGACAGCAAGAAGACCGAGCCCATGCTGCGCGCACTGCTGGGCGCGCCGAAGCAGGGAACCAATGCACCGGCCGGTGCGCCCGTTGCCGACGCCGCCGCGCTGTGGAACGCGACGGTGCTGCGCGGCCTGGGCAAGGTGCCTGCGCTGCTGGCGTGGCTCGTGGCGCAAGAGGGGGTGGACGTGAACGCCATGCTGCTGTTCGCCCAAGAGGACGGGCAGCCGCTGCAGGAGATCGGCAGTCTGCTGTTCAACAGCGTGGAGTTCTTCAAGGACGACCCGGGGGTGCTGGCCGCGCTGGCGGCCCGGGGCGCACGCTCCGTTGCACCGCCCGGCATGTCCGACGCGCGCCGCATCCAGCGCATGTACTGGGGTTACCGCGATGCCGAGACCATTCCCCAACTGGCCGCCGCGGGCGTGAACCTGGACACGCCGCCCATGGATGGGGATTCGCGCTCCCTGCTGCGCCTGCTGCTGCGCACGCCCTGCATCGGCAACCGCGACCTGACCCTGGCCACGGCCCTGCTGGACGCCGGCGCCACCGCCCGCTGCTGGATGGACCCGGTCGATTTCCAGGCCGGGGTGCTGGCGCCGGTGTTCTGTGCGCGGGACCGGGTGATGCTGGGCCCCATCGTCGCGCCGGGGGAGGACGAACGCTTCGACATCGAGCGCGACGGCAGGCTCATCGTGCACCTGTTGCGTGGGCTGCTCGCGCAGGGGCTGGACGCCAATGTGCAGGTTTCACTGTGCCTGATGGCGCTGGGCCGGGACTACGGACAGGATGTCCGCTACCCGCGCCTGCGCTACCGCGGCCCGCTGCTGGGCGCCATTGCGTGCCTGCTGTGCGGCCCCGGCAGCGACATGCGATCGCTGTGCCTGCCCCTGGTCACGCTGCTGCTGCAGCACGGCGCATCGCCCCATGCCGAAGCCGTGGTGGTGGCAGATCTTCCGCGGGACGAGCACTTCAGCGACCTCTACATCCACGGCGACTGGCCACGCAACACCCGGGACTTTACACCCACAGGGTCTGTGCTGGAGCGTGTGCGCCAGCGGCATGCAGCGCACGCGGACGACACCGATGCTGCAGTCCTCAAGGCGCTGGAGCAGCCGAGGGGGTAACTGCGGTCGCGGTGTCCAGGTTGTTGCGGAGCGTTGCCTTCAAGCTGCTGCAGGCCTGGTTCCAATCGCCTCAACACGGCACCGGCAGAAGCTGCGCCGGGCCCAACCCGGCACTTGCACTTCCAAAGTGGGGTCTGCCAGCCTTTCCATTCAACACCCCAGCTGCGTCGCCAGGTCCGTCAGCCGCGTGCTGTGCAGGTCGTTCCCGGCCTGCGCCGATATGTCCTTGGGGTGCGCTGCACCAAACTCCAGCGGCCGCTCCACATAGATGGTGCGCAGCCCGCAGCCGCGTGCCGCCGCCAGGTCGTCGTGGTGGGCCGCTACCAGCGCCACCTGGGCGGGCTCCAGGTCGAAAGTGCGTGCCACGCCCAGGTAGGTGTCTGGGTGGGGCTTGTAGGCCTTGAAGACCTCGGCGCTCAGGATGCAATCCCAGGGCAGGCCGGCGCGCTTGGCCATGTTGGTGAGCAGGCCGATGTTGCCGTTGGACAGCGTGGTGATGGTGAACCGGGTCTTCAGCCGCGTGAGCCCGGCCACGCTGTCGGGCCAGGGGTCCAGCCGGTGCCACACGCGGTTCAGGTGCCAGCGCTCGGCCTCGGTGAGGTGGGCCAGGCCGAAGCGCGGCAGGATCTCGTCGAGGATGCTGCGGTGCAGCTCGTCGATGCGCGTCCAGCCCAGCTCGCCGCGCATCACCCGCGCCATGGCCGGCTGGTAGCCGGCGCGCCAGGCCAGGGCGAAGGCATCGGCATCCACGGCCGGGTACAGCGCCTGCACCTCGCGCACGATGCTGCCGTGCCAGTCCACCACGGTGCCAAAGATGTCGAAGGCCAGCACCTGCACGGTGCTGGCAAGCTCGTCTGCAATGCTCGGTGGGGTCATGCGCTGGCCTTGCTAGGGTGAAGAAGACACCCCAGCGTAGCAGGCCCGGCCGGCAAGCCGCCGCCAGCACGTTTTGCCGGGCCGTGCTATGGTTACAGGATTCGGGTTTACCCCCGTAACTCCGTTTCTTCTCCAGCCCCTGTTCCCTCTGCGCTGCACCATCGCGTGCGGCGCAGTGCTGTCTTTTTCTGCCATCATGACCGCGCCCCTGTCGCCTTCCACGTCGCCCATCGCCCACACCCCCACCGACGACCGCACCCTGGTGCGTGCCGTGCTGGCCCTCGGGGTGGGCGGCTTTTCCATTGGCACGGGCGAATTCGTCATCATGGGCCTGCTGCCCGAGGTGGCGCGCGACATCAACGTCAGCATTCCGCAGGCCGGCCACGTCATCAGCGCCTATGCGCTGGGCGTGGTGGTGGGCGCGCCGGTGCTGGCCGTGCTGTGCGCCAACTGGGGGCGGCGCGCGCTGCTCATGGTGCTGATGGTGGTGTATGCGCTGGGCAATTTCGCATCGGCGGTGGCGCCGGGCTACCTGTCGCTCAGCGCCATGCGGTTGTTCACCGGCTTGCCGCACGGCACTTACTTCGGCGTGGCCGCCCTCGTGGCCGCAGCCCTGGCGCCGCCCGGGCGCCGCGCGCGTGCCGTGGGCTGGGTCATGCTGGGGCTGACCACGGCCACGCTGGTGGGCGTGCCGATTGCCGCCGCCCTGGGCGAGTACTTCGGCTGGCGCGCGGCCTTCGTCTTCGTGGGCCTCATCGCCGTGGCCGCCGTGGTCATGGTGCGCCTGTGGGTGCCCGACATGCCGGCATCGCACGGCGCCAGCCCGCTGCGCGAACTGGGCGCCCTGGCGCGCAAGCAGGTGTGGTTCACCCTGGGCATCGGCGCCATCGGCTTTGGCGGCATGTTCGCGGTGTTCAGCTACATCAAGCCCACGCTGCTGGAGGTGGCCGGCATGCCCCCCGCGCTCATGCCCTTCGTGCTCTCGCTCTTCGGCCTGGGCATGGTGGCGGGCAACATCGTCGGTTCGCGCATGGCCGACAAGGCCCTCATGCCCACCATCGGCAAGGTGCTGCTGTGGTCCATCGTAGTGCTCGCGCTCTTCATGCCCGCCGCGCACCACCCCGTCAGCGCGGCCCTGGCCACCTTCTTCCTGGGCACGCTGGTCGCCATCGGCCCCGCGCTGCAGATCCGCCTGATGGACGTGGCGGGCGACGCCCAGACCCTGGCCGCCGCGCTCAACCACTCGGCCTTCAACGCCGCCAATGCGCTGGGTGCCTGGCTCGGCGGCGTCTCCATCGCGGCCGGCCTGGGCTGGACGTCCACCGGCTGGGTCGGCGTGGTGCTGGGCATCTGCGGCGTGGGCATCTTTGCGTGGTCCCTGTCCAGCGAACGGAACACCCGGCACGCCACAGCGTGAACGTGGCGGCGGTGCGACACCGCTGCAAGGCAGGCAATAGCCACCGCGTTCTGCGTTACAGTGAACACGGGCCAACCCCATTGTTGGCCACGTCGCTCGGACGGTTCCGGGCGCTTACGTGAAAGTTCACCAGCATGTCTGCTTCTCCAGGCAAGCGCCGCTTTGCGCGCATTGATCGCCTTCCCCCCTACGTCTTCAACATCACGGCCGAGCTCAAGCTGGCTGCCCGCCGCCGTGGCGAGGACATCATCGACATGAGCATGGGCAACCCCGATGGCGCGACCCCGCCGCACATCGTGGCCAAGCTCACCGAGGTGGCCCAGCGGCCCGACACCCACGGCTACTCCGCCAGCAAAGGCATCCCGCGCCTGCGCCGCGCCATCAGCCACTGGTACAAGGACCGCTATGCGGTGGACATCGACCCCGACACCGAGGCCATCGTCACCATCGGCTCCAAGGAAGGGCTGGCCCACCTGATGCTGGCCACATTGGACCGGGGCGACACCGTGCTCGTGCCTGACCCGAGCTACCCCATCCACATCTACGGCGCCGTCATCGCCGGGGCCGATATCCGCAGTGTGCCCGTGGCGCCCGATGTCGACTTTTTTGCCGAGCTCGAAAAGGCCATCCGCGGCAGCTACCCCAAGCCCAAGATGATGATCTTCGGCTTCCCCAGCAACCCCACGGCGCAGTGCGTGGAGCTGTCTTTCTTCGAGCGCGTGATCGCCCTTGCCAAGAAGCACGACATCCTGGTGGTGCACGACCTGGCCTACGCCGACATCGTCTACGACGGCTACCGCGCCCCCAGCATCATGGAAGTGCCCGGCGCCAAGGACGTGGCGGTGGAGTTCTTCACCCTGTCCAAAAGCTACAACATGGCCGGCTGGCGCGTGGGCTTCATGGTCGGCAACCCCGACCTGGTGGCCGCGCTCGCGCGCATCAAGAGCTATCACGACTACGGCACCTTCACCCCCCTGCAGGTCGCGGCCATCGCCGCGCTCGAGGGCGACCAGCAGTGCGTGAAGGACATCGCCGCCCAGTACCAGCGCCGCCGCGACGTGCTCTACAAGGGCCTCACAGAAGCCGGTTGGGCCGTGGACTGCCCCCGGGCCAGCATGTACATCTGGGCCCGCATCCCCGAGCCCTACCGCGCCCTGGGCTCGCTCGAATTTGCACGCCAACTGCTCGACAAGGCCAAGGTCTGTGTCTCGCCCGGCATCGGCTTCGGCGACCAGGGCGACGAGTACGTGCGCTTCGCCCTCATCGAGAACGAAGCACGCATTCGCCAGGCCGTGCGCGGCATCCGCGCCATGTTCAAGGCCGATGGGTTGTTGAAGGTGCCTGGGGCGGTGGCGACAACGGCGTGATGCCGCAGTGATGACGGCCTGCCCGGTATGGGCAGGCTCGCGGACGAGGAGCGGTGGGCGGGCAACCAAGCCGCTTTCTCCCGGTGCGCAGGGCCATCATCGGGCCGCGTGTGATTCGATACGCAACAGACGTTCGCTTACGAAAGTCTGCCCAGTCGCAGTTTAGACTGATGGGTATGCACATGTTCGACTACCACCCCGACGACCTGGACGTCACCATTTCCGAAATGCTGGTCGCCACCAGCGACTCTGCCGACCACGAACTTCCCGAGGTGGTGCCGGCGGTGTTGAAGCTGCTGCGCAAGCGTCTGGGCATGGACGTGGCTTTCGTCTCCCAGATCGCAGATGGCCGCCGCACCTTCAAGGCGGTGGACAGCTCGCCAGACTTTGCGCCCGTCGTGGAGGGCATGTCCGACCCCGCCGAAGAAAGCTGGTGCCAGTACGTGGTCGAAGGCCGCCTGCCAGAAAAGATCGACAACGCGGTGCCCCTCGTCAAGGCAGGCCAGGCGCCCGACCCTGGGTTCGACATCGGCACCCATCTGAGCACCCCTGTGCGCTTGGCAGATGGCCAGGTCTACGGCACGCTGTGCTGCTTCAGCCGGGGCGTGCAGAAGGATGCAGATATTGATCGGCTGCGGTATACGGCGAATTTGCTGGGCGAGAAGCTGTCGGAGGGGGCAGGAGAGACTTCTCGCTGAACTCGCGGTGATGGGGTGGCGACCACGGCGCGCTTGTTGTGGCCCCGCAGCCCCTCAGGCCTTGCGCAGCCCCTGCAACGTCTGCAACAACACCACCCGCGTCTGCCCCAGCACCATGCCTTTCCATTCCTCGTTGTCGCAGTAGAACGCGTCGCGCAACTGGGTGCGTATCTCGCGCTGCTGCGACGCCGGTGCCTCGGGGTGGCGGCGCAGCCAGGTGTCCGCGCGCAGGCGGTACAGCATGTCCGGCTCGGGCACCGTGCCGAACTCCAGGCCCATGGGCGCGATGCGGGCGTTGGGGCATTCGTCGAACGCGGTCGATACCACCGGGCCCGACACATCGGCCGAGGCCGAGTCGCCGGAGAACGGCGAGAACACGTCGGCGCCCCACCAGGATTGGGCCAGCGCCAGGTCCTCGGGCGTATTGCGGCCGGGGTAGATCTTCTCGCCGTGGCCGTAGGGGCCCAGGCCGGTGTGCACGTCGATCCAGCCCAGGTGCGTGGCCGCTGCCGCGTACTTGCGCAGGATGGCGCGGATGGTCTGGTTGCTCCACGACGGGGCGGTGCCGCCGTAGAACAAACCGTCGGGCGAGGTGTACTGGCCCTTGAACACGGCATTGCGAAAGGCGGCCATGCCGTGCTGGGCAATGTAGGCGGCCACGGCCGCGTCGTCGGCGGGCGTCGGCGGCCACGTGGCGGGCAGCACCAGCGGCTCCACTTCGGCGTAGGCCGTGTTCACCGGCAGCGGCGCGCTGAAGTCGATGTGGTTGCGGTTCAGGTCGATGTTGTCTTCGTTCGTGCGGTGCAGGTGCGAGAACCCGTGCGGGTTGACCGCATGCACCAGCAGCAGCGCCACGCCGGCCTGTTCGAGGCGCGCGAGCAGATCGGCATCGTGCAGCGCGGCGACCTGCGTGCCCGATCCGCTGAAGCCTTCGGGCCCGTGCGTGCCCGAAGTGACGAGCAGGATCTTCTTCGCACCGATGGCGCCGACCAGCGCCACGTCGGTCGCCAGCTCTTCACCCAGCGCGCCGCGGTGCTGCGGGAGCACAAAGGATTCGATGGAGGCACCGCTGTGCGCTGCCGCGTCGAGGAACTTGGCGCGGGCTTCGGCGTAGGTGCCCGAGAAGTAGCGCGTGGCGGCGCTGCGGTGTGGGGTTTGCATGGCGAAGGTCTCCTGTAGGGGTGCGTTGGGTTTGACTACATCGCCCAGATCCGCGGCGCCTCGCCTTGGAGCGCCCACATCTGCTCACGCCACGCCACGCGCACGGCCTTGAGCAGCTTCATCGCGGGTTCCACCTGCGGGGCCAGCACGCGCAGCACCACCATGCGGTCATTGGGGCTGGTGACGCCGGCGGTGGCGGCCACGGCGGGGTGCGCGTCCACCACAGCGCGGGCCACGTCCAGCGCGGTATCGCGGCGGTTGCGCTCCAGCGCGCTGCCGGCGGCAAAGAACATGCTGGCCATGCAGCGCTGGCCGGCCAGGCCCAGGGGGCTTTGCAGCAAACGTTCGTCGGCCGCGTCGATCACGCCGCGCTCCAGCCACAGACCGGGCACGGTGAGGTGCTGCACGAAGCGGCCCTGCACAAAGGGCTGCTCGGCATGGGGCAGGCCCAGGGCGGTCACGTCCCAGCCCATGCATTCGGCGCCAGGCGCCAGGTTCAGGGTGAGGTGGTTCTCGGCATTGCAGGCGCTGTAGCACAGCGCCTCCAGCGGCAGCCATTCCAGGCGCGCGCCTTCGGCCAGCGTGAGGTGGCTGCGCTGCAGCGCCAGCGGGCCGGTGGATCGGTAAAAGCGCGTGGCGCCCGGTGTGGTGACCAGGCCGTGCGCGCCCGGGCCCACGGTGGCGGCGATGTCCAGCGTGTCGCCGCCCACCAGGCCACCGGGCGGGTGCACCAGCACGTTGTGGCAGATGGCGTCGCCCTCGGGGTACAGGCTTTGCAGGATGCGCAGCGGGCCGTTGTGCTCGTACCGCGCCACGGTGCGGGTGGCGTTGGGGGTGGGGCCTTCAACGGTGTAGTCGAGCTGCAGGCGCGCGTGCCAGGACATGGATGGAAGCTGCTATTAAATGAATAGCTGATTATGCCCTCGCACCTGCCTGCGGCCGGTGCAGCGGGTGCTACGCAGCCTTGGCCACCGGCGGCACCCAGCTGCGCAGCTTGCCGGGGTTGAGCAGGCCCTGCGGGTCAAAGCGCTGCTTGATGCCCACTACCGCAGGGTCAAGGTTGTTCTGCTTGCCGTCTTCCACGATGTACACGTGCGGGTTATTGATCTGCACGCCATGGTCGCGGTAGATCTGCATGATCTGGTTCAGGCGCTCTTCGGTGCTGTAGCGGATCAGCTGCAGCCCGCTGCAGTTGAAGGCGCCTTCCTTGGTGCGCAGGAACTCCAGGTGCATCATCACCTCGCCACCCAGCGCCTTTTCCAGTGCCTTGACCTGCTCGATGCGCGTGGCGGGGGTGAAGCCGCTTTGGATGTAGGTAAGCGATTTGTCCACCTTCAGCGCGTGCAGGGTGGTGTGGTTCCAGGTGTATTCGAGCAGGGTCTTGTGGCTCTTTTCCACCTCGTCGGCGGTCTTGCGGTAGCTCACGCTGCCGCCATATTTCGCGGCCATGTCGCGCATGCCGTCTTCGGAGTGCGGGGCCACCAGCAGCATCACCGCGTGGCAACCCTTGGGCAGGTGCTCGGCCAGGCTGGTGAAGTAGTCGGGGATGGGGGCGGCCAGAAAGCACACCTCTTTTTTCTCCAGCCCGGGTGCGGCGCCAAAGCGGTCGGCAAACTCCAGCGCAGCGTCGAACTCGGTGAAGGTGACGATGCATTCCGTCCACGCCACGGTGGGGGTCAGCGCTACCTCCAGCTCCAGCACGATGCCGTTGGTGCCGTAGGTGTGGTGCAGCAACATGGCCTCGGGGCCGCGCAGCTCGATGACCTGGGGCTGGGGCTCCACCGTCATGGCGCGCACGGCCAGCACATTGCCAGGGGCCGCCAGCGGCCCGTGGTTGATCGACCCGGCCCCGCCAAAGCCGCCGCCGAACAAACCGCCCAGCGTGGCGCTGCGGTAGGTGGAGGGCAGCCAGCGCAGCTCCTGCCCCTGGGGCTTGGCCTGCGCGTCGAAGTCCGACAGGCGGATGCCCGCCTGCGCCCGGCCCACGCCGCCCCGCACCCAGCCAAAACCGTTGTAGCCCGACAGGTCCAGGATCACCCCACCATGCAGCGGCGTGCTCTGTCCGTAGTTGCCGGTGCCGCTGCCGCGCACGGTCAGGGGGATCTGCGCGCTGGCACAGGCGGCCACCACCTGGCGGATCTCGTCCTCGGTGCGCGGGCGCACGGCCACGTCGCCGCGCTTGCCGGCCAGGTCGCGCTTGAGCACGGGGCTGAACCAGGCAAAGTCCTGCGACAGGCGGCCCACGCGCAGCGGGTCGGCAATCCAGTCCAGGCCAGGCAGTTGTTCGGGCAGTTGGTGGGCGGTTAGGGTGGTCATGTCTGTCTCTCCTGTCGGTGCGGCGGGTGGTGTGTGGCAGGCACAGCGCGGCCCCCACCACGCGTGCGCGGTGTCGAAAATGAGTGTGGTGCTAATTGCGGATCAGTCGTGCGAGTTTTCGCTGGCGTGCCAGCTGCCCAGGGCCAGGCGGGTGCCCCAGGCCATCAGCGCGAACAGCGCCACGCCGGTCAGCGATATCAGCAGCAGCGCAGCGAACATGCGCGGTATGTTGAGCTGAAAGCCCGCCTGCAAAATCTGGTACGCCAGGCCCGCGCCCTGGCCGCCCGTACCGGCCACGAACTCGGCCACCACGGCGCCGATCAGCGCCAGCCCGCTCGATATGCGCAGCCCGCCAAAGAAGT
Organism: Acidovorax sp. GW458-11-26-14-TSB4; assembly: GCF_059423865.1. Taxonomy (NCBI): domain Bacteria; kingdom Pseudomonadati; phylum Pseudomonadota; class Betaproteobacteria; order Burkholderiales; family Comamonadaceae; genus Acidovorax; species Acidovorax sp. GW458-11-26-14-TSB4. The sequence continues at coordinate 20,950 of NZ_JBWKYR010000027.1, forward strand.
AGGGCAGCGCGCTCGGTATGCGCAGGCGCAGCAGGGTCTGCATGCGCGTGGCGCGGTTGAGCTTGAAGTAGCTCTGCAGGTCCGGCTCCACGCTGCGCAGGCCCAGCGTAGTGTTGCTGATGATGGGGAACAGCGCCACCAGCGCGGCGCAGATCACCATCGACGCGGTCGGGTCCTTCACCCAGATGATGATCAGCGGCGCCACTGCCACGATGGGCGTGACCTGAAGCAGCACGGCGTACGGGAACAGCGCCGTCTCGATGCGCTTGCTCTGCACGAACAGAAACGAGATCAGCACCCCCGCCACTGTGGCCACGGCAAAGGCCAGCACGGTGATCTTGACGGTGACCCAGAGCGAGCCGCCCAGGGCCGCCCAGTCGGTGAACAGCGTCTTGAGCATCAGCAGGGGCGAGGGCACCAGGTAGGGCGGCAGCTCCATGGCGGTGACCAGGCCCTGCCACAGCGCAATGAGCACCAGACCCACCAGAACGGGATAGACCACGCGCTGCACGCGCGGCTGGGCCATCAGCGGCACGCGCGCTGCTGCAGGCTTGGCGTGGGCGCGGGCGGGCGTGCTGCGCTCGGCAGGCGCTGCAGCGGATGCGGCTGGAAACGGGGTGCTCATGCTGTGGTCTCCTCGGTGTCGGCGCTGGCGCGCAGCAGGCTGTCCTGCAGCTGCTTGGCATAGCGGCTGAATTCGGGCGAGACCATGAAGTCCGCCGTGCGCGGGTAGGGTGCGTCGATGCGGAACTCCTCCACCACGCGGCCGGGGCGCGCGGCCATCATCACCACGCGGCTCGACAGGAACACCGCCTCGTGGATCGAGTGCGTCACGAAGATCACGGTGAGCTTTTTCTTGCGCCACAGGTCCAGCAGGTCCGCGTCAAGCTTGTGGCGCGTGATCTCGTCGAGCGCGCCAAAGGGCTCGTCCATCAGCAACAGGTCAGGCTGGGTCACCAGGCCGCGCGCAATGGACACGCGCATCTGCATGCCGCCCGACAGGGCGCGCGGCAGCGCGTTGGCAAACTTCGACAGGCCCACCAGGGCCAGGGCCTCGGCCACCCGGCCATCGGCCTCCTGGCGCGGCACGCCGGCCAGGTCCAGCGGCAGGCGCACATTGGTCTGCACGCTGGCCCAGGGCATGAGCGTGGGCGACTGGAAGACAAAGGCCATCTTCTTGCCGCTTTCGTCGAGCTGGGTCACGGGCTTGTGCCACAGCTGAAGCCGGCCATCGGTGGGCTCCAGCAGGCCGGCCACCATCTTGAGCAGCGTGCTCTTGCCGCAGCCCGAGGGGCCCAGCAGGGTGACGAACTCGCCTTCTTCGATGGTCAGGTCCACCGGCAGCAGGGCCTGCGTGCCGTTGGGGTAGGTCTTCTCGGCCGACAGTACCTGCACGGCGGGCGTGGGGCGGTGGGTCGTCGCCGGGGCGGCGGGGGTGGGCTCAGCGGACTGCATGGGGTCGCCTTTCGATGGATGCGGCCCGCCCCGCTGCGCGCGGGGCCGGGGCCGCTGTTTCAGGGCAGGTCGGGCTTACGGAAGAACCTTGAGGTCCTTGACGAAGGCGGTGCTGTACGTATCGGCCAGCTTCACCTTGGCAGGGTCGATCAGCTTGGCCTCCACCAGGAAGTCGTAGCTCGCCTTGGCGCGCGCATCGGTCATCACGCCGATGCCCATGCTGGCCGCATCGCCACCCGTCACCATGCCCATCTCCTTGAGCTTGGCCACGCTGTAGGCCAGCTGCTCGTCGGTCATGTTGGGGTTGTCCTTCTTGATCAGGGCATTGGCGGGGGCCGGGTCGGCCAGGTAGCTCTTCCAGCCTTCCATGGAGGCCTTCACGAACGAGGCGACGGCGGTGCCGCGCTCCTTGACGGTCTTGTCCATGCAGCTCACCGTGGTGGCGTAGGCGGGGTAACCCTGGTCGCTGAACATCAGGGTGTTGGCCTTCACACCGGCCTTGGCGATGGCAAACGGCTCCGACGTCAGGTAGCCCTGCTGGGCGGTGTTCTTGTCCGCCACGAAGGGCTGGATGTTGAAGGTGTAGGGCCGCGTCTGCGCATCGTTGAAGCCGTACTTGGCCTTGAGCCACGGCCAGTAGCCGCGCTGGGCCGACGAGGCGATGAGGATGGTCTTGCCCTTGAGGTCCTCGAATTTCTTCACGTCCTCATGCGCGATCAGCACCTGCGGGTCTTTCTGGAACACGGCCGCCACCGTGGTCACGGGCACGCCGCCTTCGCGCATCTGGATCATCTGCAGGTCGCTCGACCCCATCACGCACTCGGCCTGGCCGGCCGCCATCATCTGCACGATGTTGACCTGCGGGCCACCCATCTTGATGGTCACGTCCAGGCCGTACTTCTTGTACAGGCCGGTGGCCACCGCCTGGTAGAAGCCGCCGTGCTCGGCCTGCGCGTACCAGTTGGTCATGTAGGTGAACTTTTCCTGCGCCTGGGCCTGCATGGTGCCGGCGGCACCAACAGCGAGCAGCGCGGCTGCACCAAGTTTGGAAAGGCGGGAGGCGGTCTTCTTCATCATGGCAGTGCTCCGGTAGGTGGTGGAGGGGAACAGGGACGAAAACGGGGGAGGGATGCGGCTGCGTTCGCGGGTTTCAAGCCAGGGCGGTGGAGTGCTCCACATGCCCCGTGTGGTTGGCGCGGCCCCAGGTGGCTTCGGGGCGGGCGGCCCAGCGCAGTTGGTGCAGCTCGGTGATGGCGGCGGCCCAGCTCACGGCCAGCGAATCGAGGATGGCGTGGCCCTGGTCCGCCGTGGCCGGCAGAGGGTCGCCGATGATGCCGCTGGGCCCGAAGTCGCGCGCGCTCCAGGCGCAGGCGGGGCGGCCGTCGGGCGACAGCAGGGGCGACTCGAACACGGGCGGGTAGTTCACCACCGCGCGTTCCATGTGCACGGTGTCGGGCGCCAGGGCCAGCATCAGCGCCGTCTCGGCATGGCCGGCGTGCATGGCCAGCTTCTTCTCCTGCTCCGACAGGTACTTGCCCGCCACGTGCGGCACGCGCCAGGTGAAGCTGGGCACCACGATGAAGTCGCCATGGCGCAGGCGCAGCTCGCGCGCGCACATCTCCATCACCTGCGGCTGGCCGCCGTGGCCGTTGACGAACAGCAGCTTGCGAAAGCCCGCGCGGTAGACCGACTCACCCACCTCGTTCATGGTGGCCAGCAGGGTCTCGCCGCTCAAGGTGACCGTGCCGGGAAAATGCAGGTGCTCCTCCGACTTGCCGTAGGTGATGGGCGCCATGGCAAAGGCCGGCACCTCGGCCGGCAGGCGCGCCAGGGCATGGCCCACCACGCCGGCGCTGATCACCGTGTCCACCGCGCAGGGCAGGTGCGGGCCGTGCTGCTCGGTGGCGCCCGTGGGCAGCACGATGACGGTGTTCTCCTTGTCCGGCAGGTCGGCGATCTCGGTCCAGCTCAGGTAGGGCAGGTAGCGGTGGGGCGGGGTGTAGCCGTGCAGCATGGGGCGGGTCTTTCGTGAAGGGGATGTAGAGGTCAGCGCAAGGGGAGGTAGGCGGTTGCTTCGACCTCGATCAGGATGTCGGCCGTGGGCAGCATGCCGGTGACCTCCACCACGGTGGAGGCCGGCGGCTCGCCCGGGAAGAACAGCTTGCGCACGCGGCTGTACTGGGGAAAGTGGTCCAGGTGCTTGAAGTACTGCACCAGCTTGAACACGTCGGACATCTGGCCGCCCGCGGCCTCGATGGTCTGGCGGATGCGGTCCAGCACATACCAGCTCTGCGCCAGGATGGGCCCTTCCTTGATGTCGCTGCTGAACTCGCCCGTGCGGCCGATCAGCGTGGCCGCCTCGTCGGGGATGTCGGCATAGCCGCGCACGATGCGGCTGGCGGCGGGGTCCACGGCGATGATCCCGGACAGGAACACCATGTCGCCCGCGCGGCGCCACGCGGCGTAGCGGGCCAGGGGCTGGGCGATGCCCGGGGTGGCGGGTGCGGTCATGCAAGGCTCCGTACAGGGATGGGGGAAGGAGAAGGCGTAGCGCCCGCCACATGCCAGGCAGCGCTGGCGTGCCCGCCGGCCACGCGGCCATTGCGCAGCACCACGCGCTGCTGCGTGCGCGACGGAAAGCCCCAGCCATCGGCCTGCTGGAAGACGATCAGGTCGGCCGGCATGCCGGGCTGCAGCGGCAGCGCATCGGGCCCGCGGCGCAGCCAGTCGCTGCGGCACAGGGCTTCGGACCAGCGGTCGAACGGCGCGTCAAGCTGCGCCGCCAGCACGCCGGTGGCCAGGGCCTCCAGCGGGTCCAGGCTGCCCACGGGGCAGAACGGGTCCTGGATGTTGTCGCTGGCCACCAGCACCGGTATGCCGCGCGCATGCGCCTCCTTGATGAGGGTGATGCCGCGCTGGCGCGGTGTGCGGCCCGTGGTGGCGTCCTGCAGCAGCAGGTTGGTGATGGGCAGGGTGACCAGGGTGATGGGGCAGCGCGCCACGGCATCCAGCGTGGCCAGGGCGGTGGCCTCGTCCTGCGCGGCCAGCGCGCAGGTGTGGCCGCAGACCACGTGGCCCTCGAAGCGCAGCTCCTGCAGCAGCGCGGCCGTCGTGGCCAGGCCCTGGGCGCCTGGGTGCAGCTCTTCGTCCACATGCAGGTCCACGTTCAGGCCATGGTGCTGCGCGGCCTCGAACAGGTGGCGCAGGGCCTGCGCATCCCAGTTGGTGGAATGCACGAAGCCGCCCAGCAGCGCGCCCGGGCCGCTGTCGGCCACGGTGGCGGCCAGCCGCATGGCGGTGGCACGCTCGGTGTACAGGTGCAGGGGGATCAGGGCCACGCGCTCCAGCAGCAGCCGGCCGGTCCACTCGTGCGCCAGCGCGCGCAGCACGTTCCAGGCAAGCGGCTGTGCATCGGGCTCCCACCAGTCGCAGTGGGTGCGCACATGCACCGTGCCGGCCTCGTACGCCCATTGCAGGGCGCGGCTGGCACGCTGGCGTATGTCGGCCTCGGTCCAACCCTGGCGGTCCACCATCATGGCCTCGATGGCGCCCAGCAGCCCGGGTTTCACCATGCCCATGCGGGGCAACGTAAAGGCCTTGTCCAGGTGGGTGTGCGCATCCACCAGGCCGGGCAGCACCAGGGCGCCGGCCAGGTCCCAGGTGGCACCTGCGGGGGCAGGCTGCGCGGCTTGGTGTGGCGCGATGGATTCGATGCGGCCCTGCACCAGGTGCACGTCGGCCAGCGCGGGCTGGCTGCCCTGGGCGGGCCACTGGCGCGGCAGCAGCCAGCGCGGCAGCCGTGCACGCAGGATATGGTCGGGGGAGTTGGATGCGTGCATGCGATGGGTGCCCTTATGCGAAGCGCGCCATGGCCTGGCCCACGCGGGCCTTGAAGGCCGCCAGCCGCGGCGGTGTGGCCACGTTCATGTGGTAGTAGGCGTGGTAGTCCACGCGCGCCTTGCCGCCGGTCAGCAGGCGCATGTAGCGCGTGACGGACTTGCGCGGCGGATCGCCCATAAGCAGCGCCGTCCAGCGCGGGCGGCCATAGGTCACCACGGCCGAGATGCGCTTGATGTGCGTGAGCGAAGGCTTGACGTTCTGCGGGTCGCTGATGTCGAAGGCCACGCCAGGCATCAGCACCCGGTCGAAAAAGCCCTTGAGCATGGCCGGCATGCCAAAGCACCAGGTGGGAAAGCAGAACACCACCGCCTCGGCCCGCAGCAGCCGGTCCACATAGCCCTGCACGGGAAGGCGGTTGCTGGGCACCTCGTGGTAGCCCAGGCGCTCCTCGCGGCTGAGCACGGGGTTGAAGCCCTCGGCATACAGGTCGCAGTCGTCCACCTCGTGGCCGGCCGCGCGCAGGTTGCGCACCACCTCGTCGTGCAGGGCCGCGTTGTAGCTGGTCTCCACCGGGTGGCAATAGATCACGAGGATGCGCATGGCGGGGGCTCCTTCTTCACAGGTCAAGCGTGAGCGTGGGCCCGTGGCTGCGCGCGCAGCACACGGCCACATGGGTGGCCTGCTCCTCCGCGCTCAGGCAGCTGTCGCGGTGGTCGGGCGCACCGGCCAACCAGCGCGTAGCGCAGGTACCGCACACGCCCTGCTCGCACAGGGTGTCGATGGCGATGCCGGCAAGCTGCAGCACGTCGGCCATGCTCTCGCCGGGCTCCACCGGCAACCGCATCTGGCTGCGCGCAAGCACCAGTTCAAAAGTCTGTTCCGTGGCGGGCAGCAGCGCTGCCGTGGCTGGGGTTTGCATGTTTGACCACTTGATTTGATCGATTGGTCAAACTATTGCAAATGCTGTGCCAGCTGGCTTTCGGGCCGTTGCTTGCTTTGCCCTGGGTCAAGGCGCCGTACAGGGGCTCTGCCACGCCCGCAAGCGTGCAGGCCTGTTCACTCTGGTGCGAAATCAGGGGCCAGGCCGCAGCCCAGCAGCACAAAGTTGGTGAGCTCGCGCACGATGGGCTCGCGGTCGATGGCCTCTTCGGGCGCCAGGCCCAGCATGATGTGCACCTGCACGCCATAGTCTGCGTAGTGCTGCGTCATGCCCCAGATCTGCATGAGCAAGAGGCGCGCGTCCAGCGGGCGCATGCGGCCCTCGGCAATCCAGCGGTCGATCAGGTCCACCTTCTGCTGGGTGGACTTCACGGCCACGGGCCAGTACCGGCCCAGGTTGCGCCCGCCGCCCAGCACCTCGGTGGTGAAGATGCGCGACAGGCCCGGGTTGTCCAGCGCGTAGTCGAGCTTCTTGCGCACATAGGTGCTCAGCACCTTCTTGGGGTCGTCGCTCTGGCTGTCGAACTGGAAGGCGCCCGACCAGCCGTTGAGCACCGAGTACAGCAACTCCTCGTACAACTCTTCCTTGCTGGCGATGTAGTAGTGCAGCTGCGGCTTGGTCAGGCCCGCGCGCTCGGCAATCGCCTTGGTCGATGCACCCTTGAAGCCATGGCGGCTGAACTCGGCAATCGCCGCCTCGCGGATGGCACCCAGGATGCGCTCGCGCCCCTGCTTGGAGCGGCTGAGCAGGGCGCCGGAGACATTGCTGCTGCCATCGGCTTCGGGTTCGGTCACGGAGGGGGCTTTGGGCGGCATGGCGGGGATTGTCGCTGGTCGCTCACGATTTCCAGAAGCCGACATGGGGGGCACTCGCCTCTTCGAGCAGGGCCGGGCCAATGCACTCGATGGCGTGCGGCGATGCGGCGAACACGTCGCGGCACGAGAGCTCGGCATCGCGCTGCTCCGCGCGCTCGCCGCGAAACTCGCGCAGCCGCACCGCGTCGATGCCGAACACCACCCGCCCGATGCCCGACCAGAAGATCGCGCCCGCACACATCACGCAGGGCTCGGCCGACGAGTACAGCGTGGCCTGGGCCAGCGCATCGCGGCCCACGCGCGGGCTCAGCTGGCGCACCGCATTGGTCTCGGCGTGGCCGGTGCAATCGCCCGTTTCGGTGGCATTGCAGTAGGCTTCGGCCAGCAGCTCCCCATCGGCCCCCACGATGATCGCCCCGAAGGGCCGGTTGCCGCGCGCCCGCGCCGTGCACGACCAGGCGATGGCCTTGCGCAGGTAGGTGCCATCGGTGTCGTCGATGTCGGCAGGGTCGTCGAACTGGTGGTGCGGCACGGCGGCCATCAGGGCATGCATGGGTGTCTCCGTCAGGATGATCGGTTGCTGTTGCCACCGCTATGCATTTGGCATGCCACGAACAATGTGTGACATGTATGCATGCCTTTCCGGGCCCGGCCTCAGGTTTTCCACGCGCCCTGGTGCGAGGTCGAGCATTCCTCGATCAGCGCCGGCCCTATGCAATCGATGGGATGGGGCGAGCTGTTGAACACATCGCGGCAGAACAGCTCGGCATCGCGCTGGTCCAGCCGCTCGCCGCGGAACACGCGCAGGCGCACCGCGTCGATGCCATACACCACGCGCCCGATGTTGGCCCAGTAGATGGCGCCCGCGCACATCACGCAGGGCTCGGCCGACGAATACAGCGTGGCGCCGGCCAAAGCCTCGCGGCTGTGCACCGGGCTGGCCAGGCGCACGGCCGAGGTCTCGGCATGCGCGGTGCAGTCGCCGTTCTCGCCCGTGGAGTTCCAGGCCTCGGCCAGCACCTGGCCGTCGGCCGCCACGATCAGGGCGCCAAACGGCCGGTTGCCGCGCGCGCGGGCCTTGTCGGCCAGTGCGATGGCCTGGCGCAGGTATTTGCCGTCGCGCTCGTCGATGCTTGCCTCCTGCGGCAGCAGCTCTACCGGGGCGGCGCCGTTCATGCCACCACCTTGCGGTCGGCCAGCGCGGGCAGGAAGGCGGCGTTGAACACCCGCTCGGGCGCAGGCTTGCGCGCCAGGTTGAACACGGCCGCCACCTCCTCGATCTGGTGCGCCAGCACGGTGCCCTGCACGCCGCCCAGGCCCACGGCCTGCGATTCGGCCGTCTGCAGGTACTGGCGCGTGATGGACCAGCGCTCGCGCTCCACGTCCATGTTCAATATGGCTTCGCGCGCCTTGATGGCGGCAAACGCCGCCTCGGGGTTGGCCAGCGTCTCGCGCAGCGCGCGGTTGCTGGCGCGCAGAAACGCCTTGGCCACCTCGGGCTTCTCCTGCAGCAGCTTGCCGGCCAGCACGGCGTTGCCATACAGGTTCAGGCCCGCCTTGTTGTATTCGAGCACCGACAGGTCCTTGGCCGGCACGCGCGCGAACAGCGACACGGCCGAGTCATGGAAATAGGTGGCCGCATCGACATCGCCGCGCACCACCACGTTGTCGCGCGCGCTGAAGTCGGTGGTCACCCAGCTGAACAGCTCGGGTGGGGTCTTGAGCGCACGGGCCACCATGGGCCAGCTGCGGCGCGTGGACTCCACGGCGGCTGCGGCCACCTTCTTGCCCTTGAGCGACTGGAAGTCGGTGGTGATGCCCCGGTCCTTGCGGCCGATGATGACGAACGGCGCGCGGTTGTAGTACTGGTAGATGGCCTGCACCGGCGTGTCTGCGTTCTGCGCATGGAACTCGGCCAGCGAGCTGATATCGCCCAGGCCGATGTCGTAGGCGCCGCTGGCCACGCGCGTGATCGAGGCGACCGAGCCCGAACCCACATCGATGCTCACGTCCAGCCCCTCGTCCTTGAAGTAGCCCTTGGCCTGGGCCAGGAAGAAGGGCGAGGTCTGGCTCGTCACGCGGAAGTCCAGCGTGAACTTGAGCGGGGTGAGCGTGCCCTGCGCATGCACGGCAGGGGCGCCCAGCGTGGCAGCGAGCGAAGAGGCGAGGGTGGTCGAGAGAAAGCGGCGGCGTTGCATCAACATGGCGGTGGCCCAGGTTCGGTGGAGTGTCCCGCACCCACAGGCGTGTGCCGCCGTGGGACCGGGTCGAACTGAGCAATTTCCGGGCGCCACCACAAGCAAGGGGTGGCAGCGCTGAACGCTTCTACTCGGCAGAGGCTGAAGCAGAAAGCGTGCCCGGGCCGCAAAAGCGCTGCGCCGCGCTGCGCGCCAAGCAGGTTTCGCCAGGGGCTTGCCTTGGCGCAAGCCGCTGCACGGCCTCTTGTGCGATAGGGCTGGCAAGCGCTGGGCACGCACCTGCGGTGCGCGGGCTTGGTGCATTGGCGCCCTGGTTTGGTGAGCGCTGGCGCACGGAGTCGAACGCTGCCGTGGGGCGCCCCTGTGGAATGCGCGACGGCATGGCTGGCCTGCCGTTTGCTAGCATCAGGGGTAAGAGTAGAAGCGTTCAGTCCAGCCCATCCGCATTGCGTGGACCGGCTGGCGGGTCATTGCTCTTGAAGCCGGTGGCGGCTTGCGTGCGGTGCGTGTGCCTGTTGAGGGCCTGCGCAGCCTGCGGGCCGTTGCCATTGTTCCCTTCAAGAGCCACATGGCGCCGCGCCGCTTCATCCTCTTCTGCGGCCTGCCGTGTGCCTTGTTTGCCATTGATCCAACGAGGAAATCACGCCATGCAAAGCACTGCCACCCCCGTCTACGAACCCACCGTCGCCCCCGACGTGCTGGGCGAGCTCGAAAAAGAATCGCGCATGGGCGGCGCGATGGACGGCGAGACCTCCACGCGCGAAGTGCGCCGCATCGACATCTCCAATTTCGATGAGCGCAAGGAAGAAATCGCCGAACAGCTGTGGGCCGCATCGGTCGACATCGGCTTCTTCCAGGTGACCAACCACGGCATTCCCATCGAGGACATCCGCGCCGCCTTCACGCGCGCAGAGGCCTTCTTCAACCAGCCCAAGGACACCAAGGCCCAGTGGCCCCTGTCGCGCAACTCCGGCTGGGAGCACAAGGCGCAGATCCGCCCCTCCACGCGCACGCCCGACCAGAAGGAGTCCTACCAGGTCACGCGCCCCCGCATGGCCGGCCTGTGGCCCACCGAGGCCGAACTGCCCGGCTTCCAGGCCGCCACGCTGGCCTTCGAGCGCCAGTGCTGGGAGGTGGGCATGCGCCTGCTCTCATGCTTTGCCTACAAGCTGGGCTTTGACGCCGACTTCTTCACCCGCGCCCACAACCCCAATGTGCCCACCTACCAGAGCACGCTGCGCATGCTGCATTATTTTGCGGTGGACCCGGCCCTCAAGGACGAACTGGGCCTGTGGCGCGCCGGCGCCCACACCGACTTCGACTGCCTCACCCTGCTGTTCCAGCGCCCCGGCCAGGGCGGCCTGCAGGTGCTGCCCGGCAAGGAGGCCGAGGGCCGCCAGTGGACCAGCGTGGAGCCGGCCGAGGGCGTGATCACCTGCAACATCGGCGACATGCTCACGCGCTGGAGCGACGACCAGCTGCCCAGCAATTTTCACCGCGTGCGCAACCCCCTGCCGCACGAGTACCAGGGCGCCCGCTACAGCCTGGCCTTCTTCTGCCAGGCCAATGAAGACGCCGTCATCGAAGGCCCGGCGAAGAAGTACCCGCCCATCACAGGCGCGGAATACCTGCGCCAGCGCATCAGCGCGAACTTCTCCAACAAGTACTGAGCGAGGGAGTGGGCGTGCGGGGCTCGCTCAGGCCCCACCGCGCATCCACAGGTAGGCGACCACAGTCGCCACCAGCACCACGGCGACCACGATCCAGTTGCCCGCGCTGCCGCTGGGCTGCTGGCCGGGCGAAAGGCCCGTGGCGCCCGCACCCATGCCAATGGATGCCGGCTCGGCCATGGACTGCTCGATCGCCTCGGCCCGCTCCTTGGCCTCCTTCAGGCCCAGGCCCTCATGGTCGCGCAGCAGGCGAATGGCCTCGATCTTGTTGCCCTCGGCCAGGGCCTGGCGCACCGCGTCGGGCACGTGGAAGCTGTCGTCCAGCGGCTGTGCCGCACGGGCCGCCACCGACACCGCCTCGCCACGCTGGTGCGCGTCGATCAGGTCCTTGGCCTCCTTGAGGCCCAGGCCCGTGGCGGCGCGCAGGCGTTTGATGGCTTCGATGAGTTGGCCTGCATCGAGTGCGGCCAGCACGTCGGGTGGTAGAGAAGGGCCGGCATGGCGCATGGCAGTCTTGTTCGGCTGTGGCGACGAGGGGTTCTATCACGCCCGGGTGCGAATGGACAGGGGCCTGGCCCGTCCTTGCATTCCGTTGCAAGGATGGGCCGTTTGAGACCCGAACCGCCCGAAAGCGGCCAGCTCACCGGCCGCACGCGGCCAAAGACATTGCCGCTTTTTACCTGGGCGCGGCGCCAAGCAGGTCGTCGTCAAGCTCGGGTCTGAGGGGGCTGAGAGCGGATGGCAAAACTCAGCGAAGCGGTTCTGGCTAGGCGCTGCGTTGCAGGTAGTACGAGCAGTACGACAAGATGTGGCAACGACGCCAGAAGAGCTTTGCTAGCCGCTCTTACTACGCGCAACGCGACGGCGCATCCGATGTCTCGCCCGGCCTGCGCGTGGAGCGTGTGGTCGATACCGTGGGCGCTGGTAACGGGTTTGGCGGTGGGCGTGGTCAGTGGCTTGCTCGAAGGCTTCAACCTGGCCCAGGCGGCCGCCCGTGGCAATGCCATTGGCGCGCGCGTGGTGCAGTTTCCGGGAGATGCGGACGGAGTTGGGGTGAGATTGCGTTGCAAAAGCGATGTTGTAAACGAGCGCTGCTGACAGCGCTTTTGCCTTCAAGCGGTCCAAGAAAAGCTTGAGTTTTTCCAGATCGTCGGTAAGCGCCAACGCCGCGCGCTTAGTTTTGCAGTGCTGGCAATCACACAAAGTTGGAGTGCTATTCCTGTTGTTGAGACGCCGACCTTGGTCCGCCACAGCGATCGGAAAGTCGAAAAATCTGAAATGGGGCTAAATACTTCCCATTTTTCGCCAGGCTCAGTTTTGAGAGATGGGCACTGATTTGCTAAGTGGTTGGTCGCTGTAATTGTAAGATGGTGTTGCTACTATCCCCGAGGGAGCAACATGGCCAAATCAACGGGCAGAAGTACATCTTCAAAGAATCGCAAGACTGAAGTGCCGGGGCAGGCACTGGGAATTGGGCTCCAGTACACCCGACTTTTGCAGTTGCTGTTGCAAGCTCCCCCTGGAAGCGCTTGCAGCATGGAGTATCTGGATGACGTCGCACTCGAAGACTCGCACAGCGTCAAGCTCGGTCAGAGCAAGAGCGCGCTTACGGCCAATCCAGTGGCAGATCGAGCCAAATCGCTGTGGAAGACCTTGTCGAATTGGGTCAGTTTGGCAGAGGATGGTGGGTGCGATCCGGATCGAACGGTCTTCGAGATGTATGTGTCGCGTCCCGTCTCGGGTCAGGTCGTCGATGCATTTTCTTCCTCCAAAACTTTAGACGCTGCGCATGCTGCCATCCAGGCTGCGCGCAGTACGCTTTGGGGTGAAGCCCCGAAGTACCTCGCGCGTAGCGGGGTCGCAAAAGAGATCGCGACCTATGTCGACAAGGTGCTTGAAGCCGATCCAAATTTGGTGGCGCGGGTCATCAAGAACTTTACGTTAACTTGTGGTTCGGGCAGCCCTCAATCGGATGTGGAAGCTATCCTTAAAACTCACCCAATTACACAGAGCAGAATCCGCGATATCGCCGATCACATGAGCGGAATCGTCAAGCGTCGTGTCGACGAGCTCTTGGAGAAGGGCAAGCCAGCCATCATCACAAGTGACGACTTTCATACTTGGTACACGGCTTACGTACAAAAAGTCGACCGGGACATGGTGTTGCGAACTCACGCCAAGCGCCCTAGCGATAAAGAGGTGCGGAGCTACCTGCCCAGAGTGTTCGTGCAGCAGCTTGATCTGATCGGCTTACCGTTCGAAGACAAGCTTGGGGCGGTGAACGACTACCTGATGGCCGCTGCGGATCGCACGGCATGGGCGGTCAGCGGAGATGTAGACCCCACCTCGTTTGATGAACTCGATACTAGCCTCAAGCGTACTTGGAGAAATAAACAACTGGCATGCAAGGTGGCGCATAGCGGAAAGGCATTTGGTGAGCAAGGCACAGCGCTTTATGCCGATTGCATGACTGTGAGTATGGCAGTTCAACAGAAGGAAGCACCTGACCACTTTATTCCGGGCTGCCTGCATCGCCTAGCCGATGACCTATCTATCGGTTGGCATCCTGACTTTGCCGCTCAACTCAAGCCTAAGAAGGCGGCTTGACGATGCTGGCAATAGAGGCTCAAAACGTACAGAACCCGGCACTAGGAGCGGCCATACTTTGGCGCTTTTGCTGCGCCTATGTCACAGCACATCCGACGAGTGGTGCACCTTCGCTGCCTACGTTGTTCGTGGTATTACCTATCGTGCTACATCAAGCCACTGCCGAGTTGCTGCGTCGCACTCGGCAAAGTTCTGGGCTGCGGGCGTTCGCGACCAAGTTTGGCGATAGCACTATCGCAAAGCAGGACCTGTTGCTGCAGATCCATGAAAGGTCGCTGCGTTGGCGAATCCTGACTATGCAGTCTATCGAGCTCGCCGCCGCAGGGCGTTTAGTTCATCTAACAGAGTCGGGTGACGTTGTGCCCCTGTCTAAGACAAAAGCTCGCGGCCTGTCTGATGAGGTAAAACAGTTGATCCATGATGCGGAGAAGCTCGGCGTTTGGTGTGGTCCGCTAACCCTGCACGAAATAACGACAACACTGAAGGTGAGACTCTGATGTTTTTCCAGATTCGTGCGATCCTACTTTGGCCCCGCAATCCCGTTTTCAAGCCTCGCCGATTGCGGTTTGACCTTGGCAAGGTGAATGTGATTAGCGGTGCCTCGCGAACAGGAAAGTCGGCGGTCATTCCAATCATTGACTATTGTCTAGGCTCCAGTACCTGCTCCATTCCCGTAAATACCATCCGCAAGCACTGCGAGTGGTTTGGAGTGATTGTTGCAACTGCTCAGGGGGATAAGCTCCTTGCACGGCGCGAACCCGGTGCCCAGCGCAATACAGATGACATGTTCTTGATGGAGGCTGACTCTATCGATGATGTTCCTCATCGCATCGTAAAAAATACCAATGCTGACGCGGTGAAGCGATTGCTCGACGATCTTGCTGCACTATCCAAATTGGACTTCACAGGCGGTGAAGAATCGACGGGCTTCGATGGTCGTCCCAGCTTTCGAGATATGGCAGCATTTACGTTTCAGCCGCAGAACATTGTGGCCAACCCAGACGTGTTGTTTTTCAAAACCAACACCTACGAGCATCGGGAAAAGCTGCGCAAAATTTTTCCCTATGTGCTGGGCGCTGTGACGCCAGCACTTATGGCTAAGCAGTTCGAATTGCAACGCACGAAGTCGGAATTGAGACGCAAAGAACGGGAGCTCAAAGAAGCTCAGGAAGTCTCGGCTCGTTGGTTGGCTGACCTTACTGCCAAGTTCAGCGAGGCGCAGGAACTCGGCTTAACACCTAAACCAGAAGAGTCGCTCACGCGTGGGCAGATGATCGAGTTGTTGGAAGAGGTTGTTGCTCGTACGGATTTGACGATGTCTGTCAGTACAGCGACGATCTCCGAGGCATTAAGTGAACTTGCTGATTTGGAACGCGAAGAGCGCGAGGTATCGCGTGATCTGACCACACTACGGCACAGGTTAGAAGAGATGAACCGTATGCGCACCGGTGGCGATCAATACGAAGCGGCCATTGGCCTGCAGCGTGGCCGTCTTCAGCTATCTACCTGGCTGATGGGGCAAGCCGACGGCGAAGCTGACTGCCCTATGTGCGGTAGTCACACGGAATCAGCTCGAAAGAAACTCGACGGGCTGTCCGCCCGTTTACGGGAGGTCGAAGCCGAGGCAGGAGTGGACAAAGAAGTTCCGGCAGCCTTTGATCGTGAACTTCAGCGCGTGACTACCGAGGTTGAAGTGACGACTGAGCGACTTCGTTCGGTCCAGCTTCGTAAGCGCGCGCTGTCGGGCCGCTCCAAGCAAGCCAGCGAACGGCAGTTTGCTGCAAAAAAAGCTGAGCGCTTCGTTGGAAATCTTGAGGCCGCTCTGGATCTCCATCGCCGATTGGGCGGCGACAGTGGATTGGTTGATGAAGTGGGGAAGTTGCGCGAAAAAGTGAAAGGCCTCGATGCTGAATTGGGCGAGCAGGATGTAGATTCGCGCAAGCGTCGCGCACTCAGTGCTGTCAACAGCTATGCCGGACGTTTACTGCCGTTTCTTGATGTGGAAAATCCCAACGATCCCATCTCACTGGAGATCAGTGACCTCACGATCAAGGTTCGCGGGACAGAGCGCGACGATTACTTGTCAGAAATTGGCAGTGGATCAAACTGGCTCTCCTATCACTTGGCCATGCTTTTGGCGCTCCATCAGTTTTATCTTTCCCAGCCAAACAGCCCAGTGCCGGGATTTTTAGTGTTAGATCAGCCTAGCCAAGTTTACTTTCCTAAGAACGTGGCGCGACGTCCTGACGAAGAAGAGCAGGAGGTGCAGTTGCGTGATGAGGACGTCGATGCCGTGCACAAAGCATTTGAGGTTTTGGCCAAGGTAGTGTCAAAGGCCAAAGGCAAGCTTCAGGTGATCGTACTGGATCATGCGTCCCGCGATCTGTGGGGCGACATACCTGGAGTCGTTGGACTGAAGGAGTGGCGTGATGGCATCAAGCTCGTGCCTATAAAGTGGCTCAAGGGTGACGCTGACGACATAGCTACCTAGCGCCACATCGAATTTGCTCGCGGGTTGAATCCAGCCAGCCTTACCTACCTGACCCTGGTGCCCCCAAACACCCTTCCCCCATCCCCGCCATCCCCGCCAACTTCTGCAAGCTTGACCGCTTCTCCAGACACGCCTTGTACTCCGCCTCCCGCACCTTCTCCTGCGCCAGTTGCGCGGCACGCGCGCGCTCGGCCTGCAGTTGGGCAATTCGTTCGCGGATCTGGGGCATGGCGGCCAGTGCGGCTTTTTCGCCTTCGAGGATGGCGCTGGCGCGCTGGGCGAAATCGGCGGGGCCGATGTCCAGCACCTGGGGGCGGATCACCACGTCGGCGCGGGCCAGTTCGGCCTCGCCCAGCTTCTGGCCCATGATGGCGATGGACTGGCCCAGGGTGCCCAGCATGTCGCCGGGCGTCTTGCCGCGGGCCTTGTTCGAGATGTCCACGGCCACCACGATGTCGGCGCCCAGCTGGCGCGCGGCGTCCACGGGCACGGGGCTCACGATGCCGCCGTCCACAAAATGGTACTTGCCGATGGTCACAGGCTGGAACACGCCGGGCACGCTGCTCGAGGCGCGCACGGCCTGGCCGGTGTTGCCACGTGCGAACACGGTGCGCTCGCCGTCCTCCAGGCGCGTGGCCACGGCCACGAAGGGCTTGGCCATCTGCTCCAGGCTTTTGCGGCCCACCTGTTCGTTGACGTAGTCCTCGAGCTTCTTGCCCACCACCAGGCCGCCGGATGACAGCTGCAGGTCGCGGATCTTGGCTTCGTCCAGCGCGACGGCTTTTTCCTGCATGTCAAAGGCGTTCATGCCACTGGCGTACAGCGCACCCACCACGGCGCCCGCGCTGGTGCCCGAGACGACGGCGGGCGCATAGCCATTGGCCTCCAGCATCTTGATCACGCCGATGTGGGCAAAGCCCTTGGCCGCACCGCCGCCCAGGGCAATGCCGACCTTGATGGGGGCGGGCGCCGATCCCGTTGCCGCAGTGGCAGGGGCGGCTGTTAATGCCGGGGGCTGGCTGGGGGCGGTGCCGCCGCCGCATGCGGACAGGCCGGCCACTGCCAGTGCAAGCGCCAGGGGGCGCAGAAAAGTGTCCAGGCGCATGCCGAAAGATCCTGTATCAACCACAGGGCGGCGAGTATATCGGTGGCACCTTTCCGCAGTCGCGGCCAGGGTCAGCGCCAGAAGTCTTTATGCAGCGCGGTGATTTCGTCTTCCAAGGCCGGCACCGGGCCCAACACCTCGGTGGCGCGCTGGCCCGCCGCAAACACCGTGCGGCAGGGCAGGTCCAGCGTGGGGTTCTCAGGGTGGTCGCCGGTCAGCGCCTTCAACGCCGACTCTTCGGCGCCGTAGAGCACGCGGCCGATGCCGGCCCAGTAGATGGTGCCCGCGCACATGGCGCAGGGCTCGAAGGTGGTCACCAGCGTGCACTGCGCGAGATAGGAACCCGGGTAGTTGGCCGCCGCAGTGCGCGCCAGGGTGCTCTCGGCATGGTTCACGGTGTCGATGTTGCCCTGCTCGGCCAGCACGGTTTCGCCATCGGGCGCCACCAGCAGGGCGCCAAAGGGGTGGCGGCCCATGCCCATGGCGCGCTGCGCCACGGCATTGGCGCGGCGCAGCAGTGTGGCCGCCTGCGCTTCGCTCAACGCCGTCGTGTTATTCACCTTGCGAACCACGGTGCGCCCAGCCGGTGGTGCGCTTCTCGACCCAGCTGAACAGCTCGTACATCACCATGGCCATGGCGCCCACCACCATCAGGCCGGCAAAGGCCAGGCCCATCTGCATGGACGATCCGGCGCTGATCAGCAGGTAGCCGATGCCCTCGTTGGCGGCGGTCATCTCCGACACGGTGGTGCCCACAAAGGCCAGGGTGATGGCCACCTTGAGCGAGCCGTAGAAGTACGGCATGGAGCGCGGCAGGCCCACCTTGGTGAGCACGTCCCAGCGTTTGGCGCCCAGCACGCGCAGCACGTCTTCCAGCTCGGGCTCCAGCGTGGCCAGGCCGGTGGCGATGTTCACCATGATCGGGAAGAAGCTGATCAAGAAGGCCGTGAGGATGGCCGGCCCCACGCCAATGCCGAACCACACCACCAGAATGGGCACGAAGGCCGCCTTGGGCAGCGCGTTGAAGGCCGTCATCAGCGGGTACACGGCGGCATACGCCAGGCGCGATGATCCGATCAAAAAGCCCAGCAGCACGCCGACCACGATGGCCAAACCAAAGCCCGCCATGGTGACCCAGAAGGTGCGCCAGGCATGGGCGGCGATGACGCCGCCAAACTCCACCAGCTGCGTGCCGATGGCCCAGGGGCTGGGGAAGATGAATTCCGAGACATTGAACGCCGAGCAGATGATCTGCCATAGCAAAACAATGGCAACGAGCAGGATCCAGGGGGACCAGCGTTCCGCGGTTTTCTTGTGCATGGTGTGTCTGGATGCTTATCTATTGCTGGATGGGCGCGCCGCTCTTGCGCATCGCGCCAATGTGGCCGCGCAGCTCGTGCACGATGTCGGTGAACTCCTTGGTGTAGGTGATCTCCAGGTCGCGCGGGCGGGGCAGCTCGATGTCGCGGCGCACCACGAAGCGGCCGGGGCTCTTGCTCATCACGTACACCGTGTCGGCCAAAAAGACCGACTCGCGCAGATCGTGCGTCACCAGGATCACGTTGAATTTCTGCTCGGCCTGCAGGTCGCGCAGAATGCACCACAGCTCTTCGCGCGTGAAGGCGTCGAGCGCGCCGAAGGGCTCGTCCAGCAGCAGCATCTTGGGCTCGTGGATCAGCGCGCGGCAGATGCTGGCGCGCTGCTGCATGCCGCCCGACAGCTGCCAGGGGAACTTGTCCTCATACCCACCCAGGCCCACCTTCTGCAGCAGGGCGCGGGCGCGGGCTTCGTACTCCTTGCGCTTTTGCTTGAAGTTGCTGCGATGGGGCTCCACGATCTCCAGCGGCAGCAGCACGTTGTCGACCGTGGTGCGCCAGGGCAGCAGCGAGGGCGCCTGGAAGGCCATGCCCGATATCTTGAGCGGCCCGGTCACGGGCTTGCCATCGATCAGGATCTTGCCCATCGAGGGCATCTTCAGCCCCGTGGCAAGCTTCATGAAGGTGGACTTGCCGCAGCCCGACGGGCCCACGATGGCGATGAACTCGCCCTGGCGGACCTGCAGGTCGATGGCCTCGACGGCAAAGTGGTTCTTGGCGAGCAGCTCTTCGTTGTACGCGAGCCAGACATCGCGGAAGTCCACGAAATAGGAATCGGCAGCCTGCATCAGGGGTCCGTAGGTAAAGGTTGCGCACCGGGCCGGGTGGCCGGCCCGGTGCGTTTCAGGGAAGGCGGCGACTA
This sequence comes from Acidovorax sp. GW458-11-26-14-TSB4, assembly GCF_059423865.1. Lineage (NCBI taxonomy): Bacteria > Pseudomonadati > Pseudomonadota > Betaproteobacteria > Burkholderiales > Comamonadaceae > Acidovorax > Acidovorax sp. GW458-11-26-14-TSB4. The sequence goes on from NZ_JBWKYR010000027.1 coordinate 40,309, forward strand.
CTTCTTCGGCAGGATGTTGAGTTCGGCCGTGCTGGGCAGGTACGCGTCGGTCCACACATCCTCGGCCTTCACGCGGGTCTTGGTGTTGAAGGCGTCGGACACCTGCGATGCCATCAGCGACAGGCGGCCGGGCACGGCCTTGCCGAAGCCTTCGGCGCGCGCGTCGGGGCTGTTGATCACGGTGTCGATGGCCAGTTGCAGGCGGCGCGTTTCCAGCGGCACGTTGACGATGCCGTCGCGCGCCTTCACATGCTCGATGGAGGCAGCGGGGTTGGCCATGACTTCCTTGGCGCCCTTGGTGAAGGCCTTCAGGAAGGACTTGATCGCCTCGGGGTTCTCCTTGATGAGCTTGGGCGAGGCGATGATCACGTTGCCGTACAGCTTCACGCCGAAGTCGGCATAGGGCAGCACCACCACGTCAGATGCCTTGGCGCCGCGCGCCTCCAGGTTCAGCAGCGAGGTGAAGGTGAAGCCGGTGATGGCGTCCACATCGCCGCGCACCAGCATGGTTTCGCGCAGCGGCGGGTCCATGGCGGTCCATTGCACGCTGCCCACGCTGTTGGCCTTCTGGAAGATGGGGAAGGCGCGGCGGCCGGCGTCGAACACCGGGGCGCCCAGCTTCTTGCCGGCCAGGTCGGCCGGCTTGGCGATGCCGCTCTTCTTGAGCGCCATGACCGAGGCGGGCGTGTTGTTGTATACCATCATCACCGCCACCGGCTTGTTCTGCGCGTCGGGGTTGTTGGCGTGGAATTCCATCACCGCGGCCAGATCGGCAAAGCCCATGTCGTAGGTGCCCGAGGCCACGCGCTGCACGGCGCCGCCCGAGCCGTTGCCGGCGTCCACCGTCACGTCCAGGCCGGCGGCCTTGAAGTAGCCCTTGGCCACGGGCTGCAGGAACAGGGCGGCAGGGCCTTCGAAGCGCCAGTCCAGCTGGAACTTGATGGGCGTGGTGGCCTGGGCCTGGGCAGCCAGGGAGAAACCGCCAGCGGCGGCCAGCAGCACGGCGGCTTGCAGGAGGGTACGTTTGTTCATGCTTGGGTTCCTGTCGGTGGGTGGCAGAGGACGGCGGGGCGGTGCGGTTGCACCGCGGCTGTGCCATGCAGGGGAATCAGCAAAAACGATGCCTGCTTTCCTGTATGCAAGGCCGTTTTGCGGACTATTGTTCGCCACATTGGTGCATGCCGGACTGCAGGTTTTCCCGAAATGGTGCACCAGGCGTGTATGCCACGGTGGTACATCGTTGATTCACCACAGCTGTGCGGGATTGGGAAAAAACCTGCCCCTGCAAAACCGTGCCGGTGGTACAACGAAAGTCCATTCATACCCCATGGTCAAGGGAGGATCGCATGGCAAATATCCAGGAATTCTTCGAGAACGTGCAGTTGCCCACCATCCCCGACGTGGCGCGCGAGCTGATCGCCACCATGAAGGAGGACGACATCCCCTTCGAGAAGGTGCGGGCAGCCATCTCCAAGGACCCGGCCCTCACGGCCAAGCTGATCCGCCTGGCCAACAGCGCGCGCTTCGGCCTGCCGCGCCAGGTGGCCTCGCTCGATGACGCCATCACCATGGTGGGCCTGAACCAGGTGCGCACGCTGGCCCTGGCGTCGTGCATGTCCGGCGTGTTCAAGGATGCGCAGGGCGTGGACGCCGACGCCTTCTGGAAGGAGAGCATGGCCATTGCCGGCTACTCGCAGTGGCTGGCGCGCACCCTGGGCTCGGACGTGCAGGAGTCCTGGCTCGCGGGCTTCCTGGTGCGGTTGGGCGAACTCATCATTGCGCAGAAGATGCCCGAGCAGATCCCCGCCATCGAGCAGCTGCCCCACCACGCGGGTGGCCGCTGGGAGCGTGAGCGATCCCTGCTGGGCTTTACCGAGGCGCAGGTGACCGGCGAGCTGGCGCGGCGCTGGCGCTTCCCGGACACCATCGTGCGCGCGCTGGAGACGGCCGAGGATCCCGTGGCCTCGAACCCCTTCTGCCGCCTGGGCGGCATCCTGCACGTGGCCACGCTGCTGGCCGAGATCGGGCTCGAAGAGCCCAAGTCGCCCGCCGACACCATTGCCAGCCTGCCCGCCGAAGTGACCAAGGCGCTGCAGCTCGATGCGGACTGGCTCATCGAGCACCTGCCGCCCGTGGCCAATTACGTGGACGTGTCAGTACGCTGACTGCCCCCAAAAAGCAAAAGAGGCCCGAGGGCCTCTTTTTTTGTGGGCACCGATGCAGATCAGCGCTTGCGCGTGGCCGCACTGGCAACGGCCAGCGCGGTCATGTTGAACACCCGGCGCACCGTGGCCGCAGGGGTCAGGATGTAGGCCGTGGCGGCACCGCCCATCAGGATGGGGCCCACGGTCACACCGCCGCTGGTCGTGGTCTTGAGCACGTTGTACAGGATGTTGGCTGCATCCAGGTTGGGGCAGATCAGCAGGTTGGCCGAGTCGGTGAGCGTGGAATCCGCCATGTAGGCATTGCGGATGTTGGGCTCCAGCGCGGCGTCGCCGTGCAGTTCGCCATCGCACTCGATCTCGGGGTGGGCGGCCACGAACAGGTCGCGCGCCTCGCGCATCTTGCGCGCCGAGGGGCGCTTGGACGAGCCGTAGCTCGAGTGCGACAGGAAGGCCACCTTGGCCGGCACGCCGAAGTGCTGCACCTCCTGCACCGACATCCAGGCGATGTCGGCCAGTTGCTGCGCCGTGGGGTTTTCGTTCACGTACGTGTCGGCGATGAACAGCGTGCCGCGGTTGGTCATCAGCGCGTTGAGCGCGGCGTAGTCGTTCACGCCCTCCTGGCGGCCCAGGATGCTGTGGATGCGCTCCAGATGGGTCTCATACGTACCCACCAGGCCGCAGATCATGGCGTCGGCATCGCCCAGCGCCACCATCAGCGAAGCGATGATGGTGTTGGAGCGGCGCACGGCCGCCTTGGCCACTTCGGGCGTGGCGCCGTCGCGCTTCATGAGGCCGTGGTAGTGCTCCCAGTACTGGCGGAAGCGCGGATCGTCCTCGGGGTTGCACACCTCCACGTCCTTGCCCAACTGCATGCGCAGGCCGGCCTTCTCGATGCGGGCAGCGATCACGGCGGGGCGGCCGATGAGGATGGGCTGGGCGATCTTGTCGTCGATGGCCATCTGCGCGGCACGCAGCGCGCGCTCGTCTTCGCCATCGGCGTAGGCCACGCGCTTGCTGCCTTCGGGCAGGGACTTGGCCGCGGTGATCACCGGGCGCATCAGCATGCCGGTCTGGTAGACGAAGCGCGACAGGGCCTCCTTGTAGGCCTCCATGTCGGTGATGGGGCGCGTGGCCACGCCCGATGCCTCGGCCGCCTTGGCCACGGCGGGCGCGATCTTCAGGATCAGGCGCGAGTCGAAGGGCGTGGGGATCAGGTAGTCGGGGCCGAAGGTCAGCTCCTTGCCGGCATAGGCGCTGGCCACTTCCTCGCTCACGTCGGCCTTGGCCAGGTCTGCGATCTCGCGCACGCAGGCCAGCTTCATGGCTTCGGTGATCTTGGTCGCGCCGCAGTCCAGCGCGCCGCGGAAGATGTAGGGGAAGCACAGGACGTTGTTGACCTGGTTCGGGTAGTCCGAGCGGCCCGTGGCGATGATGCAGTCCGGCCGCACGGCCTTGGCCAGCTCGGGGCGGATCTCGGGTTCGGGGTTGGCCAGCGCCAGGATGATGGGCTTGGTGCCCATGGTCTTGACCATCTCGGCCGTGAGCACGCCTGCTGCCGAGCAGCCCAGGAACACGTCGGCACCGTTGACCACGTCGGCCAGGGTGCGAGCCTCGGTCTTTTGCGCATAGCGCTGCTTGGAGGCATCGAGCCCGCCGGGGCGGCCGTCGTAGATCACGCCCTTGGAGTCGACCATGTAGACGTTCTCGCGCTTCACGCCCAGGCCCACCATCACGTCCACGCAGGCAATGGCCGCGGCGCCCGCGCCCGACACGGCGATCTTCACCGCGCCGATCTCCTTGCCCACCAGTTCCAGGCCGTTGAGCAGCGCGGCGCTGGAGATGATGGCCGTGCCGTGCTGGTCGTCGTGGAAGACCGGAATGTTCAGCCGCTCCGACAACTTCTTCTCGATGTAGAAGCATTCGGGCGCCTTGATGTCCTCAAGGTTGATGCCGCCCAGCGTGGGCTCCAGCGAGGCGATGATCTCGACCAGCTTGTCGGGGTCGCGCTCGGCCAGCTCGATGTCGAACACGTCCACGCCCGCGAACTTCTTGAACAGGCAGCCCTTGCCCTCCATCACCGGCTTGCTGGCCAGCGGGCCGATGTCGCCCAGGCCCAGCACGGCCGTGCCGTTGGTCACCACGCCGACCAGGTTGCCGCGCGAGGTGAAGTCGAAGGCCTTGGAGGGGTCGGCCTGGATGTCCAGGCAGGGGTAGGCCACGCCGGGCGAATAGGCCAGCGACAGATCGCGCTGGTTGGACAGCGGCTTGGTCGGGGTGACCGCAATCTTGCCCCGGCTGGGGTTGCGGTGGTATTCACGGGCGGCGTCGCGCAATGCCTCTTCGGCAGCGGAAAGGTTCTGTGTCATACGGAAATCCTGCAGGAGATTCTCAGCAAATGCCGAAAATGAGCTTACTCCATGGCGAAGGCGATGGGAGTGAGGGTTCGGGCTTGTTGACACTATTTTCGGGGATCGCGTTGCCCGGCCTGGGGGCAGGATGCAAGGCGCCCGTGCGCAGCAAGGTAGGCACCTTGCAAGCGCGGGCAACGCCGCAGACGGCCCCCAGGTCGGGCAACCCGAAGGGAAGGCCCTTGCCGGCGCGCCACTCGTCGTTGCGCTCCTTGCGTGTGCAAGAGCACACGCTGCGTCGCGCGCCTAGATTGGCACGCCGGCAAGGGCCTTCGCGACCCCGAAAATAGTGTCAACAAGCCCACGTTGATTGCATGGAGTCCAACCCTGATTCCATGGGTGGCATGGCGGCAGGGGAGGGGCCTGCCGCGCCCTGGTGGGGCTGGCGAGGCGGGAGGCCAGAAGCCTCGGTCGGCGGGGGAAGGATGGTACCCCCGGGGACTGCGATAGCCGGATTGTCTTCCTTTTCAGAAAGCCAGTACCGGCTTCCAGGTTGGGGCAGCCCTGCCTTTTTGTTCCGGGTGCTGGCCCTGTCCTTGCTGGGCTACAGCCGCAGCTGGGCGCGCACGCGCTTCATCTCGGCGTGCAGCTCGTCGGTGGTGCGGTGCTTGAACTTCTCGGGCAGCAGGCTGCGGCGCGATGCCTCGGAGATGGCGAGCAGCTCCATGTACTCGATCATCAGCGTGTCGCGCGTGGGCATGTAGTCCACGGCGGCCTGCAAAAACACCTCGCGCGTGAGCCGGCCATCGCCGCGCTCGGCCAGGTCGATGGACAGCAGCGTCAGCGCCTCCAGCTCGGCGTTGGAGAACTCGGTGTCTTCGAGCGCGGCCTCCATCCAGGCTTCATCGGCGCCATCGTCCTGCTCCTGCTGGGACAGCGGCTCCACGGCCTTGCCAAAGCGCTTGAGGATCACGCGCACGATGTTCGCGCGCTCGGCCCCGTTCTCGGGGAAGAACAGCGGTATCTTGGTGTCGAAGCGGCCGGGCCGCTTCATGTCGGCGTCGAGCTTGTCGGGCCGGTTGGTCATCATGATGAACAGCACCTGGCCGCGGTTGTCGGTGTCCGACATGAACTCCTTGAGCCGCGCCGTCACGCGCGACGACGTGCCGCCATCCTCGTCACCCTCACCGCCCAGGCTGCGGTCGCCCTCGTCGATGATGAGGGCGATGGGCCCCATGGCCTTGACCATGGCCAGCACCTTCTCCAGGTTGCTCTCGGTCGCGCCCACCCACTTGGAGCGGATGTTCTTGAGCATCACCGCCGGTATGCCGGCCTCGCGCACGAAGGCCTTGGTGACGAAGGTCTTGCCCGAGCCCATGGGCCCCACGACCAGAATGCCCATGGGGATGCGTGCCACGTTGCCCGAGCGCACGGCGGCGGCAATGGCAGCCAGCTCGGCCTTGACCATGGTCATGCCGCCCACGCCTTCGAGACCGAATTTCGGCTCGACGAACTCGATCAGGCCAAAGCACTCCTGAGTCACCAGTTCGCGCTTGCGCGTGCGCAGCAGCGCCGCGATCTCCTCGAAGGCATTGCCCTTGGCCGGCGCCTTGCTGCCCGGCTGCAGCAGGTGGCGTATCTGCTCGTTGGTCTGGCCGCTGGTCAGCTTGGTGAGCTGCTTGGCGCGCGCCTCGGCGTCCTCGGTGCCGGCGATCAGCTCCTTGATCAGGGCCTCGCGCTCGGCATCGTTGGGCGCCTGCGTGTTGCTGTCGTTGCCCAGCAGGCCAAACAGCTGCACCAGGCGCAGGCCCGAGGCCTGCTGCGCCAGCCGCGTCACCTGGTCGGCGTGCAGCGAGCTGTCGGCCATGCGGATCGTGGTCTCGCGCTCGGCCTGGCCGGGCATGGGGATCTCGACGGTGGCGATGCGCGGGTTCGACAGGATCTGCGCGTTGAGCTCGGTCAGCGATTCGACCAGCAGGAACACCACGTTGTCGCTGTCGCCGATCTGCGGGCTCAGCGACCAGCGGTGCAGCTTGGCGATCGCCTGGCGGTCGTGCATGGTCATCATGCCCGGGTCGCCCGCGGGGAACAGCGAGCCCGCGTAGTGGATCACCACCGCCGTGCCGCTCTCGTGCATCAGTGCTTGCTCGATCCCGTCGAGCGGCTCCACCTCGGCGTCGAAGGCCCGGCCCGCCAGCGCCTGCGTGCCCGAGGCGATGCTGTGCGAGAGCACGCGCTTCTTCTTGCCTTCCAGCAGCGAGCGGAACAGGTACTGCTCCAGCTCCACAAACTTGCCATCGAGCAGGATGCGGTCGTAGATGTTGCGGTACAGCACGAAGACCGAGGCATCGCCGCCCAGGTAGCGCCGGCGCACGGTGTCGACCCAGGCCGGCGTGGCGGGCACTGGGGAGGGGGTAGGTGTGCTCACGGGTTTCCTTGGGCGACGGCAGGCTGGTTACATCTGCTTGGCGCCAGCGCCCTGTGCGCGGGCCGCCTTGAGCTGCGCCAATTGCGCCTCGGCCGTGGCACGCGAGGCGCCCTTTTGCAGGCCTTTCATGCGCACGTCCAGGTCGGCGCCGCGCAGTTCGTCGCCCAGGTTGGCTTCGGAGATCACGTTGGCGATGTGGCCACGCACGTTGTCCAGCGCGCGGATCTCGGCGTCCACCGACAGGCCTTCGAGCTGGCTGTGGATCTGGATCTTGGCCTTGGCACCGGCCAGCTTGGCCAGGTTGCGGTCGCGCTCGTCTTCCACGCGCTTGATCTCGCTCTTCATTTCCAGCAGCGCATCCTTGATCTTCTCGGCCTCGGCCATGGCCGTTTCGGCCTCGGCCGTGAGCTCGGTCACCGCCTGGTCGTTGTCGTTCTTCATCTGCAGGATGCTCACGGCCAGGTCGTCCTGGTTGGTGTCCATGGCCTGCTGCAGGTTGGCTTCGAGCTGGGCCTGCTTTTGCTTGGCGTTGTGCAGGCGTGTGGTCACGTCGTCGCGCTGGCGGATGATGGCGCCCGCCGCCTTCTTCAGGCGGTCGTAGTTGGCCTTCATGCTGTTGATCGAGTTCTCGTACGCGATCTCGGGATTGTTCTTCTCGATGCCCGAGACGAACAGCGAGAGAAAGCCGGTGAACAGGTTGCTCAGGCGGCCGAGGAAGTTGGAAGAAGCCATGGTGCAGGTTCCTTGCTTAGCTGATGTTGACGTTGTCGAAGAAGGTGCGGTGGTCCTGGGCAAAGGCGACAAAGCCCTGCTCCACCTGGGCCAGCATGGCGGCGTGCTGGACGGGGGGGATGTACGCAAAGGCGGCGTTCACGCCCTGGGTGGCCCACTCGAAATGGTCGGCCTCCACGGCACCGCCTTCGCCCGAGTGGATGCCCACCCACGACAAGGCCTTGTGCTTCGTGCCGCCGATGTCCACCTCGGTGTGGAACAGGCGCTCGGCCAGGTTGCCGCCGGCCTCGCGCAGCGTGGCGCCGATCACGGTGAACTCGCGGTCGGCCAGCAGCTCGCTGCCCAGGTGGTAGCCCATGGCGTGAAAGATGGCGTCCAGCGTGTCCGGCTGCCCACCGCCGTAGCCGCTCAGCACGCCCTGGTTCAGCACCTTGAGCCAGGCCGGCTCGGCCGCCAGCGCGTTCACCGTGGCCATGTCGGCGCCGGGCATGGTGGTCTGCACGATGCCCTTGAGGAAGGCCTGCGCCAGGCTGCGGTGCGGGTCGCGGGCGCGGGTGGAGTGGTCGTCGAACTCGTCGCGCGCCGCGTCGAAGATGTAGCTGGCCACCAGCACGTTGCGGTCGGCCGCGGGCAGAAACGGTTCGGCCGGGTCGGTGAACAAATGGCGCGCGCAGCCGATCTTGCCAGCCAGCGAGGCCACGCTGCAGCCGAAGTAGCCGTTCCAGGCGATGTAGCGCGCGAAGAAGCGCACCAGCTTGCCCGGCTCGTCGGACACGATGGCGGCCTTGAGCGATGCCTCCATCAGGCGCGTGTACTCGTCGAAATCGACAAGGGTCTGCAAATGGGACTTCTGTACGGTGGTGGTCATCGGGGCCTCATTTCACGGATTGGGCAACGGGGCGGGGTGCCGCTGGTGCGGCGTTGGCCTTGGCTGCGGCAGGGCTGGGCACATGCACGCCGATGGTGTCCAGCTCCTCGCTGATATCGGCTTCCAGGTTCTCTTCGATGGCCAGGCGGTCCACGCTCTCGCGCAGCCGGGCCGAGGCATCGCTGGCCATGGGCATGGACACGGCCTGCTGGAACACCTCTTCGATGATGTCCGGCATGGACACCATGGCCGCCTCGATGGCGAACATGCGGCTGCTCAGGCGGCTGCTGCTTTCCAGCAGGCGCTGGTAGTCCTTGCGCGCCTGCAGCAACTGGCGGCGCTCACGCTCGCCGGTGGTCGCTTCCAGCTGTTCTTCCACGCTGCGCAGGCGGTCGGCGATCTCGCGCTTGCTCAGCTGGCTCTGGCGTTCGTTGGCGCTCACGATGGCCAGCCAGCGCGCCAGGTAGTCGCGCGTCACGTCTTTGAGGCGGTCGATGTCCTCCACGCTCAGCGCGCAGGTGCGGGCCTTGACCATGCGCTCCAGCGCGTCGATGCGGTCCAGCGTCTGCAGGTACACGCGCATGCGCTTGGAGCTGGGGTCGCACTCATTGCGGTCGCCCAGTTCCTTGAGCAGGCTGTCCACCTGCGCTTGGTAGCGCATCGCGGCGTACTTGCGGCGCACGCTGTAGCGGAAGGTGGACATGCCCGGCACATACAGCAGCGCCAGCCCCTCCACGGCCGCATACGCCGTGCCCACGAAGATGAAACCCGGCAGCCCGTAGGGGAAGGAGGCCAGCACCGCCAGCGCGGCCGCGCCCAGCGAGGCCGTCACATTCCACTTGCTGGTCAAGAACTCCTGGATGTACGGGGGCTCTTCCCGCTCGCCCGGGTCGAATTTCATACGCTCAGCGTGATCTGGCCATGGCCCTTGGCGTCGCGCAGCGACGTGAGGATGCGGTCCTGCATGCGCAGCGTCTCGGTCGAGCGCGCCCACGCCTCCGAGCGCGGGTGCTCGGCATGGATCATGAAGTCATCGGCAATCCTGGCCGGCTGGGGCGAGAGCACGATCACCCGGTCCCCCAGGGCCAGTGCTTCGCTCACGTCGTGCGTGACAAACACCACCAGGCAGGGGTTGGCCTTGCACAGCGCCAGCAGCAGGCGCTGCATCTCCTCGCGCGTCTGCGGGTCCAGTGCGCCGAAGGGTTCGTCCATCAGCAGAATGCGCGGTTGCAGCACCAGCGCGCGTGCCAGCGCCACGCGCTGGTTCTGCCCGCCCGAGAGCTGCGCCGGGCGCATGGCCTTCTTGTCGGCCAGGCCCACGGCGGCGAGGATGGTGTCCACGCGCTCCTTCACCTCGGCCTGGGTGATGCGCCCCTTCCAGAGCTTGAGCGTGAAGGGGAAGGCCACGTTGTCCCACACCGTCAGGTCGGGCCGGTTGGCGTACTGCTGGAACACGGTCACCGCATCGTCGTGCTGGTCCAGGCACTCCTTGCCATCGATCTCCACCCGGCCCTGGGTGGGCGTCTTCACATTGAACGGGCGCACCCCGCCCATCATGCGCATCAGCGTGGACTTTCCGCAGCCCGAGGGGCCCAGCAGCATGTTGATGCTGGGGTTCTCCAGGTGCAGGTCGATGCCGTCGATCACGCGCAGCACGCCCCGGCCGTTGGCGGCAGGGTACTCCTGCACGATGCCGGTCATCTGGATGGAAATGCTCACAGTGCTCGATGTCATGCTTGGCTTGTTGTTGTAAGGGTTCTCCGGGCGCTCACACCGTGCTTTCCCACGGGAACATCTTGCGCTTGGCCCAGGTCATCAGCCGGTGCGTGATCAGCGCCAGCGCGATGATGGTGATGATGCCCGCGAACACCTGGTCCATGGCCGAGAAGCGGCGCGCGTTCTGGATCAGCTGGCCCAGGCCCTCCTTGGCGTTCACGTACTCGGCCACGGTGATGTAGGTCCACATGACGGACACCGCGATGATGATGCCGTCCACGATGCGCGGCATGGCCATCGGGATCACCGCGCGGCGTATGCACTCCCACGGCGTGGCGCCCAGGTCGCGCGCGCTCACCCAGTACGACTGCGGCACCGAGCGGATCGCGTCGCGCACCAGCGGAATCAGGTAGACCACGGCGCCCGAGAACAGGAAGAAGATCTTCATCTCCTCGCCAATGCCGAACCACATCACCATGATGGGCAGCAGCGCCACGATGGGCGCCGAGCGGAACGGGTCGATCAGCGGCGACAGCGTGGCATTGATGCGCGGCGAGGCCCCCATCAGGATGCCGATGGGCAGCCCGATCAAGATGACCAAGATGCCGGCCACCACCAGGCGCCCGCCCGACCACAGCACCGAGGTCAAGAGCAGGCTCTCCTGGCGCACGGGGTCCCAGGCCAGGCGGTAAAAGGCCGTGGCCACCTCCCAGGGGGCGGGCAGGCGGTTGGAGCTGACCAGGCCCGACGCGCTCAGCAGCGCCCAGGCCACCAGCACCGCCACCACAGCCCCCACGCCCAGCATGCGCTGGGTCTGGGGCGCGATCGGATGGCTGGGGTTCCAGAAATGCGCCATCGCTGCCGCTCCCTCAGCGGGCCAGCACGGCGATGCGCGTGGCGCGGTTCATCTGGCGGCAGGTGTCCAGGTCCACTTCCAGCGCGGCGGGGTTGGCTTCGTTGCAGATCGGGTTGTTCGAGCCATTGCCCACCACCTTGAAGCGCGCGGCCGGAATCTCCCACTGGGTCACCACGTACTTGGTCACCGCATCGGCGCGCGCCTTGGACAGGCGCTGGTTGGCCTGCGCGCTGCCGGTCGAGTCGGTGTTGCCCGAGATCTCGAAATACGCCGAGCCATTGCTGTTGATGAAGGGCACCACCTGGGTGTCGATCACCTCCTGCGCCTTCTTGGTCAGTTCGGCCTGGCCCACGGGGAAGTTCACGCTCACCGGCTTGGTCAGCGCCGCGGGGCGTGCCTCGGCCTTTTGCATGCCGGCCGTGTCGAAGGTGAACTCGGGCTTGGCGGCGGCGGCGCGCGCGGCCTGGTTGTCCTTGAGCAGGGCGTTGATGAAGCGGTAGTCGAACGAGTTCTGCGGCGAGACCACGGGCGAGTTCGGGTTGGCCAGCGAGCCGGCGGCGCGGTAGATCGCGTCGAACTCGCGGTACACGCGCTCATAGTGGTTGGTGTCGCCCGCCAGGCCCAGAATGCGGGCGTTGTCGTCCAGGCCCGTCCACACCAGGTTGGAGAACAGGCTGCTGATGAAGGGCATGCCCTCCTTCTTGGCCAGCTGGTCGAAGAAGGGCTCGGTGCGCACCAGCGCCTCGGCGGCACCGGCCGGGTTGGCGCGGGCGGCGGTCACGCCGTCCATCCAGCCCTTGACGAAGCCCTGGAAGGCCTGCTGGTTGGCAGGGTCCTGCAGCAGCTTCTGGTTGCAGACCATCACGTCGTAGATCAGGTTGGTGGCCACCTTGGTGGAATACACCACACGCGCGCCGGGGGTGGACTTGACGGCCAGCGACAGGTCCGGGTCCCACAGCACGGCCGCGTCCACGCTGCCCGCAGCAAAGGCCGCGCGCACGCCGGGCGTGCCCTCGTCGGCATTGATGTAGACCACGCGGTCCAGCACATTGGCCTTTTGCTTGGCGCTCAGGCTGGAGTTGTTGATGGCGTTGATGAACAGGCCGTGCGAGGGCGTGTACTTGAGCAGCGCCACCTTCTTGCCCACCAGGTCCTCGATACGCTTGATCTCCGGGTCGCGCGCGATCACCGCGTCGGCGCCCTGGGTGTTGTCCACGATCATGATGGCGCGGCCATCGAGCTTGGTGCTGATCAGGTTGGGCTGCTCCTGCGCCCAGAAGTCCGAGGTGCGCCACGCGCACTGCGCCGTGTTGCTCTCGAAGATGGTGGTCAGCGTGGGGATGTCGTCCTGGATGATGAACTCAACGTTCACCCCGGCCTTCTGGAAGATCGAGCCCGGCTGCGTCTTCAGGCTGTTGCCGTTGGCCACCAGGGCCGGCGCATAGCCGTGAAAGCTCACGATGCTGACCTTGAGCGGGTTGCCGGGCGAACCCAGGGCGCCGCCCTTGGGCGCGGCGGCTGCCGGAGCCGAGGGCGCGCTGGTGTTGCCGGTGGCCACGGCAGGCGCCGAGCCGTTGCTTTGGCTGGCGACTTCGTGCGAGGCCTCGGTCTTGCCCAGCTTGTCCTGTACCCACATCTTGCCGCCCATGTTCCACAGAACGGAACCGGCAGCCCCCACGACGATGACCGCGATCAGCGCCTTGCCCAGACCAGTCAGTTGCATTGCTCTACTCCTGTTATTTATTTTTGAATCGGTGAACCACCGGAGAACGTGATGACGATCTGGCCGAGGCGGTTCATCTCCGCATCGAGCCGGGCCGACTCCCTGTCCCCCGCCTCCTGGTTCGTCCTGGCGGCCGCACGCACGTCGGCCATCTGCTGCGCGGCACGCGCCACGCCGCGGTCCAGCAGCGCCGTCAGCTCTGCGATCTGCTTGCGCACCTGTGTGCTCTTGTCCTGCTCCTCGGCCTGGATGGCCGCGATCTCCCGGTCCGCATTTTGCAGCGCGGAAGCCACTTGCTGGGCGATTTTCTGCTTGGCAATGGCCAGCGCCTTCACCTTGCGTTGCGCGTCCAGCACGGAATCATCCACCGTCCATGTGTCGTCGGCCTCGTCCATGGCGCGCACGGCCTGCTTGCGCACTTCCATGGGCATGCTTTCCAGCCCGGCCATCAGCTTGAGCAGCTTTTCTGCCGTGTAGGCCACCACGGGCACATTGGCCTCGCGGTACAGGTCGGCAAAGTCCTTCTGCTCGGCCACCACGCTTTGCTCGGGCGCGAGCATGGGCTGCGGGGCCGCAGCGGGCGCAGGCGCGGGTTCCGGCTCCCGTTCGGGCTCGGGTTCGGAATAGGCCTCCGGTGGCGTGTCGTCCTGGGCGCGGTCTTCCGGATCGAGGGTCACGAGTCCGGTCGCCGCCAACATCTTGCTGAGTTTGGTACGCATGGAAATCCTTGCAAAGCAGCAATCAATGTAACGTACTGCACGGCACGCCAGCGTGCACGGATGCAAGTTACGCGCCTGCAAAGCGTGCCTTATGGCACGCTCCAGAGGGGGAATAGCCCGCCCGGGAGGTACCTGCTTTTCCATCGATGTTGCATGGGTTTTTGTGCGACCGCTGCCCGTCCAAGCAAAAAAGGCCCCCGGCGGTCAGCCGGGGGCCTTTTGGAAGAGGGCGGGGCAGGTCAGTGCGCGTCGGCCTGGCGGGCGGCGTTGATGACGGCCGAGGTATCGCCCCGGGCACCGTTGAAAAACACATTGAGCGCCACGGCGGTGATGGAGGCCAGCAAAATGCCCGACTCGATCAGCGGGTGGATGGCATGCGGCATCCACTGACGGAAGTTGGGCGCGATCAGCGGGATCATGCCCACGCCGATGGAAACCGCCACGATCATCGCGTTGAAGCGGTTGTTGCGGAAATCCACCCCGCCCAGGATGCGGATGCCCGTGGCCGCCACCATGCCGAACATCACCAGCCCCGCGCCGCCCAGCACCATGGTGGGCAGCGACTCCACCAGCGCCGCCATCTTGGGCAGCACGCCCAGGATGATGAGGATCACGCCGCCGGCCACGCAGACAAAGCGGCTCTTCACGCCCGTCACCGCAACCAGGCCCACGTTCTGCGAGAAGCTGGTGTACGGGAAGGTGTTGAACACACCGCCCAGCAGCGTGCCCAGGCCATCGGTGCGCAGGCCGCGGGTCAGGTCGTCCTGCTCGATCTTGCGGTCCGTCATGTCCCCGAGCGCCAGGAACATGCCGGTCGACTCGATCATCACCACGATCATCACCAGCGTCATCGTCAAGATCAGGATGGGGTCGAACACCGGCAGTGCGATCTCGAACGGCAGCACCAGGTCGAACCAGTCGGCCTTGCCCACCTTGTCGAACGTCATCAGCCCCATGGCCGCCGCCACCACGCCGCCGATCACAATGCCCAGCAGCACCGAGATATTGGCGATGAAGCCCTTGGCGAACTTGGCGATGAGCAAAATGGACACCAGCACCAGGGCCGAGATGCCCACGCCCGTCAAGTCCGCATAGCGCGGGTTGGGCACCGTGGGCACCACCGCAAAGCCCTTGGGCACCGGCGGCAGCGAGGAGCCGGGGGCTCCCGCGGCCGACTGCGCCTCGGTCAGCCACTTGATGTGCTCGGGGTTCACCACATTCGGTGCCGTGGGGCCCACCGGGTTGCCAAAGATCCAGTTGATGCCCACCCGCATCAGGCTGATGCCGATGACCGCAATGATGGTGCCCGTGACCACCGGCGGAAAAAAGCGCAGCATGCGGCTGACCATGGGCGCGATCAGGATCGAGATCACCCCCGCCCCGATCACCGAGCCGAAGATCAGCCCCGCCCCGGCCGTGCCACCCGTGCTCTGCGCCATGGACACCATGGGCGCCACCGAGGCGAACGTCACCCCCATCATCACCGGCAGCTGGATGCCGAACCAGCGCGTGGCCCCCAGCGCCTGGATCAGCGTGACCAGCCCGCAGACGAACAGGTCGGCCGAGATCAGCTTGGCCACCTGGTCGGGCGTGAGGTTCAGCGCCCGGCCCACGATCAGCGGCACCGCCACCGCCCCGGCATACATCACCAGCACATGCTGCAGCCCCAGCGCCCCCAGGCGCCCTATGGGCAGTTGTTCATCCACGGGGTGCACGGAGGTGGACATGGGAGGGCTCCTTCAGGGGTTCATTGTTGGGGATAGGGGGACGGTATCCATCTTCCGTGTACAACCATCCATACAAAAAGTGTATACACGTTATGGTGACGGTCTTATCCCGGTAAACCCTAGGGCAAGCTCTGTTGTCGTTGGGGGAGATCAGGCGAGCAATGCCTTGACCAGGTCCAGTTGCCTATCCGGCCGCCCGGTATCCAGCGCCAGGTTCGCCTCGATGCGCTCCAGGTGCTCCGTCATGCTGGCCACGGCGGCGGCCACGTCGCCGGTCTTGCACAGCGCCAGGAAGTCCGCATGCTCCTCCGACGAGCAGTGCGGGTCGTTCGACGAGTCGTACAGCATGGCGATCAGCGAGCTGCGTGCCACCAGGTCGCGCACCAGCTGGGCCAGGGTCTGGTTGCCGGCCGCCTCGGCCAGCACCACGTGGAAGTCGCCCAAGAGCTTTTCGCGCACCCGGCCAGTAGTGGTGCTCTCGCGCAGCGCCGCCCGCTCGAAGCGGATGTGCTGCTCCAGCATCTGGTAGTCGGCCGGCGTGGCGTTGGCGATGAACAGGCGCACCACCTCGGCCTCCAGCACGCGGCGCACGCTGAACACCTCGCGCGCCTCCTGCACACTGGGCCGGCTCACGAAGGCGCCCTTGTCGGGGATGATCTCGATCAGCTTGTCCTTGGACAGCATCACCAGCGCCGCGCGGATCTTGGTGCGGCTCACGGTGTAGACGCGGCCCAGCGCCTCCTCGCGCAGCCAGGTGCCCGGCGGCAGGCGCTTTTCGACGATGGCGGTGGCCAGGTCCTGGGCAATGCTCTCGGTGGAGGCCAGGCGCCCGTCGGCCACTGTGTCGGGCGTGGGCTCGGTGTCTGGTGCCAGGTCGGCGGGAAGGGCTTTGGGGCTCGTGCGGGCGCGGGGCATGGGGTCCAATTGTGGCGTGATTCGCCCGC
This sequence comes from Acidovorax sp. GW458-11-26-14-TSB4, assembly GCF_059423865.1. Classification (NCBI taxonomy): domain Bacteria; kingdom Pseudomonadati; phylum Pseudomonadota; class Betaproteobacteria; order Burkholderiales; family Comamonadaceae; genus Acidovorax; species Acidovorax sp. GW458-11-26-14-TSB4. The sequence goes on from NZ_JBWKYR010000027.1 coordinate 56,535, forward strand.
GAGCGCGGATCAGGCCTCAGGCCGCGCGGGGTATGCGAACCGGGGGCACCACCACCACCGGTGGCAGCGCAAACCCCGCCAGCGCCCCGGCCATGGCCTTGGGCAGGGGCCGCGCCAGCTCGCCGTGCTTGCTGGTGGAGAGGCCCAGCAGCACCAGCGATTCCACCATCGACGTAGCGGCCGCCACCCCGTCGATCACCGGCACACCCAAGGTTTGTGAAATGTGCTCGCACAGGTCGGCCATGCCGGCGCAGCCCAGCACCAGGGTGTCGCAGCCGTCCTCGGCCAGGGCGCGGCGGCACTCGTCGGTGATGCGCTCGCGCGCGTTCGATCCGGGCACCTCCAGCTCCAGCACCGGCAGCTCGCAGGCGCGTACGTTGGCGCAAAAGCGCTGCATGCCGTAGATCTCGGCCAGGTGCCAGGCCTGGCCCATGGTGCGGCCCAAGGTGGTCACCACCGAAAAGCGCGATCCCACCATGCTGGCCATGTGCATGGCCGCCTCCGCAATCCCCACTACCGGCCCGCGCGCCAGCTCGCGCGCGGGCTTCAGGCCCGGGTCGCCAAAGCAGGCGATCACATAGCCGTCCACCCCATCGCGCTCGCCGGCCGCAATCTCCTGCAGCAAGCCGGGCACGGCCAGCGCCTCGTCGTAGTGGCTCTCGATGGAGGCCGGGCCCATGGCGGGGCTCACCGCCACCACCTCGGTGCCCGGCCGCGCCACGGCGCGCGCGCAGGCCCCGATCTTCTCGGTCATGCTCCAGGTGGTGTTGGGGTTGATGATCTTGATGCGCACGGCTTCAGCTCTCTCTTTCTTGCATTCAGTTCAGTTCTTGCGGTTCAGCACCAGGTAGATGACGAAGCCCAGGCCCATGCCGATGAACCAGGCGTAGTTGGCGGCCGGCCGCAAGGTGGGCACGATCACGCACAGGATGGGGATCAGCGCCGACGGGACCATGGTCCACACGGCGCGCGGGTTGTAGCCCTTGCTGTACCAGTAGGCGCCGTGCTTGCTCATGGTGTAGAGGGCATCCACGTCCACCTGCTGGCGGCGCACGATGTAGTAGTCGGCGATCAGAATGCCGAACAGCGGCCCGATGAACGAGCCCAGCACGTCCAGCGTGTAGTGGATCACCTCGGGGTTGGCATACAGGTTCCAGGGGGTGATGAAGATCGAACCCACGGCCGCGATCATGCCGCCCGTGCGCCAGCTGATGTGCTGCGGCGCCACGTTGGAAAAGTCGAACGCCGGCGACACGAAGTTGGCCACGATGTTGATGCCCACCGTGGCGATCATGAAGGTCAGCGCGCCCAGCACCACGGCCGTGGTGCTGTCGATCTTGCTCACGGTGTGCACCGGGTCGGTGATCAGCTCGCCAAACACCGGCAGCGTGGCCGCCGTGGTCACCACCGTCAGCAGCGAGAAGAACACGAAGTTCACCGGCAGGCCCCAGAAGTTGCCCTTCTTCACTGCGTCAAAGCTCTTGCCATAGCGCGAGAAGTCGCCAAAGTTCAGCATCGGCCCGCTGAAATAGCTCACCACCAGCGCAATGGCCGACAGCATCACCGGCAGCGCATCCCAGCCCTGGAACTTGACGCCCCCCAGGTTCAGGTCGATGTTCTTCCAGCCCGCCTTCCACACCAGCCAGCCGCACAGCACGGCCATCACCACGTACACGGCCGGGCCCGCCCAGTCGATGAACTTGCGTATCGCCTCCATGCCGTGCCAGAACACCAGCGCCTGCAGCACCCACATCACCATGAACGCCACCCAGCCCAGCGTGGACAGCCCGGCAAAGCCGTGCTGCGCCACATCGGCATACGGCGCCAGGTTGGGAAAGAAGTGCAGCGCCAGCAGCAAGAATGCGCCCGACGCCAGGTAGGTCTGAATGCCGTACCACGCCACCGCGATCAGCCCGCGGATGATGGCCGGTATGTTGGCCCCCAGCACCCCGAACGACGCGCGGCAGATCACCGGGTAGGGCGTGCCCGTCACCTGGCTGGGCTTGGCCACCAGGTTGCAGAAGAACTGCACGATCACGATGCCCACCAGCAGCGCCACCAGCACCTGCCAGCTCGACAGGCCCAGCGCGAACAGGCTGCCCGCCGTGATGTACCCGCCCACGCTGTGCACGTCGGACATCCAGAACGCAAAGATGTTGTACTGGCCCCAGGTCTGGCGCTTCAGCGGCGCCAGGTCCTCATTGGTCAGGCGCGGGTCGTAGCCCGGCTTGATCAGGGCATTGCCATGGTGCGGCCCGGCGGGCTGCGCGCCTGCGGCTGCTAACGGTGTGCTGCTGCTACTGCTGACGGCTGTATTCACGGGTGTCTCCTCGTGTGGAAAAGGACGGGTTCCAGGCATCTGCGGCCTGGTTGAAATTTGCACCCTATATTTGTATACAAAAATAGGATGCAATAAAACACCATCCAGACGGGAAATTCCTGGGGTTTACCCGGGGTGCCTGCGGTGCGCGCAAAACAAAGCCGCCCGGGCCTTGTCGGCCGGGGCGGCGATGAGAGAAGGGGGAAAGGGGAGGGCGGCTCAGCCGTCAGTGCCAGAGCGGGTGCCCGCCAGCGGGCTCAGCGAATCGCGCAGCCGGTCGCGCACCAGCGGCTGGCCGGGGTTCAGCGCCGCCTCCACATGGCCGATGTGCGCCAGCAGCCGCTCGCGCGCCAGGGCTGTGTCGCCGGCCTCCAGCGCTTCGACAATCGATTCGTGCTCGGCGCACGACTGGCTGGCCTCGTGCCGCGACTGGTAGAGCGATGCCGCCAGCGTGGTGCGCGCCGTCAGGTCGCGCAGGATATCGCTCAGGCTGCGGTGGCCCATGCTCTCGGCCAGGCACACGTGAAAATCGGCCAGCAGAAAGGCGCGCGTCGCTGCATCCGCTCCTTCGATGGCCTGCTGCTCCTCGGCAATGTGTGCGCGCAACCGCGGCGTCACCGCCTGCAGCGGCCGCCCCGCGTCGGCCAAGATGCCCGACTCAATGATGCGCCGGGCCGAGAATGCATCGCGCGCGTCCTCCACCGAAGGTTCCACCACATACCAGCCCCGGCGCGGGCGCACCTCGACAAAGCCACGCGCCTGCAGCTGCATCAGCGACTCCCGCACCAGGGTGCGGCTCACGCCGAACAGATCGGCCAGCTCCTGCTCGCCCAGGCGCTCGCCGGGCGCGAGCTTCTGGGCCAGGATGGATTCGACCACCTGCTGGGCGATCTGGGTCTGGCTGCTGGTCGGGGTGGTGCTCATGCAGCCGATTGTGGCGTGACTCGGGCCGCTGCCATCTCGGGGGCGGGCTCGATGGGCGCCACGTCCTGCCCGTCCAGCACCGCATGGGCACGGCTGCGGTCGATGTCACCCTCCCACGCGGCAATCGCCACCGTGGCCACGCAGTTGCCGATCAGGTTGCCCAGGGCGCGGGCAATGCCCATGAACCAGTCCACCGACAGCACCAGCACCAGCCCGATGGCCGGAATGGCCGGAATCGCCTGCAGCGTGGCCGCCAGCACCACGATGGCCGAGCCTGGCACCCCGTGCGCGCCCTTGGAAGTGACCAGCGAGATCGCCAGAATGGTCAGCAGGTCCGCCATCGAGATCGGCGTATTGGTCGCCTGCGCAATGAACACCGCCGCCAGCGTGATGTAGATCGAAAACGCGTCCAGGTTGAACGAATAGCCCGTGGGGATCACCAGCCCCACCGTCGAATCGCGAATGCCCATGTGCTTGAGCTTGGCCATGATCTGCGGCAGCACGCTGTCCGACGAGGTGGTGGCAAACACCACCGCCAGCTCCTCGCGCAGGTAGCGCAGCAGCTTGAACAGGCTGAAGCCCGACACCCGCATGATGGTGCCCAGCACCACCGCCACGAAGATCGCCACCGCCGCATAGAACAGCACCACCAGCATGCCCAGCTGCTTGAGCGAGCCGATGCCGTACTTGCCCACCGTGAAGGCAATGGCCCCCAGCACGCCCAGCGGCGCCAGCTTGATGATGATGCCCATGGTCTTGAACAGCACGTGCGAAAGGTCCTCGATCAGCACCGTGACCCGCGCCCCGCGCTCACCCAGCATCGCCAGCGCGCAGCCGAACACGATGGAGAACAGCAGCACCTGAAGCACATCGCCATTGGCAAACGCGCTGACCGCCGTGTTGGGAATCAGCTTGAGCAGAAAGTCGGTAAACCCACCCCCCGTGAGCTTGCCCGCGTTCTCCACGTAGGCGCCCATGGCCTTGGGGTCCAGTGCCTTGGGGTCCACATTCATGCCCACGCCGGGCTCAAAGATGAAGGCCAGCGCCAGCCCCAGCACCAGCGCCACGGTGGTCACCACCTCAAAGTAGATCAGCGACTTCACCCCCACCCGGCCCACCCGCTTCAGGTCCCCCGTGCCCGCAATGCCATGCACCACCACGCAGAACACGATCAGCGGGATCAGCATCTTGATCAGCTTGATGAAGCCATCGCCCAGGGGCTTGAGGGCAATCGCAGTGTCGGGCCAGACAAGGCCCACCACGACGCCAAGGACCACGGCCAGGACGACCTGGCCGAACAGGGATTTGAAAAACCGGGGCATGCCTATGTCTCCTTCAGGTCAACGCTGTCTTGAAAGCAAATCTTGCATACAAGAAATGTAGGCAAGTTGGACCGTGGGCGTATGAGGGTATGCCCTGGGTGGCACGTCAGCAGAGTGACAGCAGCCAGGCTTCGATTTCAGAATTCTTGAAGGTGCAGACCGCACTCTGCGAAGAACGGGCTTATGTAAGCGCTCTTGGGAGCACAGCACTCTATGCAAGCAATTTACTGTGTTTAAATAAGGGGTATCCACTTAGCTCCAGTGATGCCAAAATCACTGGATGGAAACCCAGATACTAGCGCCTTCTCCCGGCCAGGACTACCCCCGCACCTGGAACGAGTTTCTTGACTGGTTTGCCACCGAGGAGGCGTGTTTGGCCTTCCTTGAGCGGCTGCGCTGGCCCGATGGTTTTGTCTGTCCGCGCTGCA
>NZ_JBWKYR010000028.1:0-57696 GCF_059423865.1 Acidovorax sp. GW458-11-26-14-TSB4
CTTTGGTGACTTTCTCTTGGCGGCCCAAGAGAAAGTTACTGCGCCGCCGGGCGCACATCCCGGCCTCCGCCCTCAACACCGGCAGGAAGCCATAACAGACCCCGCCAAGAAACGAAAGATCAAGCGTAATCGCTGACCGGAATGCAACTGCACGCCAGATTGCGATCCCCCCACACATTGTCCACCCGCCCCACAGGCGACCAGTACTTGCTGGAGCGCAAGGCCGCCACGGGGTATGCAGCCACATCGCGAGGGTAGGGCCGCGTCCACTCGCCAGTCAGCAGGCTCTCCGCCGTGTGCGGCGCATTCTTCAGCGGATTGTTGTCCTGAGGCCAGGCGCCGGACTCGATCTGGCGGATCTCCTCGCGGATGGCGATCATCGCGTCGATGAAGCGGTCGATCTCGAACAGCGTCTCGCTCTCGGTGGGCTCCACCATCAGCGTGTTGGGCACGGGAAAGCTCAGCGTAGGCGCGTGGAAACCGTAGTCGATCAGGCGCTTGGCGACATCCTCGGCCATCACGCCGCTGGTGTCCTTCAACTGGCGCAGGTCCAGGATGCACTCGTGCGCCACATGGCCGTTGGCGCTTGCGTACAGCGTGGGGTAGTGGTCCTTGAGGCGCGCGCTGATGTAGTTGGCCGACAGGATCGCGGTTTCGGTCGCGGCCTGCAGGCCCTCGGCGCCCATCATGCGGCAGTACATCCAGCTGATGGGCAGCACGGCGGCGTTGCCCAGCGGGGCGGCCGACACGGCACCCACGCCGCCAGCGACGCCGGCCGTCGCATGTCCGGGCAGGTAGGGCACAAGGTCTTCCACCACGCACACCGGGCCCACGCCGGGGCCGCCGCCGCCGTGGGGGATGCAGAAGGTCTTGTGCAGGTTCAGGTGGCTCACGTCGCCGCCGAACTCGCCGGGCGCGGCCACGCCCACCAGGGCGTTCATGTTGGCGCCGTCCACGTAGACGCGGCCACCGTGCTGGTGCACCAGGGCACACAGCTCCTTGACCTGGGTCTCGAACACCCCGTGCGTGCTGGGGTAGGTGATCATCACCGCGGCCAGGTTGGCGCTGTGCTGCTCGCACTTGGCCTGCAGGTCCGCCAGGTCCACGTTGCCGTTGGCATCGCAGGCCGTCACCACCACCTGCATGCCCACCATCTGCGCGCTGGCGGGGTTGGTGCCATGGGCGCTGCTGGGGATCAGGCAGATGTTGCGGTGGCCTTGGCCCTGGGCCTCATGGTAGGCCTTGATGGCCAGCAGGCCCGCGTACTCGCCCTGCGAGCCGGCGTTGGGCTGCAGGCTGATGCCGGCGTAGCCCGTGGCCTGGCACAGCCAGGCGCGCAGCTGCTCGTCGAGCTCGCGGTAGCCTGCGAGCTGCTCGGCCGGGGCAAACGGATGCACCTGAGCAAACTCGGGCCAGGTGATGGGGATCATCTCGCTCGTGGCGTTGAGCTTCATGGTGCAACTGCCCAGCGGGATCATGCTGCGGTCCAGCGCCAGGTCCTTGTCGGACAGCTGGCGGATGTAGCGCAGCATGCCGGTCTCGCTGTGGTGCGTGTTGAACACCGGGTGCGTGAGGTAGGCGCTGGTGCGGCGCAGCTCGGCGGGGATCAGCGGCTCCACGCCCTTTTCGAAGGCGTCGAAGGTCGGCAGGGCCTGGCCGTCCTTGGCAAAAATCTTCCACAGGAGCGCAATGTCGGCGCGTGTGGTGGTCTCGTCGAGCGAGATGCACAGGTAGTGCTCGAAGTACACGCGCAGGTTGGCGCCCAGTTGCACGGCGCGCGCTGCGATGGCCGCGGTGGCGCCATCGGTCTTGAGCGTCAGCGTGTCGAATGTCGCCTGCGGGCGCACGGGCGCGCCCAGTTGCTCCAGGCCCTTGGCCAGGATGGCGGTGTAGCTGGCCACGCGCTGGGCGATGCGTTTGAGGCCCTCGGGGCCGTGGTACACGGCGTACATGCTGGCCACCACGGCGGGCAGCACCTGGGCGGTGCAGATGTTGGAAGTGGCCTTTTCGCGGCGGATGTGCTGCTCGCGCGTCTGCAGCGCCAGGCGGTAGGCGGGCTTGCCGTGCACGTCCACGCTCACGCCGACCAGGCGGCCGGGCAGGCTGCGCTTGAATTCGTCGCGGCAAGCCATGTAGGCGGCGTGCGGGCCGCCGGCACCCATGGGCATGCCAAAGCGCTGCGTGGTGCCGACCACGATGTCGGCGCCCCATTCACCGGGCGGGGTGATGAGGGTCAGGGCCAGCAGGTCGGCCGCGGCGATGAAGGCGGCCTGCTTGGCATGGGCTTTTTCCACATCGGCACGCAGGTCGTCGATGCGGCCGCTGGTGGCGGGGTACTGGGCCAGTACGGCGAAGTAGTCGCCGTCGAGCGCGGCATGCCATTCGGGGGCGGAATTGGCCAGCACCACCTCGATGTTCAGCGGCTTGGCGCGGGTCTGAATGACCTCGATGGTCTGCGGGTGCGCGTCACCGGCCACGATGAAGCGGTTGCTCTTGGATTTGACGGAGCGCTTGGCCAGCGTCATCGCCTCGGCCGCGGCCGTGGCTTCGTCGAGCATGGAGGCGTTGGCAATTGGCATGCCGGTGAGGTCGCAGACCATGGTCTGGAAGTTCACCAGCGCTTCCATGCGGCCCTGCGAGATCTCGGCCTGGTAAGGCGTGTAGGCCGTGTACCAGGCCGGGTTCTCCAGGATGTTGCGCAGGATCACGCCCGGTGTGTGCGTGCCGTAGTAGCCCTGGCCGATGAAGCTGCGCAGCACCTGGTTCTTCGATGCCATTGCCTTGAGTTCTGCCAGGGCCGCTGCTTCCGTCACCGGGGCGGGCAGGTCCATGGCCGTGCTGCGTGCAATGGAGCGCGGCACGATGCTCTCGATGAGGGCGCGGCGCGAGGCCTCGCCGATCACCGACAGCATGTGTGCCTCGTCGGCCGCGTCGATGCCGATGTGGCGGGGCAGGAATTCGGTGGCGTTTTCGAGCGCGCCGAGCGGCAGGGCGGATTGCATCAACATGGGGCAGGTCTCAGGCAGGGGACAGGGGCGTTGCGGTTACGCGTTTTTCGCGAACTCGGTGTAGTCGGTTTCGCTCAACAGCGCGTCGAGTTGGCCGGCGTCGCTGAGCTTGACCTTGAAGAACCAGCCGGCGTTCAGCGGGTCGGAATTGGCCAGCGACGGGTCGGCGCGCAGGGCTTCGTTGACCTCGACGATCTCGCCCGAGACAGGCATGTACACGTCGGCCGCGGCCTTGACGGATTCGACCACGCCGGCCACCTCGCCCTGGGCGAAGCTCTTGCCCACTTCGGGCAGGTCCACGAACACCACGTCGCCCAGGGCATCCTGGGCGTGCACGGTGATGCCCACCACGGCTGCGTCGGCGTCAGCGGCGTTGATCCATTCGTGGTCTTTGGAGAATTTGACGGTCATGGGGAAAGCTCCTGGGCTTTGAAAAATGAAGGAATCTGCAATGTAGCGGGCCCGGCCCGCTGGCGGCGTGAAATCAGCCGCGGAAATAGTTGGCGGGTACGAAGGGCATGGCACGCACCTCCATCGGCACGGCCTTGCCGCGCACGATGGCGTTCACCCGGGTGCCGATGGCTGCAAATGCCGGCGTGACGTAGCCCATGGCCACGGGCTCGTTCACCGTGGGGCCCAAGAGGCCGCTGGTGACTTCGCCGATCTTCTGGCCATCGGTGCTCTGCAATTCGGTGTGCTCGCGCACGGGTACGCGCTCCAGCGCCACCAGCCCCACGCGCTTGCGCGGCAGGCTGGCGGGGTTGTCGATCTGTGCCAGCACCTTGTCGGCACCGGGGAAACCGCCTGCGCGTGCGCCCCCGGTGCGGCGCACCTTCTGGATGGCCCAGTTCAGCGCCGCCTCGGGCGGGGTGGTGGTGGTGTCGATGTCGTTGCCGTACAGGCACAGGCCGGCTTCCAGGCGCAGCGAGTTGCGTGCGCCCAGGCCGATGGGCTTGACCTCGGGCTGGGCCAGCAGCGCGCGCGCCAGGGTCTCGGCCTGGGCCGCGGGCACCGAGATCTCGAAGCCATCCTCGCCGGTGTAGCCGCTGCGCGTGACGAAGCAGTCGCAGCCGGCAATGGTGTAGCTGCCGCCGGTCATGAACACCAGTTGCTCGATGCCGGGAGCCAGGCGCGCCAGGGCGTTCACGGCCTGCGGGCCCTGCAGCGCCAGCAGGGCGTGGTCGGGCATGGGCTGCACCTCGCAGCGCTGGCCGATGCGCGCCTGGATGTGGGCGATGTCCCCCACCTTGCAGGCGCCGTTGACGATCACGAACAGCGTGCCGTTGCCCTGGTTGAAGAACATCAGGTCGTCGATGATGGTGCCTTCGTCGGTTAGCAGCAGGCCGTAGCGCTGCTTGCCCACGGGCAGGTCGACCACGTCCACGGGCACCAGGGTCTCGAAGGCTGCGGCAGCGTCCGGGCCGATGAGCTTGAGCTGGCCCATGTGCGATACGTCGAACAGGCCGGCTGCGGTGCGGGTGTGCACATGCTCGGCCATGAGGCCTGCGGGGTACTGCACAGGCATGGAGTAGCCGGCAAATGGCACCATGCGGGCGCCCAGCTCCAGGTGCAGGGCGTTCAGCGGCGTGGTGAGCAGGGGGGCAGCAGGGGCAGACATGGGGCGGACTCCGGGCAAATGAAAGCCGCAACCCATGCATGGATTGCGGGATTTGCCCTGCTGTCCGCTTTACCTGAGAGATTCACCGCACCACCCTGGCTGGCGGCTGCGGCTTGCTCCTTCGGTGGATGGCCTGCGCTGAGTTGCGCGGCCACCTCTCTCCAGCAAGGGAACGCCTGCATCCCTGCAGGCGCTTGCCAGTCCTTTTGCCTGAGCGTTCGGGGTGTCCCTGCGCCTTCGGCGGCCTTCTCAAGGAAGGCTCTCTCCTGACGTTGGCGATTCTAACTACTTTGAATACACCAGGTCGCGAAGCGCGAGCGAAATGCCCGGAATGTAGGTGATGATCAACAGGCACACCAGGATCACGCACACGAAGGGCAGCAGGTGCTTGATGATCCGGTCCAGCGATATGCGCGCCACCGTGCAGGCCGCGAACAGGTTCACGCCGAAGGGGGGTGTGATCATGCCCAACGCCAGGTTCACCACCATGATCAGCCCGAAGTGCACCGGGTCCACGCCGAAGTGCATGGCCACCGGGGCGAGGATGGGCGCCAGCACGATGATGGCGGCGCTGGTCTCGATGAACATGCCGATCACGAACAGCGCGGCATTCACGCCCAGCAGGAACATGGCCGGCGACTGCAGCACCGATTCCAGCCAGCGGCCGATGGCGTCCGGCACGCCCGCGCGCGTGATCAGGAAGGCAAAGAGCCCGGCGTTGGCGATGATGAACATGATCACCGCCGACGAGATCGCCGACTTGCGCAGGATGGCGAACAGGTCCTTGGGCTTGATCTCGCGGTAGATCACGATGCCCACGATGAGCGCATAGAACACGGCCACGGCCGATGCTTCGGTGGGCGTGAACACGCCCCCATAGATGCCGCCCAGGATGATCACCGGCATCAGCAGCGCCCAGCCGGCCTGCAGCGTCGCCTTGCCGAAGGGCATACGGCCTTCGCCATCGTTCTTGCCCCAGCCCTTCCACTTGCAGTAGGCCCACACGAAGAGCATCAGCGCAAAGCTGATCAGCAGGCCCGGGCCGAAGCCGGCGATGAACAGCTCGCCAATCGACACCTCGGCGCTCACGCCGTAGAGGATCATGGGGATGGAGGGTGGAATGATCACACCCAGCTCCGCGCTGGTAGCCTGCAGCGCTGCCGCGTAGCTGGTGGGGTAGCCATGCTTGATGAGCGCCGGAATCAGGATTGCGCCGATGGCGAAGGTGGTGGCCACGGAGGAGCCCGACACCGCCGCAAAGATCATGCAGGTGAGCACGCAGGTCATGGGCAGGCCGCCCTGCACGCCGCCCACGATGCTCTTGGCAAATTCGACCAGCCGGCGCGAGATGCCACCGGTCTCCATCAGATTGCCCGCCAGGATGAAGAACGGAATGGCCGCCAGTGGAAACTTGTTGATCGAGGCGAACATCTCCTTGACGGAGATGAGCATGTTGGCGTTGGAGGCCTGGATGCCCAGGATGGAGGCCAGGCCGATGGAGACGGCCACGGAGATGGTGAGCGCAAAGCACAGCACCATCGTGGAAATCATGACCAGGCTCATTGGGCGGTCTCCAGTTCCAGGCGCAGGGGATCGAGCAGGTTGCCGATGATGCCGAAGATGCAGAACAGCCCGCCCACGGGCATGGCCAGGTAGGCCCAGAACATCGAGACCGACTCCAGGCCCGCCATGCTCTGCACGCCACCGCGCACCGAATAGTCCCAGCCCCACCAGATGATCACGCCGATCAGGGCCAGCGCGGCCAGCGCCACCACCCAGTCGAGCACGCGGCGCATGCCGGGCTTGCTCCAGCGGTAGAGCACGTCCACGCTCACCATGGCGCCCTGGCGAAAGGCCGCCGGGATGGCCAGGAACACCATCCAGATCAGGCTGAAGCGGATCAGCACCTCGGTCCATTCGGCTGGCTGCTCCAGCACGAAGCGCATGAGGATCTGGAACATGCCCAGGGTGGAGGCCAGCGCCAGCATGGCGCAGGCCCCCAGCATGGCGATGAAGGTCGTCCACCGCTCAAAGGTCAGAAAGGCGTTTTTCATGGGGCACGGCCCGGCAAGAGCAAAAAGGGGGGAGGAAAAAGACAAGAACCAAACGTCCGCAGCGAGGGGCTGCGGGCGTTTGGTTCACAGGGGGGCAGGCAACGCGGCGGCTTACTTGACGTCGCGGATCTTGTCGAGCGCGGCCTTGCCGAACTGCTTCTCGAACTCGGCGTTCACGGGGGTCAGGGCCGCCACGAACTTGGCCTTGTCCACGTTGTCGATCACGGTCATGCCCTTGGCGCGCAGGTCGGCCACGCCCTTGGCATCGTCTTCGTCCACGCGGGCGCGGTTGGCCTTGGTGCCCTCCTTGGCCGCGTCGATGAAGGCCTGCTTGTCGGCGGCAGAGAGCTTGTCGAAGGCGCCCTTGTTCATCACGAAGATGCAGGGCGAGTAGACGTGGCCGGTGAGCGTCAGGTGCTTTTGCACCTGGTCGAACTTGGCCGAGATGATCACCGGTAGCGGGTTCTCCTGGCCGTCCACCGTGCCTTGCTGCAGGGCAGTGAACACCTCGGGGAAGGCCATGGGCGTGGTGATGATGCCGAAGCCCTTGTAGGCCGCGATGTGCACCGGGTTCTCCATGGTGCGCATCTTCAGGCCCTTGAGGTCGGCCGGGTCCTTCACGTCGCGCTTGCTGTTGGTCATGTGGCGGAAGCCGTTTTCCGCCCAGGCCAGGGCCTTGAAGCCCTTGGCGTCGAACTTGGTCAGCATCTCCTGGCCGATGGGGCCATCCAGCACGGCGCGCGCATGGGCCTTGTCACGGAACAGGAAGGGCACGTCCAGGATCTTGGTTTCGGGAACGAAGTTGGGAACCGGGCCGGTGGAGCTGAAGGCCAGCTCTTGCGTACCCAGTTGCACGGCCTCGATGGATTCACGCTCGCCGCCCAATGCACCGTTGTAGAAGGTCTGCACCTTGTAGCGGCCGCCCGTGCGCTTTTCGACTTCCTTGGCAAAGGTGTCGATGGCCACGCCCTGGTGGGAGTTCTGGGCCGTGGAAATGCTGATGCGCATGGTGGTCTGCGCGGCAGCGGTGGCCACAAAGCCGAGCGCAAGGCTCAGGCCAACGACGAGTCGGGTCAGTTGCATGGTGTCTCCTGTTGTTGATGGGCTGGCTTTCTGCGGTGTGCCATGCCTGTTTGAGGTGCTGCCACAGAGTGTCAATCCTCCGCCAAATTATGGCGGTGCAACATGGAGACGGGCATCCGGGTTTGTGCTGGTAAGCGTGCTTACGAACCGGTGGAGCCTTTGGCGGCGTCGTGTGGGCGACAGGCCAATGGAATGGGCAGGCCCTTTGCCAAGCGCCCCGGTCTGGCGGTAACCAGTCCGGGGCCCTGTCGTTTCGTGCGTTCCGGTAAGAGCGCCTCGATGGATGAATTGTGCGCCGCCCTGCGCAGCAGTTATTTCCATATTTTGCGAGAAATCATTGGTTTGCAGAAAAATTTGCTGCAAATAGCGGTTTGGTTGAATAATTGGCCAAATGGACCGCCTCGACAGAAAAATTCTCGCCGTGCTGCAGAACGATGCGCGCGCCAGCCTGCAGGAGATTGGCCAGGCGGTGGGCCTGAGCCCGTCGCCCTGCTGGGGCCGCATCAAGAAGATGGAGGAGGCCGGCGTCATCCAGGGCTACACCGTGCGCCTGAACCCGCAGGCGCTGGGCCTGTCGGACACGGTGCTGGTGCAGGTCACGCTCGACAGCCACTCGGACAACACGCTCGAAAAATTCGGCGAGACGCTGGCCAGCATCCCCGAGGTGATCGAGGCGCACCTGGTCTCGGGCGACTACGACTACCTGCTGCGCGTCGTGGTGAAGGACACGCGCGACTATGAGCGCCTGCTGCGCGAGAAGCTCTACAAGATCAAGGGCATACGCCACAGCCGGTCGAGCTTCGTGCTGCGCACGCTAAAGAAGGCCGACATGCCGTTGTTCGCGGAGTAGGGCGCTGGCACGTTCGCTGCTCTGCTGCGGTCAAGCGGGCGCACAATCCTGGCGACCCTTGTCCACAGCACCACCATGAACCTGCGTTTCGTCGAAGCCTTCTACTGGGTCGCCTCCCTGCGCAGTGTGACGCGTGCGGCCGAGAAGCTGTTCCTCACCCAGTCGGCCATGTCCAGCCGCGTGGCGGCGCTGGAGGAGGAACTGGGCGTGCTGCTGCTGGACCGCAGCGACAAGCGCTTCAAGCTCACGGTGGCGGGTACGCGCTTTCTCACCTACGCCAAGCGCATGCTGGAGCTGCAGCGCCAGCTCAAGGCCGAGATGGGCTCGGGCGGGCCCATGGAGGTCTCCATCCGCCTGGGGGCCATCGAATCGGTGCTGCACTCCTGGCTGATCCCCTGGATCGAGCAACTGCGCAAGGACAACCCGCTGCTGGAGCTGGAGCTCACGGTGGAGACCACCCCCGTGCTGCTCGACCAGATCCGCCGCGGCGCGCTGGACACGGTGTTCGCCGCACTGCCGGCGTCGGCCGAGGGCATCCGCACACAGGCGCTCACACCGATGGAGATGGTCTTCGTGGGCAACAGCAAGCTGCACCGCAAGCGGCGCTATGCACTCGCGGACTTTGCCGAGACCGACATCCTCACGTTCCAGCGCGGCTCGCAGCCGCACGTGACCCTGCTCGACGTGCTGCGCCAGGCCCAGGTGGAGCCGCGCTGCGTGCACACCATTTCTTCCATCTCGGCCATGGTGCAACTGGTGCAGGGCGGCTTCGGGGTGGCCACGCTGCCGCGCCAGGCCGTGCAGCGGCTGCTGGCATTCCCCGACCTGCGCCCGCTGGCCTGCGAGGCCGAACTGCGGCCGCTGCCCATCCACCTGAGCTACCGCGAAGACCCGGCCTCTCCGGCGGTGGACGGCGTCGTGCGCTCGGCCCTGGCCTTTGTCGAACTGCAGGCCGAAGTCGGCAAGGGCCGCGCCAAAAACCTGAAGACAGGCTGACAGCAGAGGCCGCGCACAACGGCATCACGGCGCATCCAGGCGCCACGGCTGCCTTTTTCCTGCTTCTGCGGTGCCGGCCCAAGCACCGTGCAGGCCAGCGCGCCGGGGCCATGCATGCTGTTGGTGCAGTCCCGCCGTGCCGGGCGCACGCCTGCCTTCGCCATGGCGGTGCAGGCGATGGCCCATACGGGACTGCCAGGGTGCCGCAGCTCCCGACGGGGGGGCAAATGCCGTATCTCCGGCCTCCTAGGGTTTTCACTTAGCACCAAGTTGGGTGAGTTGTGCTCCAGGGTAGTGCATCGAAAAAATCGATGAGCTGATAGAAATTTTTTGAATTTGCCAGCCCCGGTGGCACGCCAACACAATCCACCCCATCGTCATGCATTTGACATTTCGCAACGCAAGGAACCCACGGTGGACTCCACACACAACAACACACCCCAGGTCTTTGGCCCGCAAGGCAGCGACAACCCAAGGCACGTGCGCAGCGTGATCCGCCAGGGCCTGTGGACCTCGCACACCAGCGGCCTGGCCGACGGCCACGTGCAGGGCAATCTGGTCATCCTGCCCGAGGTGCAGGCCGGCGACTTCCTGCGCTTTTGCCAGCGCAACCCCAAGCCCTGCCCGGTGCTGGCGGTGAGCGAGCCGGGCCAGTTCTCGCTGCCCACGCTGGGCGAGGGCATCGACATCCGCAGCGATGTACCGCTGTACCGTGTGTGGCGCCATGGCGAACTGGCCGAAGAGGTGGCCGACATCTCGGCCCTCTGGCGGCCCGACCTGGTGACCTTCATCCTGGGCTGCTCGTTCTCGTTCGAATCGGCGCTGATCGAGGCCGGCATCCCGCTGCGCCACATCGACGAAGGCAAGAACGTGGCCATGTTCCGCACCAATGTGCCCACCGAGCCGGCCGGCCCCTTCGGCGGCGCCATGGTGGTGACCATGCGGCCCATGAAGGCGGCCGACGTGATCCGCGCCGTGCAGGTGACCTCCCGCTTTCCCAACGTGCATGGCGCACCGGTGCACATCGGCGACCCCTCGCTCATCGGCATCGCCGACCTGGCCAAGCCCGACTACGGCGACGCCGTGGCGCTGATGCCCGATGAGATCCCCGTCTTCTGGGCCTGCGGCGTCACGCCCCAGTCCGCCATCCTGCACGCCCAGCCCGCGTTCTGCATCACCCATGCCCCGGGCTGCATGCTGATCTCCGACCTGCTCAACCACCAACTCGCCAGTTTCTAAACCAGGAGCCTCCCCATGAAGACCATCGCTTTCACCATGTGTGCCCTCGCGTTCGCCGGCATCGCCCAGGCCCAGGCCAAGTGGGACCTGCCCTCGGGCTACGCCACCAACACCTTCCAGGTGCAGAACCTGCAGCAGTTCGCCCAGGACGTGGACAAGGCCACGGGCGGCAAGCTCAAGATCACGGTGCACCCCAATGCCTCGCTGTTCAAGGCCAACGAGATCAAGCGCACGGTGCAGTCGGGCCAGGTGCCGGCGGGTGAGTTCATCCTCTCGGGCGCGGCCAACGAGTCGGCGGCCTACGGCCTCGATTCCATCCCCTTCCTGGCCACCAGCTATGCCGACGCCAAGCGCCTGGACCAGGTCTCGCGCCCCATGCTCACCAAGACCCTCGCGTCCCAGGGCATGAAGCTGCTGTACACCGTGGCCTGGCCGGCGCAAAGCCTGTACTCGACCAAGCCGGTCGCGGCGCTCAAGGACCTCAAAAGCACCAAGATGCGCGCCTTCAACCCCGTCACCTCGGGCATCGCCGTGGCCGTGGGCGCCCAGCCCGTGACCATCCAGCTGGCCGAGCTGCCAGCCGCGCTCACCACCGGCACCGTGGACAACTTCCTCACCTCCAGCGCCAGCGGCGTGGAAAGCAAGCTCTACGAGAGCGTGAAGTACTTCTACGCGGTCTCGGCCTTCCTGCCGCGCAACGCGGTGGTGGTGAACCAGAAAACCTTCGACGCGCTGGACAAGCCCACGCAGGATGCGGTGCTGGCCCAGGCCGCCGTCGCAGAGCGCCGCGGTTGGGCCCTGAGCGAGCAGAAGGACCAGGAATACCTCAAGGAACTGGCCGCCAAGGGCATGCAGGTGGACACCGTGGCCGCCAACCTCAAGGCCGAGTTCAAGCCCATTGGCGAGCGCATGACGGCCGATTGGATCAAGGTGGCCGGCGATGAAGGCAAGGCTGTGATCGACGCCTACAACAAGAAGTGATGAGGCCACCATGTCTTCCCTGACCCAAACCCCTCCGGCCCCCGCCGGGGTACAGGCCGGGGTGGCCATGCCACCCCACCTGCTGCGCCGCGTGCTGGACGCCTGCTACGACGTGGCTGGCACCATCGGTGCCTGGTGCATCTCCGGCATCTGCGTGCTCATGGTGGTGCAATCCCTGGGGCGCCAGTTCGGCTTTCCCACCGGTGCCATCAACGACGTGGTGGCGTGGCTGTGCGCTGCTGCCGCCTTCCTGACCATGGCCCATGCCTTCAAGCACGGCGACTTCGTGCGGGTGACCCTGGTGCTCGAAAAGCTGTCGCCGGCCACGCGCCGCATCTTCGAGCTGGCCTGCCTGTCGGTGGCCGTGCTGGCCATCGGCTACCTCACCTGGTGGGCCTGCGCCTTCACCTATGAGAGCTGGAAGTTCAACGAGGTGGCCCAGGGCCTGTGGGCGGTGCCGGTCTGGATCCCCCAGTTGAGCTTCGCCATCGGTTCCATCCTGTTCCTCGTGGCCGTGGTCGACGAATGGTGGATCGTGGCGCGCGGCGGGGTACCCACCTTCGTGCGCCTGGTGGAAGAGCGCCACGCCAAGGGCGACTTCTCGTCGGACCTGTAAGGAGAACCACCATGGACATTCTTTCCATCGGCGCCTTCCTGCTGGTGATCATGCTGCTCATGCTATCCGGCGGTGTCTGGATCGCCATGACCCTGGCCATCTGCGGCTGGATCGGCCAGGCCTTCTTCACCAGCAGCCATGCCGGGCTGAACCTGTTCTCCGCGTTCTGGGAGAGCAATGCCAGCTGGGAACTCGCGGCCTTGCCGCTGTTCATCTGGATGGGCGAGATCCTGTTCCGCACCCGGCTCAGCGAGGACATGTTCAGTGGCCTGGCTCCCTGGCTGGGCAAGGTGCCCGGGCGGTTGTTCCACACCACCATCCTGGGCTGCGGCATCTTCGGCTCGGTCTCGGGTTCGTCTGCCGCCACCTGCGCCACCATCGCCAAGGTATCGTTGCCTGCATTGAAAAAGCGCGGCTACGACGAAGGCATCGCCATCGGTTCGCTGGCAACGGCCGGCACGCTGGGTATCCTGATTCCGCCGTCCATCACCATGGTGGTGTACGCCGTGGCGGCCGATGCCTCCATCATCCGCATCTTCCTGGCGGGCTTCCTGCCCGGCCTGCTGCTGATGCTGCTGTTCTCGGGCTACATCGCCTGGTGGTCGGTGCGCAACAAGGATCGCATGCCGCCCGACGAGCCGGCGCTCACCTTCCGCGAGAAGCTGCACCTGTCGCGCAACCTGATTCCCTGCGCGCTGCTCATCGTGTTCATCTGCTGGTCCCTGGTGGCCGGCTGGGCCACGGCGACGGAATGCGCGGCCTATGGCGTGGTGGGGGCCCTGGCCCTGGCCGCCTGGTGCAAGGCGCTGACCTGGCAGAACTTCAAGGAAGGCCTGGCCGGCTCGGCCCGCACCAGCTGCATGATCATGTTCATCCTGGCCGGGGCCGCGTTCCTGACCAAGACCATGGCCTTCACCGGCATCCCGCGCGAGCTGGCCGCCTGGGTCGATTCCATGCACCTGTCGCCCTATGCGCTGATCGCCTGCCTGGTGGGTGTGTACCTGGTGCTGGGCACGGCGCTCGACGGCATCAGCATGATCGTGCTGACCGCCGCCGTGGTGATGCCCATGATCGAGAAGGCCGGGTTCGACCTGATCTGGTTCGGCATCTTCGTGATCCTGCTGGTCGAGATCGCCGAGGTCACGCCTCCCGTGGGCTTCAACCTCTTCGTGCTGCAGAACATGACGGGCAAGGACAGCAACCTGATCGCCAAGGCGGCCATCCCGTTCTTCTTCTGCCTGGTGGTGTGCATCGGCCTGATCACGGTCTTCCCGCAGATCGTCACCATCGTCCCGGACCTCGTCATGGGCGCGTCCAAGTAGGCCCCCGGCCTTTTTCCCCTGTGTCTGCCGGCGCGCACTGCCGCCCCGGCCCCTTGTCCCCCTTCAGGAGCTTGCCATGAAACACATGGTCTGGTTGGCCGCGCTCGCCGTGGCCCCGATGGTGCACGCCCAGGCACAGTGGAAGCTGGCCACGGGCTACCGTGCGGAGACCTTCCACACCCGCAACCTGGTGCAGTTCGCCCAGGAGGTGGAGGCAGCCTCCTCGGGCGCACTGAAGATCGAGGTGCATGCCAACAATACGCTGGCCAAACTGGCCGACATTCCCCAGGCGGTGCAGGCCGGCAAGGCCCAGGCGGGCGAGACCATCATGACCAGCCTGGTCGGTGAGATTCCCATCGCCGGGGCCGACACCGTGCCCTTTCTGGTGCGCAGCTACGCCGACGCGCGCCGGCTGTGGGACCTGCAGCGGCCGCTGATCGAAGGGCACTTCACCCGCAAGGGTCTCAAGGCGCTGTATGCCGTGCCCTGGCCGCCCCAGGGCCTGTTTTCCACCGCGCCGGTGAAATCCTCCGCCGACTTCAGAGGCACGCGCATGCGCACCTACAACCCGGCCACGGTGCGCATTGCCGAGATGCTGGGCGCCACGCCGGTGGACGTGCCCATGGTCGAGGTGAACAAGGCCCTGGCCAGCGGCCAGCTCGACTCCATGATCACCTCGGCCCTGACCGGGGTGGAAAACCAGGTCTGGGGCCAGATCCGGCAGTACTACGGCATCGATGCCTGGTTCCCGAAGAACATCGTCTTCGTGAACCAGCAGGCCTTCGACGCGCTGCCCGCGCTGGTGCGCCAAGCCGTGGGCAAGGCGGCCGCGGATGCCGAGGCACGGGGCTGGTCCATGAGCGAGGCCATTGCGCAGGAATCCGTGGGCGAACTGCAGCGCAAGGGCATCAAGGTGGAGCGCGCCAGCGCCGAGCTCAATGCCGACCTCAAGCGCCTGGGCGAGCGCTTCTCGCGCGAGTGGGTGCGCTCGGTGGGCGGCGAGGCCAACCAGATCTTCATTCCCTACTACACGCAACGCTGAGAGTCCTGCAGTCCATTTCCAGGAGAAGCACCATGCATACCCCGAAAGACACCGTAGAAACCTACTTGCGGGCCAAGGACGGCAACCGCCCGCACCTGATCGCCCAGGCCTTTGCCGGCGGCGCGCTGCTGCAGATGGAGCTGCGCCAGGGCGGCATGGTCTTTCCGCCCTCGGCCCAGGGGCGCGAGGCGATTGCCGAGACCCTGGTGCGCAATTTCAACCGCAGTTTCGAGAACGTCTACACCTTCTGCCTGGCCGATCCGCCGGCACCGGACTGCGCGGACTTCCACTGCGACTGGCTGGTGGCCATGACCGAGAAGGACAGCCACGCCGTGCGCGTGGGCTGCGGGCAGTACCACTGGCGCTTTGCGCCCGGCACCCGGCTGGCGCAGGAGCTGCGCATCGTGATCGATGCCATGCAGACCCTGCCGCCGGCCGACATCCTGCCCGTCATGGCCTGGGCCACGGCGCTCGGTGGCCCCTGGTGCCCGCGCGCGCATGCGCTGGCCAGTGCGCCGCCCATTCCCGCCGTGCGCCAGCTCCTGCAGCGCCTGGCCCCGGCCTGCGCCGATGCCGCCTGAAGCCGGCCCCCATTCCCTTATTTCTTCCATCGGAAACACCATGAATGCAATGACACCCCAAGTACACCTTCCCCGCTGGCAGTTCTGGATCGACCGCGGGGGTACCTTCACCGACATCGTCGGCAAGCGCCCCGATGGCACGCTGGTCACGCACAAGCTCTTGTCCGAGAACCCCGAGCAGTACAAGGATGCGGCCGTGGCCGGCATCCGCCACCTGCTGGGCCTGGCGCCTGGCGAGGCCGTGACGCCGGCCCTGGTGGAATGCGTGAAGATGGGCACCACGGTGGCCACCAATGCGCTGCTCGAACGCAAGGGCGAGCCCACGCTGCTGGTCACCACGCGCGGCTTTCGCGATGCGCTGCGCATCGCCTACCAGAACCGGCCGCGCCTGTTCGACCGCCACATCCTGCTGCCCGAGCTGCTCTACACCGAGGTGGTCGAGGCCCGCGAACGCGTGGGCGCCCATGGCAAGGTGATGCAGCCGCTCGACGAGGCCAGCCTGCGCGGCGACCTGCTCGCTGCCTGGGGCCGGGGCCTGCGCAGTGTGGCCATCGTCTTCATGCACGGCTACCGCTATACCGAACACGAGCAACTGGCGCGGCGTATCGCCAAGGAGGTGGGGTTCACCCAGATCAGCACCTCGCATGAGACCAGCCCCATGATGAAGTTCGTGAGCCGGGGCGACACCACGGTGGTCGATGCCTACCTCTCGCCCATCCTGCGCCGCTATGTGGAGCAGGTGGCCAGCGAGATGCCGGGCGTCAAGCTGTTCTTCATGCAGTCCTCGGGCGGTTTGACGGATGCGACCACCTTCCAGGGCAAGGACGCGATCCTGTCCGGCCCGGCCGGAGGCATCGTGGGCATGGCGCGCACGGCCGGCCTGGCCGGGCAGGAGCGTGTGATCGGCTTCGACATGGGCGGCACCTCCACCGACGTGAGCCACTACGCCGGCGCATTCGAGCGCGAGTTCGAGACCTATGTGGCCGGCGTGCGCATGCGTGCCCCGATGATGAGCATCCACACCGTGGCCGCGGGCGGCGGCTCGGTGCTCAGCTACGACGGTGCGCGCTTCCGCGTGGGGCCCGAGAGTGCCGGTGCCAACCCTGGCCCCGTGAGCTACCGCCGCGGCGGCCCGCTGGCCGTGACCGATGCCAACGTCATGGTCGGCAAAGTCCAGCCCGCCTACTTCCCCAGCGTGTTCGGCCCCGCCGCCAACGAGACCCTGGACGCCCAGGCCGTGCGTGCGCGCTTCGCCGAACTGGCCGCACAGACGAACCGCCAGCCCGAGGAGGTGGCCGAGGGCTTCATCCAGATCGCCGTGCAGCAGATGGCCAATGCGATCAAGAAGATCTCGGTGGCTCGTGGCTACGACGTGACGCGCTACACGCTACAGTGCTTTGGCGGCGCGGGTGGCCAGCATGCCTGCCTGGTGGCCGACGCCCTGGGCATGACGCGTGTGTTCGTGCACCCGCTGGCGGGCGTGCTCAGCGCCTATGGCATGGGCCTGGCCGACCAGACCGTGATCCGCGAGCAGGCGGTGGAGCTGCCGTTGGCCGAAGCCTCGCTGCCCTTGATCGCCGAGCGCCTGGATGCACTGGCTTCTGCGGCCCAGACCGAGCTGGAACGCCAGCAGGTCGGCAGCCAGCCCGTGCAGGTGCGCCACAACGTGCATGTGCGCTATGAAGGCACGGACTCGGCCCTGGTCGTTCCGTTCGGCGATATCGCCACGGTGCAGGCCGGCTTCGAGGCGGCCTACCGCCAGCGCTTCGCCTTTCTGATGGTGGGCAAGTCGCTGGTGGTGGAGGCTGTGTCGGTCGAAGCCGTGATCCCCGGCGACGCCCCGGCCGAGCCGCGCCTGCCCCTGCAGGCCGAACGCGTGCACCCGCGCCGCGAAACGGTGCGCATGTACTCGGGCGGCCAGTGGCATGACGCCGCCCTGGTGGTGCGCGAGGACCTGCGCCCCGGCGATGCGATCCCCGGCCCGGCCATCATTGCCGAGAAGAACACCACCACGGTGGTGGAGCCCGGTTGGCTGGCCCGTCTCACCGACCTGGATCACCTGGTGCTGGACCGCGTCACGGCGCGCAGCGTGCAGCATGCCGCCGGCACCACGGTGGACCCGGTGCTGCTGGAGGTGTTCAACAACCTGTTCATGAACATCGCCGAGCAGATGGGCCTGCAGCTGCAGAACACGGCCTATTCGGTGAACATCAAGGAGCGCCTGGACTTCAGCTGCGCGCTGTTCGATGCCACGGGCAACCTGATTGCCAACGCGCCGCACATGCCCGTGCACCTGGGCTCCATGGGCGAGAGCATCAAGACCGTGATCCACGAGAACACGGGCCGCATGCAGCCGGGCGATGTCTACATGCTCAACGACCCCTACCATGGCGGTACCCACCTGCCCGATGTCACGGTGATCACGCCGGTCTATGTGGCGGGCGGCAAGGAGCCGACCTTCTACGTGGGCAGCCGCGGCCACCATGCCGACATCGGCGGCACCACGCCCGGCTCCATGCCCCCCTTTTCCACGCGCATCGAGGAAGAGGGCGTGCAGATCAACAACGTCAAGCTGGTAGACCAGGGCGTGTTCCAGGAAGAGGCCGTGCGCCACCTGCTGGCCACGGGGGGCGGCACCACGCCGTACCCGAGCCGCAACCCGCACCAGAACCTGGCCGACCTGCGCGCGCAGATCGCCGCCAACGAAAAAGGTGTGCAGGAACTCACGCGCATGGTGGAGCAGTTTGGCCTGGATGTCGTGCAGGCCTACATGCGCCATGTGCAGGACAACGCCGAGGAATCGGTGCGGCGCGTGATCACCCACCTCAAGGATGGCCAGTTCACCCTGCCGCTGGACAACGGCGCGCAGATCAGCGTTGCGGTCAAGGTCAACGTGGCCGAGCGCAGCGCGGTGATCGACTTCGCGGGCACCAGTGCCCAGCAGGTCAACAACTTCAACGCTCCGCGCGCGGTGTGCATGGCGGCGGTGCTCTACGTCTTCCGCACCCTGGTGGACGACGACATTCCGCTCAACGCCGGGTGCCTCAAGCCCCTGCAGGTCATCATCCCGCAGGGCTCCATGCTCAACCCCAACCCACCCGCTTCGGTGGTGGCAGGCAACGTGGAGACCTCCACCTGCATCACCAATGCACTGTTCGGTGCCCTGGGCGTGATGGCGGGCAGCCAGCCCACCATGAACAACTTCACCTTCGGCAATGCGCAGTACCAGTACTACGAGACCATTGCGGGCGGCAGTGGTGCAGGTGCCGTGCTCGATGCACAAGGACAGGTGGTGCGCGGCTTCGAAGGCACGAGCGTGGTGCAGACGCACATGACCAACTCGCGCCTCACGGACCCCGAGATCCTGGAGTTCCGCTTTCCCGTGGTGCTCGACAGCTACGAGATCCGCGCGGGCTCGGGCGGCCGGGGCCGCTGGGCCGGGGGCAATGGCGGCGTGCGGCGGGTGCGCTTCCTGGAGCAGATGACGGCCAGCATCCTGTCCAACGGCCGTGTCAAGCCGGCCTTCGGCATGGCCGGCGGCCAGGCCGGGCTCACGGGGCTCAACCGCGTGCTGCGCGCCAACGGCCAGGTCGAAGACCTTGCGCACATCGGCGCGGCGCTCATGGAGCCGGGCGATGTGTTCGAAATCTCCACGCCCGGGGGCGGGGGGTTCGGAGAATGTGCGCTGGCAGACTGACAGCACCTGACGCTTGCATTGCGGCCCGGCGCATTGGCACAGGGCTTGCAATGCAAGGGCATGCTGCCCCGCCGTGTGGTGGGGCGGATGACTCGCAACACCACGGAGAAAGCCATGAACTACCTTCCTGCAACGGCCGGTGCCACTCGCACCCCCGCCGTGACGGCCTCCCATGCTGCTGCGCCTGCCCGGCACCAGGGCAGTTCGGCCATGCCCTCTGCCCCTGCATCCCCCCGTGTCCAGCGCACGCTGTCCGTGGGCCAGAAGCTGGCTGCGGCCTTTGGCCTGCTGGGCGTGGCCGTTGCGCTGCTCGGCTCCACCACCTGGCTCACCGGCCAGGGCACGACGCGCCAGGCCACGCTGCTGACGGCGGAGCAACTGCCCATCGAGCGCGCGGTGCGCGAGTTCAAGACGCAGTCGGTGCACATCGGCCAGATCGCGCTGCGCACCACCAGCTCGCAGGACGTGTTTCCCCTGGTGGCCGAAATGCGCACACAACTGGCGGCCGAGGAGGGCATGCGCAAGCGAATCGACGAATCGCTGGCGGCCTCCTCGTCCGCCGTCAGCACCCTGCCGGCCTGGAAGCAGGCCCAGGCGCAGCGCCAGCAGTACGCGGCCCTGCGCGACACCCTGGTGCAGAACGCACTGGAATCCAAGGTCATCAGCCAGAAGGAGCTGCAGGACCATGCGGCGGCGCTGGCCCAGTACCTCCAAGCCATCGACCAGTTGCTGGCCGAGTCCGAGAAATCCTCGGTGGCGGCGGCCGATGCCATGATCGCCGACGCCGCGCGCGCCCAATGGGTCAGCGCGCTGGCCGTGGCCTTCGTGGTGGGCTTGTCGGCCCTGTTCGGCTGGCTGCTGCGCCGCTCCATCGTGCTGCCGCTGCGCCAGGCTTCGGATGCGGCGGCTCTGGTGGCGCAGGGCGACCTCACGGTGCGCATGGCCACCGCGCGCACCGACGAGATCGGCGAGCTGCTCACCGCGCTCAACCGCATGGTCGAATCCCTGCACTACGTGGTGACCGAGGTGCGCGACTCGGGTGAATCCATCCACGCGGCCAGCTCCGAGGTGGCGGCCGGCAACACCGACCTGAGCGCGCGCACCGAGCACGCCGCCAGCAGCCTGCAGCAGACCGCCGCAAGCATCGCCCAGCTGGCGCAGACCGTGGCCGCCAACGCCGACAGCACGCGCCAGGCCAACAGCCTGGCGCACAACGCCGAGCAGGTGGCCAAGAAGGGCGGCGACGTGGTCAGCGAAGTGGTCAAGACCATGGACGAGATCAATGCCAGCAGCAAGAAGATCGCCGACATCGTGGGCATCATCGACGGCATCGCCTTCCAGACCAACATCCTGGCGCTCAATGCCGCCGTGGAAGCGGCCCGCGCGGGCGAGCAGGGCCGCGGTTTCGCCGTGGTGGCCAGCGAGGTGCGCAACCTCGCCGGGCGCAGTGCCAACGCCGCCAAGGAGATCAAGGCGCTGATCGCCAACAGCGTGGACAAGGTGAGCGACGGTGCACGCCTGGTGGTCACCGCCGGCTCCACCATGCAGGACATCGTCACCAGCGTGCAGCAGGTGACCACGCTGATGTCCGAGATCAACGCCGCCAGCAGCGAGCAGAGCAGCCAGATCGGACAGGTCAGCCAGGCCGTGGACCAGCTCGACCACATGACGCAGCAGAACGCGGCATTGGTGGAAGAAGGCGCAGCAGCGGCGCAAAGCCTCAAGGACCAGGCGAACCGGCTGGCGGGGGCAATGGGGCAGTTCCAGTTGACTGCGGGTGCCGCGATGGCCTGATCGATCGGCTGCACCATGAAAAAGGGCCTGCATTGCAGGCCCTTCGTCATTGCGCAATGTGCAGCGCGATCACATGCCCGAGTAGTTCGGGCCGCCGCCGCCTTCGGGCGTCACCCAGACGATGTTCTGCGTCGGGTCCTTGATGTCGCAGGTCTTGCAGTGCACGCAGTTCTGCGCGTTGATCTGCAGGCGCTGGCTGTCGCCGCCCTTGGCCACGTCGGGCACGAACTCGTAGACACCGGCCGGGCAGTAGCGGGCCTCGGGGCCGGCGTACTTGGCCAGGTTGATGTTGACCGGCACGCTCGCGTCCTTGAGCGTCAGGTGGGCCGGCTGGTTCTCGGCGTGGTTGGTGTTGCTGATGAACACGCTGGACAGGCGGTCGAAGGTCAGCTTGCCATCGGGCTTGGGGTAGATGATGGGCTTGCATTCCGACGCGGGCTTGAGGTGCACGTGGTCGGGCTTGTCGCGGTGCAGCGTCCAGGGGATGTTGCCCTTGAGCACGAACTGCTCGATGCCGTTCATGATGGTGGCGGTGACCAGGCCCTTCTTGAACCAGTTCTTGAAGTTGCGGTCCTTGTTGAGCTCGGTGTACAGCCAGCTCTTCTCGAACGCCTCGGGGTAGGCGCTGAGCTCATCGTGCTGGCGGCCGGCCACCACGGCATCGTAGGCGGCCTCGGCGGCCAGCATGCCGGACTTGATGGCGGCGTGGCTGCCCTTGATGCGGCCCACGTTCAGGTAGCCTGCGTCGCAGCCGATCAGCGCGCCGCCCGGGAAGATGGTCTTGGGCAGGCTCAGCAGGCCGCCGGCCGTGATGGCGCGCGCGCCGTAGCTGATGCGCTTGGCCGGCTTGATGCCCTTGGATTCGTCGCCCTCCAGGTACCAGCGGATGTTGGCGTGCGTCTTCCAGCGCTGGAATTCCTCGAACGGGCTCAGGTACGGGTTGGAATAGCCCAGGCCGGTGATGAAGCCCAGCGTGACCTTGTTGTCGTCCAGGTGGTACAGGAAGGCGCCACCATAGGTGTCGTTTTCCATGGGCCAGCCGGCGGTGTGCATCACGAAGCCGGGCTGGTGGCGCTGCGGGTCGATCTCCCACAGCTCCTTGATGCCAATGGCGTAGCTCTGCGGGTCGGAATGCGCGTCGAGCTTGAAGCGCGAGATCAGCTGCTTGCCCAGGTGGCCGCGCGAGCCTTCGGCGAAGATGGTGTACTTGGCATGCAGTTCCATGCCCAGCTGGAAGTCGCCCGTGGGCTCGCCTTCCTTGCTGATGCCCATGTTGCCGGTGGCCACGCCCTTGACGGAACCGTTCTCGTTGTAGAGCACCTCGGCGGCCGCGAAGCCGGGGAAGATCTCCACGCCCAGGGCTTCGGCCTGCTCGCCCAGCCACTTGACCACGTTGCCCAGGCGTACCACGTAGTTGCCGTGGTTCTGGAAGTTGTGCGGCAGGAACACATTGGGCACGCGGAAGGACGAGTTCTCGCCCAGGAAGATCATCGCGTCGTCCGTCACCGGCTGGTTCAGGGGCGCGCCCTTGGCCTTCCAGTCGGGGATCAGTTCCGTTAGGGCCTTGGGGTCCATGATGGCGCCCGACAGGATGTGCGCGCCGGGCTCGGAGCCTTTTTCGAGCACCACGACCGAAATCTCCTTGCCGTTGGCGGCGGCCATCTGCTTGAGCCGGATCGCGGTGGCCATGCCGCCGGGGCCGCCGCCCACGACGACCACGTCGTATTCCATTGCTTCACGGGGACCATACTGGGCGAGGATTTCTTCGTTCGTCATGGGTGT
Organism: Acidovorax sp. GW458-11-26-14-TSB4; assembly: GCF_059423865.1. Classification (NCBI taxonomy): domain Bacteria; kingdom Pseudomonadati; phylum Pseudomonadota; class Betaproteobacteria; order Burkholderiales; family Comamonadaceae; genus Acidovorax; species Acidovorax sp. GW458-11-26-14-TSB4. Next base: position 22,664 of record NZ_JBWKYR010000028.1, read on the forward strand.
TTCGTCGTGCGTTTGATAATCGAGTGATTGTCTTCGGACAGGGGCCAGGATTCTGTCTGTCTGGAGACTGATTGTATTGCCCTATTTTAAATAATCGAACGATCGTTCTTTTTTCTGCAGTGGAGGCTCTCTAAATGGCATACAGCATTGATCTTTCCGGCCGCGTGGCCTTCATCACCGGTGCCTCCAGCGGGCTGGGCGCCCAGTTCGCGCGCACTTTGTCGCGCGCGGGCGCAGGGGTGGTGCTGGCCAGCCGCCGCATCGAAAAGCTCAAGGAACTGCGCGCCCGCATCGAAGGCGAGGGGGGCGATGCCCATGTGATCGAGCTCGATGTGACCGACCACGACTCCATCAAGTCCGCCGTGGCCCATGCCGAGACCGAGATGGGCTCCATCGACATCCTGGTGAACAACTCGGGCGTGAGCACCACGCAGCGCCTGCAGGACGTGACGCCCGAGGACTACGATTTCATCTTCGACACCAACGTCAAGGGTGCCTTCTTCGTCGCCCAGGAGGTGGGCAAGCGCATGCTGGCGCGTTCGCGCGGGGCGGCGCCGGGCAGCTTCACGGGCGGGCGCATCATCAACATCGCCTCCATGGCGGGGCTCAAGGTGCTGCCGCAGATCGGTGCCTACTGCATGAGCAAGGCCGCCGTGGTGCAGATGACCAAGGCCATGGCGCTGGAGTGGGGCAAGTTCGGCATCAACACCAATGCCATCTGCCCGGGCTACATCGACACCGAGATCAACCACCGCCACTGGCAGACCGAGCAGGGGCGCAAGCTCATCGACATGCTGCCGCGCAAGCGCGTGGGTGCGCCCGAGAACCTGGATGCGCTGATCGTCATGCTGGCCAGCGACCAGAGCCACTTCATCAACGGTGCCGTGATCGCTGCGGACGATGGCTTTGCGGTCTGAGCGCCGGTTGATCCCCCGATGCTGACCGGCATCCTGGCCGGGCTCGCCGCGGGCGCGCTCTGGGGGCTGGTCTTCGTCGCGCCGCGCATGGCGGGCAGCTTTGCCTCGGTGGACCTGACCGCGGGACGCTTCGTGGCCTATGGCGCGGTGGCCCTGGGCATGCTGGCCTGGGGCCTGCGCGGCAATCCGCGCCGGCCCACCTGGGCCCAGGCCTTGGCGGCACTGTGGCTGTCGGTGCTGGGCTTCACGGGGTACTACCTGCTGCTGGTGTGGGCCATCCGCGATGCGGGGGCCGAGATGCCGGCGCTGATCATCGGCACCATTCCAGTCTGGGTCATGCTGCTGGGCAAGCCCCAGGGCCTGCGCTGGGCGGCCCTGGTGCCCGGGCTGGTGCTCACGGTGGCCGGCCTGGTGCTGATGGCCGAGGTGCCGCATGGCGATGTGGCCGCCCCCGGCGCCGGCCGCTACTGGCGCGGCATCGCCATTGTCCTGGTGGCCCTGGTGTTCTGGACGGCCTTCGCCGTCTTCAACTCCGCCTGGCTCAAGCGCCATCCCGAGGTGCGCGCGACCGACTGGGCCAACTGGCTGGGTGTGGCCACGGGACTGGGCGGCCTGCTGCTGTGGCTGGCGGGCGGCACCAGCCTGCCCGAGCTGGCGGCGCAGCCGGGGTTCGGCACCTTCGTGGCCGTGTGCCTGGCGCTGGGCTTCGGCTCGAGCTGGCTGGCCACCATTTTGTGGAACATCGCCAGCCAGCGCCTGTCCGCCAGCCTGTGCGGGCAGCTCATCGTGAGCGAAACCCTGTTCGCTCTCGTATATTCCTTCGCATGGGATGGCCGCTGGCCGACGCTGGCGCAGTGGGCAGCCGCCGCGCTGTTCACATTGGGCATCCTCGCTTCCATCAAGGCACACCGATGAAAATTGAAATCCCCGAGACAAAGAAGCTGGTGCACGAGATGCGTTTTCCCGTGCGCTGGGGCGACATGGACGCCATGGGCCACGTGAACAACACCGTGTACTTCCGCTACCTGGAGACGGCGCGCATCGACTGGATGGTGTCGGTGGGTTGCAACCCCGACCCCTCGGGCCAGGGGCCGGTCATCGTCAACGCCTTCTGCAACTTCTACCAGCAGCTCGAGTACCCGGCTGACGTGCTGCTCAAGCTCTACGTGAGCGACCCGGGCCGCACCACCTTCGAGACCTGGGGCACCATGGAGCGGGTGGACCGGCCGGGTGTCATCTACGCTGCGGGCGGCGCCACCACCATCTGGGTGGACTTTCCGCAGAAGAAGGCCGTGGCCCTGCCGGAGTGGATGCTGGCCATTGTCAACGGATGACGGCGGGGGCGCCTTGACACCCCCTCCCGAATCGAACTAAATCCAGAGCATCGGCACGGTCTGACATGGCCTGCAGTGCACAGCTGATGGGGGTTGTGCGGGTTCATTGTTGCAATGGGCGAGCGTGCGATTTCCTGGCCACGCCGCTTGCCTGTCACGGGGGTTTCGGCCATGGCCACAGACAGCAGCCCTGAGCGCAGCGGTGCTCAATCCGATGCCCGCCTGCACGGCTGGGCGGTCCCACTGGCTTTTGCCGTCTTTGTCGCCGGTGTGATCGCGCTCGGGATCGCCTTGCACTTTGAGGGCAAGCGGGCTGCCGAACAGGCTGCATCCGAAACCCTGCGGGTCACCTCCGAACTTTCGGCCCACTCCCTAGACACCTGGCTCGCGGAGCGCTCCGGCGATGCCGAGGCCATCGGCTCCAATCCCCTGCTGGTCAAGGCACTCGACCACTGGTGGCAGGGCGACGCGCAGCGCGCCGAGTACGCTCCGTTCATTCAAAAGCATCTCGAAGGCATACGCCGCGTCTACGGTTACCGAAGCATTGCGATCGTGGATGTCGGCACCGACAAGGCGGTTTTCAGCAGCGGCGCCGCACTGGACGCGCAGCAACTGGGCCGCGTGGCGCAGGCCGGGACGGGTGCGTACCCGCGATGGATCGAACTGCCAGCAGAGAGTGGTGCAGGGCTGCGTCTGGCGCTGGCGCGCAGCATTGCCGACAGCACCCGCGGAACGGGCCATGTGCTCTACATGGAGATGGACCTGCAGTGGCTGGTGGATACCCTGGCCAAGGCCAGGCTGCCCAACTGGGGTGGCGAGACCATTCTGGTGCACCGCGATGCACGTGGCCTGCAGATCCTGGCCGCGGCCAGCGGGCCCGGTCTGCAGGCGCTTCAAGGGGCCGGGCCTGTGGTGGAGTCGCTGCTGACCGAGCCAGGGGTTTCCACGGCGCAGGGCCGCAACCGGGATGGCGTGGCGGTGATGGCCCGGCGCGAGAACATCCTGCTGCCATCGTGGATGGTGCTGAGCCTGATGCCTGAGAAGGCGGTGTATGCGGCGGTGATAGACCGCAGCCGCCTCCTGGTCCTCGGGGCAGCGGTGCTCATCCTGTTCGGCTCGCTGCTCTATGCCGCCTGGCGCCGCGGCGACCGCCACCGCCACGCCGCGCGCGAGGCCGGGCTGCGCCGGCATTACGAGCACGTGATGCGGGACTCGACCGACATCTTCTTCCTGACCGACAACGACGGCACCATCCTCGACGTGAGCCAGGCGGCGGTCGACGTCTATGGCTATCCGCGCGAGCAGCTCATCGGCATGAACGCACAGCGCCTGCGACCGCCGGACAACGCCGCGGCACAGGCCGCCATCCTGGAGGCCATGCAGCCCGGCGAATCGCGCCATGTGCGCATCCCCCGGCTGCGCGCCGATGGCAGCACCTTCCTGCTGGAAGGTACCGTCGGCTGCTTCGAGTCGGAGGGGCAGCGCTATTTTGTGGGCATAGGCCGTGACATCACGCGCCAGGCCGAGGTGGAAACGCAGTTGCGCGTGGCTGCGAGCTTCTTCAGCCGGTCCGCCGTCGCCATCGTGGTCGGCGACCGTGACAAGCGCGTCGTCTCGATCAATCCGCACCTCACCAAGATCACCGGCTACACGCTCGAGGATCTGCAGGGCCAACCCACGGTGATCCTCAATGCGGGGCTCGACCCTGCGGGGGTGGAGCGTGCACGTGCCATCCTCAAGGCCGAGGACTTCTGGGAGGGCGAGATGCACATCCGCCGAAAGGACGGCACGGCCTTTCCGGCGCGCTTGCTGGTCTGTGCGCATCGCGGTGCCGATGGCCAGGTGGAGCAGCATGTGGACCTGTTCACGGACCTGACGCGCCTCAAGCAGGCCGAGAGCCAGGCGCAGTACCTTGCCATCCATGACCCGGTCACGGGGCTGCCCAACCGGGCCCGGCTGGAGCAGGAGTTGCCGCTGTACATCGCTGGTGTCGATGCCCAGGCGGCATCCCCGCACAACAGCCTGTCGCTGGCGCTGGTGAACCTGGACCGCTTCAAGGGCATCAACGAATCGTTCGGCTATGCCCAGGGCGATGTGCTGCTGGTCGAGATCGCCAGGCGCCTGCAGGGGCTGAGCGCCGACCTCAAGGGCCTGTACCGCTATGGCGGCGATGAATTCATGCTCGTGCTCTCGGGCAACCCCGTCACCCATGCCCTGCTGATCAGCCAGGTTCGCGCGCTGCTGTCCCCGCCCATCCGCCTGGGGCCGCAGGAGCACCCGGTCTCTCCCACCGCCAGCATCGGCATCGCCAGCTATCCCGAGCATGCGCACGCGGCCGAGGACCTGCTGCACAACGTGGAAGCCGCGATGCGCATCGCCAAGGTCCACGGGCGCAACACCTGGCGCCTGTATGCGCCCGAGATGAATGCCTCGGCCTACGACGACATGCTGCTGGCCGTGGATCTGCGCCAGGCCATCGACGTCGGCGAACTCGAATTGCACCTGCAGCCCCAGTTCACGCTGTCACATGGCCAGCCCGTGGGCATGGAGGCCCTGCTGCGCTGGACGCACAAGACGCGGGGCCCGGTGTCCCCGGCGCGGTTCATTCCGATTGCCGAATCCTCGGGGATGATCGCGGAAATCGGCAACTGGGTGCTGCGCGAGGCGGCACGCATCTGGTCGCGCTGGCGCAGCGAGGGGTTGGCACCCCTGCCCATCGCCGTGAACCTCTCGGCGGTGCAGTTCCAGGCGCCTGACTTCCTGCACGAGGTGGGCCGTGTCATCTCGGAGTTCGACCTGCCCGCCGGTGCGCTGGAGATGGAGTTGACTGAAGGCACGCTGATGGACAACACGGATGCCGCCGTGGACATCCTGCACCAGCTGGTGGGCATGGGCATCCAGATCGCCATCGACGACTTCGGCACGGGCTACTCCAGCTTGAGCTACCTGCGCCGCTTTCCGGTGAGCAAGCTCAAGATCGACCGCTCCTTCATCCTGGACTTGGGCAAGCATGGGAACGAGGAGGCCGAGGCCATCGCTTCGGCCGTCATCGCCATGGCCAAGAGCCTGAAGCTGCGCGTGATCGCCGAAGGCGTGGAAACGCCCGAGCAGCGCGACTTCCTCAAGGACCATGGCTGCGACGAGGTGCAGGGCTACCTGTATGCCCGGCCGATGTCGGTGGAGGCCTTGACGGCCCTGCTTGCCAGGCGCCCTGCGGCCGGCGCGCAGGCACAGCAGCAGAACAATTTTGCCTGAGCCTTCGCCTCCCCGTCAGCCCGGGGGCAGGGCAATGCAGCCGCCCTGCGCACCCGGGGTGCCGCTGCCCACGCCGAGGAACAGCAGCCGCTGCAGCTCCGGCAGGTAGCGGATGGCCGTCTGCGGTGCGCTGTAGGCAGCGGAGTCCTGCAGCCTTTCGTGCATGTGCCATTGGCGGCCCGAAGGCAGGTGCTCGATGCTCAGCGTGCGCACACCGGTGTAGAAGCTGGTGGTGATCTTCCCCTCGCTGCCGAAGAAGCCGCCCCCGGTGATCGCCCTGCGCCGGCTGCCCTGGAAGACGATGGCAATGCGCAGCCGCTGGTCGCGGCTGGTGCAACTGTCCTCGAACGCGGCGGCGCATTGCAGCGGCAGGGCGTTCTGCTGCACGGTCACCGGCTGCACGCCCGGCTGCCTGACCTCGTCCAGCGCCACGCGTTCGAGCCGGGCGCAGTCCGCATCGGGCACCACACGCCAGGCGCCGGCACCCGGCTGGTCGGCAATGCCGTAGCGTGGCACGCCCAGGCCCATGGCCAGGTAGTACACCGGCCCGTCCTTGCGCAGCAGCAGGGGCGGCATGGTGCTCGAAAGGGGCGAGAGCATGCCGGTGGGTACCTGCACCGGCAGGGGCTGCGCAGCCAGCGTGCCGCCGCCCCCGACAAAGCCGCTGGGGCCCGCCTGGGCGCTGGCGCTGAGGAGGCACGCTGCCAGCAGGGCGCAGGGTGGCGCCATCGGATGCATGGGCCGCCTCTGCCTCAGGCGGCCGGTTTGGCCTTGGGCACGCGGCCCATCAGGTAGAACTCGGGGTTGGGCTGCATGCCGGCAAAGCTGGCCATGCGGTTGCTCAGCCCGAAGAAGGCGGTGATGGCCGCGATGTCCCAGATGTCCTCATCGTCGAAGCCATGCGCGTGCAGTGCGGTGAAGTCGGCATCCTCGATCTCGTGCGAGCGCTCGCAGACCTTCATTGCAAAGTCCAGCATGGCGCGCTGGCGCGGGCCGATCTCCGCCTTGCGGTAGTTGACTGCCACCTGGTCGGCCACCAGCGGCTTCTTCTCGTAGATGCGCAAGATGGCGCCATGCGCCACCACGCAGTACAGGCACTGGTTGGCCGCGCTGGTGGTGGTCACGATCATCTCGCGCTCGCCCTTGGTCAGGCTGCCTTCCTCCTTGAGCATCAGCGCATCGTGGTAGGCGAAGAAGGCGCGCCACTCGGCCGGGCGCCGGGCGAAGGCCAGGAACACATTGGGCACGAAGCCGGCCTTCTCCTGCACTTCGAGGATGCGGGTACGGATGTCCTCGGGCAGGCTGTCGAGCGAGGGGAAGGTGTAGCGGGTCAAAGTCGGTCTCCTTGGGTGGTATGGCGCCAGTATCACGGATGCCAATGGGTGGCGCGCACCGGGCCTTGCGAGGGCGCTGCCGTTTTTCCCGCCAGCGCATACGACAGCTGTGTGGCCGCGGCGATCACGGTGGGCGCGAGCGCTTCGAGCTTCTCGGCCGGCAGCCGCGATTCCGGCCCCGAGATGCACACCGATCCCATGAGCCGCCAGTGCATGCCGAACACCGGTGCCGACACGGTGGCGACGCCGTTCTCGCGCTCGCCGATGGACCAGTAGTAGCCCTTCTTGCGGATCTCCTCGTAGGCCCTGCCGGGCTCGCCCGAGAAGGCCAGGATCACGCGCCCCGGCGACCCCTTGTCCAGCGGCAGGCCTTCGCCCATGCGTGCATGGTGGCGCAGCCCCTGCGGTCCCTCCACGCGCACCAGGCAGGTGCGCACCTGGCCCTCGCGCACGTAGAAGGCAGCACTCTCGCCGGTCACCCGGGAGAGCTCGCGCAGCGCGGGTTCCAGCACGTTCTGCGCATCGAACCCCGCCTGGTAGCGCGCGCCCAGCCAGCCCGCGGCGGGGCCCAGGCGCCAGTCGCCATCCTCGCGCTGCACCATGAAGCCCGACTGCGCCAGGGTGCGCGCCAGCCGCAGCACTGTGGTCTTGTGCAGGCCGCAGCGCCGGCTCAGTTCGGCCAACGGAAGGCTCGATTCACCCAGCGCAAAGGCCTCCAGCACCTGCAGCGCGCGGGTCACGGCAATGACGCCGCCGGACTCCTGTGCTCCCTGTGCCTCGGGTGGTGGGGCGGGTTCGTTGGGGCTGGCAGAAGAGCGGCTTTTGGCGGTGTTGCTCATGGTGAACTTTGTTTCATTGGATGCAACAGCATTGTATGGGTTGAAACGCCTGCGTACAGTCGCGTCCATCGCATCGGGAGTGCAGCCGCTGCGGTCCACCACTACAACGGAGACAAGATCCATGTTCGCTTTTCCATCGCTTTCGCGCGCCCTGAGCACCACCGTCCTGGGCCTGGCCGCCGCTGCGTTGCCCACCGGCGCCGCCCTGGCGCAGGCCGCGTACCCCAGCAAGCCCATCCGCCTGATCGTGCCATTTCCACCCGGCGGCGGCACCGACATGATCGCGCGCACCGTGGCGCAAAAGCTCACCGACCAGAACAAGTGGAACGTGATCGTGGACAACCGGCCGGGTGCTGGCGGCAACCTGGGCGTGGACGCCACCGCCAAGTCCGCACCCGACGGCTATACCCTCGTCATGGGCCAGACCAGCAACCTGGCCATCAACCCCACGCTCTACCCCAAGCTGCCCTACGACCCACTCAAGGACCTGGTACCCGTGGCGCTGGTGTCGTCCTCGCCCATCGTGATGGCGGCGCCCGTGAACTCGCCCTACAAGACCTTTGCCGATGTGGTGGCTGCCGCCAAGGGCAAGCCCGATGCCGTCACGCTGGGTTATTCCGGCAATGGCACGGTGGCCCATCTCTCGGGCGAACTGGCCGAGAACGCGGCCGGCATCCAGCTGCGCCATATCCCCTACAAGGGCGCGGCCCAGGCCATGACCGACCTGGTCGGCGGGCAGATCGACCTGTACATGTCTTCCGTGCCCACGCTGTTGGGCCAGGTGCGCAACGGCAAGCTCAAGGTCATCGCCATCACCTCGGCCAAGCGCGCCAGCCAACTGCCCGATGTGCCCACGCTCGCCGAGTCGGGCTACAAGGGCTTCGATGCCGTGACGTGGTTCGGCATCCTCGCGCCGGCCGGCACGCCCGCGCCCATCGTGGCCCAGCTCAACAAGGCCATCAACCAGGCCCTGCAGCAGCCCGATGTGGCCGAGAAGCTGCGCAGCGAAGGCGGCGACGTGATGGGCGGCACGCCCGAGCAGTTCACCCAGCTGCTGCGCACCGAAGTGCCGCGCTGGGGAAAGATCGTCAAGGACTCGGGCGCCAGCCTGGACTAGTCCGTAGGACTCGATAGTCGCAGGGGCCGCGCGACCACGCGTTGCCCTGCCCACCTTTCACCTGCATTGCCTGCAGCCGCTTCAAGTCAGCGGTCGCGCTGCGGCATGGGCATGTCCCAGCCACTGCCGGCGCTGCCGTACCGGTTCCACCGCTTTCCGTGCTCTCTACAAGGAATCCACCATGAGCCAGCTTCCAGACATCATCCGTGACATCGAACGCGTCAGCGCCGAAGTCGTGCAGAAAGCCGCCACCTTCCAGGCCGCCATCCTTGCCGACGTGGCCGGCCGCCGCGGCACCATGCATGCCCGCGTGGCCCCGGTGCACCAGGACATGAAGGTTGCAGGCCCGGCCTTCACCGTCGAGGTGCGCCCGGGCGACAACCTCATGATCCACGCCGCCATCGCGCTGGCCCAACCCGGCGACGTGCTGGTGATCGACGGCAAGGGCGACCAGACTGCTGCCCTGATGGGCACGCTGATGCTCAGCGCCTGCCAGAAGCTGGGCCTGGCGGGCGTGATCGTCGACGGCGCCATCCGCGACAAGCTTGAACTGCTGGAGCTCGGCTTCCCCGTGTTCAGCGCGGGCTTCAATCCTGCCGGCCCCACCAAGTACGTGCCCGGCCGCATCAACCACCCCATCTCGGCCGGAGGCGCGTTTGTGAACCCGGGTGACCTGGTCGTGGGCGATGCCGACGGCGTGGTGGTGATCGAGCGCGCCAAGGCCCCGGCCATGATGGCCCTGGCCGACAAGAAGGTGGCCGACGAGGCCGCACGCATCGAGGCCATCGCCCGCGGCGACACGGCATCGAAGTGGCTGCCCGCGGCCCTGCGCGCAGCCGGCGTGCTCAAGGAAGGGGAGTCGCTGTGAGCCGCGCCGCCCTCATCGTGACCGGGGCCGACCTGGCTCCCCAGGCCCTGGCACTGCTTGAAGACTTCGAGATCGTCTACGCCGGCAAGGCGCCCACCGAAGACGACCTGGTGGCCCTGTGCCGCACCCACGACCCGGTGGCCATCATCGTGCGCTACGGCAAGGTCGGCGCGGCCGTGATGGACGCCGCGCCTTCGCTCAAGGTGATCTCCAAGCACGGCAGCGGCACGGACACCATCGACAAGCTGGCCGCCAAGGCCCGCGGCATCGAGGTGGTGGCCGCCGTGGGCGCCAATGCCGCGGCCGTGGCCGAGCAGGCCCTGGCGCTGCTGCTGGCCTGCGCCAAGTCGGTGGTGGCGCTCGACGCACGCATGCATGCCGGCCACTGGGACAAGGCCACGCACAAGAGCCTGGAACTCGGTGGCCGCACCGTGGGCGTGGTCGGCCTGGGCGCCATCGGCCTGCGCTTTGCGAAGATGGCCGATGCGCTGGGCATGCGCGTGATCGGCTTCGATCCCTTCGCGAAGAACTTGCCGGCGTACATCGAAAGCGTGGACCTGGCTGCCATCTGGCGCGATTCCGACGCCATTTCGCTGCACTGCCCGCTGACCGACGAGAACCGCGGCATGCTCAACGCCGCCACCCTGGCGCAGTGCAAGCGCGGCGTGGTGGTGGTGAACACCGCGCGCGGTGGCCTGATCGACGAGGCGGCGCTGCTGGCTGCCGTGCGCAGCGGACAGGTGATGGCCGCGGGCCTGGACAGCTTTGCCGTGGAGCCCATGGTGGCGGGCCACCCCTTCCAGGGCGAGGCGAATGTCATCCTCTCGCCGCACATCGGCGGCGTGACCAGCGATGCCTACGTGAACATGGGCGTGGGCGCGGCCCGCAACCTGCTGGACGTGCTCGCACGCCAGGCAGCCACCACAGCTTGAGCCATCGGTCTTGCCAATCCAAGAATCAGGAGACTTCATGAATCCATCCGTGTTGCACCGCCGTGGTTTCGCCCTGGCGTACCTTGCCCTCTGCCTGGCCGGAGCAAGCCAGGCGCAAGAGGCATGGCCGGCCAAGCCGGTGCGTTTGATCGTGCCCTATGGCCCCGGCGGCGCCGTGGACGTGGCCACGCGCAAGATGGCGCAAAAGCTCACCGAGCAGACCGGCCAGAGCTTCATCGTGGAAAACCGCCCCGGTGCCACGGGCACCATTGGCGTGACCCAGGTCGCGCGCGCCGAGGCCGATGGCTACACCCTGGTGGCCAACGACACCACCTATTCGCTGCTGCCGCACATCTTCAGGAAGCTGCCCTTCGACCATGAAAAGGACCTGGTGTCGGTGGCCGCCTATGTGTTCGCGCCCATGGCCCTGGTGGTGAATGCGGGTGGCCCCTATAAGACGCTGGCCGACCTGCTGGGCAAGGCGCGCAAGGAACCGGGCGCCGTGACCTATGGCTCGGGCGGCGCGGGAACCACGCCGCACTTTGCGGCCGAGGCGCTGGGCATGGTGGCGGGCGCGAAGTTCATGCACGTGCCTTTCAAGGGCGCGGCCGAGGCCACGCAGGCCGTGCTGGGCAATACCATCGACATGCAGTTCGCCTCCACGACCGGGGTGATGGGCAATGTGCGCGGCGGCAAGCTGCGCCTTCTGGCCGTGAGCGGCGACAAGCGTCTGGCGGTACTGCCGGAGGTGCCCACCTTTGCAGAAGCCGGCGTCAAGGACTTCGGCGTGGTCAACTGGACGGGGCTGTGGGCGCCCAAGGGCACACCGGCTCCCGTGCTGCAGCGGCTGCAAAAGGAGATCGCCACGGCGATGGCCACGCCCGACATGAAGGCCTTTGCCGAAGGCATGGGCGCCGATGCGCGCCAGGTGGATGCCACTGCATTTGCCAAGATCCTGCACGACAGCAACGCGATGTGGGGCACCATTGCTGCCAAGACGGGGTTCGAGAAACAATGAGCCAGGGGAGCCTGTGATGTTTCTGCTGCAAGTGCCCGAGGTGCGCGACCTCGAACTCTTCACTGCCATGCCCGATGCGCTGCGCCGGCGCGAGCGCAGTGCCTGGGCCGATGCCAACCGCGCAGCGGCCATCACCGACTCCTTCCTCGAAGGCCCGGTGTTCGACGGTGCCGGCAACCTCTATGTGACCGACATCCCCTGGGGCCGTATCCTGCGCATCGACCCCGCAGGCACCTGGACCGTGGTGGCCGAGTACGACGGCGAGCCCAACGGCATGAAGTTCCTCGATGCCGGCACCCTGCTCATCACCGACTACAAGAATGGCCTGGTGCGCCTGGACGTGGCCAGCGGCCGTGTGACCCCGTACCTGGAACGCCGCAACAGCGAGCGCTTCAAGGGCGTGAACGACCTGGTGTTCGATGCCGAGGGCAATCTGTACTTCACCGACCAGGGCCAGAGCGGCCTGCACGACCCGAGCGGGCGCCTGTACCGCCTGCGGCCCAATGGCCAGCTCGACCTGTTGCTGGCCAATGTGCCCAGCCCCAATGGGGTGGCCCTGTCGCCGGATGGCCGCGTGCTCTACCTGGCCGTGACGCGCGGCAACTGCGTCTGGCGTGTGCCGCTGCTGCCCGATGGGGGCTTGGCCAAGGTGGGGCAGTTCTTCACCTCCTACGGCCCGAGCGGCCCCGATGGGCTGGCCGTGGATGCCCAAGGCCGGCTGCTGGTGGCCAACCCGGGCCTGGGCTATGTCTGGGTGCTCAACCACCGGGCCGAGCCCGAACTGGTGCTGCGCGGGCCGGCGGGCGCTTCCACCACCAACCTGGCGTTCGGCGGGGAGGGCGGGCGCACGGTGTTCGTTACCGACTCCACGCACGGCCAGATCCTGCGGGCGCGCATGGACGCGCCGGGGCTGCCGTTGGCGCGTGGCCGTTGACGGGTACCCGCCTTGTGACAATCGATTTGCTAATTCGATAAATATTGACTATTAAAGGTATTCAATCGATTCAATTGATGTGCCATGGATTGCTTCCTAAGATGGCTCTCGCCAAGTGCATGAACCACTGACAAGGAGAGACCCCATGACGACAGAAGCCAAATGCCCGTTCGACCACACCAAGGCAGCCGCGCCCAAGGGCCGCGGCAATGCCGACTGGTGGCCCAACCAGCTCAACCTGCGCCCGCTCAACCAGAGCTCTCCGCTCGTCGACCCCATGGGCGACGGCTTCAACTACGCCGAGGAGTTCAAGAGCCTGGACCTCGCGGCCGTGAAGGCCGACCTGCATGCGCTGATGACCGATTCGCAGGACTGGTGGCCGGCCGATTTCGGCCACTACGGCCCGCTGTTCATCCGCATGGCCTGGCACAGCGCCGGCACCTACCGCCTGGCCGATGGCCGGGGCGGTGCCGGGGCCGGCCAGCAACGCTTTGCGCCGCTCAACAGCTGGCCCGACAACGCCAACCTGGACAAGGCCCGGCGCCTGCTCTGGCCCATCAAGCAGAAGTACGGCCGCAAGATCTCCTGGGCCGACCTGATGATCCTCACGGGGAACGTGGCGCTGGAATCCATGGGCTTCAAGACCTTTGGCTTTGGCGGCGGCCGCCCCGACGTGTGGGAACCCGATGAGAACGTCTACTGGGGTGCTGAGACTACCTGGCTGGGCGGTGACAAGCGCTACAGCGGCGAGCGCGACCTGGCCACACCGCTGGCCGCCGTGCAGATGGGCCTGATCTACGTGAACCCCGAGGGCCCCAACGGCAACCCCGACCCCATCGCCGCGGCGCGCGACATCCGCGACACCTTTGCCCGCATGGCCATGGACGATGAAGAGACCGTGGCGTTGATCGCCGGCGGCCATACCTTCGGCAAGACCCATGGCGCAGGCGACGCGGCGCTGGTGGGCAAGGAGCCCGAAGGCGGCGGCATCGAGGACCAGGGCTTCGGCTGGATCAGCACGCATGGCAGCGGCTTTGGCGGCGACGCCATCACCAGCGGCCTGGAAGTCACCTGGACCACCACGCCCACGCAGTGGAGCAACAACTTCTTCGAGAACCTGTTCGGCTTTGAATGGGAGCTGACCAAGAGCCCGGCTGGCGCCCACCAGTGGACGGCCAAGGGTGCGGAGGCCACCATCCCCGATGCGCACGACCCTTCGAAGAAGCGCGTGCCCACCATGCTCACCACCGATCTGTCGCTGCGTTTCGACCCGGCCTATGAGGCCATCTCGCGCCGCTTTCTCGCGCACCCCGAGCAGTTCGCCGATGCCTTTGCCCGCGCCTGGTTCAAGCTGACCCACCGCGACATGGGGCCGCGTGTGCGCTACCTGGGCCCCGAAGTGCCGGCCGAGGTGCTGATCTGGCAGGACCCGATCCCCGACGTGGACCACGCCCTGGTTGATGCGCAGGATGTGACGGTGCTCAAGGCAAAGATCCTGGCGTCGGGCCTCTCGGTGTCCGAGCTGGTCTCCACCGCCTGGGCCTCGGCCTCCACCTACCGCGGTGGCGACAAGCGCGGCGGCGCCAACGGCGCCCGGGTGCGCCTGGCACCGCAGAAGGACTGGGAGGTGAACCAGCCCGCGCAACTGTCCAAGGTGCTGGGCAAGCTCGAAGCCATCCAGCAGGAGTTCAATGCCGCGCAGACCAACGGCAAGAAGGTCTCCGTCGCCGACCTGATCGTGCTGGGCGGGGCTGCCGCTATCGAGTCCGCCGCGCGCAGCGCCGGCCAGGAGGTCAGCGTGCCGTTCACGCCGGGCCGCATGGACGCCTCGCAGGAGCAGACCGATGTGGCGTCGTTCGAGGTCATGGAGCCCTTGGCCGACGGTTTCCGCAATTACGTGCGCCCCGGCCTAGAAGACGCGGTGGCCGAGCTGCTGATCGACCGTGCCAACCAGCTCACGCTGACCGGCCCCGAGATGACGGTGCTGGTCGGTGGCTTGCGCGTGCTGGGCGCCAATGCAGGGCAGGGCGGCCATGGCGTCTTCACCAAGTCGCCCGGCACGCTGACCAACGACTTCTTCGTGAACCTGCTGGACATGCGCACCAAGTGGCAGAAGTCGGCCTCGGCCGCTGGCGTGCTCGAAGGTGTGGATCGCGCCACGGGCGCCGCGAAGTGGACCGGTACCGTGGCCGATCTGGTGTTCGGCTCCAACTCGCAATTGCGTGCGCTGGCCGAGGTCTATGGCAGCAGCGATGCGCAAGCCGTGTTCGTGCAGGACTTCATCAAGGCCTGGACCAAGGTCATGAACCTCGACCGTTTTGACCTGGCCGCATCCAAGGCCTGAGCGGTTTGAATGCGCCCCCTTCAGGGGGCGCATTTTTTCTTGTGCGTGACCTGCGGCTACCATCGCGGCCTCGAACCAACCGGAGAGCCCGCATGACGCAGCAACAACCGCCATCCACCAAGGACTTCGACAAGGGCCTGGCCACGCGCAAGCAGGTCATGGGCGAGGACTTCGTGTCCAAGGCCTTTGGCAATGCCACCGAGTTCACGCAGCCCATCCAGGAGTTCATCACCCGCAATGCCTGGGGCGATGTGTGGCAGCGACCGGGCCTGGACATGAAGACGCGCAGCCTGGTCACCGTGGCTTTCCTCACCGCGCTGGGCAAGCAGCATGAGCTCAAGGGCCATGTGCGCGGCGCGCTCAACAATGGCGCCACGGAGGCAGAGATCCAGGAGGTGCTGCTGCACGCCAGCATCTACTGCTGCCTGCCGGCAGCGGTCGAGGCCTTCCGCACCGCGGCCGAGGTGGTGGATGGGCCGAAGTAGGGTTCAGTCCCCTGCAAGCAATTTGTGAACGAGGTCGGCGGCCGTGGACGCGTTGTACTTGCGCATGAGGCGCGCACGGTAGATCTCCACCGTGCGGTGGCTGATCTCCAGCGCCCGGCCGATCTCCTTGGAAGTCAGGCCTTCGAGCAGGCGTGCGGCCACCTCGCGTTCGCGCCCCGTCAGCTCGGCCTTCACGGGGCGCTGCGAGCTCAGGTCCTCGAAGCTCCAGATGCCCGAGGCGTGGGGGTCTTCGCGGTTCAATGCACGTCCTGACACGTGGCACCAGAATACTTCGCCATTGGCACGCTTCATGATGCGGTTGTCGGCGTAATGGCCCTTCGCATTCAGGATGGGCTCCATGTGGGCACCGAGGCGCTCGTATTCGTCGGCGCTCGGATAGAGAATCTGGAACGATTGCCCGATCAGCACCTCGCGCGATGCGCCGAACATCTCGCAGACGTGGCGGTTGCAGTCCACCATGGTGCGGTTGCGCGACAGCACCAGCCCCACGGGGGCCATGTCAAACGCCAGCCGGTAATCTACGTCCATAGTGCAAGTCTTTACGGGGTACTACTTATTCGGATACGTAGTATCGTAGCGCATCCAACATTCGCAAGGAGATCGTGGTGAACAAGATTTTTCCCTCCGCAGCCAAGGCGCTGGAAGGCGTGGTGGCCGATGGCCAACTGCTCGCCGTTGGCGGTTTCGGGCTGTGCGGCATTCCTGAGGCCCTGATCGACGCGCTGCGCGATTCGGCCGTGAAGAACCTCACCGTGATCTCCAACAACGCCGGTGTCGACGGCTTCGGCCTGGGCAAGCTGCTCGAGACGCGCCAGATCAAGAAGATGATCTCCTCCTACGTGGGCGAGAACAAGGAGTTCGAGCGCCAGTACCTGGCGGGCGAGCTGGAGCTCGAATTCACGCCCCAGGGCACGCTGGCCGAGAAGCTGCGTGCCGGTGGTGCGGGCATCCCGGCCTTCTTCACCAAGACCGGCGTGGGCACCATCGTGGCCGAGGGCAAGGAGCTGCGCGAGTTCGACGGCGAAACCTATGTGATGGAGCGCTCGCTGGTGCCCGACGTCTCGCTGGTCAAGGCCTGGCGCGCCGACAAGTCCGGCAACCTGCAGTTCCGCCTGACGGCGCGCAACTTCAACCCCGCTGCCGCCACGGCCGGCAAGGTCTGCATCGTGGAAGTGGAAGAAGTGGTGGAAACCGGCGCCATCGAGCCCGACCACATCCACCTGCCCGGCATCTATGTGCACCGCATCGTGCACAACGCCCACCCCGAAAAACGCATCGAAAAACGCACCATCACCGAGAAAGCAGGAGCCTGACCATGCCGTGGACCCAAGACCAGATGGCCGCCCGTGCGGCGCAAGAACTCGAAGACGGTTTCTACGTGAACCTGGGCATCGGCATTCCCACGCTGGTGGCCAACTTCACGGGTGACAAGGAAGTGTGGCTGCAGTCCGAAAACGGCATGCTGGGCATCGGCCCCTTCCCGACCGAAGACGCGGTGGACGCCGACCTGATCAACGCCGGCAAGCAGACCGTGACCACGATCAAGGGCTCGTCCATCTTCGGCAGCGACCAGTCGTTCGCCATGATCCGCGGCGGCAAGATCAACCTGTCCATCCTGGGTGCCATGCAGGTCAGCGAAAAGGGTGACCTGGCCAACTGGATGATCCCGGGCAAGATGGTCAAGGGCATGGGCGGCGCCATGGACCTGGTGGCCGGCGTCAAGCGCGTGATCGTGCTCATGGAGCATGTGGCCAAGAAGAAGGACGGCACCGAAGACCTCAAGATCCTGCCCCAGTGCACGCTGCCCCTCACGGGCGTGGGCGTGGTCGACCGCATCATCACCGACCTGGCCGTGCTGGACGTGACGCCCGAGGGCCTCAAGCTCATCGAGCTGGCCCCTGGCGTGACGTTCGAGGCCCTGCAGGCCAAGACCGGCGTGACCGTGCTGCAATAAGCAAAAAGTCACGAGCCACGAAAAAGGCCGGGGCCCCTTGCGGGGCTCCGGCCTTTTGCATGCTGACTGCAGTTGCGGTCTGTAGCCTTGCACGGGTGCTGCTTACAGCACGCCGATCTCGCCCGAAGGGATCTGGCCGGTGCGCACGGCTTCGGCGGCGGCGGCACGCACGGCGGCGCGGTCGGCGGTCGATTGGTAGCTCAGCACGCGGGAGCCGGCGGGCTCGATGCTGTGCGTGCGGGCTTCCACGGCGGCTTCGGCGGCCACTTCGGCGCGGGTCCGGTTGGTCTCGAACTTCAGGGCGAACTGCGAGCTGTCGGCTTCATCGGCATGGGCACCGAAAGAGGCGAAGGCGGCCAGGGCTGCGACAGAGAGGAAACGGGCGGTGTTGTTCATGGTGGGACTCCAGTCAATGTTCAGAAAACGGGGACTTGGCGGCGCGGATCACAGGTAACCCTTTTCGCCCGACGAGAGCTGGCCGGTGCGCAGGGCCTTGGCAGCCTCGGCTCGCACGGCGGCGCGGTCGGCCGTCGATTGGTGGGTCACGACGCGGGAGCCAGCAGGCTCGATGCTGTGGGTGCGGGCCGTCACGGCGGCTTCGGCGGCCACTTCGGCGCGGGTCCGGTTGGTCTCGAACTTGAGGGCGAATTGCGAGCCATCGGCCTCGTCGGCGTGGGCGCCGAACGACGCGAGCGCGGCAACGGCGGCGATGGAGAGGAAGCGTGCGGTGGTGTTCATGATGAAATCCTCGGAATCAAAAAAGCGTCTCGAAAAACCGGCCCAGAAACCATTCCTGAACCGGGTTCGGTGAGTCGCCATGCGGGTTCGGCTCATCGATGGGTTGAACTGTACGCCGCATGCGTTCAGGGAAAAACCACTTAGTCGCGAACTGACTGTTCCAGTTTTGAAAACAGTAATGGGCGTAAAAAGCCCGCGCTGCATATGCAGCCGCGGGCTTTTGGAGAGCGCCGTCAGGCGCTCAGGGCAACTGCGTCCAGTTCTGGTTGTTGCCGCCGTTGCAGGTCCAGGTGAGCAGGGGGATGTCCTGCGTGGTCGAGTTGTTGGGCACGTCGAGGCAGGCGCCCGAGGCTCGGTTGCGCAGCGTCGATCCCGCCAGCGTCCACTGCGCTGTGTTGCCCACCGTGCAGGCCAGTTGCACTACGCCCGCACCGCTGGTGGCCGCACTGTCCTGCGCCAGGCACAGGTTGCTGTGCTTGGCCACCAGCTGCACATAGCCCCCCGCGAGATTGCGCACCGTGAAGGTCTCGTTGTTGGCCGTGCCGCAGGGCCACTGGATCGCGACCGCGCCGCTGGCGGCCGAGGCCCCGCGGATGTTCACGCACAGGCTGCTGTGGCTGGAGCGCAGGCGCGTGGTGTACTCGGCCGCCGTGTCCAGCGAGCGCACGTAGTCGGCCAGGGCCAGCCGGTCGGCCGCAGGCAGGCCGGCCACGTTGCCGTGGCCGCCGGCGAGCACGTCCGCCACGCTGGCTTTCTGGCCGTTGTGCAGGTAGGACTTGGCGGCCCAACTGCCCAGCAGGGTGGGCGTGTCGAAGCCCACGCCAGCCAGTGGCTGGTTGGCGCCCTTGCCCGATGATGCCTGGATGCTGCCCACGTCGTGCCGGAGGCCGTCCTGGAAGGTGCCGCCCGCATGGCAGCTGGCGCAGTTGGCGTTGGCGAACAGGGCCTGGCCGCGCGCGGCCTCCACCGTGAGGCTGCCATCGGCCGCGCGCGCCGGGCTGCGCATGTACTTGTTCAGCGAGGCGAGATAAGCCGCCAGGTCGTCGAGCTGCGCATTGCGGCCGGCCTTGGGGGCGCCCAGCGGGTCGCTGGTGGCAGCAAAGTCCGCATCGCTCAGGAAGCCGGTGCCGCCGAAGGCGCTGCGCATGTCGTTCTCGAAGTCCTGCACCTCGTCGAAGTTGGCGCTCCAGTGCAGCTTGCCGTGGCCGGTGCCTCGCCGGCCCTGCAGGCTGATGGTTCGGCGCAGGCCCTCGCCGCGCTGGGTGAAGTCCCAGACCATGCCGTCGTCGCCGCCATCGGCGTGGCAGCTCGCGCAGGACATGTAGTTGTCCTTGCTCATGCGCCGGTCGGCCGCGTTGTAGAACACCAGCTTGCCGCGCAGCGCCGCGGCAGCCAGGGGCTCCTGCGCCACGGTGGCCACGTTCTGCAGGAACACCGCCGCCGCGCTGCGCGAGGCCAGCACGTCGGCCACATCGTGCACGGTGACCGAGCGCGCCAGGAAGTTGTTCACGAACAGCCGCTTGCGTGCAGCGTCCAGGTACAGGCCGTGGGGCGCGCTGCTGGCGTTGATCTCGCCGCGCACGGCGCGGGTGTAGGCATCGACGATGGCGACGTTGTTGCCCTCCATCTGCGCGACGAACAGGTAGTCGCCCGCAGGCGAAAACAGGGCGGCGCGTGCCGGTGCCCGGTCGTCGAAGTCGATCTGCTCGGGCAGCAGGTGCATGGCCGCTGACAGGTCCACCTGCGAGAGGATGGAGCGCACCGTCTGGTCGTGGAGCAGGTCGGTCCCCTCGCGGAAACGGCCACGCACGATGTTGTCCTTCTTGCCCGGCAGCACCGCGCGCGAGCCATCGGGCGAGATCACCACCTGGCTCAGGTAGTTGGCCACGCCGCGCGCGCTGTTCTCGGTGTCGATCGTGGTGGTGTCCACCGGCAGGGCGATGGTGGACAGCAGGCCCATGGTGCTCAGGCCCACCTTGTGCAACTGCCCGCCCGTCATCTTGGACTTGAAGCGCGTGACGTAGACCGTCTGCGAATCGGCCGCCACGGCGATGCCGCGCAAATCGCCCTCCAGCGCCACGGTGCCCGTGGTGCTGCCATTGGCCGGGTCGAAGGCGACCAGCGTGGACTTGCTCTCCAGCGTCAGCAGGCCCTTGCTGCCATTGGGCGTGAAGGCCACGCCGTAGGGACCGCTGCCGTAGGCCAGGTTCACCGTGGCCGAGATGCTGCCGTCGGTGGGGTTCAGCGCCACGAGCTTGTCTTCGCCCTGCACCGTGACCCAGATGCGGCCGTCCGGCGCGCGGGCCAGGGTCTTGGGCTCGTCGCCCACACGGGTTTCCCAGCGCTTGGTCAGGGACTGGGCATCGATGGCGGCCACCGTGCCGCTGTCGGGGTTGACGGCATAGACACTGTTGGCATCGCCCACGATGTTGCTCGAATGCGTGGGCGCCGTGGCCGTCACCGGGAAGGTCACGGTGACGTTGTAGGTGTAGAAGGTCTCCTGCCCCGCGGCATTGCGCACCGTCAGCGTCACCGTGTAGTGGCCGGGGCGGTTGTAGCTGTAGGTGGTGTTGGACTGGGACGAGAAGGCGGTCTGCGTGCCGTTGCCGAAGTTCCAGCGGTAGGTGACGCCGGTGTCGCCGCCCAGACGGGTGGGGGCGAAGTTCAACTGCCCGTTCACCAGTTGCGGCCCGCCGCTCACGCCGGCATCGCCGATGATGGCCTGCGAGCGCAACTGCGCCACGTCCGCATCGCTGAGCACGCGCCCGTAGACCCGCACGTCGGCCAGGCTGCCGCGGAAGAAGTCGGTGTTGCCCTGTATCTGACCGAGCAGCGCGAACTTGTTGGACAG
The DNA here is from genome assembly GCF_059423865.1 of Acidovorax sp. GW458-11-26-14-TSB4. Lineage (NCBI taxonomy): Bacteria > Pseudomonadati > Pseudomonadota > Betaproteobacteria > Burkholderiales > Comamonadaceae > Acidovorax > Acidovorax sp. GW458-11-26-14-TSB4. The sequence goes on from NZ_JBWKYR010000028.1 coordinate 43,605, forward strand.
GCCCTTGGTGCCCGTGAGGCCGGTGGAGCTGGTCTTGGTGCCGTCGATGTACAGCGTCTGAGCGCCCGAGGCGGCGTCGCGCGTCATCACCACGTGGTGCCAGTTGCCATCGTTCACGGCGGTGGTGGAGCGGGTGCCGGGTTTGTCGGCCGCCACGTTGCCCACCGAGAGATTGAGCCGCCCGGTGTTGTCGATCCAGCCCCAGAACACGTCGTCGGCCCCGCCCGACTGGTCGCGGCCGAAGAGGCCGGGCGCCGTCCAGGCGTTGACCGACCCGGCCTGCGTGGTCTTCATGTAGAAGGCCAGCGAGGCCGTGCCGCCCAGGGCCGTGGCCACGCTGTCGTTCTTGAGCGGCACGCCGCCCGTGCGCTGCGCGAAGTTCAGGCCGATGCTGCCGAACTGGTCGGCCGCCGAGGCCGTGCCGTTGTTGGCACCGATCTCGTCGGTCAGGGTGGTCGACAGCGGCCAGTGGTTCATCAGGCTGATGTCGGTGGCGTTGCCGGTGTGGAACACCGCCTTGTACTCGGCTGCGATGCCGTTGCCCGCATAGTCCTTCACGCCACCGGCCGTGAGCACGATCTCGTAGCTGGTGCCGGCCGTCAGGGGTTGCGTGGGGTGGAAGTTGATGATGCCCAGCTGCACGCTGTAGGTGCCGGCCAGCGCATTGCCATTGACAGGGCGCACGATGAAGGTGGCGGCATTCACGCTCTCGGGCCGGATGCTGTCCGTGAGGCCCACGCCGATGCGCGAGGTCAGCGCCTGCTGCTTGGCGCCGTTGGCGGGCGAGGTCTGCTTGACGGCCGGCGGCGTGGTGTCGGGCGCCGTCTGGTGCACGATGAAGCCGCTGCCCGAGCCATGGTCGTTGCCGATGAACAGCAGGTTGCCCATGGGCGCCACCTGGCCGTGGTCGGAGTGCGAGTACTCGGGGTCGTTGGTGGCGAACAGGCTGCCCTGGCCCACTTCCACGTGGTTGAGCGGGTTGCTCACGTCCACCTTGTGCACCTTGAATTGCGCGCCCTGGAACACATAGTGGTCCTGTGTGCCGCAGTACAGCTGCTCGTCGATGACCAGGCGGTTGTCCTCCACCACGAACTGTGTGCGGTCCAGCAGGTCGTAGCTGTACATCCTGGCGCCGCCGCCGCGGGCTGATGCGTGCAGGTTGCGGCCGTCGAAGCAGGTGGCGTAGTAGTTGGGGTTGGAGCCCACGGTGTCCAGCACCTTGGGGTTGAGCGGGTCGGAGATATCCAGGCTGGCAAAGCCGTCGGTGTTGTCCATCGAGGAGAGCACCATGTGGTTGCCCATGGTGAAGATGGGCCCCACGCGAAAGCCGCCGAGCTCGCCCGTGGGCACCGGGTTGGGCTTGCCTGCGCCGCGGTTGGCGATGACGGCATTGGCCGGGTCGGTGGCGTCCACGATGTACACGCCGTCGTTGGCCGAGGCCACGTACACATAGGGCGCCTGCCACCACAGCTGCCAGGCCACATTCGTGTAGTCACCGCCATTCACGGTCGGCAGCGAGAGCTTCTTGACCTGCTGGATGTTGTTGATGTCGGCGAAGTCCCAGAACTCGATGCCCTTGATGCTGGGCACCACCACGTACTGTTTGCCGCCGATCTTGGCCGTTCCGAAGGCGTGCGCCTCGCGGAACTCCTTGGTGCGCCCTTCGGGCTCGTAGATCTTCTTGACCAGCACGATGGCGCGCGGGTTGGACACGTCGTAGAGCAGAAAGCCCCCGGGGCCCAGGCCGCTGTCGGGCGCGAAGGAGGTCAGGAAATAGCCGTTGAGCATGATGCCCACGTTCAGCCCGTAGTCCTTGCGGCCGGGGTAGGTGGCCGGCACGTCGCCCGAGGCGCGGGTGATCATGGAGACCGGCTTGAACAGCTCGGCCGAGGTGTAGGTGAGATTGCCCAGGCCCGGCCCCTGCAGCGGGAGCGGAACCTCGGCGGCCTGCGTGACCGCAGCCGCCATGGTGGTGAGCGTGGTCATGGGGTTGACCCCCGTGATCGCCGCATGCGTGAGCAAGGTGGCGAACGGCAGCAGCAGTGCCATCAGGTAATACCGGATTTTCATCGTCGTCTCCTGTTTGTGTGGTCCTTGGCGGACCTTCTTCCTCGATCTTTCCGACAGCCCGGCGTCGGCGTGCGCAGGCACGCCGGGCCGGTGGCATCGCCGCCACCGGCCGCAGGGCTCTTTCTCCTGGACTCCCTCTTTTCCTTCTCTGTGCCCGTCAGTGCGCAGCCTTCTGAGCGCTTGCCTTCTTCTTCGCGTCAGGACGCGTGCGTCCCGGTGGTGTAGATATCCCACGCGGCCGCGGCGCTGGCGCCGCGGTGGATCATGGCCATAAGAGCATCGACCACGGCCGAGGGCTTGGAGTGCTGGTACACGTTGCGCCCATAGACCATGCCCACGGCGCCCTGGTCGAGCAGCACGCGCGAGCGCGCGAACACCTGCTGCAGGTCTTCGCGGCCGCCGCCGCGCACCAGCACCGGGCAGCGCGCGGCCTGCACCACGCGGTGGAATTCGGCCGGGTCGGTGGTCGGGTCGGCCTTCACGATGTCGGCCCCCATCTCACGCGCCAGGCGCACCAGGGTGACGATCTTCTCGGCGTCCCCATCGACCATGTAGCCGCCCTGCTCGCTGTGCGGGCGCATCACCAGCGGCTCGATCATCAGCGGCATGCCATAGCGGTCGCAGTCGGCGCGCACGCGCGCGATGTTCTGCACGCACTGGCGGAACAGGTCAGGTTCATTGGGCAGCATGAACAGGTTGACCACCACGCAGGCGGCGTCGCGCTGCACGGCCGGCAGCACCGGGTCGTGCTCGTTCTGCAGCACCGCCCACATCACGCGGTGGGCCGTGGCGTTGTAGGGGTTGCCCATGTCGATGCGCATCACCAGCGCGGGCTTGTCGCGGCCCGGGCGGTCCTGCAGCAGGTCGGCCTGGCCGTAGTTGAGCTGGATGGCATCGGGTGCGGCGGCCACCAGCTTGTCCATCACCTGGGGCATGTCCTCCAGGCCGTTGAGGAAGCTCGGTTCGTTGCATACGCCATGGTCGAGCGCGATATCGAGGCAGCGGCCGTTGGTCAGCAGGCGGTTCAGCCGTGCGGTCTTGTCTTTCGACATACGAAGAAATCCTTGGGTTGAGAAGGGGTGGATACGGGTCAGGCCAGGGCCTTCAGATGGGCACTGGCGGCATCGTCGATGCGCTGCACGGCTTCCTCGGGCAGGTCCAGTGCCCCTGCGGTGGCGTTCTCGGTGGCATGCGCCCGCGTGCGCGCCCCGCACAGCGCGACCGACACGCTGCCACTGGCCAGCGTCCAGGCGATCATCAGTTGGCCGAAGGAGCAGCCGAACTGCCGGCGCAGGGGCTCCAGCTCGTCGAAGAAGGCCTTCAGCCGGCCGCGGTTGGCCGCGCTGAAGCGCGGGTTGCTGGCACGCTGATCATCGCCGGTGAACTCGCGGGACGGGTCGATGGGGCCTGCCAGCAGGCCCAGCGCCAGCGAGGAATAGCCCAGGATGGCGACATTGTTGCGGCCGCACAGGGGCAGCAGGGTCTGCTCGATCTCGCGGTCGATCAGGCTGTAGCGCTCCTGCGCGGCATCCACGGGGCCGTGGCGCAGGTATTCGGCCAGCGTCGGCGCGTCCACATTGCTCACGCCGATGGCGCGGATCTTGCCCTGGCGCTTGAGCGTGAGCAGTGCGTCCATGGTTTCCTCCACCGGCGTGGTGCTGTCCTGCCAGTGGGTGATGTACAGGTCGATGTAGTCGGTCTGCAGGCGCTTGAGGCTCTCCTCGGCCTCGTGGAAGATCGATGCCCGGCCCAGGTGGCGGTGCACGGGGTGGCCGTCCTCGTCGAAGAAGTGCGTGCCCTGCTGCGTGTGCCAGACCAGGCCGCACTTGGTGGCGATCACCGCCTCATGGCGGCGGCCCTTGAGCGCGGCACCGACGAGCTGCTCGGAGGCACCCAGGCCATAGGCTGGCGCGGTGTCGATCAGCGTCACCCCGGCGTCGAGCGAGGCGTGAATGGCCTCGGTGGCGGCGGCGCTGTCCTGCCCACCCCACATCCAGCCGCCCATGGCCCAGGTCCCCAGGCCAATGGCCGAGCACTGGATGCCCGAAGGGCCCAGGGTGGTGGTCTTCATGGCGGGGTTCATCATCACGGCATTCATCGCTTGGTCTTTCGGGTGTTCATGAGGTGGTCGATGGTCACGGCGGCCAGCAGGATCAGGCCCTTGATCACGTCCTGCCAATAGGGCGACACGTCCAGCAGGATCAGCGAGCTGGTTACCACCGAGAGCAGGGCCAGGCCCAGCACGGCGCCCAGCACCGTGCCCGAGCCGCCCTTGAGGCTGGCACCGCCGATCACGGCTGCGGCGATCACGTTGAGCTCCATGCCCACGCCGAAGGTCGGCGTGGCCGCGCCGAAGCGCGCGGTGTAGATCACGCCCGCCAGGCCGGCCGAGGCCGCGCACAGCACCGTGACCCAGAACTTCACATGGCCCGTGCGGATGCCCGAGTACAGCGCCGCCTTCTCGTTGCTGCCGGTGTAGAACACCCGGCGCAGCAGGCTGGCGCGGCGCAGCACGAAGTCGCTGACCACCACGATGGACAGGAAGATCAGGATCACCGCAGGGATGCCGAACAGGTTGCCCTGGCCGATGAACTTGAACGAGGCCGGCAGCGAGAACAGCGATTGCGGCGTGCCCTGTGTGAGCGCCAGGCACAGGCCACGCACGATGACCATGAAGGCCAGCGAGGCGATGAAGTGGTTCAGCCCGATGCGCACCACGCAGCCACCGATCATGGCGCCGATGAGGGCGCTGGCCGCTATCGCGATGAGCCCGGCCGTCCATGGGTCCAGGCCCATCAGGAACAGCTTGCCTGTGACCACCATGGCAAAGCACACCACCGAGCCCACCGACAGGTCGATGCCGCCCACGATCAGCAGGATGGTCATGCCCACGACCACGATGCCCTCGATGGAGAAGGACAGCAGCATGGCGCGGATGTTGTCCCAGGTCAGGAAGTAGGGCGAGGCGAAGCTCATGCCCACGCACAGCGCGAGGATGATGACCAGCAGGCCCATCTCGCGCATGCTGGTGAGTTTGGGGACCCCGGGTTTTCCGGGCCCTCCGGGTGCCTCGCGCGGCGGCTGCAGGCCGGCGACGGAGCCGGCGTCCAGTTGTGCGGGGTGATTCATGCCATTTCCTCTTGTCGTGATTCCAGTCCCGAGGCCAGCCGCAGCAGGGCCTCTTCCGTCATGTCCGTGCCTTGCACTTCGCCCGCGACGCGGCCGTCACGGATCACCAGGGCCCTGTCGCACAGCCCGATGATCTCGGGCAGCTCCGAAGAGATCACCACCACGCCCACGCCCTGGCAGGCCAGGTCGCGCAGGATGTGGTGGATCTCCGACTTGGCGCCCACGTCCACGCCGCGCGTGGGTTCGTCCATCAGCAGCACCGCGGGGTTGGTGGCCAGCAGCTTGGCAATGGCCACCTTCTGCTGGTTGCCGCCCGAGAGGCTGGCCACCTCGATCTGCACGCCATCGGACTTGAGCTTCAGGCGCGCGCCCAGCTCCTGCGCCAGCCGGTGCTCGGTCGCACGCTGCAGCAGGCCGAAACGTGAGCTCACGCGCGCCAGCGCCATCGAGGCGATGTTCTGCGCGATCGGCAGGTCCAGGTAGACGCCTGCGGCCTTGCGGTCCTCGCTCAGGTAGGCGATGCCTGCACGCAGCGCATCGCTGTACTTGCGGATCGAGAGCGCCTTGCCGTTGAGGTACACGCTGCCGCCGGTGGCGGGGCGCAGGCCGCACAGGGTCTGCGCGAGTTCGCTGCGCCCGGCGCCCATGAGCCCGGCGATGCCCAGGATCTCGCCGCGCTGCACGGTGAACGAGACCCCGTGCACGCGTTCGCCATCGGCCAGGCCGCTGACTTCGAGCACCGGCCCGCCGCGGTCCGCATCCTGCTGCTTGGGCGGGTAGTAGTTGCCCAGGTCGCGCCCGACCATGCGGCGCACCAGCGCGTCGGCATCGAGCTCCGACAGGGGCCCCGAATGCACGTTGCGGCCATCGCGCAGCACCGTCACGCGCGTGCAGTGTGCAAAGATCTCGGCCATGCGGTGGCTGATGTAGATGATGGCTATGCCCTGGTCCTTGAGGTCGTGCAGCACCCGGAAGAGGGCGGCCGACTCGTTGTCCGTGAGCGCGGCGGTGGGCTCGTCCAGGATCAGCACCTTGCAGTCGAGCGTGAGCGCCTTGGCGATCTCGATCAGCTGCTGGCTGGAGATGGGCAGGTCGCCCACGCAGGCCGCGGGGTCGATGTCCTGGCCCAGGCGCCGGAGCACCCGGGCGGCGCGCGCGTTCAGGCCGGCGTAGTCCATCCATGCCTGCCGGCCGGCGTTGATCTCGGGCATGAAGATGTTCTCGGCCACTGTGGCGTCGGCGCACAGGGCGATTTCCTGGTGCACCAGGCCGATACCCAGGCGCATGGCCTGGGCTGGTCCATCGATGGTGACCACGCGGCCGTCGAGCGTTATCTCGCCCGCGTCCGGCTGGTGGATGCCATCGATGATGTTCATCAGCGTGGACTTGCCCGCGCCGTTCTCGCCGCACAGGGCGTGGATCTCGCCCGCCTGCAGCGAGAAGTCCACGCCCGAGAGCGCATGCGAAGCGCCAAAGCGCTTGCAGATGCCGCGCAACGCGAGCAGGGGGGCGCCCATGGTGGTGGTGCTCACTCGCTGATGCCCTTGGTGCCGCGGCGTGCGAGGTACTTGTCCCAGTAGAAGTCGTCGGCATTGGCCTTGCTGACCACGGCCAGGCCGTTGTCCAGGAAGGGCACGGCCATGGGGTTGGTGCCGTTGCGCTTGGCGTCGTTCATCGGGTCGATGAGGCCGGGGTTCTTGGCCAGGAACAGCATCATCATGCCCATGTAGCCCTGCATGCCCTGGTTGGGGTTGATGGCACCGAACACATCGCCGGACTTGATCATGTCCAGGATCTTGGCGTTCACGTCGCAGCACATCACCTTGATGTTCTTCTTGGTCTCGACCTTGGCCTGGGCCGCACCCAGGGCCGAGTTGGCCTCGGGCATGAACAGCGCGCCCAGATTGGGGTTGGCCTGCGCCAGGCTCTGCACGGCCTGGTAGGCCTTGTTCGGGTCCTGGTTGCTGGCGGCGCGGCCCACCAGCTTCATGCCGGGGTGCTTGGTCTTCATGCGGTTGATGAAGGCGGCGATGCGGCGGTCGTGGTTGTCCTGGCCGGGGTTTTCCAGCACGGCGAACTCGCCCTTGCCGTTCATCGACGCGGCGATGGCGTCGGCCGCCTGGTTGCCTTCGCGCTCATTGTCCGAGGTGATGAAGGAGGTGCGCTTGGAGTTGGGCGAGTCGGCCGCGAAGGTGACCACCGGGATCCCCATGGCCGCGGCGCGGTTGATGGGCTCGATGAAGGGGTCGGGGTTCATCGGGTGCAGCAGGATGCCGGCGGGCTTGCGTGCCAGCTCCTGCTCGAACGAGGCCAACTGCTTGTTCACGTCGTACTCCGGCGTGCCGGTGTAGCGGGTGCGCACGCCCAGCGTACGGCCCAGCTGCTTCATCATTTCATAGACCGGGAACCAGTACTCCACACCCGAGACCATGACGTTCATCACATAGACGTCGCTGGGGTTGCCACGCAGTCCACCCGCGGCGGCAGGGGCTGCTGCAGGCTGCTGTGCGAATGTGCTGGTGCCGGCCAGGCCGATACCGGCGGCTGCTGCGGACTTCAGGAAATTACGCCTCATTTTTGTCTCCTCTTGTTGAACGGTGCAGCATGTGCTGCTGCTTTCTCCAGGGCTGGGATGGGGTGCTTGGTGTCACGACAGTTGTTATGACAGGTAGAATGTAAACGTGGATCGAACAGCCAGATAGTTAGGGGAAACACTACTGGATATGCCGGCTGGTTCAGCGGAAGCTGTTATGACATGAAGACCCAACTATTGATCGGCATCGACCTCGGGTCGAGCAGCCTCAAAGCCCTGGCCCTGGAGGCCGCGAGCGGCCGCACCGTGGCCCTGTCCCGCATGCCCCTGCAGCATGACCGCCTTCCCGGCGGCGGCTGCGAGGTGGCGGCTGCCAACATCCATGCGGCCCTGGCTGCGGTATTGCGCGATGTGGTCCACCAGCTGGGTCGCCGTGTGGACGATGTCCGCGCCATCGGCTGCACCGGGCATGGCGCCGGGCTGTACGCCCTCGATGCCCAGCAGGAGCTGGCCGGCTGCCGCGCCGTGGCATCCACCGACCAGCGCGCCGCGGCGCGTGCCCAGTCGCTGGCAGCCAGCCGGGGGGAGCAATTGCAGGCCGAAGTGGGCTGCCAGCCCTGGCCGGGCCAGCCGACCGTGATCGCCGCCGAGCTGCTGGGCAGCGATGCGGTGCGCAGCGGCGCCCTGCAGCGGCTGATGTTCGCCAAGGACTACGTGGGCTTTCTGCTCACCGGCGAGATCGCCACCGACGCCAGCGATGCCAGCACGGCAGGCCTGCTGTCCGTGGCCACTGGCACCTGGTCGCCGCTGGCCTTTGCCGCCTCGGGCATTGTGGGCCTGGGGCCCCAGGCCTTCGGGCCGCTGGTGCGCAGTGGCGAGGTCATCGGCACGGTGCAAGCGTCGGCAGTGTCGGCCTATGGCCTGCCGGCCGGCATCCCCGTGGCCATGGGAGCCATCGACCTGCTGGCCGCGATGACGGCGGTGCGGGCCGAGGCGCGGGGCCGCGCGGTATCGGTGCTGGGTACCTGGTGCGTCAATGCCGTGATAGGGCCGGTGCTCGAGCCCCGGCCCGATGTGGCGGGTACCGTCAACTTCGGCCCGCAGGATCGGCGCCTGTACATGGAGAACAGCCCCTCGTCGATGGCCAACATCGCCTGGCTGGCCGGCGTGCTGGGCCTGCCCGATGCGCGTGCGGTGGTCGACCTGGCGATGTCGGTGCCGCTGGGTGCCGGGGGCCTGCGCTTTCTGCCCTTCGTGAACGGCGGCGGCGGCGTCACTGCGGGTTTTGTGGGCCTCAAAAGCCACCACACGCGCGGCGACATGGCGCGTGCCGTGGTCGATGCAGTGGCGGCGCTGCATGCGCGCCACACCGCCCGGCTGGCGTCGGGCGGGTTGCCGGTGTCGGCATCCACCGTGCTGGGCGGCGGTGCCAGCGACACCCGCCTGGTGCGCCTGCTGGCCGGCCTGCTGGGGCACCCGGTGGAGCGCTGTGCCGACGACGAGACCGGTGCGCGGGGCGCGGCCATCTATGCCGCCCTGTCGCAGGGCATCGATGCCGAAGCCTTGTACGCGCCCTGCGACACGGTCGAACCCGATGCCGGCCAGGCCAGGGCCCATGCAGATTTCAATGCCGACTTCAACGAGCTGATAGCCACCATGTCCCCTGTCTTTGGCCACCTGGCCGGCCCTGCGCCAGAGCGCGCACCCGCACCCGCCACGCCCCTGCCCGCGCCTCTTTCTGTGCAGCAGGTGGAGGCCTTGCAATGAACACCACATCCGCATCGCCTTTCGTGCGCCCCGCCGCCGTGGCTGGGCGCCATTTCTCCACGGTGATCGTGGGCGCCGGCATCAACGGCGTGGGCGTGTTCCGCGACCTGTCGCTGCAGGGCGTGGACTGCCTGATCGTCGACAAGGGTGATTTCAGCGCCGGTGCCAGCAGCGCGCCCTCGCGCATGATCCACGGCGGCCTGCGCTACCTGGAAAGCGGCAGCTTCTCGCTGGTGGCCGAGGCCACGCGCGAGCGCAACCTGCTCTTGCGCAACGCGCCGCACCTGGTGCAGCCGCTCAAGACCGTGGTGCCGCTGTCGAGCTTCTTCGGCGGGCTGATGAGCAGCGCGCTCAAGTTCCTGGGCCGCACGCCGCCCCAGCGCACGCGCGGGCTGCTGGCCGTGGCCACGGGCCTGCGCCTGTACGACCTCTTGGGCCGGCGCCAGCGCGTGATGCCCAACCACCGCATCAGCCGCGTGCAGCCGGCCGACCGCCTGCTGTTCCGCGCGGCCGTGCGCTGGACGGCGACCTTCTTCGACGCCTGGATCAGCCACCCCGAATGGCTGGTGCTGGAGCTGGTGCGCGACGCCTGCCGCGACCAGCCCCGTTCCATGGCCAGCAACCACTGCCGGGTGATGGGCTGCGCGGGCAAGGCCCTCACGCTGCGCGACGAGGTCACTGGCGAGGTGGTGCAGGTGACGGCCGATGCCGTGGTCAATGCCAGCGGTGCCTGGCTGGACCGCAGCACCGAACTGCTGGGCGGCGCGGTGCCGCGCGTGATGGGCACCAAGGGCTCGCACCTGGTGCTCGACCACCCCCTGCTGCGCGACGCCTTGGGTGGTCGCATGGCGTATTTCGAGGCGCTGGACGGGCGCGTGTGCATCGTCTACCCCTTCCTGGACCGTGTGCTCGTGGGTTCCACCGACATCCCGGTGGACGACCCCGACCAGATCGCCACCGAACCGGCCGAGGTGGACTACCTGCTGGAGGTGCTGGGCGAGGTCTTCCCCAACCTGGCCTTCGGCCGCCGCGACGTGGTCTACACCTATGTGGGCGTGCGGCCCCTGGCGCGCTCGGACGCCGACAAGCCCGGGCAGATCTCGCGCGACCATTCGGTGGTGATCGATCCGCCGTCCCCGTCGCGCGACATACCCGTCGTGGGCCTGGTGGGCGGCAAGTGGACCACCTTCCGCGCACTGGCCGAGGAAGCCAGCGACGAGGTGCTGCACCTGCTGGGGCGCGGGCGCGCGGCATCGACCCGGCAGCTGCCCATTGGGGGCGGCACCGACATGCCGCAGGGCGCTCAGGCGACCGAGCGCTTCATCGACCGCATCGCCCAGGATTCCGGCCTGGCCCGTGCCCGTGCCCAGGCATTGCTGCGGCGCTACGGTTCCCAGGCCTTGCGCATGGCCCAGCATTTCAAGGTGGCCGGCGACGTGCCGCTGCAGCATGCGCCCGACTACTCGGCGGCCGAGGTGGCCTGGCTGTGCACCGAAACCGGCGTGATCCACCTCGACGACCTGGTGATCCGGCGCACGCTGCTGGCCATCCGCGGCCTCGTCACGGATGCGGCGCTGGCTGAAATGGCGGGCCTCGCGGCACAGGCTTTGGGGTGGGATGCGGGGCGTGCACGGCTGGAACTGCACAATTGCGCCACCGCACTGCGCGAGCGCCATGGCGTGCGCCTGGCGCCCGCAGCCCCCGATTCCGATGCCGCGCCGGCTTTTCAGGCACCATTGACCATCCATCCGGCCCTGAGCCCGTCCTGACGTGAATGCACCGACCGAACTCCAGCCCCTGCTCGACCGCAACTCCGAATCGCCCCTGTGGGCGCAGTTCCGCGATGCCCTGCGCCTGCAGATACTGCAGGGCGAACTGGCCATCGGCGCCAAGCTGCCGTCCGAGGCCGAACTGGGCGAGCAGTTCGGCATCTCGCGCATCGTGGTGCGCGAGGCCCTGGCCGACCTGGTGCGCAACAACCTGATCTACAAGATCAAAGGCCGCGGCGCCTTCGTGGCGGCGCGCGAGCGCGACGAGGATTTCGTCTCCACCGTGCTCGGCTTCTCCGATGAGATGGAGCGCAAGGGCCGCTCGGTGCGCACCCAGATCCTGTCGCAGCAGCTGCGCGACCCCACGCCGCAGGAGATCAGCGCGCTGGGCCTCACCGACGACACCCAGGTCGTGGCCTTGAAGCGCCTGCGCAGTGTGGATGGCGAGCTGCGCCTTCTGGTGGAAACCGTGGTGCCCGCCGACCTGGCGCCCGGCCTGCACCGCATGCGCCTCGATGACCGTTCGCTCTACGACGTGCTGCGGCGCCAGTACGGCGTGCGCCTGGTGCGCGCCGAGCGCTGGATCGATGCCGTGCTGCCCGACGCCGAGACCTGTGGGCTGCTGCAGCTGGAGACCCCGGAGCCGCTGCTGCGCATCGAATCCATCGCCTACGGCGCCAATGGCCGGCGACTGGAGTACTACAACGCCTTGCACCGCTGCAAATCGAGCCGCCTGCATGTGCAGACGACGACCTGAGCGGCGCAGGGCATTCAGCTTTCGATGAAGGCGAGAACGCGCGAGAAATCGCCCAGGGCCAGGTCCTTGCGGTGGATCGTGAAGGTCAGCGTGCCGGCATCCCCGAACTCGAAGCCCGGGTGCTGGTCCGAGCCCAGGCGCAGCAGGTTCACCCACTCGCCGGGGCTGCCGCGCTGCAGTGCCACGGATTGCTCTTCGGGGCTTTCGTGCTGGGTAAAGACAAAGGCGTTCTGCAGATGCACGCCATGCAGTTTGTCCGGGCTGATCGAGAGTTCATCCGCCAACTCTGCATAGGTGTCGCTCAGTGCATCATCCCGATAGATCTCCATGAGGCCCGCATCCTCCCCCGTATAGCGCTCGTGGCTGTTGTACAGGATGGGCAGCGACACGGTGGCATCCACCACGGCCCGGTAGCCTTTGTAGGCCCGCGGCACATTGATATCGTCCACGGAGTCGACCTGCGACCCCCAGGCGTGCGGCACCAGGGCGCTGCGCGGCGAGGTGTCGTGCAGCACGCGCACGCCATCGGACGGGTCCTGGCTCTTGGCAAAGAAGTACAGCCGCCCGGTGCGCGGCAGCCAGCGCTGCAGCCCGGCCAGGGCGTCCAGGTCCAGCTGCGCATAGAAGTGCCAAGGCTTGCCGTCGGTGGTGGGGTAGGGCAGGCCGGGCGGCAGATCGGGGGCGCCGCCAAAGCGCGTGCCGCCCAGCACCGGCGGCGCATCGGGCTCGGTGGTGCGCCAGCGCAGCGCCTGGCGTGTGTGGCGCAGCAGCACAGGTTCGTGGTCCAGCAAGCCGTGCCGAGCCAGGCCGGCATGCAGCATGGCCACATGCGCGGGGCTGCTGCTTGCCAGAAAGGGCTCGGCGCTGGTGGCCACCTCGATTTCCGGGCGGTAGCGCATGTCGCGGAACAGCGGCAGGTAGCGCACGTCCACCTGCAGGTTCTCGATGCGGTCAATCGAGGCAGGTAGAGAGGTGAAGGCATTGCCGCTGAGCTTCAGTGCCTTGAGCGATGGCATGTGGCCAATGGCTTCGGGGAGGGTGGTGAGCTGGTTGTAGGCCAGGTCCAGCCGTTCGAGGTGGGGCAACTGGGCGATCCGTTCGGACACGCTGGTGAGCGTTCCCGGGGACATGGCCAGATGGCGCAATTGCCTGAGCTCGCCTATGGCGTCGGGCAGGTGCTGCACGCTGGTGTTCGACAGGTCCAGGCGGGTCAGCTGCTGCAGCGTGCCGATGGCCTCGGGCAGTTCCGTGAAGCGGGCATGGTCCGTGGAGGCGTAGTCCAGGATCAGCGACTCGATGGCGGTGAATGCCAGCACTTCTTCGGGAAACCGGTCCGTCCTGGGCGTTTCCGGCCGCCATCGCTGGCGCAGGGTCAGGTGGCGCACCGTACCGGCGGGCACGGCCTGTGCGGCTTTCAGGCTGTGGAAGTGGCGCGGCTTGGGTCGCACTTCGCCGCGGGGAAAGTGGCGGACCAAATGCAGCGGTGTGCCCTGGATATCGTCATGGTGCTCCTGGCGCAGCACGCCGTGCAGGGCGATGCGGTCCGGGGCCAGCTCGACTTGGCCGAAAAAGCGCAGGCCGTAGGCCACGCCTTGCACGTAGAGGTGGAACGGAGAGTCTGGATCGGTGTGCGGGTAGGAGAACACCTGGTGCGGGTCCCCCGCGCGGTCATCGAAATGGAACAAGCCGCTGGACCACAGGTGCGGTGCAGCGGAAACATCCCAGGCGCGCAGGGCTTCCTGGCCCAAGGTGCCACGCTTTGGTTGGGGCTCGGCCTTGAAATCGAAGCGCATGCCGCCGTCTTCGAAGATCACCTTGGAGTCTGCGGAGAACGAGAACGACGTGGAGCCGATCTGGAAAACGTCCTGGGGTAGGGCAATGGAAGTGCGGGTCATGGCGCGGTCAGGGCTGCAAATATTCCGGCCCATTGTGGCAAACCCGCGCAAGCAAAACGGGCTCCCATAGGGGAGCCCGTTTTGCTTGGGATGTGGGGAAACACTTCCACATGGTGGCGGTGCCCACGACCGTGAAACACCACCACCATGGGAAGGCCCGCAACTGGCGGAC
>NZ_JBWKYR010000029.1:0-55376 GCF_059423865.1 Acidovorax sp. GW458-11-26-14-TSB4
AAAGAGGTCGAACTTCAAGGCGCTGCGGGGCGTGATCATGCGGTGGCTCGGACTGTGGCGGGGGACTCAAGATTGAGGGGGTGGGTTTTGAGAGGTTCCCATACGGGCATCGGGCATGGCCATCGGGTCGTAGGCGCGCACGTGGCGCCGGCGGCCGGCAGGTCGGCCACCAGCATGCAGCCGGAGACCTCGCGCACGATCGTCAGCGCGGCTAGCCCATACCGGAACCCATACCTCGGTAGGGTTCCCGAGCCCGCGATGCGCTTCCACAATGGGCTGGACCGTGTTGCTCTCTCTCGCAGGGCAATACGCAATGCAACTGGCCATTCGCCATCTCATCTTCCTTCGAAACCATGCCCATGACCTTTCCGCGAACCTTCTCAGCCTGCGCCGCATCCCTCCTGGTCCTGTGCGGCTGCGGCACCACCGTCACGCAGCAAGGCATCGAGCAGCGCACATCGCAGGCCATTGGCCGCGAGGTCGGCACCTTCACCATCACCGACCAGCAGAAGGAAGAAGGCAGCAACGGCCGCATCAACTACCGCGTTCGCACGCGCGAGGGGGCCAGCTACTCCTGCTACATGTATTCGCCCTCGCAGTTCACAAAAGCGATGACCTTCGGCCAGACGCCGCAGTCGGATGCGATCTGCACGGCCATGGCAGGGCAGGGTGGTGGCGGCGCTGCTACCACTGCTCCCGCTCCCGCGTCGTGCAACGCCTTGCTGCGCGCGGCGAACCGTTGCTGAGCGCGGTCGGGGTTTTTTATCTTCACTGCGCTCGCCAACTGAAGGCTTCAGACACGGGCCCCTCGCCCGCTTCCCCATACCCCAACCCGTGCTATCGCACTGCCACCGGCCGGCACATGTTGCGCGCACTGAACACCGAACCCGCGCGCAATAGCCGCGCCACTGCCGGCACCAACAGGATGGCTGTGCGCAACAGCCCGCTGGCGTCACGCCGCAGCGAGCCGCTCCTTCGCCAGCTTCGTGCCCTCTGCCAACGCCTGCAGCTTGCGCCACGCCACATCGCGCCCCATCGGTGCCAGGCCACAGTTCGTGCAGGGGAACAGCCGCTCCTTGGGCACAAACTCCAGCGCCTTGGCGATGGTGTCGGCTACTTCCTCGGGGGTTTCGACCACGTCGCTGGCCACGTCGATCACGCCGACCATCACGTCCTTGCCGGCCAGCAGCTTCATCAGGTCGGGCGGCACGTGCGAATGGATGCATTCCAGGCTCACCTGGTCGATGCTGCTCTTGGCCAGCGCGGGGAACACGGCTTCGTACTGGCGCCATTCGTCGCCCAGGGTGCTCTTCCAGTCGGTATTGGCCTTGATGCCGTAGCCGTAGCAGATGTGCACCGCCGTCGTGCAGGTCAGGCCCTGCGCCGCGCGCTCCAGCGCCTGCACGCCCCAGTCGGCGGCGTCCTTCATGTAGACGTTGAAGGCGGGTTCGTCGAACTGGATGATGTCCACGCCGTCGGCCTGCAGTGCCAGGGCTTCCTGGTTGAGCAATTCGGCAAACGCAAAGGCCATCTTCACCTTGTCACCGTAGAAGCGGTCGGCCACGGTATCGACAATGGTCATGGGGCCGGGCAGGGTGAACTTGAGCTTCTTTTTGGTGTGCGCGCGTGCCAGTTGGGCCTCGAAGGCATGCACGCGTCCCTTCAGGCGCAGGGCCGCAATTACCTGCGGCACCATCGCGTCGTAGCGGTTGTCTCGGATGCCCATCTTCACCTTGTGCTCGAAGTCGATGCCCTCGACCTGCTCCAGAAAGCCGTGCACGAAATGCTGGCGCGACTGCTCGCCGTCGCCCACGATGTCCAGGCCCGCATCCTCCTGGGCCTTGATCCACAGCAGCGTGGCGTCGGCCTTGGCCTGGCGCAGTGCGTCGCCCTCGGCCATCCACTGGGGCCAGAGCTTGTTGGTTTCGGCCAGCCAGGCAGGCTTGGGCAAGCTGCCGGCAATGGAGGTTTCAAACATCGGAGATTTCCTTTTAAGCAAATAGGGGTGTCGCGGGCGTGTTCGGAACCATTTTGCCCGAGCAGCCGGAGGGCGTGTTGTGTGGTGGCGCGTGACGGCGGGCAGCGCCGGCGCGCGGGTCAAAGCGCGGTCAAACTGCGCAGTTGGCGGCCCATTGTTCAAGCCTGTTCTTGTACGGCTTGATGAAATGCTCCTCGGCAAACTTCCCCTGCACTACGGCCAGCTGGCTGCGTTCTTCCCGGTCATACACAATCTGCGTCACCGAATAGTCCTGGTGCTTCAGGCTCGGTTGGTAGAGCTTGCCGGCCGCAGAATTGGCGTTGTAGATCTCGGGGCGGTAGATCTTCTGAAAAGTCTCCATCGTGCTGATGGTGCCGATCAACTCCAGGTTGGTGTAGTCACCCAGCAGGTCGCCATGGAAGTAGAAGGCCAATGGCGCAACGCCATTGGGCGGCATGAAAAAGCGCACCTGCATGCCCATCTTGGCAAAGTACTGGTCGGTGGATGACAGCTCGTTCTGTTGGTACTCGATGCCCAGCGCAGGGTGCTGGTTGCCGGTGCGCTGGTAGGTCTTGCTGGTCGATGCGCTGATACAGATCACGGGCGGCTTGGCAAAGCGCTGCCGGTAGGCGCTGGAGTTGGCAAACTGCTTGAACAGCTTGCCATGCAGGTCGCCAAAATCGTCTGGCAGGCCAAATTCTGCCCGGTCGGCGTTGTAGCCCGGCAGCACCACACTGAAGTCGTAGTCGCGCACGTACGACGAGAAATTGTTCCCCGCGATGCCCTCGATGCGCTTGCCCGTCTTCTTGTCGAGAATGCAGGTGGTCAGTATCTCTATCAGCGGAAATGCAGCCGTGCTGCCCTTGGCATCCATGCCCATCTCCACAGAGATGATTTCCAGCTCCACCGCGTAGCGGTCCGCCGTGGGGTTGTCCCAATGCGCCAGGGCATTGAAACGGTTGTCGATCATCCTCAGCGTGTTGCGCAGGTTCTGTTGGCGGCTCTGGCCCCGGGCCAGGTTGGCAAAGTTGGTGGTGATGCGCGTGCTGTCCGATGGTTCATAGTTCTCATCGAAGCGGATGCTCTTGAGGTGGAAGGTGGGTTCTTGGTTCATTGCGATCCCGTGATTTGGTTTTTGAGGAAAAGAATGCGGTTCCTGTTCTTCAGGCTGTAACCGGTTCATCGGCCAGGGCTGGGCTGGCGTGGTGCGTATGCCGCGCCAAGGCCACCAACGGCAAGGCCCGCTGCACCGCCAGCCGGGCCCGCTCGATCAAGGCCTCGTCTTGCAGGCGGTAGTCGACAAAATCCTTGTCGGTCGCATAGACCCCCAGCGGCAAGGTGCGCGCCTGGAAAAAGCTGAACAGCGGCCGCAACTGGTGGTCGATCACCAGCGCATGGCGCTCGCTGCCGCCATTGGCGGCCAGCAGCACCGGCTTGTCGACGAGGGCGTCTTGGCCAATGAAGTCGAAGAAGTGCTTGAACAGCCCCGTGTACGCGCCGCGAAACACCGGCGTGGCCACCACCAGCACATCGGCCTGCTCCACCGCCGCAAGCTCCCGCTCCACGGCCTCGGGCAACTGGCTGCGCCATACCGCACCCGCCAGCTGTGGCGCAATCTGGCCCAGCTCCACCAGGCGCTGCTCGCACGGCAGTTCGTCGGCGATCAGGTCCAGCAGATGCTCTGCCAGGGCTGCCGACCTGGAGGGGCGCTGCAGCCCGCCGGAAACGGCGACCAGGCGAAGGGGGCGTGCCATGTTTGCATTCATGGGATCGAATGCTAGTGGCGGCAATCAATGAAGTAAAATGGTATTACTTCATCAATCAATGAATTTGGTTCATTCAAAAGAATGCTGGAACGCATCCATCTGAGCATCGTCCAGCAGGTCGAGAAGCAAGGGTCGCTCACGGCCGCCGCGGGCGTGCTCAACCTCACCCAGTCGGCCCTGAGCCACAGCATGAAAAAGCTGGAGCAGCAACTGGGCACCGATGTCTGGCTGCGCGAAGGCCGCAGCCTGCGCCTGACCCAGGCCGGCCAGTACCTGCTGGCCGTGGCCAACCGGGTGCTGCCGCAACTGGATCTGGCCGAGGAGCGCCTGGGCCAGTTCGCCCAGGGCGAGCGCGGTGCGCTGCGCATCGGCATGGAATGCCACCCGTGCTACCAGTGGCTGCTCAAGGTGGTGTCGCCCTACCTGGCCGCCTGGCCCGACGTGGATGTGGACGTCAAGCAGAAATTCCAGTTCGGCGGCATCGGCGCGCTGTTCGGCTACGAGATCGACCTGCTGGTCACGCCCGACCCCTTGCACAAGCCGGGGCTCCGGTTCGAACCCGTGTTCGACTACGAGCAGGTGCTCGTCGTGGCCCGGGGCCATGGCTTGGCCCAGGCGGCCTACGTCAAGCCCCAGCAGCTCACGCAGGAGGTGCTCATCAGCTACCCTGTGGATATCGAGCGCCTGGACATCTACAACCAGTTCCTCCTGCCGGCCGGCGTCACGCCCAAGCGCCACAAGGCGATTGAAACCACCGACATCATGCTGCAGATGGTGGCCAGCGGCCGCGGCGTGGCGGCCCTGCCGCGCTGGCTGGTCGAAGAGTACGCCGCCAAGATGGACGTGGTGCCCGTGCGCCTGGGCGCGCGCGGCATCGCCAAGCAGATCTTTCTGGGGGCGCGCGAGGCGGACACCGCGATTGACTACGTGCGGGCCTTCATCGAGTTGGCCCGGCAGCCTGCCGCTGGCATTGCCATGGCGCAGGCAGCCCACTGACGCAACACCACTGACTTAACAGTCAAGCGGCTGAGCCTCTCCCCACCCCCCAATACCGCAGCCCATGCCTGCGCACCGTCTCCGGCCGGTACTGGTTGCGCCCATCGAACACCGCGCCCGCGCGCAGTTGCCGCGCCATGGCCGCGAAATCCGGGCTGCTGAACTCTTTCCACTCGGTCGCCAGCGCCAGCACGTCGGCGCCGGCCAGCGCCGCGTCGGCGTACGGGGCCAGGGTCAGGCGCTCGAGGTCGGCAGGGCACAGGCGGGCGGCCAGCAGGGTGCGCGCGTTGGGCATGGCCATGGGGTCGTAGGCGCGCACATGGGCACCGGCGGCCAGCAAATCGGCCACCAGCATGCAGCCCGGGGCTTCGCGCACGTCGTCGGTTTCGGGCTTGAAGGCCAGGCCCCACACGGCCACGGTGCGGCCGGCGAGCTGGCCGTTGAAGAAGGCTGATATCTCGCGCAGCAACAGGCGCTTCTGTTCTTCGTTGACCTCGCGCACGGCGGGCAGCAGGCGTGGGGTCAATTGGGCCTGCCGCGCCATCCATTCCAGGGCGCGCAGGTCCTTGGGAAAGCACGATCCGCCAAAGCCGATGCCGGGGTACAGAAACTGCGGGCCGATGCGCGGGTCGGTGCCCACGCCGATGCGCACCTGCTCGATGTCGGCGCCGTGCGCGTCGGCCAGGGCGGCCATTTCGTTCATGAACGAGATGCGCAGCGCCAGCATGGCATTGGCGGCGTACTTGGTGAGCTCGGCGGAGCGCGGGTCCATCACGATCAGCTTGTCCCGCAGCCGTGAGATGGGCGCATACAGCTCGCGCATCACGCCGATGGCGCGCGGTGACGATGCGCCGATGACGATGCGGTCGGGGCGCTGGACGTCGTGCACCGCCGCGCCTTCCTTGAGGAATTCCGGGTTTGAGACCACGTCGAAGGGCACGGCTTCAGCGCCGCGCGCCGCGAGCTCGCCACGGATGGTGCGCGCCACCTCGTCGGCGGTGCCCACGGGCACGGTGGATTTGTTCACCACCACGGTGTACTGATCGATGTGCCGCCCGATGGTTCGCGCCACCTCGCCCACCTGCGACAGGTCGGCCGCGCCGTCATCGGCCGAAGGCGCGCCCACGGCGATGAAGACCGCATGGCGACCGCGCAGGGTGCCGGGGTCGGCGCTGGTGGCCAGCTTCAGCCGGCGCGCGCGCAGGTTGCGCTCGACGATGGCGTCAAGCCCGGGTTCGTACAGGGGCAGCTGGCCGTCCTCGATGGCCTTCACGCGGGCCGCATCGCGCTCGATGCAGACCACGTCGTTGCCCATGTCCGCAAAGCAGGCGGCAGAGACCAGGCCGACATAGCCGGCGCCGAAGACCACGATTTTCATGCCACGACCTTTGGGGGTTGGGTGCTTGTTGCTGGTGTTGCTGCTGGCCCGGTTGTCGCGCGCGGGCGCGACGGGGCGATGACGGCGGCGTGTCGGGCGCAAGACAGGCGGGTGCGTCATGCGAGCGACACATGCGCGCTGCCTAATGGCCGGCCATGAACGCATGTGGCACCCCCAGAGGCCGCACCCCATGAGCATGCAGGGTGTGCGCCTGCTGGTCGCCGCGCAGTTCGTCTCGGGGCTGGCCGACAACGCGCTGCTCGTGGTGGCCATTGCCTGCCTCATGCAGATGGGCGAGGCGGCCTGGCTGGCGCCGCTGCTCAAGCTGGTGTTCACCGTGGCCTATGTGGTGCTGGCGCCCTGTGTGGGCGTGGTGGCCGACCGCTGGCCCAAGGAGCGGGTGATGCTGGCCGCCAACCTGCTCAAGGCCGGCGCTGCGCTGGCCATGCTGCTGGGGCTGCACCCGCTGGCGGCGTTCTGCCTGGCGGGGCCGGGTGCGGCCTGCTATTCGCCCGCCAAGTACGGCCTGGTCACCGAGCGCGTGCCCGCCGCGGCGCTGGTGCGCGCCAATGGCTGGCTGGAGGTGAGCACCGTGGGCGCCATCATCCTGGGCACGGCGCTGGGCGGCTGGCTGGTGAGCGATGTCTTCACGGCCCTGTGGGGCCTGGGCGAGGAGGGGCAGGCGGGGCTGCAGCCCGCGTTGCTGGCCGTCATGGCCGTGTACCTGGCGGCGGGTCTGCTCAATGGCTTCATTCCCCGGCGCCCGGCGGCGGGGGCCTCGGCGGCCTGGCAACTGCCGGCGCTGCTGTCGCGCTTTGGCCTGGCGCAGCGCACGCTCTGGCGCGACCGGGCGGGCGGCATGTCGCTGGCGGTCACCACGCTGTTCTGGGGTGCGGGTGCCACCTTGCAGTTCGTGGTGCTGGCCTGGGCGCAGCAGTCGCTTGGGCTGGGGCTGGACCAGGCGGCCTACCTGCAGGCCGTGGTGGCGGTGGGCATTGCCGCGGGCGCGGCGCTGGCGGGGCGGTGGGTGTCACTGGCGCAGGCGCCGCGCGTGCTGCCGCTGGGCGTGCTGATCGGGCTGGCAGTGCCGCTGATGCTGCTGGTGGACACGGTGGCCTGGGCCATTCCGCTGCTGGCAGCGGTGGGCTTTGCATCGGGCGCCTTCATCGTGCCCATGAACGCGCTGCTGCAGCACCGCGGCCATGCGCTGCTGAGCCCGGGCGAATCCATCGCGGTGCAGAACTTCAGCGAGAACCTGAGCGTGCTGCTCATGCTGGGTGCCTACACGCTGCTGCTGGCGCTGGGCTGGACCACGGGCCTGCTGATTGCCGCGCTGGGCCTGCTGGTGGCCGGCTGCACGGCGCTGGCCGGCTGGCGCTGGCACCTGTCTTGCCGTATCGGCACTGCCTTGCCGCCCGATGCCGCGCAGGCCGCCCCCTCCCCACACCCCTGACAGCAACAACGCAAGAGATAGAGAGGCGCCGATGAAGATACTGATCGTGACCGATGCCTGGGAACCCCAGGTCAATGGCGTGGTGCGCACGCTCAAGATGACGCGCGCCGAGCTGCAGCGCATGGGGCACGAGGTGGAGATCCTCTCGCCCCAGGGTTTCCGCTCCATGCCGTGCCCGACCTACCCCGAAATCTCGCTGGCGCTGACCACGCGCGCCGAGGTGGGCCGCCGCATCCGCGCCATCGACCCGGACTGCCTGCACATCGCCACCGAGGGGCCGCTGGGCTGGCTGGCGCGCTCCTTCGCGCTGCGCGAGGGCTGGCCTTTCACCACCGCGTACCACAGCCGGTTTCCGGAATACGTGCACGCCCGCATCGGCCTGCCCACGCGCTGGAGCTATGCCATGCTGCGGCGCTTTCACAACGCGGCGCGCGCCACGGTGGCGCCCACGCCGGCCATCGTCGATGACTTGAAGGCGCGGGGCTTCACGGGCGCGCGGCTGTGGTCGCGCGGGGTGAACCTGTCGCTGTTCTCGCCCGAGGGCGAGCGCATGGAGCGCAGCAGCGAGCCGCTCTTTTTGTACGTGGGCCGCATCGCGGTGGAAAAGCAGGTGCACAAGTTCCTGGAGCTGGACCTGCCCGGCGAAAAGTGGGTGGCAGGGGAGGGGCCCGAGCTGCCCCGGCTGAAAGCCAAGTTCCCCAAGGCGCGCTGGATCGGCGTGCTCGACGGCCCGGCGCTGGCGTCGGTCTACCGCACGGCCGATGTGATGGTGTTCCCCAGCGTCACCGACACCTTCGGCCTGGTGATGGCCGAGTCCATGGCCTGCGGCACGCCCGTGGCGGCCTACCCGGTGCCTGGCCCCATCGACGTGGTGGGCAACGACTCGCCCGGCGGCGTGCTGCACGACGACCTGCGCACCGCCTGCCTGGCGGCGCTGCACAAGCCGCGCGAGCCGGTGCGCCGCCATGCCGAGCAGTTCAACTGGGAGGCCGCCACGCGCCAGTTCGTGCAGGCCCTGGCGCCGCGGCGCGCCCAGGCACCGGTGCCACCGGTGAGCGGCGAGGTGGAACTGCCCGGCAGCGCGGGCTGAGTGGGGCCTGCGCGGAGCGCCGCCGCCAGGCGCTCAGGATCATTCCACTTCGGCGGTGCCGGCGGTGCGCAGCAGCCAGTGCTGCGCCAACTGCTCCGGGGGGATGGCCTTGGCAAACAGCCAGCCCTGAAAACGCTGGCAGCCCATGCCGGCCAGCAGGCCGAACTGCTCCTCGGTCTCCACGCCCTCGGCCACCACGTGCAGGCCCAGGGTGCGGGCCAGGGCGTTGACGGTGGCGCAGATCTCCCAGTCGTTGGTGTCCTGCACGATGTCGCGCACAAAGGCCTGGTCGATCTTGAGCTCGCCCACCGGCAGGCGCTTGAGCTTGACCAGCGACGAGTGCCCGGTGCCGAAGTCGTCGATGGACAGCGCGAAGCCCGCGTTGCGCAGCGCGTGCGCGGTGGCGTAGACCGATTCGTCGAGCAGCTGCGACTCGGTGATCTCCAGGATCAGCGCGTCCGGCGCCACGCCCTCGCGCCGTGCCGCGTCCAGCAGCGCCTGGGCAAAGCCCGGCTCGCGCAGCTGGATGCCCGATACGTTGACCGAGATGCGCGGCAGGCGCAGGCCCTGTGCCCGCCACTGCGCGATCTGGCGGCAGGTCTGCTCGAACACCCACAGGCCGATGGGCACGATCAGTCCGCTCTCTTCAGCCATGGGGATGAACTCGTCGGGCGGCACGGCGCGGCCATCCACCGACCAGCGCAGCAGCGCCTCGGCGCCCACGGTGCGGCGCTGGTGGTCCAGCTGGGGCTGGTAGGCCAGCGTGAATTCGCCATTGCGCAGCGCGCTGTGCAGGCGCCGGCGCAGTTCCATGCGCCGGCTGGTGATCTGCGTGAACTCTTCGATGTAGAAGCGGTACGTGGCACGCCCTGCGCCCTTGGCGGCGCGCAGCGCGGAGTGGGCGTGCTGCACCAGCTCGGCGCTGGAGGCAGCGTCCTCCGGGAACATGCTGATGCCGATGCTGGCGCCCATGAACTGCTCGCCCAGGCTGGCCAGGTTCCAGGGCCGCCCCAGCCCCTCGACCAGGGCCACCGCCTGCTGGGCCAGCAGGGTGCGCGAGGCCGGGCGCTGCACCATCACCATGAACTGGTCGTCGGCCAGCCGTGCCAGCAGGCCTTGCCCGGCCAGCAGCTCGCTCAGCCGCCGGGCAGCCTCGCGCAGCAACGCGTCACCGGCGCTGCGGCCGTAGGCTTCGTCAAAGCTCCTGAAGTCGTCCAGGTCCACCAGCAGCAGGGCGATGCGGCGATCAGACGGCAAGGCGCCGCGCCCCGCCTCGGCCACGGCGCGCTCCAGCGCATCCTCGAAGAAATAGCGGTTGGGCAGGCCGGTCAGCGCGTCGAAATTGGCCACGCGGTACAACTGCTCCTCGTTGCGCAGCACGGCGGCTTCGATATGGCGCAGGCGCTCGATCAGGCTCAGCCATGAGGCCTGGCGCAGCGCCGCCAGCACCAGCACCAGCAGGCAGCAGGCCAGTACCAGCCACTGCTCGGCGCGCCGCTCGCTGTGGGCGCCCAGGAACAGCCACGCCAGCGTGGCGGCCGCAAGTGTCATGGACACCAGTGGCAGGTAGTTCATCAGTTGGTCGCAGTGGCGGCGGTAGCCGGGGGCGCTGGATGCTTCCAGGCGCAGCCAACGCGTGCCCCAGCCGAAGGCCAGCGCCGACAGGCTGTAAACGCCGTTGGTCAGCGGGGCTCCGGGGCGCAGGCTGCCGTCGAGCAGTTCCACGTTCCAGTTCATCCAGCTGAGGCCGTATCCCAGCATGCCCAGCAGGACCAGCAGGTGCGGACGCGTCAGCCGGGCACCGACCAGCGGCACAGCCAGCGCCATCACGCCGGCCGCCGTGAGAAAGCTCACTGGGTAGAGCACCACCACCGCAGCCACGGCAAACTCGCCAATGGCGCCGGCGGGCAGGTAGACCAGGTAGATGATGAGGGTGAAGGCCAGCAGTGCCAGCACCGCGCCGCCAAAATCCAACGCAGCGGGGTAGGCCCGGCCCGGGGCCAGCCGCGTGAAGGCGGCACGCAGCACCGTGGCGGCCCACAGCGGCCCGGCCGTGAGAAAGAACAGGTCGGCCGGGGCCGGAAACGGGTTCCAGTCCAGCGCCACCTGCACGATCCACACGACCTGCCCCAGGGTGATCAGCAGCGCTCCGGCAAAAAGCCCCGTGCGCAGCGCGCGGTCGGCCGGTGCCGCCTGCCGGCAGCCGCGCCAGGCCAGAAAGGCCGACAGGCTGAAGGCGGTAAGCCACGTGGCGTTGTCGAAGAACAGCTGCGCGCCGTGTTCGTGTGCCCGTTGCGACAGGGCGAACAGCAGCACGACCGCTACGGTCCAGGCCGCTGTGAAAAGTCGTTCCGCAAGAGGCATGGGCGAGGAGCGTGCGGTGGGTCGGTCTGCCAGCTCAGCAGTTGCGCGACCATGCCGTCGGCGCCCCGGTGTTGCGGCTACCTTGCAGGCCGGTCAGCGACACCGGGGACTGGTGGGCTAGGTGTTCCGTCCAGTTCATCGCAGGGCTCCGTCACGGTGTTGCACCGCGACGGGCGCGGAATTTCGACGCGGCCTGCCAATTGGCAGGGGGGGTTGTAAGCATTGGTTACGATACCATGCTGCGCGGCTTTGATGACAGTGCTGTGACATACCGGGCCGATGCGCCAGGGCGGCCTTCAGCCATGCGCAGGCACAACAATCCGGAAAGGATGGGGGCTTCAGCGACAATGCGGCGCATCGCTGTTGCAGTGGAGGCATATCCAATGAGCTACGTGGTCCACATCTGGGAGCACCCCGAACCGACCAGCCTGACGGCGGCGGATCGTTTGCATGAGTACCTTTCCGATCGGCCTTCGCCCCGGTCCGCAAAATGGAAGCGTCTCCATGACGAGGTGGAATCGCGCATGGCGGCGCTGGGTACGCCCATGGAGTGGATCGAATCCCCCATAGACCCCGAGCACCGGGAGCGCACCTACGGCCTGCTGTTCGACGGGCCGGAGAATTTTCAGCAGGTGCTGGTGCAGAGCGCCACGGCGCTCGGTCTGAGCGTCTACGACGACCAGGCGGCACGCCTGTATCTGCCGTTCGGCTATGTGCTCACCTTGGACGGCATTGCGCGCATGGACTGGGGCGATGGCGCCATGCCGCCATCCCGCATCGGCCCGGCAGAGCGCGAGGCAGTGCTGGAGCGCTGCGAGGCGGCATGGCGGCCGCGGTTCGAGGCGCTGGGTTTTGGCCTCAAGCGTGGCGAGCTTTGGCGTGACGCGATTCCGCTGGTGGCCGAACGCACCGTGCCAGTGGGAACGCAGAGCATCGAGATCAGCTTTTCTGCCTCTCAGGACCGCCTGTCGTGCAGTGTGGTGGCGGCTGTTCTGCCGGACCTGCCCGACGCCGTGCGCGAAGCCTGTGGCGGCGTCAAGCAGATCCAGGTGCGTGGCCGCGAGTACCGTGGCATGGCCGCCTTCATGCGCGATTCCGGCAACGAGCCGCTGAGCATCGGCGGGGCCTTGCGCAATGCCGAGTACGTGGACCGGCTGATCGATGGCCTGTTCGAATACCTGGACGACGAAATCCTGCCCACGCTGGACGCCTGCTCCACGGCCGACGGCGTGCTGCATGCTGCGCTGCACCCGGACGACACGCCGGGCGTGCTGCGCCCGAGCAGGCTCACCTTGGCCCTGGCCTGGCTGGCCGGCGATGTCATGCTCGACTGCGTGCTGGCTGACTTCGCCACGCGCCACCCGGATTGGTACCAGGACTGGGGGCGTGAAGTCAGCGAGGCACTGCGCGCACTGCCGGGGAACCTGCGGGGCGGGTAGGCGCTCAGCCTGTGGCCATGCGCAGCCGCTGCGCATCCTTGGCCGGCGGCAGGCCGAAGGCGCGCCCATAGTCGCGGCTGAACTGCGAAGGGCTCTCGTAGCCCACGTGAAAGCCTGCGCTGGCGGCATCCATGGCCTCGGCCACCATCATGCGCCGCGCCTCCTGCAGGCGCAGCTGGGTGCGGAACTCCAGCGGGCTCATCGAGGTGACGGCCTTGAAGTGGGCGTGGAAGCTCGATTTGCTCATGCCCGCCACCTCGGCCAGGTCATCAATGCTCCAGGCCTCGGTGTAGCGCCCGCGTATCCAGGCGATGGCGCGGGCGATCTGGTTGAGCCGGCTGTCGGCTTGGGCCAGCTGGCGCACGAGGGCATTGCCCGGCCCGGTGAGCAGGCGGTAGAAGATCTCACGTTGCACCAGGGGCGCAAGTTCGGCAATGTCCTGCGGCGCATCGAGCAGCGACACCAGGCGCACGGCCGCATCGAGCAGCTCGGGCGTGGTCTGGCTCAGCGCAATACCGCGCGCCGGTGCCCCCGCTTCCTCATTGGGCACGGGGTGGCGCAGGGCCAGCTCGCTCAGGCGCGCCATGTCCAGGTCGAGCACCAGGCACAGGTAGGGGCGCTCGGCGCTGGCCTCGATCACCGAGCCCATCACCGGCAGGTCCACCGACGCCACCAGGTACTGCGCCGCGTCGTAGACGTAGCTGGTGGTGCCCAGCACCGCGCGCTTGCGGCCCTGGGCCACCAGGCACAGCGTGGGCTCGTACACCACGGGCATGGGCATGGTGGGGGCCGAGGTGCGGATCAGTCCCACGCCGGGGATGGCGCTGGCGTGGATGCCGTCGCTGGCCGTATGGCGGGCCAGAAGGTCGGCAAGGGAGTTGAGCGGCGTCTGCATGCCGGCATTGTCCACCCAGAGCCGCCCGGTGTGCAGGGCGCCTGGAGGATCGTGCAAGAACCGCGGACGAACGTTCTACGCCCTCCTGGGCGGTCGCGGCAACACTCCGTTCCAGCAATTTCGCTTGAAAGGAAAGCCTCATGACCACACCCAACGCACTCAATCACTACCGCCTGCTCGGACGATCGGGCATGCGCGTCTCGCCCATGGCCTTGGGCACCATGACCTTCGGCACCGACTGGGGCTGGGGGGCAGATGGCGACGAGTCGCGCCGCATCTTCGACCTGTATGTGGAGCAGGGCGGTAATTTCATCGACACGTCGGTCAACTACACGGGCGGCGCATCGGAGCGCATCCTGGGCGGCCTCATCAAGGGGCAGCGGGATCGCCTGGTGCTGTCCACCAAGTTCACCATGGCGCGCGACCCGGCGGACCCCAACTCCGGCGGCAACCACCGCATGAACCTGGTGCGCTCGGTCGAGGCCAGCCTGCGCCAGCTCGATACCGACCGCATCGAGCTGCTGTACCTGCACGCCTGGGACTTCACCACCTCGCCGGAGGAAGTGATGCGCGGCCTGGATGACCTGGTGCGCTCGGGCAAGGTGCTGTACGTGGGCATCTGCAACACGCCGGCCTGGCAGATCGCCCGCCTGCAGACCCTGGCCGATCTGCGCGGCTGGGCGCCGCTGGTGGCCCTTCAGATCGAATACAGCCTGGTGGAGCGCACGGTGGAGCACGAGCTGATCCCCATGGCGGCCGCACTGGGCCTGGGCGTGCTGCCATGGTCGCCGCTGGGTGGCGGCCTGCTGGCCGGCAAGTACACGCGCGCCGACCTGGCGCAGCAGGCCGAGGCCGGCGTATCGCCGTCACGCAAGGGTGTGATCGCCTCATCGGGCCACATGACCGAGCGCGCGCTGGGCATTGCCGAGGTGGTGCAGGACGTAGCCCGGGAGGTGGGGGCCAGCGCCTCGCAGGTGGCGATTGCCTGGACCCTGGCCAACCCTGCCGTGACGGCCCCTGTGATGGGCGCGCGCACGCTGGAGCAGGCGCGCGACAACATCGGCGCGCTGGGCCTGCGGCTGGCGCCCGAGCAACTGGCGCGGCTGACCGAGGCCAGCGCCATTGCGCCCATCTTCCCCGCGCGCTTCATCGGCATGCCGATGCCGCAGCGGCTGATCTTTGGCGATTCCCTGGTGCAGCGGCGCGCCTGAGGTGAAGCATTCCCTGAGCCGCTTCGCGCCTTCACCCCTCTCTCATATTGCTTCGCAATCCGGGAGGGGGACGCCCCCAGCGCAGGCGCTGAATACGCCGCCTTCGCGGCGGGGCGGCCCTTGCGCTGGGGCACTGGCTTGGGCGGCGCCAGTTTCATGCGTCGCGCGTGGCGTGCGGCGCAACGAATATCTGATACCCCACAGGAGATTCCATGATGAACAACGTCTTTTCCCACCCCGCCATGGCGCTGGTACTGGCAGGCTCGGTGCTGGCTGCCATGGCGGCAGCCCGGCCCGCGCTGGCCGCAACGCCCACAGACGCCTCAAGGTACCACGGCATGTGGGTGACGGCCGACGGCCATATCCGCCAGGAACTGCTGCCCAGTGGCCGCTATGACGAAGCGCGTGGCACCCGCCAGAGCGCCTACCAGGGCCGGTACGAGGTGCGGGGCAATCGCATCGACTACTGGGACGACACGGGCTTCACGGCCGACGGCGTGTTCGTGAACCCGGACGAGCTGCACCATGGCGGCATGGTGTTCTACCGCCGCAAGTGAGTGATCAGGCGGCGACCACGATGGGAAAGCGCGCCTGCAGCCCGTCGGACCCGCGCGTGAACGGCACGGTGAGTGCATCGCGCCCCGCCTCGGGCAGGTTGCGCCACAGGAAATCGCGCGCATTGCCCGCATCGCCCGCCACGTAGAGCTGCGTGGTCAGCAACTCGCGCTGCCCCAGGCGCACCTTGAAGTGCACGTGGGGCGTGCGCCCGCTGTACGGCACGGGGCGGATGGTGCGAAAGCGGTAGCTGCCATCCTGCCCCACGGTCACCCGGCCAAAGCCCTGGAAGGCGGCGTCGGCCTTGCCGCCATCGCCCGGGTGGTGGTAGTGGCCTTTTTCATCGCATTGCCAGATCTCCACCTGGGCGCCGCGCACCGGTTGGCCGGCCAGGTCGGTCACCGTGCCCTCGACCCAGGCGGGCTGGCCGCCCCGGTAGGTCAGCCGGCCGTTGCGCAGCAGGTCATGGTCCGCATCGTCGGGCAGGCGCACGGGGTAGAAGGGGCCCTCGGTCTGCGACGGCGTGGCGATGCGTGCGGCAACGGGCTGGGCGCGCACGCCCAGCCAGAGCGCGGGGGCGGCGACCAGGGCAGCGGCGACGGTGCGCCGGGGCAGGGTGGGGGTGTGCATCGCCATGGGATGCATGCGGCGTGCGGGGAGTTCCCTCGGGGCAACTTTCAGGCGGCGCCTTCCTTCCAGTGCTTGGCCCACAGGGCTTCTCCCCGCTCCAATGCGGCGCCCAGCTCCTTCTTGCGGCGCTGCGCCACGGCCATCACGAGCGCGTTGGCAACCGACAGCGCGGCCGTGTACGAGTCGAACGGCGAGGCGCTCGAAGTGCGCACCAGCAGCACGTGGTCGGCCGAGGCGACTGCGGGCGCCGTGGGGTCGTCGGTCATCAGCACCACCTTGGCGCCTTGCTCCCGGAAGTATTTGGCGGCGCGGGCGATGGCCAGCGAGTGGCGGCGGAAGGTGGGGGCCAGCAGCACGTCGTGCTCGCCCAGCCAGAGCATCTCGTCTTCGATGAACAAGGGGCTGGTGGCCGCCATCAGGCGCACCTCGGGCAGGCACATGTTCAGGTGCAGCGCAAGGTGGCCGGCAATGGGGGTGCCATGGCGCTGTCCCAGCAGGTGCACGCGCGCCTTGCGCTGCGTGAGCAGGCGCACCGTGGCCTCGAAGGCCGCCACATCCAGCGCGGCAAAGGTGGTGGCCAGGTTGTGCTGGTCGTGCAGCAGCACATTGTCCAGGCAGGAGCGGATGGAGGTGTCGTCGCCGATGACCGCATCGGCCCGCGTGCCCGGCGTGGCGAGCAGGGCCGTCACTTCCGAACGGGCCTCCATCTGCGCCTCGGCGTAGCTCCCATAGCCCAGCTTGGTGAGCAGCCGCACCACGGTGGAGGCACTGGTGCCCACCTGCCGCGCGAGCTGGGTGGCCGATTCGAGCAGGCCCTGCGGGTAGCGCTCCTGCAGCGCGGCCACCAGGCGCTGCTCGCTCTTGGTGAGTTTCTTGCCGTAGCTGGCGATGCGTTGGTTCAGGTTGGTCGTGGCCATGGGTCGATTGTGCGCAGATCGGCAGTGGCTGAATTTTTGGAGATATCGTTGCAAAATATTTTTTGAAATGCAAGAATATCTTCAAAAAAACTGCCATAAACGGCCTCCCTCCTGCAACCTGTCCACTGGAATTCCCATGACAAAGCTGTCCACCGTTCTTCCGTTGAGCCGCCGCACCCTGCTGGGCGCGGGCCTGGCTGCTGCACTGCCGCTGGGCGCGCAGGCGCAGGCCTTCCCGTCCCGCCCGGTCACGCTGGTGGTGCCGTTCCCTGCCGGGGGCTCGGTGGACCTGATCGCGCGCCTCTATGCCGAACCGCTGGCCAAGGCGCTGGGCACCTCGGTGGTGGTGGACAACCGGGCCGGCGCTGGCGGCTCCATCGCCAGCGCCCAGGTGGCGCGCGCCAAGCCTGATGGCTACACGCTGGTCGTGTCCTCGCAAAGCTCGCACCTGGCCAACCCGCTCACGCAGGCGAACGTGGGTTACGACCCGATCAAGGACTTCGCCTCCATCGCCCAACTGGCGCGCACGCCCAATGTGCTGGTGATGAACCCGGCCGTGCCGGCCAGGACGGTCAAGGAGTTCATCGCCCACGTGAAGGCCAACCCCGGCAAGCTCAACTACTGCAGCGCCGGGCCAGGCAGCATGGGCCAGCTCAATGTGGAGCTGTTCAAGAGCACCACGCAGATCGACGCCGTGCACGTGCCCTACAAGGGCGGCGGCCCGATGATCACGGCCCTGGTCGCCAATGAGGTGCAGTTCGGCCTCGACAACCTGGGTCCCTTCCTGCCGCAGATCCAGGCCGGCAAGCTGCGCGCGCTGGCGGTGGCGGCGCCCACGCGCCTGGCCGTGTTGCCCGACGTACCCACGCTGGAAGAGCTGGGCTTCCCCCTGAGCAACGCCACCTCATGGATCGGCCTGGCCGCCCCGGCCAAGACGCCGCCCGAAGTGCAGGCCGCCCTGTACAAGGCCGTGCGCACGGTGGCCGAACAGCCCGCCATGGTGGAGGCGCTGCAGACACGCGGCATGCTCGCGCCCGAGGCCCTGTCGTCCGCCCAGTTCACCGCCATGATGGGCGAGCGCCTGGCGGTGTATGGCGATCTGGTCAAGCGCCTTGGCATCCGCGGTGAATAAGGAGATGGAGCGAGCGGCCTTCGCGCCCGACAATTCGCCGTTGGAGGTGCTGCCGCGCGACCTGTCGGCCTACCGCCAGGGCAACACCGGCATCGAGTACGTGCACCGCTTCGAGTCGGGCCTGCCCGGCCCGCATGTGCTCATCAACGCGCTGACCCACGGCAACGAGATCTGCGGCATGGTCGCCGCCACGCACCTGCTCGACACCGGCGTGCGCCCGAAGATCGGTACGCTCACGGTGGGTTTTGCCAACGTGGAGGCCTACGAGGCCTTCGACATCGAGCGCCCGTACGAGAACCGCCAACTGGTGCACAACCTCAACCGCATCTGGTCGCCCGCCATGCTGGACGGCAGCGAAGACAGCCCCGAGCTGCGCCGCGCGCGCGAGTTGCGCCCGGTGCTGGCCGCGGCCGACAGCATCCTGGACATCCATTCCACGCGCGCGCCGGTGCAGCCCTTCTGGGTCTACCCGGAGTTCGCGCGCAATGCCGCGCTCACCCTGGCCGTGGGCAAGCCGCTGGTGCACCTGGTGATGCCACCGGGCGCGGCGCCGGGCACGGGCGTCATGTCCTATGCGCGCCACGGCGACCCGGCCAGCGACAGCCGAGGCGCGGTGGTGGTGGAGTGCGGGCAGCATTTCGCCCGGTCGGCGGCCGACCTGGCCACGGATGTCACCTTGCGCTTCCTGGCGCACCACGGCCTCATTGATGCGATTGCGCCGCAGGCCGATGCGGCGCCCGCGCGGCGCTTTCGGCTGCTGGAGGTGCACCTGGTGCAGACGCCGCGGTTCACCTTCACGCGGCCGGTGATCGGCTTCGAGACCTTTGCCAAGGGCGAGCTGATCGCGGTGGACGGGGACAAGGAGATCCATTCGCCCTGCGACGGTTGCACCATCTTCATGCCCACGCGCGACCCCGTGGTGGGGCGCGAGGGCGTGTACCTCACCGTCCAGATCTGAGCTACAGCCGCTGCCGGTACACGGCCGGCGTTTCGCCGAAGGTGCGCCGAAAGAGGGTGATGAACGCGCTGGCCGTGGCATAGCCCAGGTCCAGCGCAATCGCGTTCACGGGCACGTCGGCGGCCAGCATCTCGAGCGAGCGCATGAGCCGTGCGCGCTGCCGCCAGGCCGTGAAATTGAAGCCGGTTTCCTCCACGAAGCGCCGGCTCAGCGTGCGCGGGCTCACTGCCGCCCACCGGGCCCAGGCTGTGAGGTCGCGTTCGTCC
This sequence comes from Acidovorax sp. GW458-11-26-14-TSB4, assembly GCF_059423865.1. Lineage (NCBI taxonomy): Bacteria > Pseudomonadati > Pseudomonadota > Betaproteobacteria > Burkholderiales > Comamonadaceae > Acidovorax > Acidovorax sp. GW458-11-26-14-TSB4. The sequence continues at coordinate 19,029 of NZ_JBWKYR010000029.1, forward strand.
GCAGGGTCGGCGATGAGCGCGCGGGCGATGCGCAGCAGGCGTGCGTCCTTGGGCAGGGGCAGGCCCAGGGGCTCGACCGGGAGGCTGCGGATTTCGTCCAGGATCACGCCGGCCACGCGCGACTGGCCGGCATCCAGCGGGCCCGCCGGCCATTCGGCCGCGCGCAGCACGGCCTCGCGCAGCAGGCCCGAGGTGCGCAGCGTGCAGGGCCTGGCGGGCAGGCCCTGGCAGGCGGCCGGCTCGACGTACACGCTCCAGCCATGGAAGGGCCCATGCGATTGCGCCGCATGCAGGTGGTGCGGCGGTAGCCACACGGCATGGATGGCGGGCACGACCCACAGCGCATCCTCCACCTTCACCGAGATCAGCCCGCGCAGCGAGCCGAAGAGCTGGCCGCGCGCGTGCTGGTGCGGCTCGGACATGCGCTCACCGTCCTGTGTGCCGGCGAGGGCAATGACCAGCGGACCGTCGGGCGCGTCGATGGTGGTGAGGTCGAGCTGCAGGTCGGACATCGGTGCGAGGGGTGCGGTAGGGGCTGGAAATGGCGGATTCGAGCAATCAAATGGCGTATACAGTCTACATCCGCCAATTGAATGCATCTTATTCTTGTTTGCATCGCATCAACCAACAAGGAGCCAGCCCATGCGCGCACAGGACGTTCTTCCAGACCATGTCAACCAAGTGGAGGTGGGTGGCGTCACCGTCCGCAAGGGATCGGTAGGGGCCTTTCTCGCCAATGCGCGGGTACTGCAGGACCCCGGTGCAACCGCCGCGGCCCGCGCGGCGGCCACGGGCGACATCAAGGCCCTTGCACCGGCGCTGCGCGCGCTGGGGCTGTTTGATGTACTCAAGGTCCGCGACCCGCAACTGCGCGCCCTGGTCGAGCCGACTGTGCCACAGCCGGTGGCGGCAAACGCCCCCGACCTCGATGCGCTGTACGCGCCGCCGTCGGAGATGATCCAGAAGGCGGTGCTCGATCACCTCATCGGTTGCCACGAACAGTACCTCAAGGCCGCGACCTTCTTCTGCCTGGCCACGGGCAGCGGCCAGGGGCTCGACGCCTCGCCGCGTGGCGGCCCGCCAGGCTTCGTGCACGTGCTCGACGCGCACACCGTGGCCTTTGCCGATTGGCCGGGCAACAACCGCATCGAGTCACTGCGCAACCTGGAGCGCGATGACCGCGTGGGCATGCTGTTCATCTTTCCGGGGCTGGAGGTGTTCCTGCGCATCAATGGCCATGGCAGGGTGTCCACCGCCCCCGAGCTGCTGGCCGAGCTGGCAGAAGGCGGGCGCACGCCCAAGACCGCCACGGTGGTGGCCATCAGCGAGGTGCTCATGCACTGTGGCAAGGCGGTGAACCGCGCCAAACTCTGGGCCCCGGGATCGCAGGTGGACCGCGCCAGCCTGCCCACGGTCGGGCAGATGCTGGCCGAGCTCACGCGGCTGGGCAGTGCCTCGACGCAGATCGACGACGAGCAGGTGGTGCAGATCAACGCGCACTACGAGCACGAGGTGCGGCATGCACTCTATTGAGGACCAGCGCAAGCCGGGCCTGCTGGAGCGCACTTTCGTCCGGCTGCTGCTGCGCGGCACGCGGGTGGCCGGTGTTGAACGGGTGTCGGAGCATTTCCGGCTCGTCGAGCTGGAGGGCGAGGCGCTGCAGGGCTTGGCCTGGGAGCCTGGGCACAAGCTGCAGGTCAAGGTGGCCGCGCCGTTCACGGCGCGCACCTTTACGCCCATCGTGTTCGACGCGGTGCAGGGCCGCACTCGGTTCCTGGGTTGCGCGCATGGCGCGGGGCCGGGCAGCGACTGGCTGCGGCGTGTGCGGGCCGGCGATGCCTGCCAGGTCTTCGGGCCGCACCGCTCGCTGGCCCTGGGCGATCTCGCCGGGCCGGTGGTGCTGCATGGCGATGAGACCTCCTTCGGCCTGGCCGGGGCGCTGATGGCGGCCCTGGCTGGCAGGGCCGTGCCACGCTGCGTGTTCGAAGTGGAGTCCAGCGCCGAAGCGGCGCTGGCGCTGCAGGCACTGGGTGTGGCGCCGGCGTTGCTGGTGGAGCGGCGTGACGAGGCCCGGCGGGTGCAGGCCATGGGCGACCTGTGGTCACAGCGCAGCGGCGATGGCACGCTGTTCGTGCTCACGGGCCGGTCGCAGTCGATCCAGCAGGCGCGCCAGGCGCTCAAGGCGCGCGGTGTGCCGGCCTCGCGCATCCTGTCCAAGGCCTACTGGGCGCCGGGCAAGACGGGCATGGATTGAACGCGCTCTGAGCGGGTGAACGGGTGCTTACAGATATCCCAGACCCTTCCCTCGACAGGGGTGGAGACGCGGCGCTAAGGTGGCGGTCCCGTTTCATGGGGCGATTGCAATGACCAGCCAGATGCCTTTGCCTGGAATGGAATCCGGGCCACCCCGTCCCGCACCGGGTGGCCATCCAGGATCCCACCACTTCTTCTTCGCCGTGCCGGCACTGCCATGGGTGGCGCAGCGTGCGGACTTTCTGCGTTGCCGCATGAAGCAGCGCTACCACCTGCGCGGGCGCGAGGTGCGCCCCGAGCGCATGCACATGACCTTGCTGTCCCTGGGCTGGTACGACAGCTACCACGACGACCTGGCCGCCTGGGCCGCGCGCGCGGCGCGCGACGTGCACCTGCCGGCTTTCGGCGTGCGGCTGAACCGCTGCATGAGCTTTCGTGGCCGCCAGGGCGACCGGCCGCTGGTGCTGTGCGGCGATGCGCAGGGCGTGGCGGGCTTCACGGGTCTGTACCGCGAGCTGTTCGAGGCGCTGGGCGGGCACATGCGCGAGGGCGCGCCCACGCACATGGTGCCTGACATCACCCCGCACATGACCTTGCTCTACAGCCCGGGCGAGGTCGAGCCGCAGGCCACCGAGCCACTGAGCTGGACGGTAGGCGAGTTCCAGCTGCTGCATAACAAGCGCGGCTCGCCCGGCCCCTACCAGGTGCTGGGCCGCTGGAAGCTGGGTGGGGCGCAGCTGCATTGAGCCTGCACCGGACCCAGGCACCTTGGCCCGCCTGCATCGGTCGGTGCGCAGCACTGGACAACCGGGCCCGCCAGCGCTAGTGTGGTGACCAGTGTGCGGGAGCACACCAGCCCCATGGAGTCCATGCCATGCCGCACCAGCTGTCCTTGCCAGGGGTGGAGCCTGCCGAGCCGCACCCCGCCCGGTCTGCCGCCAAGTCTGCCAGGCCGGTGCCCGAGCGGCGTGCGCGGCCCCACCACCTCTTTTTTGCCGTGCTGGCCGAACCTGCGGCCGCGTGGTGTGCAGACCGCCTGCGCCGCGAGCTGATCGCACGCCACCAGCTGGCTGGCAGCGAGGTGCGCACCGAGCGCCTGCACCTGACGCTGTTGTCCCTGGACTGGCACGCCCAGTTTTCCGAGGCCCTGGCCCTCTGGGCGGCGGGTGCGGCCAGTGGGGTAGACATGCCGGCCTTCAACATCCGGCTCGACCGCTTTCTCAGCTTCCATCGGCGCCGGGGCAACCGCCCGCAGGTCCTGTGCGGCCATGGCGAAGGCGTGTCCGGCTTCCTGGCGCTTTACCAGGCGCTGTTCGAAGCGCTGGAGTCGGCCTGGCCCATCCCGCACCCTGCGCGTGCGGCACCGGTCATCACCCCCCACATGACCCTGTACTACAGCCCCCACGACGTGGTGGAACACCCCGTGGAGCCGCTGTGCTGGACGGTGCGCGAGTTCCAGCTGCTGTACAACCGGCTCGGTGCCGGCGGCCCCTACCGGGTGCTCGGGCGCTGGAGGCTGGACCACCACCGCTTCCACTAGGGCCTTCGCGACCCCGAAATGGGTGTGAACAGGCCCTAGTGTCCCGAGTTCGAAATTCGTTGATTAAATCTCCCGACAATCGCCGCCATGCGTCGTTACAAATGCTCGCCATGCCACCCGGCATGGCTGTGCTTTGCGCCTGGCCTGGCAGCGATTTCGGCAGATTTCTTTCTTCAACGAACTTCCAACTCAGGACACTAGCCGCTGCTGGATGTGGCCGCACAGGCCTGCCAGCATGTCAGAAGCTTTCCCAGTTGTCGTCTGCGCCTGCCGTGGCTGGCACCGGCGCAGCGGCCCTGGCGTGGGGCAGGCCGGTTTGCCCGGAACCTGGGCTGCGTGCCAGCGCAGGGTTGCCGCCACGGGGGGTCTTGCGCCGCTCCGTGGCGATGCGGGACGGCGTCGCCGGCTGCGGAACCGCAGCGCGCGGCGCGCGGCTGGCGCCCTGCGGTGCGGGGGCGTCCAGGGCCGTGCCGTCGCGCGCGGGCAGGCGGAACACGGCCACCGCCTGCACCAGTTGCTGCGCCTGCAGTTGCAGGCTCTGCGCGGCGGCGGCGCTTTCCTCCACCAGGGCGGCGTTCTGCTGCGTGACCTGGTCCATCTGGGCCACCGACTGGCCCAGCGAGCCCACGCCGGTGCTCTGCTCGCGGCTGGCAGCGCTGATCTCGCCCATGATGTCTGTCACGCGGCGGATCGAGTCCACGATTTCCTGCATGGTGTGGCCCGCCTGGTCCACCAGGGCGGAGCCCTGCTCCACCTGGGTGACGCTGTCGGTGATCAGGGTCTTGATCTCCTTGGCGGCCTGTGCGCTGCGCTGGGCCAGGCTGCGCACTTCGCTGGCCACCACGGCGAAGCCCCGGCCCTGCTCGCCAGCGCGGGCCGCTTCCACGGCGGCGTTGAGGGCCAGGATGTTGGTCTGGAAGGCGATCGAGTCGATCACGCCGATGATGTCGACGATCTTCCTGCTGCTGTCGTTGATGCCCTTCATGGTGCCCACCACCTGGTTCACGACCTCACCGCCCTTCACGGCCACTTGCGATGCGCCCACGGCCAGCTGGTTGGCCTGGTTCGCGTTGTCCGCGTTGTGGCGCACGGTGGTGCCGAGCTGCTCCATGGTGGCGGCCGTCTGCTGCAGGGCGCTGGCCTGCTCTTCGGTGCGCTGGCTCAGGTCGGTATTGCCGGTGGCGATCTGGGTGGAGCCGGTGGCGATCGAGTCCGAGGCGCCGCGCACCTGGCCCACGATCTCGGCCAGATTGGCCTGCATGGTGGCCAGCGATGCCAGCACGCTGTCGCCATGCGCAGCGGCGGCGCCGGGCACGGGGCTCAGGTCGCCGCTGGCCACGCGCTGTGCGGCATCGCCCAGGGCGGCGGGTTCGGCGCCCAGGGCGCGCGTCAGGCTGCGGGTGATGAGCACGCCGGCCGCAGTGGCGGCTAGAAACGCCACCGCGCAGGCCGCCAGCAGCAGCTTGCGCTGCATGGCGAAGCGTGCGGCCGACTCGTCCATCATCTGCTGTGCGCGCTCGTCGGTGACATGGGCATACTCGCGCGTCTTTCCGATCAGGGCGGCCAGCAGGGGGCGGCACTCCTCGTTCATCTTGGCGATGGCCTCGGCGCGCTGGTTCTTGAGGGCCAGGTCCACGATGGCCAGTGCCACGGGGCCGTACTTCGCCTCGATGGCTTCGATCTCGCCCACCAGGGTGCGGGCCTGCACGCTGGTGTCGTCGGCGCCGGCGATCATGGCCTTGAGCTTGTCCAGGCGCTCCTTGACGTCCTGGTGCGCCTTGAGCACCTCGGCCTTCTCCTCGGCGATGGCGTCGGGCGTGGTCACCAGCACCAGGTTGCGTGCGGCGATGGCGCGGCGGTCGACGGCGGTGCGCACCGCCTGCGCCATGTCGCCGCGCGCATTGATGCCCGTCACGTAGTGGTCGAAGGCGTTGTTGGCGTCCGACAGTGCCTTCCAGGAGATCCCTGCGACCAGCAGCACGAGGATGGCGAGGCCCCCGAAGGCGGCGCCCAGCTTGGCGCGCACGGTCATGTTGCCGAAATTCATGGTGGTTTCTCGTTTCCTGTTACAGCGGAATGGCCATGCCCGCAGGGGCATGGGCCGTGAGCAATCGGGGCAGGTCCAGCAGCAGCAGGGTGCGTTCCAGCCCCTCCTGCGTGATGGAGGCCAGCCCGGTGACGTGGTGGGTGCTGCCCTGTTCGCCAAGCGAGGGCATCTGCCGGAACTGGACGGCCTGCAGCGCCACCACGTCCGACACGGAATCCACCACCAGGCCCACCGTCTGGCGGCCATCAGGGTTGATCACGACGGTGACGGTGCTGGCGTCGAAATTCGGCGCCAGCCCGAGGCAGACGCGCAGATCGATGACGGGAATGCCCACGCCCCGCAGGTCGATCACGCCCAGCACGTGGGGCGGTGCGCCCGCGATGCGCGTGGGGGGCTCATAGAAACGAATTTCCTGGATGCCCAGGATGCTGACGCCATACGACTCGGTACCCAGGCGAAAGGCCAGGTACTCGCCCGCTTCGTGGGCGGTGGCTGCGGCCCCGGACGCCGTGGTGGGGGCGGTGGAGGCAGGACGGGACTGCATGACACACTCGTTGTGTAAAGTGATCGAAATGATATTTTTGCATTTTAATGATAAATATCATTTGTGCAACTTCAAAGACGATTGTTTGTGTTTGATCTGATGCAATTGGAGGGGTATGCCTAGGCTTGCAGGCGAGCGGGTGGGGTTGGTAGGGGAGGGCAGATGTGCTGCCGGGCCATGGATGCAGCAGGCACTGGAGGGATGCGCCTGCCCCGGAGGCCAGGTCGCCAACCGACGCCTTACAGCTCGGCCGAGATCGTCTCGCTCGAGCCCCGGGCCGGCAGCACGACGTGGAATACCGAGCCGCGCCCGGGTGCGTTCTCGGCGTAGATCTGCCCGCCCATGGCCTCCACGATCTTCTGGCAGATCGCCAGGCCCAGGCCGGTGCCGCCCGAGCCGTCCTTGGTCTTGCTCGATTGCCGGAAGGCTTCGAAGATGCTCTTGAGTTCCCCGGGCGGTATGCCTGGCCCGTAGTCGCGCACGGCCAGGCGGATCTGGCCGATGCTGTCCACCCGGCCCAGCAGCTGGATCGCCGATCCCTCGGGCGAGAAGCGGATGGCGTTGGCCAGGATGTTGCGCACTACCTGCTGAAAGCGCACCGGGTCCACCTTGGCCGTGAGCGGCATGTCGCCCAGGCGCACGTCCAGGCGCAGCCGGCCCGGTGCCAGCAGGGGCTCGAGCTCGCGCAGCACGGGGCGGATCACGCCGCGCAGGTCCAGCCGTTCCAGGTGGAAGGTGCCCACCGTGCTTTCGATCTTGGCGACGTCCAGCAGATCGTTGACCAGGCTGAGCATGCGCTCGCCCGAGCGGTGGATGTCCTCGAACATGCCGGCCAGTCGTGCGTCGGCCTTGGCGCGCAGCAGGCCCAGCTCGGAAAACCCGATGATGGACTGCAGCGGCGTGCGCAGCTCGTGGCTCATGTTGGCCACGAACTCCGACTTGGTGCGCGAGGCCTCCTCGGCCGCATCGCGGGCCTCCTGGGTCACGCGCTCGGCCTCACGGAAGTCGGTCACGTCCATCAGCGTGCACAGGATGCCGGTGGCCTCGCCCTGGGCATTGAACACCACGGCCTTGGTCACGCGGGTGTCGCGCAGCGAGCAGTCGCCATGCAGTATGCGCGTCTCGAACTGCACCTGTCCGCCCTGGTCGAGCAGCATGCGGTCCGCGCGCGCATGGACCATGGCCTCGTCGATGGGCAGGAAGTCCTCCAGGCGCAGGCCGACCACGTGCTTGCGCTGGCGGCCCTGGTACTCCTCCCAGGCGCGGTTGACCAGCACGATGCGGCTGTCCATGTCGGTCAGGGAGATCGGCAGCGGGTTCATCTGCAGCATCAGGTCGCGGAACTCCAGCTGGTTCTGCAGGTTGCGCTGCGCTGCCCAGCGTTCGGTCACGTCCACCGCGCTGCCTGCAAAGCCCAGCACCTTGCCGTTCTCCAGCAGCGGCACCACGGCCACATCGAACAGCAGGCGGCGCCCCGCGCCGAGCTGGATCATGGCCTGGCAGGTGCGCACGCCCCCTTGCTCGCCCCGCACGAACAGCTGGGCCGCCTGGCTGCGGTCCGGCTCGTCCACCAGCTCCGGCAGCAGGCGGCTGATGGCGGCCGATTCGTTGCCGCCGCTGAGCGCGGCCCAGCGCGCATTGACGAAGGTGATCACGCCCGCCGCGTCGGTGCGGAAGATCAGCTCCTGCACGCTGCGCATGAGCACGGCCAGCTCCCGCTCGCTGTGCGCGATGCGCGCCTGCGCCTGGTCGGCCAGCAGGCGCGCCGCTTCGTGGGCGCGCAGGCTGCGCCAGGCCACCAGCGTGAGCAGCAGCATCAGGGTGCAGGCGGTGGCCCCCACGTACAGGAAGCCCGTGGAATCGCTGAGCCAGCGCTTGGCGGAGACGGCGTGGCTTTTTTCCACCACCACGACCAGCGGCTGCGTGCGCGACGCGCGGAAGGCGACGATCTGCCTGGCGCCGCCCATGCCGGCACCGACGTAGCTGGCGTGCTCCACGCCCGGCAGGTAGTCCCGGAACACCGGCAGCGCCGCGAGATCGCGCCCCGCGAGGGCAATGCCCGAGCTGACCAGCACTTCTCCGTCATAGGAGGCGATGGCGGAGCCGAACCCCTCCTCGCCCACCGCGAGCTGCTGCCGGTTGGCCAGCGAGTCCGGGTTGAGCAGGCCCACCAGCTGCAGCGGCCGGCCGGCATCATCCGCATAGCCCCGCACCAGGGGAATGAAGCCCAGGCCGACGGGTGCGGTGACGTCCGGCGCGTTCCTGGCCAGGCTGGCCAGCCCGCGCCCGCGCAAAAAAGGGCCGATGGTGCTGCCGCCGTTGGATGCCACGGGCCCCAGTTGCTCGACCTTGATCACCAGCTCGGCCTCGCCCGGCAGGCTGCTCGCGATGACGCGGCCGCCGATGTCCACCACCGCGATGGCGCGCAGGTAGGGTGTGCCGGCCAGGGCCTGGCGCAGCGCGGTTTCGGTCTGGGCCGGGTCCTCCAGGGGCTTGCGCAGGGCGGCGGTGTCGGCCAGCGCCCCCAGCGCGAAGATGCCGCCCTCGACCGTGCGCGTGGCCTGGTCTTCCAGCATGCGCGCCAGCAGCTCGGCTTTTTCCTGGTCCCAGCGCAGGGCGTTGGCCCGGTCGCCAAGCCCCACCAGCGCGGTGGCCACGGCCACTGCGGCCGTGAGCAGCAGGCCCGTGGCCAGCGCCACGGTGCTGACGCTGCGCCGCACCCGGGCCAGGGCGCGCAGCGCCTGGTGCAAGCGGAGCGGCGCCTCGGTGCCCATGCTCAGCGGATCACGATCTCGCTCAGGCCATTGCGGCTGGCCGCGGCGTCGAGCCGGCCATCGCGCTGGATGCGCGCCACAAAGTCGTCCATGGCCTTGAGCCAGGCGTCATCCCCCGGCTTGACGGCATAGGCATAGGGCAGCACGCGCACGGGCTGGGGCGGCGCCACCAGCCGTGCCCAGTCGGCATTGTCCAGCAGGCGGCGGCTGTAGGGGTAGTCGGTCATGAACACGTCCACCCGGCCGCCTTCCAGCTCCCGCTCGCGCGTGGCCGGTGGGGTCACCGTGACTACCTTGGCGTGCTGGAGCAGCTCGGCCATCACCGGCCCCATGAAGGTGCCTGCCTGCACGCCCACCAGCACACCGGGCCTGTCGATGTCGGACCACTGGCGCACCACGGGATTGCTCTTGGTGGTGATGCCATAGATCCCGCTGGCCAGGTAGGGGCGGGTGAACTTCAGGTGTTCCATGCGCTCGCGCATCATGCCGATGGCGAACATGCCCGCATCGCAGCGGTCCGCCTTCAGGTCCTGCACCAGGGTGGCGAAGGAGGATTCGACATACTCCACCTTCGTCCGCAGGTCCTTGCCCAGCTGGGCGGACAGATCGATGTCGATGCCGCTCAGCTGGCGCGTGCGCGGGTTGCGGAAGGTGACACCGTAGTAGTCGGGCCAGATGCAGATGCGCACACTGTGGCGCGCCTTCACCCTGTCCAGAACCGGGCCGGCATGGGCGCCGGTACCGAGCACCAGGCCCAGCAGGACGGCAGCGCACAGCATGGCCTGGCGCAGAAGGGGGCTGCAGGGCGGGCGCGGGGCCAGGGGGCGGTGCGGCAGGGCGTGCATCAATCAATCGACCATGGGTGGGGGATGGGTGTCGTGTGGTGCCCCAAGTATCGGCAATTCCACCCGGGCAGGCGAGGCCCAGATTCCCACGCCTGCGCGCTGCCGCCTGTCACATGGCCGCTTCCTGCCGGTAGATGGAGGCCAGCACCTCGGCCGTGCGAAACGGCTTGACCAGGTAGTCGTCCGCGCCGGCCTGCAGGCCTCGCAGCCGGTCCTGCGCCTGGCCGAGCGCGCTCAGCATGATCACCTTGGCATGCCGCAAGGCGGAGTCCTGCTTGAGCAGGCGGCAGACGTCCAGGCCCGAGAGGCTGCCTGGAATCATCACGTCCAGCAGCACGACATCGGGCAGGAAGCTGCGCGCCATCGCGAGGCCCGTGGCCCCTTCGGCGGCCTCCTGGATCTCGAAGTCGTCGAACTCCAGCGTCATGCGCAGCAGTTTGCGGATGTCGGCATGGTCTTCGACAATCAGTACCTTTTTCATGCAGCGGTAGCGGGAGTGCCTGAGGAGTCTTTGGGTGGGCGCGCAACGCGGGGAGTCGAAAATCCCAAAAAACGATCAAAAAAATCATTTTTATCAAATGCATAGTGTAAATCAAACAGGGGAGGCGTTAAACTGGTGAAGTGATGAAAAGTGAAACCTCTTCTGAACCCGAACCGTCCGTGCAGGAGCATGTGAGCACCTTCGAGGCCGCCCGTATGCTGGGCCTGGCGGTGCGCTCGGTGCAGCTGATGGTGGATCGCAACGAGCTGCGCGCCTGGAAGACGCCGGGCGGCCATCGGCGCATCTCGCGCGAATCGGTGGAGCAGTGGCTGCGCGGCCGGGCGGGCGGCACAATGCCCTCCGGCAGCGAGTGGGGAGGGCTCACCGGGCCCGCGCCCCTTGCGGCGATGCCGCCAGCATCGCCTGTGCCGCAACTGGCACCCGCCGTTGCACGCGATGGCGCTGCGCAGGTGCTGCTGATCGAGGACTCCATCCATTTCCAGAACCTGGTGTCGCTGCTCGTGGAACAGAACTTCCCCGGCGTGCACCTGCACATCGCCAACGACGGCATCACCGGCCTGGCGATGTACGGACAGATCCAGCCCGACGTGCTGATCGTGGACATCCTGCTGCCTGGCATCGACGGCGGCGCCCTGATCACCACGCTGCGCTCGCACCCCCAGTTCGCCAAGAGCCGCCTGATCGTGGTGACCTCGCTGGACGAGTCGCAGCGCGCGCCCTATGCGTTTGCACTGCAGGGCGTGAACGTGATCCACAAGCCACGCCTGGTGGCCGAGCTGCCGGCGCTGCTGGCCAGCGACCTTGCACTGAAGGCCGCCGGGTGAGCGCGTGAAAGCGTTCCAGGTACCGGGCAAGCAGTCCATGGAGCCCCTGGCGTGAAGAACCGGCGCGTGCTCCTGGTCGAGGACGATGCCTCCATCTCGCGCTTCGTCGCCATGGCGGTGGAGGATCTGGGGGTGGACCTGGTGCCCTGCGCCGATGTGGCATGTGCGCTGGCCGAACTGCAGGCCCGCCCCGCCCGCCTGCTTCTCACCGACCTGATGCTGCCCGGCCTGTCGGGCTTTGACCTGCTACGGCGGCTGCAGGCCGACCCGGCCCTGCAGGGCGAGGCCAAGGTGGCGATCTTCAGCGCCGGCATCAATGCCGCCGTGCTGGCCCATCTGGAGGCGCTGCCCGTTTGGCGCGTGCTGCGCAAGCCGGCCTCCGTGGTGCAGTTGCAGACCTGCGTGCAGGATGCCCTGGAGGACGCTGAGCCGTCTGCGCTGCCGCAGGCCCCCGCCGTACCGGACGACGGTGACGTCGTCACCACCTACTTCGCCGGCAACACGGCGCTGTTCCACGCTTACCGCGCCAAATGCCGCGTGCAGTTGCCACACGACCTGCAGGCCGGCGATGCGGCGCTGGAACTGGGGGACCTGGCAGCCCTTCAACGCCTGTCGCACAGCCTGGCCACGGTGCTGCGCACCCTGGGATGGTGTGCCGACAGCGTGGTGGCCAAGCAGATCGAAGCGGCCGCGGGTGCAGGCGACCAAGCGGCCGCGCAGCAGGCCTGGGACCGGCTGCGCCCACGCCTGCTGCAGGTCTGAGTCTGCAGGGCCGTGCGCGGGCGCGGCACGCATTCCCTGTGACAAGTTGTTGACGCGCCATTTTTGCGCGTCCATAATTTGCAGCACCGGCGCGGTATTCGCTGCACCGGGACCTCAGCAGCATTGCTGACCACATACCGGCTATGAAAGCCCCTGACATGCGCTACCGCGCGGTCAGGGGCTTTTTGCTTTTTGGAGCTTGAATGTCATCTTTGTCGTCTGCCCCGGGACAGCGCCTTGCGCCGGGACCGTCCGCGCACCTGGTCACCGTGGCCAGCATCCAGATGGAGCCGCGCATCGGCCGCAAGGAAGAGAACCTGGCGCGTTCCGTGGCCCTGGCCGAGCGTGCCGCCGCCAGCGGCGCGGCCCTGGTGGTGCTGCCCGAGCTGGCCAACAGCGGCTACGTGTTCGACAGCCGTGCCGAGGCCTTCGCCCTGGCCGAAGCCGTGCCGCACGGGCCCACGACAACGGCCTGGGCCGAGGTCGCGCAGCGCTGCAACATCCACATCGTGGCCGGCATGGCCGAGCGCGACGGCGACCGGCTCTACAACGCCGCCGTGGTGATCGGGCCCACCGGGTGGCTGGGCACCTACCGCAAGCTGCACCTGTGGGGCGACGAGCACCTGTTCTTCGAGCCCGGCAACCACGGCCTGCCCCTGTTCCACACCCCCTGGGGCCGCCTGGGCGTGGTGATCTGCTACGACGGCTGGTTCCCCGAGGTCTACCGCCTGCTGGCCATGCAGGGCGCCGACGTGGTGGCCATGCCCACCAACTGGGTGCCCATGCCGGGCCAGCCTGCGGGCAGCCCGGCCATGGCCACCACCCTGGCCATGGCCAGCGCGCACAGCAATGGCCTGAACATCGTCTGCGCCAACCGAACCGGCACCGAGCGCGGCCAGCCCTTCATCGGGCAGAGCCTGATCGTCGATGCCCAGGGCTGGCCGCTGGCCGGGCCCGCCGACGTGGAGGGCGCGGACACCGTGCTGCTGGCGCAGATCGACCTGGCGGCCACGCGCCGGGCGCGCCAGCTCAATGCTTTCAACCATGTGCTGCGCGACCGGCGCGACGACCTGTACGACCCCATGCTGGGCACCGGCTGGCCGCTGCCCCGGCACTGATTCCCTGTTCTTCCCCCTGTCCTTTTTCGTTCTGTTATCTCTCTTCAACCAAGGAGCCTTTTGATGAAAACCATCGCTTCCCTCGTGCGCTTCGGCGCCATCGCCCTGGCCGCTGCGCTGTCCCTGCAGGCTCAGGCCGCCGACCCCATCCGCATCGGCGTGGCCGTGGGCCTGTCGGGCGCCAACAGCGTGGTGGCGCCGGCCGTGGTGCAGTCCTCGCAACTGGCCGTCGAGGAGATCAATGCCGCGGGCGGCATCCTCGGGCGCAAGGTCGAACTCGAGATCGTCGACGACGCCTCGGGTGCCGTGGGCGCGCAAAAGGCCTTCGACACCCTGGTGTTCCAGAAGAAGGTCGATGCCATCATCGCCATGGAGACCAGCGCCGCGCGCAATGCCGCGCTGCCCATCGTCTCGCGCGGCAAGGTGCCCTACATCTACACCTCGTTCTACGAAGGCCGTTCGTGCAACCCCTGGATGTACGTGAACGCCTGGGTGCCCGAGCAGCAGGTGGCGCCCATCGTCAACTACTTCTGGTCCAACCTCAAGGCACGCAACTTCTTCCTGGTGGGCAACGACTACGCCTTCGGCCGTGGCATGCTGGACTTCACCAAGAAATACATCGAGAAGAACGGCGGCAAGGTGGTGGGCGAGGAGTACCTGCCCATCGACGGCTCCGACTGGACCTCGGTGATCAGCAAGATCCGCGCAGCCAAGGCCGATGCGCTGATCAGCGCCACGGCCGGCGGCGCGCCCAATGTCTCGCTTGCCAAGCAGCTGCAGGGCTCGGGCCTGAACCTGCCCTATGGCAACCTGGCCATCGACGAGGCCACGGCCAAGAACATGGGCGATGTGGCCACCGGCATGTACATGTCGGCTTCGTACCTGACGACCATCGACACGCCCGAGAACCAGAAGTTCATGGCGGCGATGACCAGGAAGTTCGGCGCCGACCTGAAGACGCCCAACGAACTGTCCGAACCGCAGTACGAGGCCTTCCATCTCTACAAGGCCGCTGTCGAGAAGGTGGGCGCGGTGGACAAGGACAAGATCATCAAGGCCCTGGCCGAAGTCTCCTACACCGGGCCGCGTGGCGAGGTGCGCATGGACAAGAGCCGCCACGCCCCGCTGGCCATGCGCCTGGGCCAGATCCAGGCCGGTGGCGCCATCAAGATCCTGCAGACCTTCAAGGGCGTGGACCCTGGCGTGCAGTGCCCTGACCTGAAGTAAGCGCGTTGTTCCTCTCCGGCGCCCGCGGTGCCGGATGTCTCCCCCTCCCGTCCCCCTGCCCAGGCGGGCGCACCCTGCCGCCCGCTGGCGCAGCCATGCCCACCGTTCTGTCCGAGGAGCCCTGCATGCCCTTGCACCGTTTCACCCATTCCATTGCAGGCCGCCTGGCGCTCGGGTTCGGCTGCCTGCTGGCGCTGATCGTGGCCGTGGCCGCCATGAATGCCTGGTCCTCCCAGCGTGTCGGCCAGCAGGTGCGCCAGATCGTGGAGGTCAACAACCAGCGCGCCACCCTGGCGCGCGAGCTGCTGGACGACATCAACCTCATGGCGGTACAGGTGCGCTCCGTCGTGCTGCTGTCGGACATGGCAGAGCTCAAGGCCGAAGCGGCCGTGCTGGAGAAGGCGCGCAGCGGCTATGTGCGCACCGAAAAGGCGCTTGCCGCCGCCCTGGCCGACGCCCGCGCCGACGAGCGCCGCATGGCGGCCGACATCGCCCTGCGGGGCGCGCGCGGCATGGCCCTGGTGCAGCAGGCGGCCCGGCACGGACTGGCGGGCGCCAACATCGACGCCACGGCCGCCCTGGCCGAGTTGCGGCCCGTGGAGGCGCAGTGGCGTGCCGGGATCAATGCGCTCATCGCCCTGCAGGCCGAGCGCAACGCCACGCTGGCCACGGAGGTCGGCGCGCAGATCCAGCGCGCCACGGCCATCGGCGCCTTGCTGGCGCTGGCTGCTGTGGCCCTGGGCGTGCTGGTGGCCTGGCGCATCGCGCGCGGCATCCAGCGGCCGGTGGAGCGCGCGGTGCGCATCGCCGAGCGCATTGCCGAAGGCGCTCTGGACAATGCCATCACCCCCGCCGGCCAGGGCGAGGTGGGGCGGCTGCTGGATGCCATGGCCACCATGCAGAGGCGCCTGCGCGGCCTGGTGGCCGACATCCGCGATGCGGCGGTGAGCATCGACGCCGCCAGCTGCGAGGTGGCTGCCGGCAACCTGGACCTGAGCCAGCGCACCGAGCATGCAGCGGCCCGCCTGCAAGAGGCTGCGCATGCGCTGGACCAGCTGGCCGGCCGGCTGCACGGCAGCGCCGAGGCAGCCGGGCAGGCCAATGGCCTGGCGGGCAGCGCAGCGGCGGTGGCACGGCGCGGCGGCACGGCCATGGAGCAGGTGGTGGCCACCATGGGCGAGATCGACCGTTCTTCGCGGCGCATCGCCGACATCATCGGCACCATCGACGGCATTGCCTTCCAGACCAATATCCTGGCGCTCAACGCGGCCGTGGAGGCGGCCCGTGCCGGCAATGCGGGGCGTGGTTTTGCCGTGGTGGCGGGGGAGGTGCGTGCACTGGCCCAGCGCAGCGCCGTGGCGGCCGCAGAGATCAAGGGCCTGATCGCCGACAGCCTGGCCCATGTCACGGCCGGTGCGCGCCTGGTGCAGGGCGCGGGCACCACCATGGGCGACATCGTGGCGAGCGTGGGGCAGGTGTCCGGCCTCATCGGCGAGGTGGCCATTGCCTCCAGCGCGCAAAGCGGGCGCATCCAGGGCATCAACCAGGCCATTGCCGAGCTGGACGATGCCACGCAGCAGAACGCCGCGCTGGTGGAGGAGGGCGCGGCCGCTGCAGGCAGCCTGCAGGAGCAGTCGCGCCGCCTGCTGGCACTGGTGGCGACCTTCCGCCTGGACGCCGAGGCTGGTGTTGCCCTGCCCCAGGGCTTGGCCGTGGCCACCGCGCCCCGGGCGGTTGCACCATGGACCTTGCCCCTGGTGGCCGCACGGTGAGCCGCGCGATGGCAAGCCCGATTCACCCCCTCGCCTGGCTGCTGCTGTGGGCTGCAGCGGGTGCCGCACCTGCGCAGCCGCGCGCGGGCGAGCCCATCCGCATCGGCGTGGCCGTGGGCCTGTCGGGCGCCAACAGCGTGGTGGCACCGGCCGTGGTGCAGTCCTCGCAACTGGCGGTCGAGGAGATCAATGCCGCGGGCGGCATCCTGGGCCGCCCGGTGCAGCTGGAGGTCATGGACGACGGCTCGGGTGCGCAAGGGGCGCGCAAGGCGGTCGAGGCACTGGTGTCCCAAAAGCGCGTGCATGCCCTGATCGCCATGCAGACCAGTGCCGCGCGCAACGCGGTGCTGCCCATCGTTTCGCGGGCCCAGGTGCCCTATATCTACACCTCATTCTACGAGGGGCGATCATGCAATCCCTTCATGTACGTCAACGCCTGGGTGCCCGAGCAGCAGGTGGCGCCCGTGGTCGATTACCTGGCGCGGCAGCGCAATGCGCGCAGCTACTTCCTCATCGGCAGCGACTATGCGTTTGGCCGCGGCATGCTGGAGTTCGCGCGCCAGACCATCCAGAAGGCGGGCGGCAAGGTCGTGGGCGAGGAGTACCTGCCCATCGACGGCAGCGACTGGACCGCGGTGATCGCCAAGGTCCGCGCGGCCCACCCCGATGCGCTGGTCAGCGCCACGGCCGGCGGCGCGCCCAATGTGTCGCTGGCCCGCCAGCTCAGGGCGGCCGATGTGCGCCTGCCGCTGGGCAACCTGTCCATCGACGAGGGCACGGCGCGCGAGATGGGCAGTGCGGCCACCGGCATGCTGATGGCGGCGTCGTACTTCCCGTCCATCGACACCGCGCACAACCGGGCCTTCCGCATGCGCATGCTGGTGCGCTTCGGTGCCGATCTCAAGGCGCCGAACGAACTCTCGGTGCCGCAGTACGAGGCCTTCTTCCAGTACAAGGCCGCGGTGGAGGCTGCGGGCAGCACCGATGCGGCCCGGGTCGTCAAGGCGCTGGGCGAGGTCACGGTGACCGGCCCGCGCGGCACCCTGCGCATGGACAGGGGGCGGCACACGCCGCTGCCCATGCGCCTGGGGCAGGTGCGCTCGGACGGCAGCATCCGCATCCTGGAAACCTTTGCCAGCGTGGACCCGGGCGCGCAGTGCCCGGGCCTTTGAAGCACCTGTCCGGCGCGCAGGTGCTGGACGCACTGACAGGAGGAAATTGCGGGGCAGGCCGCCCCGCGCTTGGTTGACGCTGGTGTGACCGGCTGTCATAATCGATTTGACTGCACTGGCACAGCCACGGCAGTCCCTCAGCAGCATTGCTGACCACATACCGGCTATGAAAGCCCCTGACATGCGCGCACCGCGCGGTCAGGGGCTTTTTGCTTTCTGGAGTCTGAAAAATGTTCCGAGTGGGACCCCTCCCGCCACCGCTACCCCACCGCATACCGCAGGCACGGCCTGTGCATTGCGCTTTGCGCTCTCTCGCCACCGACAAGAATCCTGGAGACCTCCGATGACAAGAACACTCCCCTGCGCCCGTTGCACTCACCCCTTTGGCCACCACTAGGAGCACACCATGGTTCTATTGCTGGATCTGCTCACCACCGCGGCGATGCTGTTCGTCGTCACGGCGGGTTTGATGGTGGTCTTCGGGGTCATGAAGATCGTGAATTTTGCGCACGGCGCGCTGCTCACTTTGGGCGGCTATGCGAGCTACGTGGTCACACGGCTGCAGCTCGATCCCTGGCTGGCCTGGCCACTGGCCATCGTGGTCGGCGTGGCCGTGGGCATGCTGGTGGAGGCGCTCATCGTGCGCCCGCTGTACAACCGGCCGCTCGATGCCATCCTGGCCACCTGGGGCCTGGGCATCGTGATCGGCCAGCTCATCGTGATGGCCTTCGGCCGCGAGGTGCAGTTCGTCGGCGCACCGCTGTCGGGCACCTGGCGCGTGGCGGGCGTGGACTACTCGGCCTACCGCCTGGTGCTGGTGCCCGTGGCCGTCGTGCTGTGCCTGGCGCTCACCGGCCTGCTCAGCGGCACGCGCTTCGGCGTGCGCACGCGCGCCGTCATCATGAACGAGGACCTGGCCAGCAGCCTGGGCATCCACTCGGGCCGGGTGCGCTTCATCACCTTCAGCCTGGGCGCGGGCCTGGGTACGCTGGCGGGCGCCATGATCACGCCGCTGTCCAGCGTGGACTCCAACATGGGTCTGCCCTGGCTGGTCAGCGCCTTCATGCTGGTCATGGTCTCGGGCCATTCCATGGCCAGCCTGCTGCTGACCTGCGCCGTGTTCGGCGCGGCCCAGGTGCTGGTCAGCACCTATGCCAGCCCGGTCCTGGGCGGACTCACCATCGCCGTTCTTGCAGCCGTCACGCTGCGCCTCCGTCCCAAGGGGTTTTCCCGTGGCTGATACCACCCTCATGAACCATGTTCCTGCGCCGCAGCCTGCGGCAGATACGCCCTCTGGCGCCACCTACCGCTTCGTGGTGCTGGCCGCTATCGGCGCGGTGCTGCTCATCGCCGGCCCGTGGATGTTCGACACCTACCTGCTCAACATCCTCATCAAGGCCTTCTTCTTCGCCATCGCGGCGATCACGGTGGACATCCTCTGGGGCTACACCGGCTACCTGAGCTTCGGCCAGTCGGCCTTCTTCGGCATCGGCGCCTATGCGGCCGGGCTGGTGTTCACGCATGGCGGGTTCAGTGCGTTCACTGTGCTGCTGGCACTGGGTGCCACGCTGCTGGCCAGTGCGGCGGTGGCCGGGCTGGTGGGCTGGCTGTCGTTCTACCGCGGGGCGTCGCCGTTCTTCGCCACGGTGATCTCGCTGGTGCTGCCCATCGTGCTCACCCAGCTGCTGCTGTCGGGCGGCAGCGCCACGGGATCGAGCTCGGGGCTCACCGGCTACCCCACGTTCGACTGGTCCATCGAGGCCTGGTACTGGGTGGCCGGCGGCATGCTGGCCGTGGCCGGTGCCATCGGCTGGGTGCTGGTGCGCAGCGACGCGGGCCGCGTGCTGGTGGCCATGCGCGACAACGAGGTGCGCTGCACCTACCTGGGCATCGACACCTCGCGGGTGAAGATCGCGCTGCTGGTGGCCATGGGCGCCATGGCCGCCGTCGCGGGCTTCGGCTACGGCAGCTTCAGCGGTGTGGTGGCGCCCGAGCTTGCTGGCTTTGCGCTGGGCACCGAGCTCATCATCTGGGTCGCGCTGGGCGGGCGGGGAACGCTGTGGGGGCCGCTCGCGGGCGGGGTGCTGATCAACGTGGCCACGGCCTACCTGAGCAGCAGCATGCCCTTTGCCTGGCAACTGATCCTGGGCGCTGCCTTCGTGGTGGTGATCGTGCTGTTTCCTGAGGGGCTGATCCCGCTGCTGCTCAAGCCTTTCGGCCTGCTGCAGGGCGCAGTGCGCAGGCCGCTGCTGCAGGAGCGCGCGCCTGGCGGTGAGGCACAGGCACCCGGCGCGGCGGCCATCCGCATGCAGGGCGTGACCAAGCACTTCGGCTCCCTGAAGGTGCTGCAGGGCATCGACTTCGAGGCGCGGTCCGGCGAGCTGGTCGGGCTGATCGGCCCCAACGGCGCTGGCAAGACCACGCTGATGCGCTGCATGAGCGATGGCGCCGAGCGCAGCGGCGGCACGGTGGAGCTGTGCGGCAGCGACATCGGCCAGCTCCCGCCCGAGGCCTGCGTGCGCCTGGGCCTGGGGCGCAAGTTCCAGAACGCCAACATCTTCGAGTCGCTGACCGTGGCCGAGTGCCTGCGCATCGCCGGCACTCGCCTTGAGCGTCCCTCGCTGCTGCGCCAGGACCCGGTGCTGCGCCTGCCGCCCTATGTGCTGCACGTGGTGCGCACCACGGCGCTGGAGGGCAAGCTGGCCACCGTGGCGCGCGACCTTTCGCACGGCGAGCAGCAGGCGCTGGAGTTGGCCATGGTGCTGGCGCTGGAGCCGCGCGTGGTGCTGCTCGACGAGCCCACCGCCGGCCTGACCAAGACCGAGCGCACGCAGATCGGCGAGGTGCTGTCGTCGCTGGCGCAGCGCTATGGCCTGTGCTGCCTGCTGGTGGAGCACGATCTCGACTTCGTTGAGCTGATCTCCACCCGCATCGTCGTGCTGCACCAGGGCGCCATCGCCATGCAGGGCAGCTTCCAGGAGGTGGTGAACTCGCCCCTGGTCAAGACCATCTACTCGGGCAGTGCCCACAGCCCCCAGGAGGCCGCATGAGCGCCAGCCCTTTTCCGCCCGCGCTGGCGCTCGATGGCGTCACCAGCGGCTACCGTGCCTCCGTGGTGCTGCGCGACCTGTCGCTGCAGGTGCGCAAGGGCGAGGCCGTGGCCCTGCTGGGCAAGAACGGCATGGGCAAGAGCACGCTGCTCAAGACGGTGATGGGCTTCCTGGCCAAGAAGACCGGCGCCGTGCACCTGAACGGCGAGAACATCACGCGCCTGCCGCCGCACCGCATCGCGCGCCAGGGCATTGCCTACGCCTCGCAGGAGCAGCCGTTGTTCGCCGACCTGAGCATCCGCGACAACCTGCGCCTGGGCCTGGCGCAGGAGTCGCTGTTCGAGGAGCGCTTTGCCGCGGTGGAGCCGCTGTTCCCGGTGTTCAGGAGCCGCCTGGCGCAGTACGCGGGCACGCTCTCGGGCGGCGAGCAGAAGATGCTGCTGCTGGCGCGCGCGCTGATGGTGCGCCCCTCGGTGATCCTGCTCGACGAGATCACCGAAGGCCTGCAGCCCTCTGTGATCGACCGGCTGGCCCAGGCCCTGCTGCACGAGCGCGCGCAGCATGGCACCAGCCTGCTGATCGTGGAGCAGAACGTGCCCTTCGCGCTGCAGGTGGCGGACCGCTATGTGGTCCTGAAGCAGGGCGAGCTGGTGGACGAGGGGCTGGCCAAGGCCGAGGGGGCGGTCGAATCCGTGTTCAACCACCTGAGGGTCTGACGGATGTTCGACATGGACCCTCTGGCGCCGGTGGCCTCCACGCTGCCGCTGTGCCAACTGATCGCCACGGGCGGCACCATTGCCATGAAGATCGATCCCGATCGCGGGGGGGCCGTGCCCGCCCTTTCGGGCGCCGACCTGCTGGCCGCCGTGCCGGCCATGGCCCGCGTGGCCCGGCTGGAGGTGCGCGAGCTGTTCAACATCCCTTCGGACCACATGGACGCCGGGCGCTGGGTGGAGCTCAAGCTGGCTCTGGACGAGGCGCTGGCGCGCCCCGAGATCACCGGCGCCATCGTTTCGCACGGCACCGATACGCTGGAGGAAACCGCCTGGTTCCTGGACCTCACCCTCGCCAGCGACAAGCCGGTGGTGCTGGTGGGGGCGCAGCGCAATGCCTCGGTGCCCGATTTCGACGGGCCGCGCAACCTGCTCAATGCGGCGCGCGTCTGCGTGGAGCCGCGTGCGCGGCGCCAGGGCGTGCTGGTGGCGATGAACAACCAGATCCACGCCGCGCGCGAGGCCACCAAGACCCACACCGCCGATGTGGAGGCCTTCAAGTCCGGCGACTTCGGCTTCTTGGGCGTGGCCGACGAGGACCGGGTGGTCTTTTCGCGCCAGCCCGCGCGGCGCCTGCACCTGCCGCTGCGCGCGGGAGCGCTGCCGCGCGTGGAGATCGTGCCCATGTTCGCGGGTGCCAGCGGCGACCTGCTGCGCGCCGCCGTGGCGCTGGGGGCGCGCGGCATCGTGGTGCAGGCCCTGGGCTTTGGCAATGTGAACGCCGACATGCTCGCCGCCGTGCAGGAGGCGATTGCGCGCGGGGTGGCCGTGGCCATCTCCACCCGCGTGCCCAATGGCCGCGTGCAGCCGGCCTATGGCTTCGAGGGCGGGGGGCGCACGCTGCAGGCAGCGGGCGCGGTGTTCGCCGACAATCTGAGCCCGCACAAGGCCCGCATCCTGCTCATGCTGGCGCTGCAGAGCGCCAGGACCACCCACCAGATGCAAAGCCTGTTCGACCAATGAAGGAGCGCCATGCCCGATGACCTTTCCCTGCCGCCGCAGCCTGCCCACGACGAGGGCTGGCGCGTCGGCGTGCTGTTCTCGCGCTCGGGCCCCACGGGCGTCACCGAGTCGGAGCACTTCTTCGGCACGGCCCTGGCCATCGAGGAGATCAACCAGCTGGGCGGCGTGCTCGACCGGCCGCTGGTGCCCGTGGTCTACGACCCCAAGGGCGATATCGCCGAGTACCGCAAGCTGGCCACGCGCCTGCTGCTGGAGGACGAGGTCACCGTGGTCTTCGGCTGCTCGCGCTCGTCGAGCCGCAAGGCCGTGCTGCCGGTGGTGGAGCGCAACAACGCCCTGCTGTGGTACTGCTCGTTCTACGAGGGTTTCGAGTACTCGCCCAACGTGATCTACACCGGCGCCGTGCCCAACCAGAACAGCGTGCAGCTGGCCGCCTACCTGATGCAGAACCGCGGGACGCGCTTTTACCTCGTAGGGGCCGACTACATCTACCCGCGCGAGTCCAACCGCATCATGCGCGACATGGTGGAGCAGCACGGCGGCGAGATCCTGGACGAGGTCTACCTGCCCATCGAGGCGGGCGGCGCCGAACTCAAGGAGGTGCTCGCCGACATCCGCGCCCAGCAGCCCGACGTGGTGTTCTCCACACTGGTGGGCCAGTCGGCGCGGCTGTTCTACCAACTGTACCGCGAGTTCGGCCTGGACCCGAAGAAGATGCCGATCGCCAGCCTGTCCATGGCCGAGGAGGAGATCCGCCTGATCGGCCCGGCGCTGTGCGAGGGGCACATCACCTCGGCCACCTACTTCGGCTCGGTGCAGAACGAGAGCAACCAGCGCTTCACAGCCCTGTGGCGCCAGCGCTTCGGCGACCGGCCGACCAGCACCTGGTCCGAGATGGCCTACACCCAGGTGCACTTGTTCGCCCGGGCCCTGCAGCGCGCCGGCAGCATGGACCGGCGCAAGCTGGTGGAGGCGGCGCGCGCCGTGTCCTTCGATTCGCCCGAAGGCCGCGTCACGGTGGATGCCGAGAACAACCACTGCACCCTCACGCCGCGCATCGGCATCTGCCGGGCCGACGGGCAGTTCGACATCGCCTGGGAGGCCTCGGAGCCGGTGCGGCCCGATCCCTATTTGTCGACCTTCGGGTTTTCCGAGTTCTGGCTGAGGTGAGCAAGCCATGAGTTCGAGCCTACGCCGTCTCTACGAAGACCTGCGCAGCATCAGCGTCACCGTGGTCTACCCGCCGGGTGAAGACCGCGACGTGGTGGTGCAGCAACTGCAGCGCATCGGCTGCCGCCTCAAGGTGGTGTGGCCGTTTCCCGCCGAGCCGCCCACCGGGGTGGACGTGATCTTCTTCCAGGTCTCGCAGGACCTGGAGGGCAGCAGCGCCTGGAATGCCAGCGCCGTGGACGCGGCCTTCGTGGCCCTGTCGGACTATGAAAGCCCGACCACGCTCAAGCTGCTGCTGGACACGCGGGCGCACGGCGTCATCACCAAGCCGTTCCGCTCCTCGGGCATCCTCAGCACGCTGGTGCTGGCGCGTGCGTCCCAGGGCTTCCAGCAGCGCCAGCAGGGCAAGATCGACAAGCTCGAATCCACCATCAAGTCGCGGCGCCAGATCGAAAAGGCCATCCGCGTGCTGGTGGACTACCAGCGCATGAGCGAGGCCCAGGCCTACGAGCACATGCGCGAGCGCGCCACCGGCCTGCGCGTGACGGTGGCCGAGGTGGCCGCCATGCTGCTGGAGACGCACGAGGCCATGGAGAAGCTGGGCTTCGGCGCGGCCAAGCCGGCCGGCAGGGCCAGGTAGGCCTGGCCCCGGGGGTCAACCGATGGTCATCAGGCTCGCATTGCCCCCGGCCGCCGCCGTGTTCACGCTGAGCGCGCGCTCGATCACCAGGCGCTCCAGCGGCACATCGGTGCTGCCCGGGTGCAGGGCCGTGACGGCGACGATGGGGCCGGCGCGGCGCGCCAGCTGTTCGCAGGTGCTGCGCAGCGCCTCGCTGCTGCCATGGTGCAGCGCGGCAGCCAGTTCGACGCCGCCGTCCGCAAGTGCGTTGCCCGTGGTCACGATGCGCGCCTGCACCTCGGCGGGCAGGGTGGTGCGCAGGGCGGTGTGGGCGTCGCTCCACACGGCCTTGCCGCCGCTGGCCAGCACGGCGGCCAGCTGGGTCAGCAGGTCGTCTTCGGCGCTGGCGATGCACAGCACCGTGGCGCGCGGCTGCAGGCTGTAGACATTGCGCTCACCCGTGGGGCCGGGCAGGGTGCGTGCGGTGCCGCTCTGGCTTTCGCTGGCAAAGCGGCGGCAGGTGGCGGCCAGCGCCGCCTTGTTCTCCATCTGCGCCCAGCGCTCCAGCGCCCGCAGCGGCGCCAGCAGGCCATCGCGCGCGGCCATGTCGGGCGGCGTGGTGCGGTCGGCGGCCGCAAAGGTCTGGGCCAATGCGTTGGCAGGGCGTGCGGCCAGCAGGCGCAGCAGGTACAGCGGGCCGCCGGCCTTGGGCCCCGTGCCCGACAGGCCCTCGCCGCCAAAGGGCTGCACGCCCACCACGGCACCCACCATGTTGCGGTTGACGTAGACATTGCCGGCATGGGCGCGGTCCACCACGCGGGCGATGGTCTCGTCGATGCGGGTGTGCACGCCCTGGGTCAGGCCGTAGCCGGTGGCGTTGATCTGGTCGAGCAACTGGTCCAGGTCCTTGCGGGCATAGCGCACCAGGTGCAGCACCGGGCCGAAGACCTCGCGCTGCAGCTCGCTGATGCTGTTCAGCTCGATCAGCGTGGGTGGCACGAAGGTACCCTGCGCGGCCTCGGCAGCATCGCTGCGGCAATGCTGGAACACGCGATGGCCACGGTCCTTGAATGCCTCGATGTGCTTTTGGATGCCGCCCTGCGCTTCGGCGTCGATCACCGGGCCCACGTCCACCGCGAGCACGCCGGGGTTGCCCATGCGCAGCTCGCCCATGGCGCCCTGGAGCATCTCTACCACGCGCTCGGCGGCATCTTCCTGCACGCACAGCACGCGCAGTGCCGAGCAGCGCTGGCCCGCGCTGTCGAAGGCCGAGGACACGGCGTCGGTGACCACCTGTTCCACCAAGGCAGAGGAATCCACGATCATCGCGTTCTGCCCGCCCGTCTCGGCGATCAGCGGAATGGGGCGGCCAGCGGCGTCGAGCCGGCCCGCGATGGTCTTTTGCAGGATGCGCGCCACCTCGGTGGAGCCGGTGAACATGACGCCCATGACGCGCGCATCGCCGATCAGGCGGGCGCCCACGGTCTCGCCCTGGCCGGGCAGCAACTGAACCGCCGCGCGCGGCACACCCGCGCGCCACAGCAGGCGCACGGCCTCGGCAGCGATCAGCGGCGTCTGCTCGGCTGGCTTGGCCAGCACCGGGTTGCCGGCGGCCAGGGCTGCGGCCACCTGGCCCATGAAGATGGCCAGCGGGAAGTTCCAGGGGCTGATGCAGGCCACGGGGCCGAGCGGAATGTGCGTAGTGTTGTCGAAGGTGGTTGCGACCTGCGCCGCGTAGTAGCGCAAAAAGTCCACGGCCTCGCGCACCTCGGCGATGGCATTGCTGGCGCTTTTGCCGGCCTCGCGCATCAAGAGGCCCATCAATGGCTGCATGCGGTCCTCGAGCAGGTCGGCCGTGCGTTGCAGCGTGGCGGCGCGTTCGGCCGGCGCGATTGCGGCCCATGCGGGGGCTGCCTGCTGCGCGTTCTGCAGGGCCTGGTCCACGTCCTCCGCCGTGGACTCCTGCACCTGGCCGACCACGTCGCGCAGGTCGGCAGGGTTGCGCACGGAGGCCGTGGGGCCGGTGGGCACATCGGCGGCCAGCAGCGGGCCGGCCTTCCAGTCCTGCAGCGTACTGGCCTGCAGGGTGGCGCTCAGTTGCGCCAGCGTGGCGTCGCTGGCGATATCGAGGCCCTGGGAATTGGCGCGGCCGGCGCCATACAGCGCGCCCGGCAGGGGGATGCGCGGATGCGGCAGGCCGGCCTGGCCTTCTCGCTGGGCGGCCTCGTCCACCACCTGCACGGGGCTGCGCACCAGCTCGGGCAGGGGAATGGCCTCGTCGGCGATGCGGTTCACGAAGGAGGTGTTGGCGCCGTTCTCCAGCAGGCGGCGCACCAGGTAGGCCAGCAGCGTCTCGTGCGTTCCCACCGGGGCGTAGATGCGGCAGGGGCGGCCCAGCTTGCCTGCCGTGACAGCGCCCACCACCTGCTCGTACAGCGGCTCGCCCATGCCGTGCAGGCACTGGAACTCGTACTGGCCCGCATAGTAGTTGCTGCCCGCCAGCTGGTAGATGGTGGCCAGGGTCTCGGCGTTGTGCGTGGCGAACTGTGGGTACACGGCCTCGGGCGCGGCCAGCAGCTTGCGCGCGCAGGCCACGTAGGAGATGTCGGTGTGCACCTTGCGCGTGTAGACCGGGTAGTCGGCCAGGCCATCGATCTGGGCGCGCTTGATCTCGCTGTCCCAGTAGGCGCCTTTGACCAGGCGCACCATCAGGCGGCGGCGGGTGCGCCGGGCCAGGTCGATCACGAAGTCGATGACGTGGGGGCAGCGCTTCTGGTAGGCCTGGATCACGAAGCCGATGCCGTTCCAGCCCGCCAGGCTCTCGGCATGGCACAGGCGCTCGAGCAGGTCCAGCGAGATCTCCAGCCGGTCGGCCTCCTCGGCATCGATGTTGATGCCGATGTCGTAGCTTTTGGCCAGCTCGGTCAGGCGCAGCACCAGGGGGTAGAGCTCGTCCATCACGCGGCCGAACTGCGCGCGGCTGTAGCGCGGGTGCAGGGCCGACAGCTTGATCGAGATGCCCGGCCCTTCGTAGATGCCGCGCCCGGCCGAGGCCTTGCCGATGGCGTGGATGGCCTGCTCGTACGAGGCGTAGTAGCGCTCGGCGTCGGCCGTGGTCAGGGCCGCCTCGCCGAGCATGTCGTAGGAGTAGCGAAAGCCCTCGGCCTCCATGCGGCGCGCGTTGGACAGCGCTTCGGCAATGGTCTCGCCGGTCACGAACTGCTCGCCCATCATGCGCATGGCCATGTCCACGCCCTTGCGGATCAGCGGCTCGCCGCCCCGGCCGATGAGCCGGCCCAGCGACGCGCCCAGGCTGCCTTCGCTGTGCGTGGCCACCAGCTTGCCGGTGATGAGCAGGCCCCAGGTGGCCGCGTTGACGAAGAGTGAGGGGCTCTTGCCCAGGTGCGGCTCCCACTGGCCGTTGCTGATCTTGTCGCGGATCAGTGCGTCGCGCGTGGCCTTGTCGGGAATGCGCAGCAGCGCCTCGGCCAGGCACATCAGGGCCACGCCTTCCTGCGACGAGAGCGAGAACTCCTGCAGCAAGCCCTGCACGATGCCGGCGCGGCCGGTACCCGCCTTGCGCTCGCGCAGTGCGCCCGCAATGCGCAGCGCCAGTTGCTGCGCGGCTGCGGCCACGTCCTGCGGCACGCGGGCCTGCTCCAGCAGCGGCGCCAGGGCCTCGGGCTCGGGGCGGCGGCATGCCGCGGTGATGGCGGCACGCAGCGGGCTGGACAGCGGGGTGCGCGGGGCGAAGTCGGCGAAGTGGGCGGGATGGGTCATGGCGGCTGCGTCTCTCTGGGATGGATTCGGGCCCGACGGCTGTCGGGCCCGCTGGAATGGATCATCTCTGGACTTGTGATGAATAAATGTTCGAAAATTGGCCCATCGAACGAATGAATCACTATAGTCAATGACCAACGATGCCGATCTGGACCGTATCGACCGCAGAATTTTGTCAATCCTGCAGGAAGACGGGCGCATTGCCAACCTCAAGCTGGCCGAGGCCGTGGCCCTGTCGCCCACGGCGGTGCTGGCGCGTGTGCAGCGGCTCACGCGCGACGGCTTCATCCTGGGCTACGAGGCGCGGCTGAACCCGCTCAAGCTGGGAGCGGGCATGCTGGTCTTCGTGGAGGTGCTGCTGGACCGCACCACGCCCAATGTGTTCGACCAGTTCAAGGCCGCCGTGCAGGTACATCCCGAGATCATGGAATGCCACATGGTGGCGGGGGGGTTCGACTACCTGCTCAAGACCCGCTCGGCGGACATGAATGCCTACCGGCTGTTCGCCGGCGACGTGCTCTGGCAACTGCCGGGCGTGCGCGAAACCCGCACCTATGCGGTGATGGAGGAGGTCAAGCACAGCAACCACCTGGTCCTGCGATAGGCACGGGGTAGGCACGCGCGCAACGCCTGCATTGGCGAGCGGTGCACAAGCCCGCATAATGGCTGCAATACCGAAAGTCGCAGGAGGAGTTCCCATGTCCGCATCCAAATTCGCTGCAGCCGCCTTGCTGGCCGTCGGCTTCAGCCAGTCCGCCTCTGCCGCCTGCTACGTGGTGTACAGCCCGGCCAAGGAAATCATCTACCGCTCGCCCGAGCCGCCGGTGGACATGTCCTACCAGATCCACGAAGTGCTGCCCCGCGTCGCACCCGGCAGCACGCTGGTGTTCACGCTGGACAACCATGGCTGCGACCTGCGCATCAACGAGCTGCCGCGCTTTGCACCGGCCAGCATGAGCGGCCCCGGCGGGCGCCGCGCACCGCGCGCTGACCGCGGCTGATCCCGTCCTTCGACCTGCGGCCCCCGGGGCTGGGCGCAGGTCGCATTGCCGCCTCTGAGACAATCGGGGGATGAGCGAACCCAAAGAATTGTCCCCCTCGTATGAACCTGAAGGCCAGGAATCGGAGCAACTGCCCGAAGGCTGGCTGGCTGTGCGTTCCCTGGACCTGGAAGCCCAGGGCGTGGCGCGCAGGCCCGATGGCAAGGTCGTCTTCATCGACGGCGCATTGCCCTTCGAGTACGTCACCGCCAACACCCATCGCAAGAAGAACAACTGGGAGCAGGCCAGCCTGACGGCGATCCACCGCGAATCGTCGCAGCGTGTGCGCCCGGGCTGCCAGCATTTCGGCCTGCATGCCGGCGCCTGCGGCGGCTGCAAGATGCAGCACCTGCACGTGGGCGGGCAGGTCGCCGTCAAGCAGCGCGTGCTGGAGGACAACCTCTGGCACCTGGGCAAGGTGCGCCCGCAGACGGTGCTGCGCCCCATCGAGGGCCCGGCCTGGGGCTACCGGTATCGCGCGCGCCTGTCGGTGCGCCATGTGATCAAGAAGGGCACGGTGCTGGTCGGCTTCCATGAGCGCAAGAGCCGCTACGTGGCCGACATGCAGACCTGCCCGGTGCTGCCTCCGCACGTGGACGCCATGCTGATGCCCATGCGCGCGCTGATCGCCTCCATGGACGCGCGCGACACCTGCCCGCAGATCGAACTGGCCTGCGGCGACAGCGTGACCGCGCTGGTGCTGCGCCACCTGGAGCCGCTGAGCAAGGATGACCTCGCGCGGTTGCGCGATTTTGCTGCGGCCCACCGTGTGCAATGGTGGCTGCAGCCCAAGGGCCCCGAGACCGTGAAGCTGATGGAGGAGGGCGGCGAGCCGCTGTCCTATGGCCTGCCGGACTTCGGCATCACCATGCCCTTCAAGCCCACCGACTTCACGCAGGTGAACCCGCACATCAACCGCGTGCTGGTGACGCGTGCGCTGCGCCTGCTGGATGTGCAAAAGCACGAGCGTGTGATCGACTGGTTCTGCGGCCTGGGCAACTTCACGCTGCCGTTGGCCACGCAAGGCCGCGAGGTGCTGGGCATCGAGGGCAGCGAGACGCTGGTGGCGCGCTCGCGCGAGAACTACCGGCTCAACCAGGGCCTGGTGGCGCAGGGCGGCAAGGCGCTGGCGCCCACCGACTTCGTGGCGCGCAACCTGTTCGAGATGACGCCCGCGATGCTGATCGCCGACGGCTCGGCCGAGAAATGGCTGGTGGACCCACCGCGCGAGGGCGCCTTTGCACTGGCCAAGGCGCTGGCCGACATCGAGCAGGCGCGCCTCGGCGCCGAGGGTGCGGCACCGTTGCCCCCGGGCGCCGAGAACTGGACCCCGCCCAAGCGCATCGTCTACGTGAGCTGCAACCCGGCCACACTGGCGCGCGATGCCGGCCTGCTGGTGCACCTGGGCGGCTACCGCTGCACGGCGGCCGGCATGGTCAACATGTTCCCGCACACGGCGCACGTCGAGAGCATGGCGGTGTTCGAGCGGGATTGAGGCCGGGGATCCTCCCGCCACGCAGGCGTGAAAAAGGGGCTCGAGGGCCCCTTTGTCCTGTGTGTATCAACTCTCGGCGGGGGCGGATGCCCTTGGCGCCGTGCGCCGGGGTGCCGGCTCAGGGGGCTTGGCCACCACCGCGGGCGTGCCCTCGATCTTGTTGTCGCGCATGTACTGGTCCATCTCCTTCCAACCGTCGAAGACCGCCGCCTTGGGGGCCTTGGGATTGAGGGTATAGCAGTCTTCCACCCCGCGCAGCGCATGGCGGCAGGCCCCGCCGATGGCCCGGGCCTCGGTGTCCTTTTGCTGCGCCTCGTTCAGTCCCAGCGTGGCGGTGAGCTTGTCGCACCCGGCCAGGGCCAGCAGGACAGCGGACGCAGCCAGAAGGCGCAGGACGGGTTGGGGGGCAAAGAATTCGATAGGGCGCATGTACTTCCATTATCGGCAGCAGCCCGCCCGGATTGAGGCTTGACCATTGCGCGGGCTCAAGAAAAAGGCTCCCGAGGGAGCCTTTTGGGGACGCAGGGCTGAAGGAGCTGACTCAGTCCTTTTCGCCGCCCATGATGCCCAGCAGGGCCAGCAGGCTCTGGAACACGTTGAAGATGTCCAGGTACAGGGCCAGGGTGGCGCTGATGTAGTTGGTCTCGCCGCCGTCCAGGATCTGCTTCAAGTCATACAACATGTAGGCGCTGAAGATGCCGATCGCCGCCACCGAGATCGCCATCATGCCGGCCGAGGAGCCCACGAAGACGTTGATGATGGCGCCCACCATGAGCACCAGTGCGCCCACCATGAGCCACTTGCCCATGCCCGAGAGGTCGCGCTTGATCACGCTGGCCAGGGTGGCCATGACCAGGAACACGCCTGCCGTGCCGGCAAATGCGGTCATCACCAGGTCGGTACCGTTCTTGAAGCCCAGCACCATGCCGATCATGCGCGAGAGCATCAGGCCCATGAAGAAGGTGAAGGCCAGCAGCACCGGCACGCCGGCGGCCGAACGCTTGGTCTTTTCGATCGCAAACATGAAGGCGAACGCGCCGCCCAGGAACACGATCAGGCCCACGCCGCCGCGCAGCGACTGCGTGATGCCCGTGGCAACGCCGATCCAGGCGCCCAGCACGGTGGGGATCATGCTCAGGGCGAGCAGCCAGTAGGTATTGCGCAGCACCTTGTGGCGCTCTTCCTGCGAAATGCCATAGCCCGCCGAAGGGTTCAGGGTGGTGACTTGGTCATTCATCGGTATCTCTCCTTGTGCCTGCACGGTACAGGCTTGGACAAATTCTAGGTGGAGGCGTTCCCCAGGAAGGCAATACCCGCACCGGTCAACGGGCTTGAGGATGATGCACCCCCTGAGACGCTGCGCGTCTCGGGGCCACCGCCAGAGGCGGCGGCTCTTCGGGCACGTCCAAGCCTGCGCAGGCAGGCTTGGAGCCGCGGCCCTCAGCCCCCAGCGCGGCGGGGCGGCCCTTGCGCGGGGGGCACTGGCCTTGGCCGCGCCAGTTTCAGGCGTAGCGCCGCAATGCAGCGAGCCACTTGTACGTCAGGCGGCCAGGGGCAGGGGGCCCTGTGCCTGGGACGCCATGAAGGCGGGGATGGCTGGTGCCTCCAGCGGGCGCGAGAGGTAGTAGCCCTGGATGGCGTCGCAGCCTGCGGCGACCACGAGGTCGAACACGGCCCGGGTTTCCACGCCTTCGGCCAGCATGCGGTAGCCGAGCGAATGCCCCATGGAAATGAGGGATTTGACCAGATCCATGGCCCGGGGATCGGTGTCCACCGGCTTGATGAGGGACTGGTCGAGCTTGAGCAACTGCACGGGCAGGGAGTGCAGGCAGGCCAGGTTGGAGTAGCCCATGCCGAAATCGTCCAGCGATATTTGGGCTCCCATGGCCTGCAGGGCCAGCAGGGCCTCGTGGGTCTCCACGTGGGTCATGACGGAGGTTTCGGTGCATTCCACGTGCAGCTTGTTGATCGGCACGCCCTGGCGCTCGCAGATCTCGCGCATCGCATCGACAAAGCCGGGCTGGTCCAGGTTGCGCGAGGAGACATTCAGCGCCATGGTGAGGTCGATCCCCTGGGCACGCCAGGCTGCCAGCTGGCCCAGTGCGGTGTTCAGCACCCAGCGCGTGAAGGCGTGGATCAGAGGGGAGTTCTCGATCAAGGGGATGAATTCGCCAGGCGATATTTCCCCGTGCACCGGGTGGGTCCAGCGCGCCAGGGCCTCCACCCCGGAGTAGGCCTGCAGGGTGAGGTTGAGCTTGGGCTGGTAGACGAGCCGGAATTCGCCCCGGGCCAGTCCGGGCGCCACGTCCTGCAGCAGGCGGAAGGCACGCCGGTGGGCGGCGTCGAAGCTGTCTTCGTGCCACAGCAGGCGCCGGCCGCGTGCGCTGGATTCCTGCAACGCCGCAGCGGCCTTGCGCAGGGCGTCCCTGGCGCTGTTCTGGTCGAGCTGGAAATCGACCAGGCCCATTTCGATCTCGAGCTCCACCGACACGCTGCCGCACGCGAACGGCGTTTCCAGGTGCTCGACGACGCGGCGCGCGAACTGTTCGCAGGCTTCGCGCGAGTCGCCCTGCATGCGGATGCAAAAGCGCGTTTCCGAGACGTGGTAGATGGGCCAGTCGGGCCCGAGCAGGTCCTTGAGCCGTTCGGCGATCAGGCGCAGCACGCCTTCCAGCGGTGCGATGCCCACGGCGCGCACGGCGGCCTGCAGGCGCTGGTGCTGCATCACGTCGATGAGCAGCATGCCGCGCCGCTCGCCGGGCGTGCGCATGCGCTGGGCCTCCAGGTTCAGCGCCATCTGCGCCCGGTTGGGCAGGCGCGTCACCTCGTTGATACGGCCGGCGCGCTGGTGCAGCTCGATCTGGCTCATCACCAGCGCTGCCAGGGTGGCCAGTTGCTCGCGCTCCTGCGCGCCGAAGCTGCGGGGCTGGTGGTCGATCACGCACAGGCTGCCCAGCGCATGGCCGGATGGGAGCACCAGCGGGGCGCCGGCGTAAAAGCGGATGCGGGGCTCGCCGAGCACCAGCGGGTTGGCCGCGAAGCGCGGATCCAGCAGGGCGTCTTCCACCACCATGACCTCGCCCTGGGCGATGGCATGGGCACAAAAGGACGACTGGCGATCCGTCTGGGTGGCCTCCATGCCCTGGCGCGACTTGAACCATTGCCGGTTTTCGTCGACCAGGGCCATCAGTGCGATCGGCATGCCGAACATCTGGCGGGCCAGGCGGGTAATGCGGTCGAAATCTTCGGTGGGCGCGGTATCGAGGAGCCGCGTGCGGCGCAGCAGGCGCAGACGCTCCTGTTCATGGCGGTCGGGGGAGGGGGCGGGGTTCGTCATGGGGGTGCCCGGCTTCCAGGCCTGCGGCATCGTAAGTGATTAAATGATTTTCGATATTATCATTTTTATCAAAAATTTCAATTTATCCTTGCGCTTTAGGTGCAGGTCTCTTGGGAATGCCCGAAAATTGTGTTCTCCTTGGTCACTATTCTTTCGCCCTGGGCATGGCTTGCAGCCCTGCGGAGAGCCGCTATGCTTGCCGGTTTCCATCCCGGGCGCGCCTGCCGAGCGTCCGCCAACCTGGCATTGCATCCATGAAAACCAAGCACGAACTCGAACTGGCCGACGTCAAGGCCATTGCCGCTGCCGCCGAAGCCGAAGCCCTGAAGAACAGTTGGGCCGTGACCATTGCCATCGTGGACGATGGCGGCCACCTGCTGTGGCTGCAGCGCCTGGACGGCGCGGCCGCCGTGTCCTCGCACATCGCCCCGTCCAAGGCGCGCACGGCCGCCCTGGGCCGCCGCGACAGCAAGGTCTATGAGGACATCGTGAACGGCGGACGCACCGCCTTCCTGAGCGCTCCCACCATCGACGGCCTGCTCGAAGGCGGCGTGGCCATCCTCAAGGACGGCCAGTGCCTGGGCGCCGTGGGCGTGAGCGGTGTGAAGTCGACTGAGGACGCGCAGATCGCGCGCGCCGGCATCGCCGCCATCGGTCTGTGACCCGCTGCATGCCCTGGGCATGCTTCCATGAAAAAACCGGCCGAGGCCGGTTTTTTTGTTGATGGGATGCTGTCAGGCCAGCGCGTCCGGCACCGGCTGGGGAAGTGCGTGGCCGCTGGCCGTGGGCGCGGGCGTGGGCGATACCACCGGGGCCGGGTTGATCGCCGTCGGCACGCGCACCGGATTGCGCAGGGCCACCAGGCCCTTTTGCTCCAAGTCGATGCGCGGGGCGCTGGGCTGGCCCTTGAAATCGAGCCACTGGTGGTTCTCGTAGTCGTAGAGCTTGCAGGTGCGCATGGTCCTGAGCAGGGTGCGCACGGAGGCCTTCTCGATCACCAGCTTGTGGCCCACGAGCTCGTTCATGCGCTTCTGGGCCGCCAGCAGGTGGTACGAGGGGATGCCGGCGTGCGCATGGTGCGCGGCGTGGTTATAGACGTTGTTGACCACCTTGGAGAACCAGTCGGGCAGCAACCAGACCACGGAGCACACCTCGGGGCTGTGGCGGTTGTGGCGCAGGTCGTCGCTCTTGAACCAGGGAATGTTCGGGTGCGTGTGCATGATGTACAGCGAGGTGCTGCTCAGGAACATCAGCGTGAACAGCGGCAGCACCCAGCCCAGCAGCACCGCCTGCAGGGCCGTGACAGGTGCGAAGGCCGGTGCCCACAGCAGCAGGGCCACGAAGCTGCCGTGGTAGGCCAGCAGCAGGGCGGAGTACTTGCGCGACTCGGGCACCTGGTCCCTGGGCGTGCGCACGTTGGGGTAGATGCGGGTGGGGAACCAGTGGATCGCGAAGTACAGCCACAGGCCGATGCCCAGAGGGGCGCGGTAGATGTGCTCCAGCACCTTCCTGTGCCAGGGCAGGGCGTCGTAGCCGGCCTTGGAGTAGGGCGTGTAGTAGTCGAAGTGGTCGCCGTTGGTGTAGGGGTGGTGCACCTTGTTGTGGTCGTGCGACCACATGCGGTAGTTGTGCGTGGCAGGCACCCCGGCCACGAGGGCCAGCACCCAGTTCAGGCGTTTGGAGCGGGCCAGCGTGCCGTGGGCGGCATCGTGCGCCAGGGTGTAGAACGAAGACAGGCGAAAGCCCGCCATCAGCGCGGCCACGACCTTGATCCACATCGGCTCGGCCAGCAGCACGGTGGCGATGAAGGCCCAGTACAGCACATGGTCGCGCAGCACCAGCATCGTGCCCTTGCGGTCGCTGGGGTTGGCGAAGGCCGACAGTTCCTGGAGCAACTGGGCCTTGGAAATCTCTGGCCGGGCGGTGGAAGGATGGGTCATTGGCTGGCAGTGCACGGGGTGGGCAGACGGCTCTTGCGTCATGCCTTGGCGCGTGGCTGGCAGTGTCCGCAAAAGGGAGAAACGTCAAGAAGTGTTTCACACAGGACCCGGGAGGGCGCGCCGGAACAGCGGGGTGAAAGCCTTCCACTTCCGGGCTTTGGTTGGACCCGTGTGCGTGCAGAGGTGAGGGTGCGCCGGCGCACCAACGAACACGGCCCCGAAGGGGCCGCGCTTTGGGAGTGCCATGGCAGGCTCCCCGATGGCAGGTACCGTGGAAAAAAGGCCTGGCTACGCGGGTCAATCTGGCCCGTTGGCTGGCAAAAACGACCCTTTCGGACTGGAAGCCCGGGAGTCGCCCCACGATGAAACCTGGTGAATCAATGTGCTTACTTGGTGAGGATCAGCTTGCCCAGCTTGGTGGCCTGCAGGCGGTACACCGCTCCGTTGTGGCTGATGGCCACGGCCTTCTGGCCTTGCAGCAGGTCGTTGCTGTCCACGGCGGCCGTTCCATCCCCGGAGATGGCGCTGCGCTGCGCTGCAGCGGCCTGCTGCGGCTGCAGGGAGTCTGCAGAGGCGGAGCGCAGGAGCGTGGCGGCAGTCAGGGTGGCTTGCATGGGAGGGTTCCTGGTACGTTGAATTATTGTGTACGGTACGCTAATGATAGTGATTCGCAATTACTGGTCAAGCGATTTCTGCAGGAATCGGCAGGAATCTTTGGCCTGTGAATTGCGCGCCGACCTCTTTGGCACCGATTTACGCAGGCTTTGGCACTAATTGCCGCTCGCTTTGGCACGATTTTGC